>NC_014221.1:1942699-2601548 GCF_000092425.1 Truepera radiovictrix DSM 17093
AAGCATTGCAAGGATGAGCTTGAACAGCAAAGCTGTTCTAGCGCAAGCAATCCTTCGGATTGCAAGCAACTGAGTTGGGAAGTCGGCGTCAAGTACGAACCGAGATTGCTAGGACTTGTGCGACGTATCGAAGCAATCAAGCGAAAGAACTTTGAGCTAAGGGGCAAACGCAAGCTTCGCTATCGGTATGCCCAGGAATGTTGGTATGGGTATGGTGGTAAGCCGTCGATAAAGGAAGAGTTGTGCGGCATCGTGGGTTGGGATGGCGACACGGAGCATGAAGCGTTGCGTAGCGCTGTGGCCTACGATATCTGCTACAGCAAGCTCTTTAGAATGCTGAGCCGCTGAGATGCCGAACACGAATAGTGAATACAATGACTACATCAAGACGTGGAAGGCAGGAGAGCGCATGAACGCTAAGGGCACGCAAGACTTCATAGTCGAAGACCTGTTATTCGTAAAAACGCAGGCGATGATCTACGCGCCAACAGGGCACATCAAGACGTTTACGTCGCGAGACGTGGTGTGTCACGTGGCGACAGGACTCGATTTCAACGGCAAGAAAGTCAAGCAGACGAACGTGCTCTACGTCGCCGCTGAGGGTGCGGACGAATTTGAGAAGCGCTTGATTGCGTGGGAAGACTACTACGGAATCAGCACGAGGGATCATCTCGAATTTGTGGATGTGCCGTTGCAGTTGCACGACGAGGGGCACATGAGGTTTGTGAGGAAGTGGCTCATTGCACATAATGGCGGCTTGGTCGTATTTGACACTGCCGAGAAATGCACGATTGGCACCGATGAGAACGCACCAACACAAGTGAATCTACGCGTGAACGCGCCGCTCGAAAGAATCAAGCAGGAGACGGGCGCTACCACGTTGCTTGTGCATCACCAAGGCACGGGTAAGTACCCGAGGCCGCGCGGCTGTACCGCGTGGGAGACACCGAACGATACGCTGATGCGCGTGCAGACGACGTTTCTGGACTGGCAGACGCGTAATACGCCAATTGAGTCGGTATTGCAGATTGAAAAGCAGCGAGGGATGCCGCCGTTTGGACTGAAGTTCAAGCCAATACGCGTAGACGTGCCGAGATACCACGAAGACGCAACGACGCTGATACTCCTACCTCAGGGTATGGCAGACGTGAAGGCGCAGTCTGAACGCAAGCAGAGCAAGCGCAAGCAGATGAGGAAGATTCCGTATCTCTTCAGGCTTGTGGCGTTGCTTGAAAAGCGAGGCGATTTGACAGCGAAAGAAGTGGCGGACGTACTGCATGATGGCAAGCTCACCACCGCTAAGCCCGCGCTGAGTAAGGCGAAGGGCAAGACTATTGTGAATGTGGGCGGCAAGTGGGGCGTACGCGCAAGTGACGTGGTGCCGCAGACAGCGCAGCCTGAAACTACTGACGCTGGCGTTAGAGAGTTGGCAGGCGTGGCCTAAGCAGAGTTGCATGTAAAGTTGCATCGGAGTTGCCATGCAACTCGTAATGCAACTCCCATTTTGGTTGATTCTGCGGGCAAAACGGGCCAAAGTTGCAAGTTGCATTCGCCGTATATATATCTAACGATATATATAATGCAACTCTCGCACTCGTTCGCGTTGCGTGTTGCTGCTAGTGCCACCGAGATTGCTAGTGCAGGGTTTACCCTGTGCTAGTAATCGAATGGCTACTAGCAGTTAGGCGAGCGTAGCGTAGCCTTACTG
This sequence comes from Truepera radiovictrix DSM 17093, assembly GCF_000092425.1. NCBI lineage: Bacteria > Thermotogati > Deinococcota > Deinococci > Trueperales > Trueperaceae > Truepera > Truepera radiovictrix. The sequence continues at coordinate 1,944,408 of NC_014221.1, forward strand.
CGTAGTGCGCAATCTCAATTTTGAGTGTGACTGTACGCAATCAGTGAGGGGCGCTAAAGCAGCGCGCCCCCCACCGCCTTGCACATCTTCGATGTGCTGCGCTCCTACCCCCCTGCCGCTTACTCGCTTCGCTCGTTTGTACAATTTCTTGGTACGTAATCAGCAATCAACACGTAGGCAATCGTAATAGCATCATCAGCCCCCGATGATAGGAGTCAGCCATATAGGGGGTTGTTGTTGTCACTACGTTCATCCGAGCACACGTTATATGGGTTGTTGGTTGTGTCAGTAGCAGTGTCTACAGGTGGGGTATGGACCAATCATCACACCCCCTGTAGGCACCACATCTATTTATATGGAGGTTTGTAAGACATGTATGAGTCTATTCCGCATGAGCTACGTACGCTGAATCAGTGGGTAGCATGGCAAAGGCAGATTGATGGTACGAGGGTGAAGAAGGTACCGCTTGATCCAAAGATGATGAGAAGCGCAAGCGTGGTTGACCCTGATACGTGGTCGTCATTCGATGCCGCGTGCCGTCGTGAGCATAGCGATGGTATTGGATTTGTGCTGACGGCTGATGATGGCATCGTAGGAATTGACCTTGATAACTGCATTGTCGATGGCTTTGTCACTACAGCAGCGTTCAAGATCGTTGACCACTTCAATAGCTATACCGAAGTGTCGCCGTCTGGTACGGGCTTGCATATCTTCATCAGGGCGAACCTCAATAGAGCTTGGAAGCGCACCAACGGTAGTAGGTCCGTTGAAATCTATGGTGATCGCCGCTATTTGACGATGACAGGCGACCGAGCGCCGCTCTCCCGATTGGCGATTCACGACAGGCAAGACGAGTTGAACGCGTTTCTTGCGAAGTATGACCGCGCGTCGTCACCGCCACGCACCATCGCCAGGACGGCACCACAACGCGATGATGAAGACGTGTTGCAGCGTGCGGCCAACGCGAGGAATGGCGAGAGGTTCCGTAAGCTGTGGAGTGGTGACACGTCAGCGTACGGCCACGACCACAACCGCGCTGACCTTGCGCTGTGCAACATGCTTTGGTATTGGAGCGGTGACGAGGCGCAAGTCGATAGGCTGTTTCGCCGCTCAGGGTTGATGCGTGATAAGTGGGATTCGGCAAGAGGGGCGTCTACGTACGGCGAAAATCTCATACTTAAGGCGATGAGCTAGACAGCATATGCTAGCAAATCCTGAGAATTTCTAGCATCGGCGCTGATAGGCGGAATTGCAGCGCGATTATTGAGACGTGGTGCGTTGTGATTGCAGGTGCCGCGTTGGAGCGAAATCGACGGGCCGTACCCCTACTCCGCAGCGTGAGGAAACGCGGCCCAACCTCACCACCTGTAGACACGATTCATTGCGGTTTGCGTTTTTACGATTATACGTAAAACCTGACAAAACCTCACTATTGACCATGCTACAAGTAAGGCCGAGAGTCAGTAAGCAGCGTGTGGAACACAGCTAACCGACACTCAACCTTGCAAGTGTCAGAACCAATTTCACGGTTTGTGTGTTCAGCTTGTGAACTTGTCTACCGTGCGTTTCGCATCAGATTTGCGAGCGGACTCGCGACCGCGTGCGCGTTCTGAAGGTCCGTCGTATTGAGCGCGACGTACCGCATGGTCATGTTCAGGCTCGTATGCCCCAACATGCGTTGCAGTGTGAGCGGGTCCATACCATTTCGAAGCATCGTGATTGCCGCGCTGTGCCTGAGCCGATGTGGGTAGCAGTCGTCAACAGCAGCCCGATTGCCTATGCGCTCAATGAGCTTATGCAATGACCGAGGCGTGAAGCGCTCTGAGCGTTCGGTATGGAACACGTACGGCCCTTCCGAGGCGCGACCCTTCAATAGCCACTTGGAAACCAGCTTGCCTGTTTGTGGCGAGTGGGGCACAACGCGCTCTTTGTTGCCCTTGCCCATCACCTTGATAAGGCACTGATCTAGCAAGCAGTCGGAGAGTTTGAGCGTACACAGTTCGCTTGCTCGAATCGCGGTATCAAGTAGTAGCGCGACGATGGCCGCGTCCCTGATGCTCGACTGTGACGCCTTCAAGAGCCGACGTAGCTCAGCATCGGTAAAGGGTTGCCGTTGTGTCTGTGGCGGCTTTGGCTTGCGGACGCGCTCAGCGACGTTCTTCTCGGTGAACTCTTCCTCGTGTAGCCAACGCGTGAAGGCAAGCAGCGATTGCACTTTGTTGGTGACAGTCCATCCTGAAAGGCCGCTCGATTGCAGATACACCACGTACTCACGTATGAGCGTGGGATTCCATGTCTCAGGCTCAGCAGAGTGCGAACACGCCTCTAGCCATCGTGTGAAGCTCTTCAGGCTTGTTTCGTGCCACTCTAGCGACCGCGTAGTGAGGCCGTCGGCTTGTCGGGAAAGCAGGAACGCACGCACGTAACGATTCATAACTCACCTACCGTCAGTGACGACAGCAGGCGTTCTGAGTCATGCTGAAGGCTTGTGCCCAGTTCTTGTGAGCACTGACAATCCGCCGCGCCTCAGCACGGCAAAAAGCCTATTGTTACGCGGTATCGGTGCCGAATGCGGGACTCGAACCCACACACCCTTGCGGGCACCAGCTCACCGCGCCGTAGCCCGCCTCGAGGGCGTGGCGGGGGCCGCGCAGGACGCCTAGGCGCGCGCCGGTCGCGACGTCAAAGAGGCTCACCTCGCTCAGGCTCTCGTCGGGGTGCTTGTAGCGCGGCCAAGCGCTCAAGACCGCGAGCACCGTCTCGTCGGGCGAGAGCGCAAGGCTCCGCACGCGGCACGTGGGGCAAGCCGGGGTGTTGGGCGGCAGGTCGTGCACCACCGCGCCGCTTGAGACCTCCCAGACGCGCACCCCCCCGGGACCGTCGTCATGGGGGTCGGGGATCACGGCCGCGACGCGGTCGCCGGCTCGCGTCAAGGTCACCGCGTCCACCCGGACACCGGCCTCGAGCGTGCCCAGAGGGCGCGCTGAAACCGTATCCCAAAACTGCACGGCGTGAAAGAAGTCGCCGTTGCCCATCGCGAGGAGCGAGGCGTCGGCGCTCAAGGACACCTCCGGCGAGGCGACGCGCAGGTCGAGCTCGGTCTCGTACGCGCCGCGGAAGATGCGGGGGTCCGAGCCGAACTCGAGGGCGGCCGGCGGCGGGGCGCGCAGGCACCCCGAAAGGGCTCCTAACAGGAGCAGACCCGAGTAGAGCGTGCGCCGCATGCGGCCTCCCGATCTCCTGCAGCGCCGCTGCAGGGGGCAGTTGCTAGAGTGTAGCAGAGCGCGCGTGCGCACGAGCGACGCTGCGCGCTCCGCGCATAAACATAAAAAGACCCCCACGCCGAGCGTGGGGGCTCGCGGCCGGGGGCGGCGCTACGCCCAGCGGATCGCGTAGGCGTCGAAGGGGCTCACCAGGTGCTCGTTGAGCGGGTAGACGCGGACGCCGTAGACGAGCTGGCCGCTCACCTCGGGGTGGAAGCAGGCGCGGTAGAGGCGGCCGCCGTCGTCGAAGGTCTGGGCGCACTCGAGCCGCACGTGGTGCAGCCCCCGCTCCAGGCGGTCGGCCTCGGCGCTGTAGACGAGCTCGACGCAGAGCGCTTCGTCGGCGAGGTCGCGCGGGTGCAACGTCACCTCGATCTCCAAAGGCTCCCCCACGCGGGCGCTGCGCGTCGTGAGCGGTTTGGCGCTGACGTAGAGGTTGTGCCAGGCGTTCTGCACCCGGTGCCGCCACGCCGCGAGCTCGGCGGCGACCGCGAAGTTGTTCGCGCCAAAGCGCCGCGCGCGCTCCGAGGCGGGCGCGTAGAAGGTCTCGACGTACTCCTTGACCATGCGCCGCGCGTTAAAGGCCGGGGAAATGGTGGCGATCGCGTTTTTCGCGCGCTCGAGCCACCGCTGCGGCACCCCTGCAGCGTCGCGGTCGTAGTAGAGCGGGATCACCTCGTGCTCTAACAGGTCGTAAAGGGCGTCCGCGTCGGCTTCGTCGGCGAGCTCCGAGGCGGCGGCGCTGTCGCCGGTGCCGATCGCCCAGCCGTTCTCGCCGTCAAACCCTTCGGGCCACCAGCCGTCCAAGATGGAGAGGTTCAACACGCCGTTCATCGCGGCCTTTTGCCCGCTCGTCCCGCTCGCCTCGAGGGGCCGGCGGGGGTTGTTGAGCCAGACGTCGACCCCACGCGTCATCGCCCGGCCGACCGCCATGTCGTAGTCCTCGATAAAGAGGATTTTGCCGAGAAAGCGCGGGTCTTGCGACAGCGACTGAATGGTGGTGATGAGCGCTTGCCCCGGTTTGTCGGCGGGGTGCGCTTTGCCCGCGAAGACGAGCTGCACCGGCCGGTCGGGGTCTCCCAGGATGCGCGCCAAGCGGTCGAGGTCGCGGAAGATCAACGTCGCGCGCTTGTAGGTCGCAAAGCGCCGCGCAAAGCCGATGGTCAGGGTGTTGGTGCTAAAGAGCGTTTCGGCGACCCGCAGCGCGGCCTTGGTGGCGCCGTGGCGGGTGCGCTGTTTGGCGAGGCGGGCGCGGAAAAAGTCGATGCTATCGGCTTTGAGCGTCTGGCGCACGGCCCACAGCTCGGCGCTGTCTAACTCCCGCACCTTGGCCCACATCTCGGCGTCGTCGAAGCGCTCTTGCCACCCTTCGGGGAGCACCTTGCCGACGAGCTCGCGGATCTCGGGGGCGACCCACGTCGGGGCGTGTACCCCATTGGTGATGTGCGTGATCGGCACCTCTTCGGTCGGCACCTCCGGCCAGAGGTCGCGCCAGATCTCGCGCGAGGTCTCGCCGTGGAGTTTGGCGACGCCGTTGCGCCCGCTTGAAAAGCGCAGCGCCAGCGCGGGCATGCTAAACACCGGCCCCCAACCGTGATCGTGGCGGCCGAGCTCGTGAAACTGACCCTGGCTGAGCCCCAAAGCGCCCCAGAACCCGCTGAAAAACTGGTTGATCAGGTCGAAGGGGAAGGTGTCGTTGCCCGCCGCGACGGGGGTGTGCACCGTAAAGAGGGTCCCCGCCGCGACGACCTCGCGCGCTTGGTCGAACGGCAGCCCCGACTCGACGAGCTCGCGGCAGCGCTCGAGGGGCATAAAGGCGCTGTGCCCCTCGTTCATGTGCCACGCCGTCGGCGAGATGCCGAGCGCGCGTAACAGCCGCACGCCGCCGATACCCAGCAGGATCTCCTGCGCGATGCGGGTGCGCTGGTCGCCGCCATAGAGCCGCGAGAAGATGCCCCTGTCTTCGGGGCTGTTTTCGGGCACGTCGGTGTCGAGCAAGTAGACCGAGACGGTGCCGACCGCCAGGTGCCAGGCGCGCAAAAAGACCTCGCGCCCCTGGAGCGCGACGCTCACGCGCGCCTCGTCGCCCGCCGCCGTCTTGGCGAGCGTAAAGGGCATGTCGCTCGGGCTGAGGCGCTCGTAGTACGCCTCTTGCTCGCCGGTCTGCGCGACGCGTTGGTGAAAGTACCCCTCGGGGAACCACGGGCCGACGGCGACGAGGGGGACACCTAGATCCGAGGCCGCTTTCGTGTGGTCGCCGGCCAGCACGCCGAGCCCCCCCGAGTAGAGGGCGACCGCTTCGTGCCACCCGTACTCCATACAGAAGTAGGCGTAGACGTCTTCGGGGCGACCGCTCGAGCGCTCGCGAAACCAGGTCCTCTGCCGCTTCAAGTAGCGCTCGAACCCCGCGATCACCTCGTCGTAGAGCGCCAAGTACCCCTCGTCTCGGGCGGCCGCCTCGAGCTTCGCTTGCGAGATGTCGCGGAGCATCGCGGGCGGGCTGTGGCCGACAGCTTCCCAGAGCTCGCGGTCGAGGTGGCGGAAGAGGCGCCGAGCGTCGGGGTGCCAGGTCCAGTAGAGGTTGCGCGAGAGGTCCTCGAGGCGTCCGATACGCTCGGGGATGTCGGGGAGGACGGTCAAGTGTCCAAGAACGTTCATGAAACTCCTTTAGCGCCGAGCGCAGCGCGAGGTCGAGACGAAGCGGTGCCGCCGCGTGAGTCGATGACGTCGCGGCAGCGGGGACGCTCGGCGGCCACGGGTGTGCGCTTTTGGGTTCGGCCTGTTGACCGACGGGGTTCGGGGGTTGCGAAGGCGCGCGGCGCGCCCGAACCCCAAGGGCTACACCCGCCCAAATGTACCACTAAACCCCCTCGCGGCGGCGTGACGCCGCGCGCCGCCACCAACCCCGCTTCTCAGCGTAGCGGCAGCTATAGTGTCGCTATGACGCACGTGTTTTCGACGCGACCGAGAGCCCCTCACGGCGTGCGCGCCTTAGGCGTGCTCGTCGCGCTCCTGTGCCTTTTAGGGGCGGCCCGCGCGCAGACCTTGGGCGGCGCCCTAAGCGTCGCCAGCACCGGCGCGCTCGAGCCCGAGCTGCAGCTGCGCGACCTCGCCCTAGAGGGCGTCACCCTCGACCTGCGCGCGGCGCTCCCTGTGGGAGGCGCCCCCTCTGGGGGCGCCTTGGCGCGCACACGCACCTCGTTCGGGCCGCTCGGGACGGTCGCTTTGATCGGCCGCGCCGACGCGAGCGCCGCGGGCGCCTTCGACTTCGGGGTGTCGGCGACGGGCGCCTTGGCGCAGTGGGGTTTCGACGGGGCCCTGGGGGTGTTTAACCGCAACCCCGGCGCTTTTGCCCCCTTCGGCGCTTTCGACCTCGCCGCGCGGCCCTTTCTAGCGCCCACGGGGGGCGTCGGCGCGCTCCTCACGGTCGGGCTCACGCGGCGCGTGACGCGCACCACCCTACTCGAGCTGAAGCCGACGGCCTACCTCGCCGCCGCGGGGGCCGGTGGGCGGCTCGAGGGGGCGCTGCAGCTGCGGCGGCTGGTCGCTAACGACACCGGCGCGGTGATCCTCCTCGCCGCCGCCCCCCCCGAGGGGGGAACGTTCGGCGCAGCGGGGTTCGAGTACCGCCTCAGCCGCGCGGGGCTGCCGCCACTCAGCGCCGCGCTCCTCGTGGGCGTCGGGGAGGCAGGCGTCCGGCCGGGGCTGCGCGCCGCGGTCTCCGGTGAAGCGCGGGGGCTGCGCTACCGCGCCGCACTCTCGGCCGAACCCTACCGCACCGAGGCCCCCCCGTACCGCGCCGCCGTGGGCGTCAACGCGGCCCTCGGCGGCGGCACTGCGGGGCTTGAGCTCGGCGCCGCACCCGGCAACCCCTTCGGCGTCCCGCCGCTGCTGCTCCGGGCGACCTACGCCTTCGACCTCTAGGCCGCCCCGACTACCGACTTCTGACTACTGACTACTGACTACTGACTGCTCCCCCCGGTCTCCCCCAAAGGCGTCAACGCCCGCGTCTGCAGGTCGAGCTCGAACACCCCCGCGTGCGGCAGCTCGAAGGTGAATTCAAGGGCGCTGCCCCCCCGGGTGAGCGTGACGCGGTGCGTCCCCGGCCGGAGGTTGGGGGCGAAGTTGCGGGGGCGCGCCACCCCGTCGATGGCCACCTCGAAGCCGGGGAGCGGCGTCCAGAAGACGAGGTTGCTGTAGCGCGGCTCGAGGTGCACCTCGGGAACGCGCGTGACGAAAAAGTTGCGCACCGCCACCGACTGCGTCTCGCTGCGAAACCCCGGGCGCACGAGCCGCAGCGTCCGCACCCCCGGCGCCGCCTCCACCGTGAGCGGGGTGCGCCCCATCAGGCGACCATCGACGAACACGTCGGCCGCAGGGGTGCTGCGCACGAGGATGCTGCCGCCGCGGATCTCGGTCAGGGAGAAGTTTAAGAATTCGGCCTGCTCCGGCCCCAGCGTGAGGGTGTCGCTCTGGGGCACGAACCCGGGCGCTCGCACCTCGACCTCGTAGGCGCCGGGGGCGAGCTGCAAGGGACCCAAGCTCGCCGTCTCCCCCACCAAGATGCCGTTAATGTACACCTCGGCGCCGCGCGGCTGGCTGGTGACGAACAGGCTCGCCGTGCCCCGCGCGGGCGCCTGCCCGGGCGCGACAAAGGCGCCGACGCTGCGCGTCAGGGGGGCAACGGCGCTCATCACGTTGCTCGGGTCAAGCGGCTGGCTGAACACGTCCGACGAACGCTGTGTGCGCGCGTCGGTCACCAGGAGGTTGACCGAGTAGGGCCCCTCGCGCAGACCGCCACTCGGCGCCAGGATCTCCCCCGACACGCTGTAGCGCCCGCCGCCCAGTTCGGCGATCGCCGCGGCGACCTCGGGTGTGAGGTGGCTCGTCAAGGGGGGCGGCGCGGTGTCGCTGGCGAGCACCGGCAACCCCGTGCGCGCCTCGAGCTGCTGGCGAAAGGCCTCCATAAAGCGCTCCACGAGAGGCGTCGGCACCGCGCCCTGGGTCCCGAAAGTCGGCACCACGATGCCGGCGCGCGCGTTCGGGAGCGCCCCCAAAAGCAGCGCCGCAACCAAAGGCGCCAAAAAACGAACGATAGGCACGCGCCTAGTATAGCCTCAGGGGCTGCGGGGTGGGGTGCTAGAATGGGGGTTCTGTGCGGCTTTTGCTCCTTAGCGACCTCCACGCCAACCTCACCGCTTTAGAGGCCGTGCTGCGGCACGCGGAGCGGCAAGGGTGGGAACGCGCGCTCTTTTTGGGCGACGCCGTCGGTTACTACCCCGACCCCGAAGCGGTGATCACGCGCCTGCGCGAGCTGCCCCTCGAGGCCGCCCTGCTCGGCAACCACGACGCGCTGCTGCTGCGCACCCCACAGGGAACCGAGGCGCACGAACAACACGAACGCAACGTGGTCACCGACGTGCTTAGGCGCCAACGCGCGGAGCTCTCGGAAGGGGCGCTGCGCTTTCTCAAGGCGCTGCAACCGGCCGTCACGAGAGCGGCGTGGGAAGCGGTCCACGGCGCGCGCTCCGAACCCTGGCGCTACCTGAGCAGCTTGCGCCACGCCGAACGGGAGCTCCCCGCCCTAAACCGCGACCTCCTCTTTTTCGGCCACACCCACGTGCCCGCCGTGTACGCCTTTACCGAACAGGGCACCCTCGCGCTCTCGCGCAGCGTCCCCTTGAGCGTCCGCCCCGAAACCCCTACGACCTACCGCCTCCCCCCCAACGCCCGCGTGCTCGTCAACCCCGGTTCGGTCGGCCAACCCCGCGACGGCGTCCCCTTGGCCTCGTACATGATCTTCGACGACGAAGCGCGGCGTTTGACCCACTACCGGGTCGCCTTTGACCTCGCGCGCGTGAGGCGGCGGGTGCTCGAGGCCGGCTACCCCGAAGCGCTCGCCGCGCGCTTGGAGCGGGGGCAGTGAGCGTGGCCCCCGAGCACCCTTTGGCCGTCTTCGGCCACGAGGAGGCAAAACGCGTCCTGCGGACGCTGCGCGCCCACACCCTGCTCTTTACCGGGCCCCCCAGGGTCGGTCGGCGGCGCGTCGCGCGCTGGTACGCCGCGCTGCTCAACTGCCGCGCCCCGCAGCGCGGGGAGCCGTGCGGCGCGTGCGAGAGCTGCCGCCTCTTCGCCGCCACGCCGGAGGGTCCAGCGCACCCCGACTACCGCGAGGTCGCCCCCGAACGGGAGACCAAAGCGGGCCGCCGCAGCCGCCGCCCGCAGATCCGCATCGGCGACCTCGTCGCCCGCGACGACGCCCCCAACCCCTTGGGCCCCTGGCTCGAGGCCCGCCCCCGCTTCCGCACCCGCGTCGGCGTCATCGACGGCGCCGAGTCGTTGAGCGAGGGCGCCGCCAACGCCTTTCTCAAGTTTCTCGAGGAGCCCCCCTCGTACGCGGTCGTCATCCTGATCGCGCCGAGCGTGCAGAGCGTCTTGCCGACGCTCGTCTCGCGGAGCGCGCCCGTGCGCTTCGGCGCGGTCCACGTGCCCGCCAAACTCCCCGAGCCCCACCCCGCCGCCCGCTTGGGCCGCGCGGGCGAGCTTTTAGAGGCCGCCGCCCACCCCGACGCCTTTAGCGCGCAGCTAGCGGTGGTCGACCGCTACCTGTTGGGGTTAGGCAAGGGCCTCGAGGAGGCGCTCGAGCGGGCCGACGCGCTTGAAAAAGCCTGGTCCGAACGCGCGGAGGTCGCCGAGCTCCTGCGCGCCCGTTTGAGCGCGTGGCCGCCGGAGCGTTACGCGCGCGCGCTGCACGCTCTTGGGCGCTGCGAGGAGGCGCTCGCGGCCTACGCCGCGCCGAGCGTGGCGGTGCAGGTGTTGACGCTAGAGCTTCGGGAGCTCGTGCGGGGTGCGCGGGGGCGTTAGGTCCAGCTCTCTAGAGCGCCCAACTCAGCCAAAATCTCCTGCTCCGAATAGGTGCGCTCCGAGTAGGTGCGCCCGGGGCCCTCGGAGATGACCATCGAACCGTAGAACACGGGGCCCGTCCCCCCGAGGCAGCTGCGGCGGTGGCGCGCCCTGAAAAGGTGCAAGTTGATGGCGGTGAGGTCCTCTGGGGAGAGCGCCGCGAGCTCCTCACGGCTGACGCTCTGGTGACGCAGGCGGTAGACGAAGAGCCGAATCTGCTCGGGGGTCATACCTAAAGTTTAGCAACACGCGGGGGTGCGGGCTTTGTAGCGCACCCCGCGGATGGGTCGGGGTGTCGCGAACGCCCGCTATCGCGTACACTCGAGCACATCCGCACCGAGGGGGCCGAGAGGAGACCCGTGACCCGAGCCAGAATGCAGCGCCTGTTCGGCGCCGACGGCAAGTGTTTCGACGTCGCCATCGACCACGGCTTCTTTAACGAACGCACCTTTCTCCCCGGTATCGAGGACCTGGCGGGGGCCGTCCGGACGGTCGTGGCGGCCGGACCCGACGCCGTGCAGCTCTCCGTCGGGCAGGCGCCGCTCTTGCAGGAGGTGCCCGGCAAGGCCAAACCCGCCCTCGTCCTGCGCGCGGACGTCGCCAACGTCTACGGCCGCGAGCTGCCGCGCTACCGTTTCAGCCAGCTCATCGGGGCGGCCGTCGAGCAGGCGCTGCGGCTCGACGCCGCCTGCTTGTGCGTCAACCTCTTCTCGCTGCCCGACGCCCCCGAGGTGCACGCGCAGTGCGTGGCGAACCTCTGCGCGCTCAAACCCGAGGCCGAGCGTTACGGGATGCCGCTCATGGTCGAACCGCTGGTGATGAAGCTCGGGGGGATGGGCGGCGAGGTCAACGCCGCTAGGCGTCCCGGCGCTGCCGGTAACCTGTACGCCGTAGACGGCGACCTGGAGAAAATCCTGCCGCTGGTCCGGCAGGCCGTGGAGCTGGGCGCCGACGTCATCAAAGCCGACCCGTGCGACGACCTCAGCGAGTACCACCGCGTCGTAGAGGTGGCCGGCCGCGTGCCGGTGCTCGTGCGCGGGGGCGGCCGGGCGCCCGACGAGGAGATCTTGGCGCGCACCCACGCGGTGATGCAGCAAGGGGCAAAAGGCATCGTCTACGGCCGCAACGTCGTGCAGCACCCCCGTCCCGCCGCCATGACGCGCGCCCTGATGGCTGTCGTGCACGAGGGCGCGGACCCCGGCGCGGCCCTTACGCTCCTCCGGGGGGCCGCGTGAGCCGCCCCTTGCGCTTCGGCGTGATCGGCCTCGGGCTGATGGGGCGCGAGTTCGCCAGCGCCGCCGCGCGCTGGTGCCACCTCGAGGACCTGGGCGTCCACCCGGTCATCACCGCCGCGTGCGATACGAACCCCGGGGCGCTCGAGTGGTTCCGCCGCCACGTGCCGACGCTGCGCCTGGTGACGCCCGACTACCGCGAGCTGCTGGCGCACCCCGAGGTGGACGCGGTCTACTGCGCGGTGCCGCACCACCTGCACGAGCAGCTCTACTGCGACATCATCCGATCGGGCAAGCACCTCTTGGGCGAAAAGCCCTTCGGCATCGACAAAGAGGCGAACGCGCGCATAGGTGAGGCCATCGCCGCGCACCCGGAGGTGCTGGTGCGCTGCTCGTCGGAGTTCCCCTTCTTCCCCGGCGCGCAGGCGGTCTTTGGGGCGGTGCGCTCGGGGAGGTTGGGGCGAATCATCGAGCTCGAGGCCGGCTTTTTGCACTCGAGCGACCTCGACCCCGACAAACCCCTCAACTGGAAGCGGATGGCGCGCTTTAACGGCCTTTACGGCTGCCTGGGCGACCTCGGCTTGCACGTGCTGCACCTCCCGCTGCGCCTCGGTTGGCGTTTCGAGAACGTCCACGCGCTCCTCTCCAACCTCGTCCCCGAACGCCCCGACGGCCGCGGCGGGCGCGCCCCCTGCGACACCCCGGACAACGCCACGCTCGCCTGCGACGCCTACGCGGACGGCCCGGAGGGTAGGGTGACCTTCCCCGCCCTGTTGCACACCAAACGCATCGCCCCCGGCGAGACCAACACCTGGTTTATCCGCGTGCACGGGATGCGGGGCTCCGCCGAGTTCTCGACGAAGTACCCCAAGACCTTCCGCTTCATGACCTATAAGGGGGGCGCGCAGGTGTGGGGGCACCAGGACCTCGGTTTTGAGAGCGTCTACAAGACCATCACCGGGAGCATCTTCGAGTTCGGCTTCACCGACGCCGTGCTGCAGATGTGGGCCGCCTTCTGCGACGAGGTCGCCCACGGCCGCGAAAGGATGCGCGGGGGCTTCTGGTGCGCCACCCCCGAGGAGGCCGCCGAGAGCCACCGCCTCTTCACCGCCGCCCTGGCGTCGCAGCGCGCGAGGACGCCGTGAGCGCTTCGGGCACACCGGAGGCGCGGCCGCCCAAACGGGTCGTCGTCGCCGGGCACGTCTGCCTCGACCTCATCCCGAGCTTTGAGGCCACGGGCGAGGGGGCGCGGCTCGAGCCCGGCAGCCTGCTCGAGGTGGGCGCGGCGACGCTCGCCCCCGGCGGCGGGGTCGCCAACGTCGGCGGGGCGCTCCTCAAGCTGGGGGTCCCCGCGCGGCTTATCGGCAAGGTCGGCGACGACGCCTTCGGCGGACTTCTAGCGGGGCTCTTGGGGACGCCGAACCTCATCCGCGCCCCCGGGGAGAGCACCTCCTACACGGTGGTGCTCTCCCTCCCCGGCAGCGACCGCATCTTTTTACATCATTCCGGCTGCAATGACACCTTTACCCCCGAGGATATCGACTTCAGCGCGCTCGCGGAAGCCGACCTCCTCTACTTTGGCTACCCGCCCCTGATGCGGCGCCTCTACGAGGACGGCGGAGAAGCGTTTGCCGCCTTTTTGGAGCGGGTCAAAGGGCTCGGCCTCACCACCGCCCTCGACCTCGCCATGCCCGACCCGCAGGGGCGCTCGGGCCGCGCCGACTGGCCCGCCTTTTTAGCGCGAGTGCTGCCCTTTGTCGACCTCTTTATGCCGTCTCTGACCGAGGTCGCCTGGATGCTCGGGGAAGAGCCCTCGCCGGCGGACCCGGCCTCGCTGGAGCGGTTCGCGCGGGGGCTTTTGGCGTGCGGCGCGCGCGCCGTCGGGCTCAAGTTGGGCGAGCGCGGCCTCTACCTCAGGACCGCCGACGCGCCGCTAGCGCTCGGGCGCGCTGCCCCCGACGACCTCACCCGCTGGGCGGGGCGCGAGCTGCTCTCGCCGGTCTTCGAGGCCGCCGTGCGGGGCACGACCGGCGCCGGCGACGCCACCGTGGCGGGCTTTCTAGCGGGGTTCGTGCGCGGGGAGACCCCGGAGCGCTGCCTCGAGCTCGCCTGCGCGGTCGGCGCCGCCAGCGTCGAGGCCGCCGACGCGGTGAGCGGCGTGCCCAGTTGGGCGGGGCTCGGTGAGCGCTTGGCGCGCGGGTGGCGCCGCGCGGCGCCGCACCCGGGCGCTGCTTACGGGGACCCCGCGTACTGGCGCGCTGGACCGAACGGGGTGTGGCGGGGGCGGCGCGACCCGAGCTGAACTCAGCCGCGCGGCCAGATGGGGCGCAGCTCCCGCGCCTCGAGGGTTACGCGACCAGAACAAGGCGACGAGCACATAGTGCTGAGCAGAAGAAGTTGAAGCGCCTGCAGATCGCGCCGGCCTGCTCCAACTTGCCCGTCGACCGCGGGTGCGGATACTCGCACTGGACACGCCAAAGACCTACAAAGACATCAACGTGATGCGCGCCCTGGGGGTACCTTATAATCTTGGATACCTGACGTTTACCCGTATGGGCGGTGTGACGGATCCGTTCGAGGCCAGGCAGCTCTCGTGGAGGAGTCTTGTGATGACAACACTGACTCGTGAGCAAATCTCGCACCTGGTCCAGTTCATCCAACCGGCAACGACCCTTGCCACGCTGCCGGGCGCGGCCAACCTGAGCGGCGCGGGAAAGCGGCCGCCGAAACGGACGCGCGTTGGGTATGGATAATCCCCACGACCGTCATCAAGGCGCAGAGGAGGGTTGGCTTTTGCTCGCGGCTGGGCTTAGCTCACGCACCGAGAAGCTCGGCGCCGTGCTGGAAGCAGTCCTGTGCCAACCCAACCCGGTCGTGGACTTCCGGGACATCTTTGGCCGACACGGCCGGAAGGAGCTGCTGTTGTCCGATGGGTTGCAACCCAGTCTAGCGGGGCAGAAGACCATCTCGCGCAGCCTCGTCCGGATGCTGGCACAGCTATTCAGATAGAAGGTCCTTATGACGCGCACAGGCCATGAACAGCCGCGAGCGGCAACCACTTTCGACCTTCCGCCTCTGCCTTTGGCAGCTTGGCAGGACACAAAGACGACCCTGCACCTGTACGCTCAGATCGTCGGCAAAATCCGCATGGCGCTCCACCCCAAGCTCAACCACTGGTGGCACGTGACGCTCTACCTCTCGCCGAGGGGGCTCACCACCCACGCCATACCCACCGGAGACGGCCTCATTGAGCTCGAGTTTGACCTCCTGGACCACAACCTGATGATTCGCAGCAGCGACGGGCGGCACAAGGTGGTGGCGCTTTACGATGGCCTCAGCGTTGCCCAGTTCTACCACTCCGTGCTGGGAAGTTTAGCGCAGCTCGGGGTGGAGGTGGCGATCCTCGCCAAGCCTTACGATCCGCCGCGTGTCGGTAGTGACCTACCCTTCAAGGAGGACGAAGTTCACGCCCGCTACGACGCGGCTTATGTGACGCGCTTCTGGCGCATCCTCTCCTGGGTGCATGTCATTCTCCTGGAGTTTAAAGGTCGCTTCTACGGTAAAAGCACCCCCGTGCACCTCTTCTGGCACTCCTTAGACCTTGCCTATACGCGCTTCTCAGGACGTGAAGCGCCCATGCAGGGCGGCTCCCCCTCCGACCGCGAGGCGTACTCGCACGAGGTCATCTCCTTCGGCTTCTGGGCGGGCGATGAGAGCGTTTCCGCCCCCACCTTCTACGGCTACACCTACCCAGAGCCGAACGGCTTAAGGGGCGCGCCCCTCCTCCCTAAGCAAGCCCGGTGGGTAGACGCAGGGGGTGGTGTGATGGCGCTCCTTGACTACGACGACGTGCGCCGGTCGGAAGACCCGAGACAGACGCTCCTGAGTTTTCTGGAAAGCACTTATTTGGCGGGCGCAAAGCGCGCGGGTTGGGACGTCGAGGCGTTCAACCACGACTACGTGGACTACGTGCCGCTCGAGCTCCCTTAAAAGGGACGGGAAGCTGGACGCTAACCCAAGGCCCAACCATCACGAATATATCCAGGCGCAACGCTTCGAAGCGCACCTCGGCGAGCACAAGGCCGTCGCCGATTACCACCTGAAAAACGACGTCGTCATCTTTACACACACGGAGGTTCCGCCCGTTCTGGAGGGCCGAGGTGTGGCGAGCCGACTTATCCAAGCGGCGCTTGATGAAGCAAAGCGAGAGGGCCTTCCGGTCGTTCCCCTCTGCCCCTTCGTCGCCGGGTTCATTCGCCGGCATCCCCTACTACGTGCGCATCGCCCGCGGGAGCGCGCTCGCGATGCGCGAGAGCGAGTTCGTCCAGGCCGCCAGGGCAGCGGGCGCGCCGACGTGGTGGATTTTAGCGCGCCACGTGCTGCCCAACGCGCTCAGCCCCCTCGTGTGGCGGCGACTTTGGACGTCGGCTTTATGATCATGGCCGCCGCGGGGATGAGCTTCCTGGGGCTCGGAGCGCAGCCGCCGACCCCCGAGTGGGGGGTCATGCTCTCGGACGGCCGGCAGTACCTGCGGGTCGCGCCGTGGGTCTCGCTCCTGCCCGGCGCCATGATCTTCCTCGTGGTGCTCACGCTGAACCTCTTGGGCGACCGGCTGCGCGACCTCCTCGACCCGCGGGCGCTGGGGCGCTAAAGGCTGCTTTGGGTCGCTAAACCCGTTGGTGCAACCGCGACCCGCGGCGCCGGGGCCAATGGTCAAGGCGTGAGAACGTAGGCGAAGCCGCCCGCCGCTACGGGCACGCGGAGCTCCCCCTCGGTGCCCGTCACGGTCTCGGCGAGCCGACCGTCGCGACTGTACACGTAGGCGGTCGCCGCCCCCTCACCAAAGCGTACGACCGCCACGCGCCGCGTCGGCGCCCAGCTGTGCAGGAGCGTCACCCCGAGTGCCGCGCCGCGCAGCTCGAGCCGCGCCACCTCCGGCCGCAAGAGCACCGCGTCGAGCTGAGCCGGAACGCCGCCAACTTGTTCCACCGTGATGTCGGCCAGCCCCGCGCCGAGCGCCACCGCGTAGGGCGCGCGCGCCACGGACACGAACCCCTCGTTCTCCGACAGCCCGGGCTCCCCGGCGCCGCCGTGCCAGACGGTGCCGAAAGACCCCCCCGCGGCGCTCAGGCGCGTGCCGACGGCGAAGCGGTTGACCGGCTGCTGGAGAAAGACGGGCAGCGCGACGTAGCGACCGCCGCGCTCCAGCGTGGCGCCGAGGGTGACGCGGGCGCCCGGCTCGAGCGTCAGGTAGCTCCCGCCGCTCCACAGCGCCTCCCCGTTCCAGGCGCTCTCGGGGGTCTGGACGGCGGCGTCGCCGGCGACGGTGCCGACTTCAGCCTCGAGCAGCGCCCACGCGTCGTGGTGGACGCGCCGGAGGGTGCGGGCCCGCGCCCGCAGCTCGGGGTGGGCGTCGAGCGCGAGCATGCTCAAAAGGCCGTGGATGGTGCTCTCGGCGCCCGCGTTGCGGTTGATGCGGCCGTCGGGCTCGAGGCCGTCGAAGGTGCGCCCGGTTTGGGGGTCGTACATGGGCTCGCCCGCGCGGTTGTTGCCGAAAAACCAGGCCCCCGCGACGCCGGCGAGCTGCTCGAAGACCGCTTCATCGGTCGCGCGCGCCACCGCCAGGAGGTTTTGCAGCACGGCGTCGGCGCCGTAGGCGATCTGCACCGTGTCGCTGGGCGTCGGCGTCCATGCCTGGTCGGCGCCGCCATAGGTGAGTAGCAGCGGGACGAAGGTGCTCGCCTCGTGCCGCGCAAGCGCCGTAAACCGCGGTTCCTCTAATACCTCGCCGGCGACCGCGAGCGCCCCCGCCATCTGCGCCCCCCAACCGTGCCACAACGAGCGCGAGCGCGCCCAGGGGAGCGTGGCGCCGAAGGGCCAGGCGGTCGTCTCCTGCGTCTGCATCAGCGCGACCCCCTCGGCGAGCGCGCGCAGCGCCCTCTCGGCCCGCTCCCCGCCGCCCGCGCGCGCGTAAGCGGCGAGCCCGTAGATGGCCTCGCTCGCCGAGTCGGCGCCGTAGTTGATCAGCCACGTCGGCGTCGGAAAGCCGTGGAGCGCTTCGGTCGTCGGGTAGTGGACGAGCACCTGCCGCTCGAGCGCGCCAAGCGCGAGCAGCAGCCGCTCCTCCAAAAAGGCCGCGAACGCCGGGTCGTCGTCTCGGAACGCCTCGTAGCCCTCGCCGAGGGCCCAGAGGGTCCGCGCGAGCCAGAACGAGGGGCCCGAGTCGGAGGGGTCGGGCAGTTCGACCGGTTCGGCGCTCGGGTTGAGCCGGCCGTCCGGCTGCATCCAGAGCACGGGGTTCCCCTCGCGCGGCCCCGGCGTTAGGGTCTGCATGTAGGCGACCGCGCGCAGGAGGTCGAAGGCGTGGTCGCGGGCGCGCGCGTCCCCGAGCTGCCGCCACGCGCGCACGTAGACCACGGCGGCGCGGGTGAGGTCGTCGGTGTTGTAGGCGCCCTGGCTCCAGGTGTCGGTGTCGGAGTCGTACGCGCCGCCGCCGACCCAGCGGTACGCACCCGCCTCCGTGGGCTCGGCGTAGGTCCAGAGCACCCGCAGGGGCCGTTCGGGGCGGTAGGTCGTGTGCCCCTCCTGTTCGGGCGGCGTGAGGGTGTCGGTCAGAAAGTCGAGGTGGCTGAGGTTCGTGAGCGGCGCGGCGAGGGCGCTCCCCAGGGCGAAGAGCGCGGCGAGCGCTAGGCCCCTCAACCAGGACGGCCGCCGCGACCGAAGCGGCAACGCGAATGACGACACGAGCGACATGGCGGACGACCAACGATCCAACGAACGCACCTTCATCACTTCCTCCCCGGTCGGTGAGACCGACCTCCACCCGCAGCGACCCATGGCCGCGCCCGGGCGTGCTAGCCGTGCTCGAGGGTCCACGCAAGCAGCTCGTTAAGGTCCGCCGTCGCCAACCCGACGACCCGGTCGGCGCCGCCGTAGAAGAGGTACACGGTGCCGTTCACGACCGGGTTGGCGCAGCCGAAGACCACGTTGGGCACGTCGCCGCGGCGCTCCCACGGGGCGTTGGGCTCTAGAACCGTCTCCTTGGGCCGCTTCAGGACGCGGCGCGGGTCCTCGAGGTCGAGGAGCGCGGTCCCCATGCAGTAGACGTGCTCGTCGTCGTAGCCGTGGTAGATCATCAGCCACCCCGCCTCGGTCTCGATGGGCGGCCCCCCCGCCCCGACGCGCTTGCCGTCCCAGAGCCCGGGCCGTGGCCGCAGGATCTCGGCGTGGTCCCCCCAGACCTTGAGATCGTCGCTAAAGGCCAGCCAGATGCTCGGCGGGCGGCGGTGAAACGAGACGTAGCGGCCGCACACTTTACGCGGGAAGAGGGCGTGGTCCTTGTTGTCCTCGCCGCGCACCAAGGGCCCCAGCCGCTCCCAGGTGATGAGGTTGTCCGAGACGGCGAACATGGGCGTGATGCCTTTGGGCGTCTCGCCGACCTTCGGAAAGGGGCTCGAGCGGTCGAAGGCGGTGTAGGCCATGTAGAAGCGCCCGTCGAGCGCGGTCACCCGCGGGTCCTCGACGCCGCGCGCGTCGAGGTCGCCGCTCGGGCAGAGCACGGGCCGCTGCAGCCGGTTCCAGTTGACGCCGTCTTCGGAGACCGCGTAGCCGATGCGCGAGACGTAGTCGTGGCCCTGCGCGCGGTAGTGCATGTGAAAGAGGCCGTTGTGGTAGATCACCGCGGGGTTAAAGACGTTGAGCGCTTCCCAAGCGTTGTCGGGGTTCGGGGTGAGGACGGGGACGTGGTGGCGTTTAAACTTCACGGGGGGCTCCTGGGGGCGAGGTAGGGTGGGCTCCCGAACTCTTGCGCACGACGAGCGAGACGGGCAGCGCAAGGGACGCCGCCGCCCCGCCGCCGAGCAGCTCGAGCAGCGCGGCGGCGGCGAGGAAGCCGAGCCGCTGGCGGGGGACGTGGAGGCTCGAGAGGGGGGGCGTGGTGTAGCGCGACAGCTCGAGGTCGTCGAAGCCGACCACGGCGACGTCCTCGGGGACGCGCAGGCCGCGCTCACAAAGGGCGCGGAGCGCGCCGTAGGCGGCGGTGTCGTTGGCGGCGAAGATGGCGTCGGGGCGGGCGCGCGCGAGGAGCTTCCGGGCGGCGAGGTAGCCGCCTTCTAGGCCCAAGCGTCCCGCGGCGATGAGCTCGGGGCGCACCGCCAGGCCCGCCTCGGCGAGCGCCCGCTCGTAGCCGCGCCGCCTTTCGAGGAAGTTGGGGTCAAAGGGCGTCTCGGCAATAAAGGCGACCGCGCGGCGGCCGCTGGCCAACAGGTGCTGCGTCGCTACGTACCCGCCCGCTTCGTGCTGCACGGTGACGCTGGGGACACCCGGGGCACCCCAGCCCGCGCTGTCGGCGAGCACCAAAGGCGTCCCCGTGCGGTGCAGCGCCCTTAAAAAGGGGACGCTCAGGTCGCACCCGAGCGCGATGACGCCGTCCGCGCGCCCCCCCTGGAGGACGCGGCGGCGCGCGCGCTCCGCGCGCACCCGCGTGACGAGCAGGCTTAGGTCGTGGGCCTCGAGGCACGCCTCGATGCCGCCCACGACCTCGGCGTAAAAGGCGTCTAACAGGGCGGGGCCGTGGTTGCCCGAGACGAGCACCGCGACGGTGTGCGTCCGGCCCAGCTTGAGCGTCTGCCCCGCCGGGTTCGGGGCGTAACCGAGCTGCCGCGCGGTCGCGGCGACGTGCGCGCGCGTTGCCGGGTTCACGTCGGCGTAGCCGCGCAGGGCGCGCGACACCGTGGAGATGGAGACGCCGGCGGCGGCGGCGACCTCGCGGATGGTGACGCGCCGGCGTCTGGGGGGCGCCGCGGTGGGTTTGGGTGCCAAGTCGTCCACGCTCCAGAGGCCCCCCCCACACGCTGCGCTGCGCCAAACCGCTGCGCAGCTCGCCGAGACGTCACTTAAAGGCGCGTCACCTAAAGGCGTGTCACTTAAAGACAAAGGCGATCCCCGCCGTGAAGTTGCGCCGAAAGAGCCAGAAGACGATCAACACCGGTAACGTCAGCAGCGTGCTCGCCGCGTAGATGGGCCCCGGGTAGGGTGCGTACGACCCCTGCAGGCTAGCTAGGAGCACCGAGAGCGTCATCTTCGAGCGGTCGCTCACCACCATGAGGTCCCACAAGAGCTGGCCCCAGCGGTCCATAAAGAGAAAGAGCGTGATCACCGAGGTAATAGGCAGCGATACCGGTACGATGATGCGAAAGACGATCTGCGCCTCTGAAGCGCCGTCGATGCGCGCCGCCTCGATCATCTCGCTGCTCACCCCCTTGAAAAACGAGGTGTACATAAAGATGGCCCACACGCTCATGGCGGTCGGGATGATCATCCCCGCGTAGGTGTTGTAGAGCCCGGCGTAGCGGACGATGAGAAAGGTCGGCACCAGGAGGAGGATGCCGGGGAAGAACATGTGAAACAAGATGACGTTGTTGATGGCCGCGCGCCCCCGAAAGGGGATGTGCGAGAGCGCGTAGCCGACCAGCCCCGCCGAGGTGACCATCAGGAGCACGCTCGCCACGGTGACGAAAAACGAGTTGAAGAGCGCCCGCAGCCACGGGTCGCGCGCCCCCGCCTCGAAGAGCAGCCACCGGTACGAGCGCAACGTGAGCGCGGTCGGGAAGACGCGCCGGTCGACCTGGTCCCACGGGGCGAGCGACTGGAGCAGGAGGTAGAGAAAGGGAAACACCGCCACCGTCACGCCGACAATGAGCACGGCGGCGATCAGCAGGCGCCGCACGAGCGTGCCCACCCCCAAAGCGGCCGCGCGCCGCGCGCGCGCGGGGCGCCCGACCGCGCTACTGCCAGCCATAGCGCCCCCCCCACCACTCCATAAGCCGCCGCACGAGAAAGACGGCGACAAAGACCTGCACGGCGTTGAGAAGCGCCACCGAGGAGGCGTAGCCGGCGCGCAGGCTGCTAAAGAGCTGGTAGTAGATCTCGAGCGTCCAGGTGTGCGTCGCGAGCTGCGGCCCGCCGTTCGTGAGGATAAAGGGCTCGGTAAAGACCGAGAACATCGCCCCGACCGAGAGGATGAGGACGGTGTAGAGCGACGGGTAGAGCATCGGGAAGGTGATCTGCCAGAAGTTGACCCAGGGCGTCGCGCCGTCCAGATTAGCCGCCTCGTAGAGCTCGTGGGGGATGCTCTGGAGCCCCGCCAAAAAGATGAGCGCGTCGTAGCCGGAGAACTTCCAGGCCATCATGAGGCTGATGGTGACCACCGCTAGCGTCGGGTTGCCGAGCCAGTCGGGGTCGGCGCGAAACACCGTGCGCACAAACGAGCTAAAGGGCCCGAAGTAGTCGAGCACCCCGCGCACCACCAACGCCGCCGCCACCCCCGAGGCCAAGTACGGCAGAAAAAAGGCGATGGCGAGCGCTCCTTGAAAGCGTTTGACGCTGTTGATGACCAGCGCGATGACGAGCGCGGCGGCGACCGTGACGGGGATAAAGATCGCCATGAAGCGAAAGGGGGTGAGCATGGCCGCGTGCACGCGCGGGCTGCGCAGCGCCTCGGCGAAGTTCTGCAGCCCCAAAAACTCGCGGCTGGGCGAGATCAGGTCCCACGAGAGCGTCGAGAGCCACACCCCCCAGCCGAGCGGTACGACGAAAAAGACGAGCGTGAAGAGGAGGTAGGGGGACGCCAGCAGCCACCCCCACCTCGAGAAGTAGCGCTGCATCCCCACGGCTTACTCCCCCAACAGCGCCTGCATGGCGGCCTTCGCGTCCTCCCACGCCTGTTCGGGCGTCTTGTCGCCTCTGACTGCCGGCGCCAGCCCCTGCTCCGAGAGCGCCGTCTGAATGTCGGCGAAGTTCTGGTTGACAATAGGCGGCACCGCGTAGGGGATCGCTTCGGCGTACTGGACCAAGGCCGGGTTCTCCTCCAAAAAGGCGGCGAAGGTCTCGTTGGAGCCGAGGTCGTCGCGCGTCGGCGGCAGGTTCGTGGTCTCGAACCAGGCGAGGTCGTTCGCGGGGTCCGAGAAGACCCAGCGCACGAACTCCCAGGCGGCCTCGCGCGCCTCCTCGGGGGCGTTTTGGTAGATCACCAACCCCTTGGCGTCGGCGAAGGTGTAGACGGGTTCGCCCGCGGGCATCTCGTCCGGGACGGGCGGGTCGGTGAGGACGAAGTTCTCGCCGAGCTGCAGCTCGGGGAAGTTTTCGCGCCAGTTCGCAAACGTCCAAGGGCCTAACTGCGACCAGATGCTGTTGCCGACCTCGAAGGGGGTGGTGACCTCGCGGGTAAGAAGGCAGCCCGCTTCGTTGAGGCGCCGGTAAAAGTCAAACACCGCCACGGCCGCCTCGTCGTCGGCGACGATCTCGTTGCCCACGATAAAGGGGGCGCCGTTTGAGGCCGCGTCGTAGAGGATGAAAAAGTCGAACCAGCGCTGCCACCAGACGTTCGAGAGGAGGTCGGCGCGGGCCAAGAGGAAGCGGTTGGGGTTCTGCTCGCGCAGCGTCGCGCACACCTCCAAGATCTCGCTGTAGGTGCGCGGCGGCGTCTCGACGCCGAGCTCTTGAAGCGCGTCGATGCGCCAACCGAAGAGCATGGCGTTGGTGTAGATGGGCAGGATGTAGAAGTTGCCGTCCGGAAACGCCCAGGTCTCGATGGCGGTCGCCATGTTGCGGGCCGCTAGGAGCTCCTCCCAACCGGGCAGGGTGTTGAGCGGCACGACCGCCGAGGCGTTGTAGAGCTGCGCGCCAAAACCGATAAAGATGTTTTCCGAGATCGTCGGGCCGGTGCCGCCCGCGAGCGAGGCGAGGATCGCGGCCTCCGAGGTCGGGCTCTCGGGGATGGGGGTGACGGTGATCGTGACGTCCGGGTTGACCTCCCGGTAGGCCTGCGCCATCTCCTCCCAAAACTGCGTCTGAGACGGGTTGGGCGCCGACCAGAAGCGCACCTCTTGGGCGCTCGCGAGTGACAGCGCGAGGGCGCCGAGCAGCAAACAGCGTCGCATGGTCTCCTCCAAAGGCTCGTGTAGCTCGGTGGGTTAAAGGCGGCCGGACACGCCCCCTTTCCGAAGGCCACGGGCGCCCGCGGCGCGCAGACCGTGCTACGGGGCGCGGCGGCGCTTCTAGAGATACCGAAAACGTTTTTGTAACGGGACGCTAGCACGAAGCGCGCGCCCTGTCAACCCCAGACGGGGCGTGCGGGCGCGCGCCGTGGGGGCAAAAACGGGTATCGTGGACGGCATGAAGGTGCGAGACCCCGTGACCCCCGAGCGCCCGGACGCCCTCGTGATCGGCGGCGGGGCGGCGGGCGTCTTCGGCGCTCTCGCCCTCGCCGAGGCGCGCCCGGGGGCGCGCGTGGTGGTGCTCGAGCGCGCCCGCGAGGCTCTGGGCAAGGTGCGTATCTCGGGCGGGGGGCGCTGCAACGTCACGCACCACCTCTTCGACCCGGCGCTGCTAGCGCAGGGGTACCCGCGGGGCGCGAAGGCGCTGCGCGGCCCCTTAAGCCGCTTCGGCCCGCGCGAGACGGTCGCCTGGTTCGCCGCGCGGGGGGTGGCGCTCAAGACCGAACCCGACGGCCGCATGTTCCCCGTCACCGACCGCTCGCAGACCATCGTGGCGTGCCTTTTGGAGGCCGCGCGCAACGCGGGCGTCGAGGTCCGCACGCAGACCGCCGTCACCGCAGTGGCGCAAGCGCCCGGCGGCTTCCGTGTGACGCTCAAGGGGGGTGAAGGGATCCACAGCCCCCTCCTCCTGCTAGCCACGGGCAGCAGCCCGCAGGGGCACCGGTGGGCCGAAGCGCTCGGCCACACCGTCGTCCCCCCCGTCCCGTCGCTCTTTACCTTCAACGTAACCGACCCGCACCTAGCGCCCCTCGCGGGCGTCTCGGTGCCGGACGCGCGGGTGCGCCTGGAGGGGACGAAGCTCGAGCAGCGCGGCCCGCTGCTGCTCACCCACTGGGGGTTTTCGGGTCCGGCGGTGCTCAAGCTCTCGGCTTGGGGCGCGCGCGAGCTGCACGCGCGCGGCTACCAGGTGGCGCTGCGCGTCGCCTGGGTGCCCGAACACCCCGAAGCGTTGCGCGAGCGGCTGCGCGCCTTTAAAGCGGACGCGCCCCGCAAGCTGGTCCGCGCGCACACCCCCCTGCCGCTGCCGGCGCGGCTCTGGGCGGCGCTCACGGCGCGGGCCGGGGTCGAGGAGACGCGGCGCTGGGCGGAGCTCTCCAACCGCGACCTCGGCCGCTTGGCCGACGAGCTCGGCGCGGGCCGCTTCTGGGTCACCGGCAAGGGGGTCTTTAAAGAGGAGTTCGTGACCTGCGGCGGCGTCGCCCTGGGGGAGGTGGACTTCAAGACGATGGCCTCGCGCCGCGTCCCCGGCCTCTACCTGGCGGGCGAGGTGTTGGACATCGACGGCGTCACCGGCGGGTTCAACTTTCAGAACGCGTGGACGACCGGGTACCTCGCGGGGCGGGCGATGGCAGAAGCGCTCGCTGAGGGCGGGGCGAACGTCGGTGCTGTCACATCCTGGTCCACCTCCTCTCAAGCCCTCTGATAGGCTGTCCCGATCATCGGGCGTTAGCTGCCAAAACCTCGAGGAGTCACGATGAACCAGCGATACCTAGGCCGCACCGGTCTCAAAGTCAGCGAACTCTGCTTGGGCGCGATGACCTTTGGGCGCGAGCACGAGGCGACCGAAGCCGAAAGCCACGCGATGCTAGACCGCTTCGTGGCGGCGGGCGGCACCTTTATCGACACCGCGAACGTCTACAGCCAAGGCGTGTCCGAGGAGATCCTCGGGCGCTGGCTCGCGCATCAGGCTCGAGAGGGCCTGGTGATCGCCACCAAGGTGCGCTTTCCGATGGGCGACGGCCCCAACGAGGTAGGGTTAAGCCGCAAGCACATCCTGGCGTCGGTAGAGGCGAGCCTGCGCCGCCTCAACACGGACTACATCGACCTCTACCAGGTTCACTGCTGGGACGAGAGGACGCCCCTGGAGGAGACGCTCTCGACCCTCAACACCTTGGTTGAACGCGGCTGGGTGCGCTACCTAGGCGTCAGCAACTTTAGCGGGTGGCAGCTGCAAAAGGCTCTCGACCTCGCGCGCGCGCGCGGTTGGGAGCCGTTCGTCTGTCTTCAGCCGCAGTACAACCTGCTCTGCCGCTCGACCGAATGGGAGCTTTTGCCGGTCGCGCGCCGCGAAGGCTTGGGCGTCATTCCCTGGAGCCCGCTGCGCGGCGGCTGGCTTTCAGGCAAGTTCCGGCGGGGGATGGCGGCGCCCGTAGCGGGAAGTCGCATCGAGCGCGCCGAGAAGGAGGGTTGGAGCGAGTCGTGGAGTGCCTACAACAACGAGCACACGTGGGGCGTCATCGACGCGCTCGTAGCGGTTGCCGAAGAGGTCGGACGGACCCCCGCGCAGGTCGCCATCAACTGGCTTTTGCAGCGACCCGGCGTGACCGCACCTATCATCGGCGCGCGCACCATGGAGCAGCTCGAGGCGAATCTGGGCGCCGTGGGGTGGCGCCTAAGCCCGGAGCAGATGGCGCGGCTCGACGCGGCGAGCGCGGTGACGCCCCCCTACCCGTACGACGTTATCGCGGGGGCGCAGGCGCGGCGGTAGGCGACGCGTAGCGCGTAGGTGCGCCCCCTCAAGCGTACACGGTGCTCCGCTGCCGCCTCGAAGCGCTTCGCACCGCCTGCACCCCCCCTAGAACCGGCGCGGACGCTACAGGTTGCGTCTGCGCCGGCCTCTTTCACGAGAGCGGTGAACGAAGGGTAGCGCAAACGCTCTCGGTTCACGCGGGGGTCTACGAAACCCGTTCCTCGGTACGCTCACGTAAGCGGGTGACGTAAGCGACGTAGGCGGCTCGAGCCGCTCGGTTGTGAGCCCTAACGACCGTCTCGACTTGGTCGGGATCGCGGCTGCGGAGCGCTTGGAACATCCTCCAGTGCTCCCGCTGCGACGCTTCGCGGCGGCGCAAAAAGACGTCTTTGAGGTAGAGGCGGCGCAGCCTATCCCAGTGGTCAAGCACTTTACCGATCAGCGGCCCCGTCAAACGGGTGCCCGCGCGGTCGCAGATAAACCGGTGAAGGCGGACGTTTTTCTCGGCGAAACTGTCGATGTCGCACCCTTCATCGTCCATGTCGTGCAGGAGCGCTTCCATCTCGACAAAGTCGGCGTCGGTAAAGTTCTGACAGGCGGCTCTGCCGCTAATCACCTCGAGCGCTTCGAGCAGGTCGAAGATCTCCACGATGGAGTCGAGCCGGACCTCGGCGACCCTCGCCCCGACATAGGGCTGTATCTCGACGTAGCCGTCGGCTTTCAGCTGCTGCAAAGCCTCCCGCACGGGGATGGGGCTCACACCGAACTCGGCGGCGAGGTCGTCGATGATTAGACGCGTGCCCGGCTGCCGCTCCCCCTCGAGGATGCTAGCGCGCAGCGTTTCGTAGACGACGTCTTTTTTACTCTTAAAGGCCGCTCTGGGCTTTACCGAACGCGTCACGCTTCTCATCATAAGGTCTTTTGCCCCCGCGGATTGCGCGCCACCGCTCGAACCCTCCCCTTCGCCTAGAGAACTACCTAGAAGACGTGTTCGGCAAAACGCGCTTTCGTCAAGGCGAGCACCTCGTCCCCCGGCAGATCCCAAAGGTCGCGGTTAAAGATCTCGACCTCGATGGGTCCCGTGTACCCCGCCTCGTCGACCGCCCGCCTCAGGCGCCTCAGCTCGATCACCCCGTCCCCCATCATGCCCCGGCCCATGAGGACGTCGGGGGGCGGGGCCAACCAGTCGTTGACGTGGAACCCCAGGGTGTAGGGGGCCGCGCGCGCGATCTCCCGGTAGACCTGCGGATCCCACCAGACGTGATAGACGTCGATGACGACGCCTACCTGCTGCGCTCCCAAGCTTTCGGCCCCTAAGCTTTCGGCAAGGTCGTTGGCTTGGCCCAAACTCACGATCACGGAGCGGTCCCCCGCAAACATCGGGTGCAGCGGTTCGATGCCGAGCTTGACGCCGTGCTCCGCCGCGAAGGGGATCAGCTCGGCGATGCCGTCGGCGACCATCTGCCGCGCTGAGGCGAGGTCCCGCCCCCCACCCTCCGGCAGCCCCCCACAGACCAGTACCAGAATGTCGGTACCGAGCGCGGCGGCCTCCTCGATGGCGCGCCGGTTCTCATCTAGGTTGGCCCGTCGCCCCGCCGCGGTCGCAGCGGGGAAAAACCCCCCTCGACAGAGGCTCGAGACGCTGAGCCCCAGCTCGCGAACGAGCTCCGCGCTCGCCTTCAGGCCGTACGCGGCCACCTTCTCACGCCACAGGCCGATGGCCGCGACGCCTGCTCGCGCGCAGCCCTCCGCCGCCTCCTTAACTCCCCAGCGCTGCGTCGTCGCTTGATTGAGGCTGAGCCGCGCGAGACCGGCGTTCACGAAACCCCCGCTAGCGCCAAAAAGGTGCGCATGCGCGCGCTCGCCTCTTCGGGGTCGCGCAGGAGCCCCGCCTTGTCGGCGAGCACGAAGAGTTCGCAGAGGTGGAGAACGGAGCGAGCGTTCTCCAACCCACCCACCATGCGGAAGTGCGTCTGGTGCCCGTTGAGGTAGGCTAAAAAGACGATACCCGTCTTGTAGTAGTAAGTTGGCGACCCGAAGATGTGTCTGGACAGCGGCACGGTTGGTGCGAGGAGCCGCCAATAGCGCTCGTGGTCGCCCGCGTCGAGCGCCCCAATCGCCGCTGAGGCCGCCGGCGCGACCGCGTCGAAGATACCCAAGAGGGCGTGGCTATAGCCCTCTTCGTCCCCGAAGATCAGCTCGTCGTAGTGAAAGTCGTCGCCGCTATACATCTTGACGTCCGCGGGCAGGCGGCGGCGCAGCGCGACCTCGCGCTCTTTGCTGAGCAAGGACAGCTTGACGCCGTCAATTTTGGCGGCGTGGTGCTGGATTAGGTTCAAACAGATCTCGGTGGCCTCATCGAGGTCTGCCGATCCCCAGTACCCTCGCAGTGCTGGGTCGAACGCTTCCCCCAACCAGTGCAGCACCACGGGACCTTTAAGCTGCGATAGGACGCGGTCGTAGACCCGCAGGTAGTCGTCCGCACATGTTGCGGCGGCAGCCAGGTGCCGACTGGCCATCAGCACGACGCCGCCACCTTGCGCCTCGATAGCACCGCCCTGCTCGAGGTAAGCGTCTTCAACCTCCGCTAACGAGACCTCGGCGCCCGGCGGGAGCTGGTCGGTGCCGGCCCCGCAGACGACCCTCGCACCCCGACCCCGTGCGTCGGCGAGCGTGTGCCGAATCAGCTCGCGGGTGGCTTTGTAGTCCAGCCCCATGCCGCGCTGAGCGGTGTCCATCGCTTCGGCCACCCCCAAGCCGAGGTCCCAGAGGTAGTGCCTAAAGGCCAGCGTGGCCCCCCAGTCAAGGTGGGTACCTGCGAGGTTGTCCGCCAAGGGATCGCAGACAACGTGCGCTGCAGCGTAGACCACGCGGCTCCTCAGCGGCGTTTTGGGCGCCTCGAAGCGCGCGGCCGGACCGGGGGTGTAGGCGAGCAGCCGCCCGTCCGCTTGGGGTAGGCGCAGCTGCTGGCTGAGGCGCGCCCCCGTCACGCGCCCAACTCCGGCACCTCGAGCCAGCGTCGCTCCGCCCACGACCGCAGCCCCAGCTCGGCGAGCTGCACACCTTTGGCGCCCGCCATAAAGTCCCACGGGAAGGGCTCACCGCACACCACATGTTTTAAAAACAGCTCCCACTGCGCCTTAAAGCCGTTGTCAAAGTCGGTGTTGTCGGGCACCTCCTGCCAGTCGCCATAGAAGTCGAAGGGGTTGGGCACGTCCGGGTTCCAGGTCGGTTTGGGCGTGGTCACGCGGTGCTGAACCTTGCAGGTGCGCAACCCCGCGACCGCGCTGCCATGGGTGCCGTCGACTTGGAGCCAGAGGAGTTCGTCGCGATAGACGCGCACGCACCACGACGAGTTGAGCTGCACGATGACGCCCCCCTCGAGCTCGAAGGTGCCGTAAGCGGCGTCGTCCGCCGTGGCCCGGTAGCGCCGCCCCGCCTCGTCGACGCGTTCGGGGAGGTGGGTCGCGCCGAGCGCGGAAACCGCCCTAATCCGGCCGAAGAGGTTTTCGAGCACGTACTGCCAGTGGCAGAACATGTCGATGATGATGCCGCCCCCCTCCTCTGCACGGTAGTTCCAGGAGGGGCGCTGCGCGCTCTGCCAGTCGCCTTCAAAGACCCAATAACCAAACTCGCCGCGCACCGAGAGGATGCGCCCGAAAAAACCTGCGTCGACGAGCCTTTTGAGCTTGAGCAGCCCCGGGAGAAACAGCTTGTCCTGCACCACGCCGTTTTTAACCCCCGCCGCCTGTGCCAAACGGGCGAGCTCGAGCGCTTCACCGGCGTCTGCAGCGATCGGTTTTTCGCAGTAGAGGTGCTTAGCAGCCGTGATCGCCTTGCGCACCGAAGCGGCGCGCTCGGAGGTCACTTGGGCGTCGAAGTAGACCTCGGCTGCCGGGTCGGCGAGGGCAGCGTCTAAGTCGGTCGACCATTCGCTCAGACCAAACTCCGCCGCAAGCGCCCTTAACTTAGGCTCGCTGCGGCCAATCAGGACCGGCTCCGGCCAGATCACGTCGCCACTGGGGAGCGGCACCCCCCCCTGCTCGCGGATGGCGAGGACCGAGCGGATGAGGTGTTGGTTGCGCCCCATGCGCCCCGTGACGCCGTTCATCAGAATTTTTACGACCCTCTGCGACATAGGCTCCTCCCAGCGTCTTGCAGCGTTACAGCGCTCTGAACATATCGCTTTTATATATTATATACAAACACTGCCCTCCCCTTTTGGGGATTTCGCGGCTACACCTCGGCGACCGTCTCCAAAAGTTCGGCGACGGGTTCGTAGACGACGAAGCCCAGGCCCGGCTCCGTCGGCAGAAGAAGCTGGTCGCCCTGTTGTGCAAAGGCGTCTCCCAAGCTGTCCGCCAAAAATTGAGGTCCATTGAGCGCACAAGGATAGGCGATCCCCGCCCAACTGTAGAGCTGCACCGCCGCCGCCAACGCGAAGTCGGGGTCGGTCAGCCCCGAACCGAGCACCATCAGCCCGCACTGCCAAAGCGCCTCGACGATCCCTTTCGAGGGCCACAAGCCGGCGTTGCGGGCGGGCTTGAGCGCTACCCCGTCGAGCATTTCCAGGGCGATAAACTCGCGCAGCTCGACCGGCGAGAGCACCCCTTCGTCCATCAGGATGGGCAGCGCCCCCTGCGCCTTGAGCCGCTGGTACCCCCGGAGCTGGGTCGGCGGCAGCGGCGACTCGAGGACGTCCACCCCGGCGTCGGCGAGTTTGGGCGCCAGCTTCAGGGCTTCCGCTTCGCTGTAGGCGGTGTTGGCGTCGGCCCACACAAAGCCGTCCGGCGAGGCCGTTCGGACGGTGCGGGCGAGTTCGAGGTCGTACGCCGCGCTCTGCGGCGCACCCACCTTGATGTTGAAGTTGCGGTAACCGCGCGCGCGACCCGCCTCGAGCTGCCTCTCGGCCGCCTCCAAGTCCGCCGAGGCCACCGTCCAACTCAGCGTTAGCGACGAGCGCTTCGCCCCCCCGAGAAGTTCCGCTGCGGAGACGCCGCGGCGTTTGCCGACCAGGTCGAAACACGCTAGGTCGAGCGCGGCTTTGCAGAGCGGTTGTCCGACCGAAAAGGCGGGGCGGATAGCCCGGTTCATGCGCGCGTGCACGTCTTCGAGGTCCTCGGGGTCCGCGCCGAGCAGCGCCTCGGCGAGGTAGAGGCGCAGGGTCGTCTCCACGGTTTCCGGGGTCTCGTAGCACCACGTCGGCATGGGGACGGCTTGCCCCCAACCCGAGAAGCCTTCGTCGTCGGTCAGGCGCACCAGCACCGAGGGCCGCCGGACGACCCCGTCGCGCCCAGGCTTGAGGAACTTAAAGCTTCCGGCGACGGCGTAGTCGTAGCGGCCGACGTCTACGCGCACGATGGCGCTCATAACCCCTCCTTGCGATCTTCTCGAGCCACCCAGCTCCCAAACGCCCACGCGTCAGGCGAGCAGGTCACGGCATCGGGTGCTTGGTGCCGTGACCTGCAAGCTAGCGCGGCGTGACCACGTTACGCCCCTCTAGCACCCAGGAGCACTACTCGAAAAACCACTGAAACGGATTCGCCGGCGCCGGGTTGGGGTAGAAGCCGCCGGTCTGCGGGATGCTGTCCGGGACGTTGCGCAGGTTGTTCCGCGCGATGCCGACCGCTAGGGGTCGAGTCGAGACGCCGATCACAGCAAAGCGGTCGGCGGCGATCTCGAGGATCTCTAACATCAGCTCGCTCTGCTCGTCTAAGTCGCCGGTAGCCCGGAGCTGCTCGTAGAGCTCCATCTGCCGCCGCTCGGGTTCCTCCGGTTCTTCGGCGATCTCGAGGGTAGGGTTGATATACCACGCAGCCCACGCCGGTGCCTGCGCTGAGGCCAGCTCAGAGGGGAAGTAGTAACGCGGCCGGATAAGCGCCTCTAGACCACCGCCGTCGCCGTCCCAGACGGACACGTCGACATCGTTCGCTTCGATGCGCTGCCACAACAGGCTGCGGTCGATAGGTCTCACTTGTAGATCGATCCCGACTGCCCGCCAGTGCTCCTGAATGACGCCTAGAGTGTCGACATGCGTCTGCGACCCCACCGCCGCCTCCCCAATGATGGTGATGCGGTTGCCATCGGGCCCTAGGCGGAAGCCCTGCGCGTCCCGCTCGGGATAGTGCCGGTCGAGGATCTCGTTCGCGAGTTCGGGGTCGTACTCGAGGTACTGCGTCGCCAAACGCTCGTGGAAGTACGGCGTGTCCGCCTGCGGCGCCGCCTGCCACGGCTCGCCCTGCCCGATAAAGACGAGGTCGATGATCTCCTGGCGGTTGATGGCGTGCGACAGAGCGACCCTGAAGTCTTTGTTCTGAAAGATTTCGCGCTTGACTGGGTCTCGGTGCGTCAGGTTAAAGGGCACGACTAGGGTGTTCATAAAGGCGCTCGGCCCCTCGATAAAGCGGTAGTCGCCGCGCTCTTGGTTGTCGAAAAGTACTGCCCGATAAGACGGGTCGGCGATGTGCCGGTCGAGAAAGTCGATCTCGCCGTTTGCCACGCGGAGCAAGATGAGTTCGGCGTCTTCGACGATGTCGTAGACGACGCTGTCGATGTAAGGCAGCTGGTTGCCCTCCTCGTCGACCTTCCAGTAGTAGGGGTTGCGCTGGGCGGTAAAGCGGGTACCCGCGTAGGGACTTGTGGGCACCCAGGCGTTCAGCATGGGCCGATTCGGATCCTGCCAATGCTCGACGGTGTAGTCAGGCGAGTTACCCCTAATCTGAAAGAGGTCCACCCAAGTGTTCACGCCCGCTTGTTGAACCAGTGCGTCGATCCCATCAGGGTTGTAGTCGATGTGGAACTGCTCCATGTAGTGGCGCGGGTAGGAGACGGGAATGACCCCAAAGCCCCCAGCCATCTCGAGGAGAAAGAGGCCGTTGGGCTGCTCGAAGCGGAACACTACCGTGGTGTCGTCGATGACCTCCACGGTTCCCGGTACGTTGTCTTCACCCGTGGTGAACCACGTCGGCGGGGCGGGTGTCAGCTCCTCGTTCATGACCACGGCTTCATACCAGAACATGATGTCGTGAGCGGTGAAGGGATGTCCGTCAGACCATCGCATCCCCTCACGCAGGTGAAAGGTGAACTCGGTCGCATCCTCGTTCGCTTCATAGGACTCAGCAACGTTGGGGACGATGTCGCTCCAGTCGGGCGTCCAGCGTAAGAGCCCTTCATAGCCGATGGTGCGCCGAATGTGGTTGGCGTCGCTGGCGCCTAGGAGCACCGTGCGCCAAGTGCCACCGTAGGTGCCGATGCGTTCGACGACGGGGACGACCAGGGGATTGTCGGGCAGACGCTCCTCGACGGGCGGCAGCTCGCCGGCGCTCACCCGTTCGGCGAGCTGCGGGGCTTCATTAAACTGAGCGGGCTGACCCCAAACAGGGCTGCTTAGCGCCAAAACTAGCGCAGCGACCCACCAAAGGGGCACACGCAGGGCGGATCGTGGGGCTTTTTTCTTCTGCTGAACGTTCATACCTGCTCCTCGGCGTCGGTTATGAAAGCTACGAAGTCGCGTAAACCGTCTAGACATGGATTTGCGCCTTTAAAACCCCCTTTCGCTTGCGGAAAGCAGGCGTGGGCTCCACCTTCTCGCACGCTGTTAGCTTCGCGTTGACGTTCTATAATATATCATATACCTAGGCGGATGAGAAGCCCTGCTACGCCGCCCTCGGAGAGCGCCGAGGCTCGGGATAGCCCTCGCCCCATCCAGAAACGCGTCGCAGAAAACAACGGCTCTTAGGCGTCGCAGCCCTCTCGCTCGAGCAGGCAGCCTCGTCACGACCGCCGACGAAGATCCAGCTCACAAGACGTGTTCTGAAAGCGGAGGCGAAAGTGGTCGCGGCCCAAGGGCGCCTGGCAGTAGGGGTTATCGAAACGCGGGTAGTTCCCCAAAGGCACCCTTTGTCCCCCAACCCTGAAGGGTCCAGTCCAGCCGAAGCGCACCTCGCCCAGGGTCGGCGAAGCGTACCGCACCGTCAGCCCATCGCACTGGATGGGCGCAGCGCATAGCGCTTCGACGAAGCGCTCAAAGCTGCCGTGCTGGCTTTCGCTACCTACTTCGCAGAGCCAGACGTTGTCGCGCGCCTCCGCACGCAGCTCGACCCCGGCGTAGGGGCCCCTCTCCGCCCAACACGCCGGGTGCTGCGAAAAGAGCGCGACGTACCCCCGGCCCTTACGCCCGAAGGTCCAGTGACCTCGCTGCACCGTCTCGTCGAAGTGCGCGCGCGGGAAGTAGGCGTGCGAGAAGGGATGTGGATCCCCCGCGGGCACGTGGTGCAGGCACACCAGTACGTTCTCGTGCTGCGCGGCCCTGGGCAGCCAGCGGTTGCCCGCCCAGAAGTTGGGGCGCGCGTCGTGCTCCCCCGACTCGTCGTCCGTACCGGGATGGTTGGTAAACACCACCGCGTCGGGGCCCAGCATGGCGTGCCAGACGTGCTGCTGATAACCGGGTTTACCGGGCCGAAAGTCCTGTGCGCAGCTCAGCTGCGCGTGAGGCGTCCGGAAGGTGACGAGGTTGACCTCGCTCAAGGCCGTGTTGAGCGCCTCCCCATCGAACGTACCCCCCGCCTCCTCGATGAGCGCGCGGCTCGCCTCGAGCAGCCCGTCGGCGTGGGCGATAAATTCCATTAGCCAGGGGTCGTCGGCGATCTCGGCGACCCGCAGCGACGCCTCGCGCACCGCAGGGTGGCGCGCCGTCTGGCAGGCCCAGAAGAACAGGTTGTCGTCCAGGCTGCTGTGCTGCAGGCCGTAGCGCGGCGCGTCTAGAACGTTAAGGCCATGGCGTTCCCGGCACCGCACCGCCTCCGGTTCGTCGTGGGCGATAGCGACGACGATTGGAGGCGGGCGGTAGTCGCTGGTGGCCAAGCCGATCAGTGCGAGGTTCGTCCCGATGTGGTAGAGCCCTTCACCCAGGTGGAGGTCGCCTTGACCGAAGACCAGCCAGGCGATGGCCGTCGTCGGCGCGGTGCGCCCGCCCTTGATCCAAGCGGCGTAGGTCCGCCCGTGCGTGCTCCCCATCACCCCCCCCAAACTATGCAGGGCGAGCTCGAAGAGCAGCAGATCTACGGCCCTCCCAGCGCGCTGCCGGAGCTCGGGGTCGGCCGCGAAGTCGTAGAGGTTGAGGAGCGCTAAGAGGTCCTCCTCGAAGTAGCAGTTCGAGAGCCACTCCGAAAAACCAAAGCGCGCGCGCTGGTCGAGCCACCTGTGCGCCAGCTCGGCGCCGTGATCGGCGTGCCAGCGCCCCGTCTGACCGCTGTTGGGGAGCACCGCGTCGCCGAAGAGCTGTCCAGCGAGCACCTCACAGCTGTGAAAGAGGATCTGATGGTTTTCGGTATGAAAACACATACCGCGAACGCCGGGCTGGTCGTACCAGTAGCAGAAGTTACGCGCTGCCGCCTCGAGCGCCGCGCGCGCTTCCGGCGCGAGCAGCGGGTGCGCGGGGTAGCGGCACAGCAGGCGCAAAACGCCGGCGAGCGCGAAGTCGGCGCAGTCGCGCCGCGCGCCGATCAGCTCGCATGACGCGCGTAGCATCCTAGCGTCGGGGGGCACACCCTGCTCGAGGCGGGCGAGCTGGTGAAAGACCTCCGCACGCCCGTTGCCGAGCGGCCGCTCGGTGGCCGCCTCAGCCTCGAGGTAGTGCCTGCACCGCTCGCTATAAGCGCGGTTCGCCTCGGCCGCGCGCCCGGTTAGGGTTTCTGTCACGGCGTTTACTCCGTAACCCCGCGCGCAACCGCCACTTCGGGAAGATCGTAGAAGTCACCCACCGCGACCCAGTACAGGTTCGCGTAACCCGTGAGATCTGAAGTGTAGAGCACGTGCTGGCCGTCGGGGGCAAAGCGCGGGTGCGGGTGGGCGTGCTGGTCGTTGAAGGTGCTGCGGTGCATCGCCAGCAGGCGCGGACCGACAAAGCGCTCCCCCTCGCGCTTGAACAGCATGATAAAGGGCACGGCGTTCGGCACCGAGGGCTGCGTCCCGTCGCCGACGACGAGGTCTAGACCGTTGCTCTGAAAGTGCCAGGAGTGAAAGGGGAAGTCGAACTCCTCTCGCCCGGTGTTGTCCGGGCGGATCGCCCCGAAAAAACCCCGCCGGGGGCCCGTCCTGGGAAAGCCGTGGTACCCGAGGTAGCGCCCGTCTTGGTGCCAGTACTCATGTCCGACGGCCACGCCGTCGTCTTGAGGACGAATTTTCCAGAGTTGGCCGCGCACCATGTCTAGCCCCCAGATGCGGTGATCGACGCGGGCCCAAGGGCCTTCGTGACAAAACGTCAGGAGGTGCGGCTGGGTTGGGCTCGGGTTGACGTGCCCCAGGTAGCAGCGGTCCTCGTGCAGCGTCTCGGCTTCGCCGGTCGCCACCGCGATACGAACGACCCGGGTCAGCGGTCGCTTCTCGAAGAACTCGACGAACCGCGAGTAGCTGTAGGGGACGCTCGCCTCGCCGGCGAAAGCGGCGCGCTCCGTAAGGGTGCCACAGACATAGGCGCCGTCGGCGGTCGGGGCGAAGCGCTCGCCCAGGACGAAGTCCCGCGGGGCGCGGAAGAGCTCGCGCAGCCCCAGCGTGCGCAGCTCGAGCTCGTACAAGCGCTCAGCGTCCCCGAAGTAGTGCGCCCGGTTCGCTTGGCTGTAGCAACCACCGGGACGGCTGGCGAGGTCTAAGTCGGTGAGCTGGGTGATGCGGTGCTCGGCGAGGTCATAGTGAAACAAGTTGGAGCGCCCCTCGCGGTCGGAGGTAAAGATGAACGAGCGGTCGCCCGTCCAGCAGGGGTCGGTGAAGTAGAGGTGGTTGGAGTGCCCCTTATAGCGGGTCAGCTGGGTGACCTCTCGCCCACTATGCGGGTCCCTGTAGCGAAAGGGTTCGTCGTTCCAGATGCGGCCAACGCTCATGCTCGGCTCCTCATATAGATGGAGACAAACGCTTTGGGAGCGACAAGGCGCAGGGGGCGACCCGTCACCACTTCACCAAGTCTCCGATGTTGACCGGCAGCCCAGTTGCCAAGGACTGATTCGCCGCCACACCGGTAAGGACGCTCCTCGCCCCGTCGAGGTAGCCTGCAGCGCGCCCTAGGGGGTCGTCGCTCGCGCCGAAAAAGAGATCGTCCAACAGCCGGACGTCGCCGCCGCCGTGACCGCCGCGCCCCTCTTCGAAGGGGACCGCTTGGGCTCGCTCCCAGTGCTTTTGCAGCAGCAGCGTCGGCCGCTCCGCGCGCTCCCCTCGACCGTAGGAGGGGTCGACCTCCACGTGGTGCTGCTCTAACGTCTTGTGGTCGCCGACGCTCCCCGAGACGTAGGAACGCTCCACCACATCGACCTCCAGGCGGCCCTTGGTGCCGTTCAACATCACGCGGTAACCTTCCCAGGGACAGTGTGCGTTGAGCGAATAGCTCATGACGGCGCCGCCTTCGTAACGCACCAATACGGCCATCGTGTCCTCGATGGAGATACCGTCGCCGAAAACGCTCTGATCGCGAAAGTAACCGTCTTCGTGTTCCGCGTCTAGGTAGAGCGCCCTGAGCTCAGGGTCGGCCGCTAGGTCGATCGCAAAGGGGTCGCACTTGGCCGCTTCGGAGCCGTACGCACGGCTGTAAAAGTGCTCTACGCCCCTGGCTTCGGCGTTGTCGCGGCCGTAAAAGCGCAGGCCGCCCATGGCGAAGACCATCTCGGGGACGTCGCCCAACCACCAGTTCACCAGGTCGAAGTGGTGGCTGGCCTTGTGCACCATCAGCCCGCCCGAGTTGCGCTTGTCGCGGTGCCAGCGCCGAAAGTAGTCCGCGCCGTGTCGGGTATCTAACAGCCACTCGAAGTGCACGGACAACACCTCGCCAATCTCACCCGACTGGATGAGCTCTTTGACCTTGGCGTTGCGCGGGCTGTAGCGGTAATTAAAGGTCACCGTCAGCGCTCTACCGGTGCGCCGCACCGCGCCGATAATGGCTTGGCATTTTTCAGCAGTCGTCGTCATCGGTTTTTCAGTGATCGCGTCGCTTCCGGCCTCGAGTGCCCGGATGATGTAGTGGTGGTGCGTCCGGTCGATGCTCGTGACGATCACGGTGTCCGGCCGCACCTCGGCGAGCAAGCGGTCAAAGTCCCTGGGGTGATACGCCGGTGGCGTTTGACCCGTCTTGTCCCGGACCTGCCGCTGATAAAACGCCATGCGCGTACCGTTAGGATCGCAAAAAGCGACCACCTCGCCCACCTCGGCGTGCCGATCAAGCAGCGAGCCGATGTACATCCCAGCCCTGGCGCCGGTACCGACCAGCGCGTAGCGTCTCTTCGAGGTCTGCACGTTAACCTCCGGCGGGTACAGTTTGTGGCAGCCAGCCGCCATACTTGGGGTGATCTTCGCCGATGGGCAGCGTTACGTCTTGGCCCGTCTGCGCCGAGTCGTACATGGCGGTCACCAGCTCGAGCGAGGCTCGCGCGTCCGCCAAGGTGACGGGCAGCGCACTGCCCTGCCGCAAGGCCCTCACGAAACGGAAAAACTGCCCTTCGTAGCGCTCGGGGAGCGGCTCAAAACGCGCTAGGGCCGCCCCGATCCGCGCGTCCACCTCGGGCGTGTCGCCGACAAAGCGCCACGGCTCGGCCGAGTTGTTGTAGGGCTCGGTGTTGCTCTCGGCCACGAGGTTCTCGAAACAAAAGCGGTGCCGCGTGATCTCCTGCGGCGAACCGAGGGTCACCGAGAGCGAGGCGAGCGAACCGTCAGAGAACTCGAGCGACACCGACGCGCAGTCCTCGACCTCGATGGGGTTCACGCGCGTAGCGGTGCGCGCAAACACGCTTTTGGTGGAACCCAAGATATAGGTCAGCATGTCGTGGGCGTGAATGGCGTGGCTGAGTAGCGCGCCCCCGAGTTCGGTCTGCCACTTGCCCCGCCAGGGCACGTCGTAGTAGCTAGCGCGCCGACGCCAGGCGGTTTCGACGGTGCTCAGGTACGCTCTCCCCGCGACGCCTTGAGCGACCAGGTGCTTGAGTTTTTGCAGACCGCGCCCAAAGCGGTACTGAAAGATGGGCATGACCCGCCCCTGTGACGCGGCCTCGGCGGCGATCAGCGCGTCGGCCTCCCGGAGCGACCCGACGAGGGGCTTTTCGCATACCACGTGCTTGCCCGCTGCCAGCACCTGCTGGATCTGCTCGAAATGCCCCTGCGGCGGCGTGCAGAGGTCGATGACGTCCAGATCCTCCATACGGCAGAGGTCGGCGAGGTCCCGCGTCACCCGTGGCACGCGGTAGGTCTCGGCGAGCCCCTGAGCCTTGGCGAGGTCGAGATCGCACACCGCAACGACCTCAATCTCTTCCGAAAGCTTGAGGTAGGCGTCTAGGTGCGCCTTCCCGATCCCCCCACCAACTACGGCGACCCTGAGCTTGTCCATGTCGCGTCCTCTCAGCTAGAATTTATATATAATATACACCATGGCTATGGATCCCACCTGCTCCCACTACCTAAGGGCAGGTCAAGGTCGGGGCGCCTTCGCCACGCCGGAGGTTGACGCTCGCACCCACCACACCCTGCACCCTAGCTGCGCCGACTATGCTTGAACGCTCGAGCCAGCAGCGTGAAGGGGTCACCCCCGAAGGGCCCATCAACGCCGCACTAGTCGGCGTGTCGGGCTTCGGCCGGGTTCACTATGGCGACCTCTTGCGTCAGCAGGAGCGCGGGCGCGTGCGCCTCATCGGCGCTACCGTCATCAACCAAGCCGAAGAGGTAGAGACCTGCAGGCACCTCCAGGCGCTCGGCTGCAGGCTTTACGACGACGCCGAGACGATGTTCAGGGAGCTGAGGGGTGAGATCGACCTCTGTTGCATCCCGACCGGCATCCACCAGCACGCGCCGATGACGGTCGCGGCTCTGCGCGCGGGCGCAAACGTGCTGGTCGAAAAACCGGCGGCGGCCACCCTCGGCGACGTCTACGCGATGCGGGCCGCCGAACGGGAGACGGGGGGCTTCGTCGCGGTCGGCTTTCAGAGCATGTACGCGCCCGAAACGCTCGTGATGAAGCGCGCCATCCTAGCGGGTGACATCGGTAAGCTCAGGGCTATCAAGTGCCGCGCCCTGTGGCCGCGCCTGGACAGCTACTACACCCGCAACGCGTGGGCGGGCCGCCTCAAGCTGGGGGAGCGGTGGGTGCTCGACTCGCCGTTCAACAACGCCGTGGCGCACCAGCTCAACATGATCTGTTTTCTGGCGGGTACGGAGCTGCACCGCTCGGCGCGGCTGCAGCGCGTCGAGGCTGAGCTCCTCCGCGCTCACGCCATCGAAAGCGCCGACACCGCCTCGCTGCGCCTCCTCACCGAAGACGGCGTCACGCTGCACTTCGTGGTCACCCACTGCTCCGAAACCGTGCTGGATCCGGAGATCGTGGTGCGGGGCGACCGGGGCTCTATCCACTGGACCTTTGACGAGATGCGCCTGCAAAAGCGTGACGGTAGCCTCGTGCAGCTGCCCTGCTTGGGGGGCACCCCGCTCAGGGACGCCATGCAGGAGGCGGTGCGGGCGCGCGTTCGCGACCCCGAGGTGTTCGTCTGCGACCTCGGCGTCGCGGGGACGCACACCCTGGCGGTCAA
The DNA here is from genome assembly GCF_000092425.1 of Truepera radiovictrix DSM 17093. Classification (NCBI taxonomy): domain Bacteria; kingdom Thermotogati; phylum Deinococcota; class Deinococci; order Trueperales; family Trueperaceae; genus Truepera; species Truepera radiovictrix. The sequence goes on from NC_014221.1 coordinate 1,984,884, forward strand.
CGGCGCTCACTTGGCTTGCCCCGTACACGCTATTCCCGAGCGCTTCGTCGAGCGCTACCCTGCAGAGGGCGCTATCAAGACCGTGGTCAGAGGCATCGAAGGCGCGGTCGCCCGCGCCTTCGACGAGGAGCGGCTTTTTAGCGAGCTGGGGGTGCCCTGGGCGCGCCCGGGCGGCGTCGCCTCCCTCACCGACCCCCAAGCGGTCGCCGCGGCGTTTCGGTGAGCTGGCCGTGCACCCCCCCTCCTTGCTGCACCCCTCCTCTCTAAGGTTAGGCGCGCCGTGAACGACGCCCGTTTCCGTCATCCCCCGATGGATAACCGCATCATCCCCTTTTGGTTTTGGAACGGGGCACTCGACGATGCCGAGCTCGTCCGGCACATTGCGGCGATGGCCGAAGGGGGTGTGGGTGGCTTTTTCATCTGCGCACGGCAGGGTTTAGGGGTTCCGTATCTCTCCGAAGCGTGGTTTGAGCGCGTCGTGCTCGCGGTTCAGGAGGCAGCGGCGCGCGGCCTTTCGGTGTGGCTCTACGACGAGTACCCTTACCCGAGCGGCGTGGCCGGCGGCGAGGTGCTGCTCGAGCACCCGGACGCTAAACACACGCTGCTCCGCGTCCACGAACGCACGGTTTCGGGCCCGCAACCTTTGCGACTCGAGCTCCCGTGGGGGCGGGTACTCGCCGCCAAAGCCGTGCCGATAAAGGAGACAGGCCGCTTAGGCTGGGACGAAGCCACCGATCTACGCCAGCACATCGGCACCTTGCAAACGGAGAGCGTTTTTCAAAAAACCGGCCTCACGGCCTACAACCAGAAGCGTTTTTTCACCTACCGTCCGACGAAGGTGTTGAGCTGGACGGTGCCTCACGGGCGCTGGCGGGTCGTCACGGCTCTCGAGGAGGAGCTGAGCGACTTCAAGTATTACGGCACCTACGTCGATCCGTGCCACGAGGGCGCGGTGGAGACGTTTCTAAAACTCACCCACCGGCGCTACGCAGAGGTCCTCGGCGCGCACTTCGGCGGCACCATCAAGGGATTTTTCACCGACGAGACCGGCTTTTTGGGCGCCCTACCCTGGACGCGGCGGCTGGCGCCGTTTTTTCGGGAGCACTGGGGGTACGCGCTCCACGAGCACCTGCCGGCACTCCTCGACGCCAAACACCCTGAGGCCGCGCGGGTTCGCTACCACTACTTTCAGAGCCTCCACCTGCTGCTTCAGGAGTCTTATCACCGGCGGCTGCGGGCTTGGGGCGACACGCACGGCCTCCTCTACGTCGCCGAGACGCCCGCCGCGCGGATGGCCACGGTGCGCCACAGCACCCTTCCGGGCGGCGACAGCGCCCACGAAAAGGCGGGGCGGCCCCTCGCGGAGGTCCTCAGCGCGGTCGCGCTCAGCCTGCGCCACAACCCCAAGATGGTGAGTTCGCTCGCCCGGCAGCTCGGGGCAAAGCGCGCCCTTACCGAATGCTTTCACAGCGTCGGCTGGTCGATGACGTTGCAAGACGCCAAGTGGATGCTCGACCGCTTGGCCGCCCTGGGGATCAACGTCTTTAACGTCCACGCGTTTTTCTATACCCTAGACGGGCTCACCAAGTACGACGCGCCGCCCTCGCTGTTTCTCCAGAACCCCTACTGGCCCCACTTCCGCCAGTTCGCCGACTACGCCGCCCGCCTCGCCTACGCGCTGAGCCAAGGGGAGGCCGAGGTTCGCGTCGCCCTGCTCGACCCCGTCAGCAGCTTGTGGGCGCACCTCGGCAACCCCTTTCACGCTTTCGAGTACGTAGGCGACGACGAAGTGGAGCGGGAGCGGCTCGAGCAGCTCAAAGGGGATTGGGCCTATCTAGGGGTGACCTTGCTCACACACCACGTCGACTTCGACCACCTCGACCCCGAGCTCTTGGGGGAGGCGGAGGTGAGCGGGGGGAGCCTCCACCTCGGCAACGCGCGTTATACGGTCCTCGTCTTGCCCCCCATGACCAACCTCGAGGGGGCCGCCTGGCGCACCCTTCAGCGCTTTTTGCGGGCGGGCGGCACCGTTATCGCCCTCGGGTTGCTCCCCTCCGAGGTGATCGACGAAGGACAAGGGATTGAAGAGGAGATGCTCGCGCTCTTCGGTTTGGACGCGTCGCCGCAGACGGCCTACTGGCAGGGCGCCCCCTATCCAACGCGGAGCCAGAGGGGGCGTCAGGGCGCCCTGTTCATCCCGAGCTCCGGCTCTTTGGTCCGGACGGGGGCAGGAGACGTTCTTTGTAACCTGCTCGAGCAGCACGTCCCGACGCGCTTTCGGCTCGAACCTTTAGACGGTCTGGACAACTCCTTTCTCCTGCATCACCGCGCCCTACCGGACGGCCGCCAGCTGCTGTTCGTGGCGCATCAAGAGGCCACCGAGCGTAACGTGCGGCTGCACGTCATGCTGGAGGCGTCCGCCTGGCAGGTCGAAGAGCTCGACCTAGCCTCGGGGGAGGTAACGCCAGTGGCGACAGAGGAGGCCGGCCGCAGCGTACCCCTCACGTTCGCTCCGTATCAGGCGCGGCTCCTGCGCTTTTGCAGCGCAACGTGTAAAGCTGAGCGCACCGAGTCCACGGGGGTCAAGGGGGCGTCCGCGGTAGACGCCCAACCCTGGGCGCTCGAGTTAGGGCCAGCAGACACCTGGTCGATCACCGCGCTTGCGCCGAACGTGCTGCGCCTCGGCACCTTCGAGCTGGCCCTCGAGCCCGGGGGGCCGGACGAAGCGAACGGCGCAGCGCCGCCTCCCCCCAAGCACCTGACCTGGCACCGGGTGACGACCAAAACCCTGATCGACCAGGGTGCCGACCTTGCCGGCACCTACGGTGAGCGGCTCCCCGTGGCGTTTCACCAGATGTTCGGCACGCCCATGAAGACGGGGCTCGCTTACCCACTCACCTGCTGGTACCGCTGCACGTTCTACGTCGATGAGGCGCCCACCGACGCCGCCTTGCTGATGGACGAGAGCGCCATCTCAGGGGCCTTTACCCTCCTCCTCAACGGTCAACGGCTGGACCGCACCGTCTTTGCACCGCACACGCACTACGACCACCACAACCGGCGCTGCGCGGTCGCGCCGCTCCTCGTCCGGGGGAGCAACACCCTGCTGCTGCGCCTCGAGGCGCGACGCGACTGGGACGGGCTCGTCGAACCCCTCTACGTGACGGGGAGCTTCGGGGTCTACCTGGACGGTCCTCACGCCCCGAGGATCGGTCGGGCGCCGGAGCGGGCTGAGACCTGCAAGGGTGGCTTCAAGGGGTTTCCCTACTTCGCGGGCACGCTCAGCTTGACGCGGCAGGTCAGCTTGGAGCGTCTCCCCGACCGAGGCGCGTTCACGCTCGAGCTGCCGCGGTGGTGTGAGCCTTATCACGAGGTCGCCGAGGTGCTGGTGAACGGTCGTTCTCTCGGCGTCCGCTGCTGGTCGCCGTACCGCTTCACGGGCAGCACGGCGCTCCTCAAAACGGGCGTCAACTGGGTCGAGCTGAGGCTGACCAACACGCTCGTCGGGATGCTCGAGGGTAGCTACTTCGACCACGAAACCCACCGCGTGGTGCCCTACAGCGGGTAACTTCAGGAGGCCGGTGGTGCATTGTTCGGCGAACTCACCGAGAGCCACCTCGAAAGGCCGATGAACAGCGTGCAGCTCGTGTTTTTCCAAGCGTACTCCGACCCCCACCTGGTGAGCACGCAACGTCACCCCCGCCTCCCCACCGAAGGCCCCTGGACGGTGCGTCCACACGACGCGTTCTGCTTTGAAGCCCTCCGGCGAGGTCGAAGAGGCGTTCGTCACCTGGCTCGCGGTCGAGGTCGGGGAGGTGTAGCGCTCACCGTGAATGAGCACCACACCTTGTGGCTAAGGGTGTGGCTGACGGTCGAGGAGCCAGCAGGCGTCCACTTGAACCTCACGACGCTCGAGGCGGAAAGCCAGACGCATGGCGAGTCGAGCACACGGCGCGGTGAGAGTTAGCAGGCGTGGGGCTTCAGGCGAGCCGCTGCGCGCAGGCCTGCGCCAGCAAGCAGAGCTCGGCGGCCTTAAAGGCGTGCGCTTGGGTCATGGCGTTTTCCGTGCGGTGTAAGCAGTCGAGGATGAGCTGGCCGAAAAAGGGGAAGCCGACCTTCCCGGCGAGAGGCAGGTGCGTTTCGCCCTCGTGGGTGACCAGGTAGAGCTGGTCGCCCCCTCCCCCACGGGCCACGTCGGTGTACTTGCGCAGCTCGAGGTAACCGTCGGTGCCGAGGATAAACGTGCGCCCGTCGCCCCACGTCGAGAGGCCGTCCGGGGTCAACCAGTCGACACGGAAGTAGTTCGAGCAGCCGTTGTCGGCCACCAAGCTGGCCTCGCCGAAGTCCTCGAGCTCGGGGTACTCGGGGTGGTGGTAGTTGGCGACGGCGGCGCTCCGCACGGTGGCGTCCTGCGCGCCGCTATAGGTGAGAAACTGCTCGATCTGGTGGCTGCCGATGTCGGCCAAGATGCCCCCGTACTTCTCGCGCTCGAAAAACCAGGCCGGGCGGGCGGCGGCGTTCAGGCGGTGCGGCCCCAAACCCAGCACCTGAACCACGCGGCCGATCACCCCCTCTTGGACGAGCTCACCGGCGAACACCGCGCACTCGACGTGGAGGCGCTCGCTGTAGTAGACCATGTACTTGCGCCCCGTCTCCTGCACCTTGCGGCGGGCGGCCTCCAGCTGCTCGAGGCTCGTAAAGGGCGTTTTGTCGGTGAAGTAGTCCTTGCCGGCGTCCATCACCTTGAGCCCCAGAGGCCCGCGCTCGCAAGGCACCGCCGCGGCGGCGACGAGTCGGATCTCGGGGTCGTCCAGGATCTCGTCCGCAGCCCGCGCCACCTTGACCTCGGGGAAGGCTTCGCGAAAGCGCGCGACCCTATCGGGGTCGGGATCGAACACGTAGCGGAGCTCGCCGCCCGCCTCGATAAGGCCGTTGCACTGACCGTAGATGTGCCCGTGGTCGAGGTGCATGGCGGCGAACGGAAAGTCGCCCTTGGCGACCACGGGGTTCGGTTTGCCTTTGGGAGCGTACGTCATACCTTGAACGGTCACGCTAAAACCTCCTCTGGTCAGGGCTATGGTCGGGGGAGCCCGGCGGCTTCGTAGATCATCCTGACGGCCGCTAGGCTGCGCCGACCTTCGGCGCCGCCAATCTCGGGCGGGCGGTCCTGGCGGATGCTGTCGGCAAAGTCGGCGACGACGCGCAGGTGCCCCGTCGCGGCGATCCCCCTGGGGTCGCCTCCGGAGCCCGCACTTTGGGTCTTGGACACGGGGGGCGCGGCGACGCGCGCCGCTTCGGGGCGCGCGAGCTGCCAGCGCGTCAGGCTCTCCCCCTCGATCTGGATCCCCCCGCCCGTCCCGTAGAGCTCCAAGCGGTGGGCAAACCCCGGCGCGGCGGTCGTGGTCGCCGTGATCGTCGCGAGCGCGCCGCCCGGAAAACGCAAGGTCGCCGCCAGGGTGTCCTCGACCTCGATGGCGCGCGCCAGCGTGCCCGCGTAGGCCTGGGCCTCCAGCGGGTCCCCCATGAGCCAGACGAGCAGGTCCACGAGGTGGATCCCCTGGTTCATCAGCACCCCGCCGCCGTCGAGCGCCCAGGTGCCGCGCCACGCCGCCCCATCAAAGTACCTCTGCGGCCGGTAGTAGGGCAGGGTCACGAGCCCCAAGCTCAGCGTGCCGAGGTCCCCCGCGAGGACCGCCTCGCGCACCCGCCTAAAGAGGGGTTCGGTGCGGCGCTGGAGCACGACGCCCAGCTTGACCCCCGCGCGATTGCACGCTTTGATCATGGCGTCGGCGTCCTCCAGGGTGAGCGCCATGGGCTTCTCCACCAGCACGTGCTTGCCCGCCCTCGCCGCCGCTACGGCCTGCTCGGCGTGCTGGCCGCTCGGCGTCGCGAGGCACACGGCGTCGACCTCGGGGTGCTCGAGCAGGTCCTCCAAGCTGAGGCAGGGCACCCCGAAGCGCTGGCTCAGCGCCTCAAAGCGCGCGGGGTCGTAGTGGCCCACGGCGACGAGGCGCGCCCCCGGCGCTTCCTCGATGGCCCTGCGGTGGTAGTCCGCGACCATCCCGGTCCCCAAGATCGCAAACCCTATCTCGCCGGCCACGGTCACCTCAGCGCCCCCACGGCGCCGGAGGTGAGGTCTTGAAGGAGCGCCGCGTACGCGGACCGGTCGAGCGGCAGGGTGACCTCGCGGCGGGTGTAGCTCGAGTACGTCATGGCGTTGGCGAGCTCGAGCGAGGTGCGGCCCTCCGCCCCGTCGCAGACGAGCGGCGCGCCCTGCACGATGGCCGCGTGGAGGTTGCGGTAGACGGCCGCGTGGTCGCCGGCGCCCGCCTCCAGCGCGACGCGCTCGAGCCCGAAGGTCGGGGCGCCGAAGGGGTCGTCGCTCTCCTGCACAAACGTGCGGAAGTCCGTTTCGCAGCGGCTGAAGGTCAAGGCGCCCGGGGAGGGGCTGAGGGTCCCGCCCGTACCGACGAGCTCGAGCCGCTCCGGTCGCCCGGCCTCGGCCGTGCTGATGTGCACCGACCCCAAGAGGCCCTCCGGCCACTCGAGCATCGCCTGCACGGTGTCCTCCGTCTCGATAGCGTGCAGCGTCGTGCGGGTCCAGGCGACGACCCGCGCGGGTGCCCCGAGCAGGTAGCAGAGCAGGTCGAGGTTGTGGGGCGCTTGGTTCATGAGCACTCCGCCGCCTTCGCCCGCCCACGTCCCGCGCCACGTGGCGGCTCTAAAGTAGCGCGCCGTGCGCGGCCAGGCGACCGTTAGGTCCACGTGCTGCAGCTTGCCGAGGCGCCCCGCTCCGATCAGGCGGCGCGCCGCGCGCACCTCGGGGCGGAAGCGGTGCTGGAAACTCACCGCTAAAAGGCGCCCGGCGCGCGCCGCCGCCCCAATCATGGCGTCGGCTTCGCCCGCGTGAACGGCCATCGGTTTCTCCACGAGCACGTGCGCGCCCGCCTCCAGACAGGCGGTGGCGAGCGCCGCGTGAAAGGGGTGCGGGGTGAGGATCACGGCCACGTCCGGCGCCGTCTCGCGCAGCATGGTGGCGACGTCGGGGAAAAAGGGGCAGCCGAGCGCGGCGGCGCGCTCGCGGCCGACGTCGGCGCTTAGGTCAGACACCCCGACGAGGTGGACGGACGCCAGCTCGAGGGCCGGCCGGTGCATCCCCAGCACCCCCGCACCGACGCCGATGATCACGTGTTTCAGGGGCTTAGCCATCTCGTCGCTCGCTCTCTGCCCCGCCACTACGCGGACGCCGCCCACCGGTCCCGGATAAAGGCGCCGTTGTGCCCTAGCGCCTCGCGGCTCGGGCGCGCTTTGCTAAAGTCTTCGACCACCAGCCAGCCGTCATAGCCGACCGCGCGCAAGGCGGTAAAGAGCGCCGAAAAATCGACCACACCGTCCTCCAAAGGCGCCCACGCCGCCCGCCACACGCCGCCCCCCTCGGGCCGCTCGTAGCGGGCGTTCTTGAGATGCACGTGGGCCAAGTAGGGGCCAAGGAGCTCGAGGCCCAGGCGAGGGTCCTCGAAGCCTTCGAACACCATGTTACCGGGGTCGTAGATGACGCCAATATGCGCCGGGTCGCAGGCGCTGACAAGGCGGTGCGCGAGCGACGCGCTCGGGCAGATCGTCCGGTGATGGAGCTCGATAAGCGCCCGCACGCCGTAGCGCTTGGCCAAGGTTTCGACCCCCTCCAGGTAGGCTCTGGCGCGCGCGAAGCTCTCGGCGTAGCTCCCGTCAGGCGCCCCCGCGCCCACCCGGAGCTGCGGCGAGCCGGCCTGACGGGCAAAGCGCATGGCGGCCTCTGTCGCCTCTAAGTCCCCAACCTCGAGATACGTCCCGAGGTTGGGGATGGCGAGGCCCGCTTCAGCGGCGAGCCTCCGCGCCCGCTCGGCCTCCGCCGGGGTGGGTTCCAAGGTGCAGCGGTTGTTGCCCCAAAACGAGGGCACGTCACCCCGCAGCGCCTCGGGCGTCCCCTTGACCCGCCACTCGACCCCGTCGTAACCGGTCTCGCGGAGCGCCCGAGCGGCCTCCTCGGGGGTAAGGTCGGGGAGCATGACCGTAAAAACACCGAGCTTCACACCAGCCTCCTCTTAACCGTCTGATGAGCGTACCTGTAGCAGCGCCTCGTAGCGCAGCGGCGTTACGTACCCCTCGAGCTCGGCAATGCGGCGCGCTTGGAGCGCACCCGCGGAGTGCACCTAAGAACGTGAACGGGGTCGGGGAGAAGCCCACGCGCTCGACGGCTGTCTCGCAATCGTTTCGTGGCGGATCGTTTCGGACGGCATCAACCGGCGGGCCTAGCCGCTGGGCTCACCTTCGGCTGCTCGGCCGTGACGCCTTTTAGCTCGAGCTCTTCGGAAAAGTGACAGGCGGCGAGGTGGCCCGGCCTGACCTCCCTTAGGGGGGGCACCTCGAGCTTGCAGCGCTCCTGCGCATACGGGCAGCGGGGGTGAAAGGTGCAGCCGGAGGGGGGGTTGGCTGGATCGGCGATCTCACCCGCTAGCCGGATGCGCCGCCCTTTGCCCCGCAGGCGCGGGTCCGGCTTCGGCACCGCCGAGAGCAGCGCCTCGGTGTAGGGGTGCTGCGGGGTTCGGTAGAGCGCGTCGGTGCTGGCGAGCTCGACCATCTTGCCCACGTACATGACCGCGACCCGGTCGCAGAGGTGCTCCACGACGCTGAGGTCGTGCGCCACGAACAGATAGGTGAGGTTGAACTCCGCTTGCAGATCGGCCAGCAAGTTGAGGATCTGCGCCCTCACCGACACGTCCAAAGCGGACACCGCCTCATCGGCGACCACGAGGCGCGGGTTTAGGGCGAGCGCCCGCGCGATGCCGATGCGCTGCCGCTCGCCGCCGCTAAAGGCGTGAGGGTAGCGGCGGAGGTATTCGGGCCTGAGGCCCACCTTGCGCAACAGCTCGCGCACCCGCCCCTCTAACTCGCGGCCGCTCGCCACCCTGTTGACCCGAAGCGGCTCGCCGACGATCTCCTGAACCGTCAGCCGCGGGTTGAGCGACGACTGAGGGTCTTGAAAGACCATGCGGATGTCGCGGCGGTAGGGCTTGAGCTCTCGGTGTTTCAGCTTCGCCAGGTCGACAGGGCGCCCCTTGGCCCCGTGGTAGAGGATCTCCCCGGCGGTCGGCTCGTAGACGCGTAGGATCGTTCTCCCCAGGGTCGACTTACCGCAACCCGACTCACCGACGAGCCCGAGCGTCTCACCCTGAAAGATGGTGAACGAGATGTCGTCGACGGCCTTTACATAACCGACCGTGCGGCGAAAAAACCCCCGCTGGATGGGAAAGTGCATCTTGAGGTCCTTGACCTCGAGCAGCGGTTTGGCTTGCGGGGCGAGCGCTGGCTGAGGCGTGACGCGAACTGCAGCTTGGCTCATCTCGCCACCCCCCCTTGCGCCTCACGCACCTTCTCGATGTCGCTGTAGAGCAAGCAGTACACGTCCCGGTCTTCGGCGATCCTTTCGCGTGGGGGCACCAAACGGTCGCAGGTGCCGGGCATAAAGCTGTCGCAGCGGGTATGAAACGGACACCCCGAGGGCCGCGCAAAGGGGTGCGGGACCATGCCCCGGATTGAATCCAGGCGGTCTCTAGCCCCAAGCCCCATCTTGGGAACCGAGCGCAGCAGCGCGCGGGTGTAGGGATGCTTCGGGTCATGAAAGATCGCGTCGACGTCGCCTCGTTCGGCGACGGTCCCCAAATACATCACCACGACGTCGTCGGCGATCTCGGCGACCACCCCGAGGTCGTGGGTGATAAACATCACCGACATCCCCAGGTCCTGTTGCAGCTCCCGGATGAGGTCTAAGATGTTGGCTTGCGTCGTGACGTCGAGCGCGGTCGTGGGCTCGTCGGCGATGAGCAGGTCCGGCTCGCAGGCGAGTGCCATGGCGATCATCGCGCGCTGCCGCATCCCGCCCGACAGCTGGAAGGGATAGGCGCCGAGGCGCGTTTCGGGCTTGGGGATGCCGACGCGGCGCAAGACCTCGACGGCGCGCTCACGGGCCCCCTGCTTGTCTACCGGAAGATGCAACAAGATAGCCTCCATGATCTGATTGCCAATGGTGTGGACCGGCGACAGCGAGGTCATCGGCTCCTGAAAGATCATGGCGATGTCCTTGCCCCTGATGCGGCGGATCTCCTTGCCGCGCGGGTCCATCTTCGTGATGTTGAGCGTTTCGACCTCGCCATCACGCGAACCTTGGCAGCGGTCTTTGCGACGGCGGTGGTAGAGGATCTCGCCCGCGACGATGCGACCGGGCGCGTCGACGAGCTGCAAGATCGAGCGCGCGGTGATGCTCTTGCCTGAACCCGATTCGCCCACGACGCAGAGCGTCTTACCCCGTGGGATGACGAAGTCCACCCCGTTCACCGCCCGCACGGTCCCTTCATCGGTGAAAAAGTGGGTTTTGAGGCCCTTGATCTCAACCAGCGCGTCCGTCATCACGTGACCTTTCGCGTTTGTGGCCAAAGGCGCGCTTAGGCATAGGGGTCCGCCGCGTCTCGGAGGCCGTCGCCGAGAAAGTTAAGGGACAACACTGCAACCACCACGGCGATGCCGGGGGTCAAGAGCCACGGGGCCGTCGCCACCGAGCGGATGTTTTGCGCCTCTTGCAAGAGCACCCCCCACGAGACGATGGGGGCCCTTAAGCCGATGCCGAGAAACGACAGTGCGGTTTCAGCAAGGATCATGCCGGGGATCGACAGCGTTACCACCGCGATGATGTGGCTCATAAAATTGGGCACCATGTGGCGCATGACGATGCGGAGGTCGCTCATCCCGTCGAGGCGCGCCGCCGTGACGAAGTCCTCGGTTTTGAGCGAGAGAAACCTCCCGCGCACCACGCGGGCCAGACCGGTCCAGCCGATCACCGAGAGGATCACGGTGATCAGGAAGTAGACCTGCAAGGGCGGTATGGTCAGCGGGATAGCGGCTGCTAGCCCCATCCAGAGTGGGATGCTAGGGATGGACTCGAGAAACTCCCCCACGCGCTGCTGCAGGTTGTCCACCCAGCCGCCGTAGTAACCCGCGAGCCCGCCTAACAACACACCTAGAAAGAGGCTCAGCGCTACCCCAACCAGGCCGATTGACATCGAGATGCGGCTGCCGTAGATAATGCGCGACAAGACGTCGCGTCCGAGCCGGTCGGCGCCCAAGAGGTACATCGTTCCCCCCGGCTCCAACGGGCCGATCAACCGGCGTTCCATCGGGATGAGCCCGAACAGCCGGTAGGGCGCGCCGCGCACGAAAAACCCCACGGGCACCGTGACGGACTCGTCCACGACGAAGGTGCGGCGCAGGGCCACGGGGTCGATCTCCGTCGTATATCCGTAGACGTGTGGCCGAAAGCGCGTCCCTTCTGCGGTGCGCTCGATAAAGCGCAGAGGCTGCGGCGGCGCGTAAGTATGCTGCGTGCTGGTCGCGTTGGCGGGGAAAGGGGCCAAGAAGTCGGCGAAGACCGCCACCAGATAGATAAGCAGGGTCACTACCCCACCGACGACGGCCAGCTTATGCTTGCGGAACTTCCACCACATGAGCTGCCACTGGCCGGCCACCTCGACGCGCGCCTCCTCGGGCGGCGCGGCTGCAGCGATCCCCTCGGTGTCGAACGCCGACTCGCCGCGGCGCGGCTGCGTCGGCGCGTCGATACCTTGCAGCGTCTCCGCGGTGACCGAGGTTCTGCGCGCGTCCACCCCCTCGAGCGCTCCACTTTCCTGAGGTACCTTGCTGCTGTTGTCCATCACACAACTCCTAGCGGTAGCGGATTCTGGGGTCGAGCCAGGCCAGCGCGATGTCTGAAAGCAGGGTGCTGATGACGTTGAGGACGCTGAGCATCAAGATAAACGAACCCGCCAAGTACATGTCCTGCGCAGTGAGCGCGCGCAGCAAGAGGGGCCCCGTGGTGGGCAAACTCAGCACGATCTCGACGATGGCGGCGCCGGAGATAAGGCTCACCAAGATGTTGTTTTGAGCGCTGACGAAAAAGTTGAGGGCGACGCGAACCGGGTACTTGAGCAACAACCTGCGCTCGGACAGCCCCTTGGCTCGAGCAGTGACGACGTACGGTTTCACGAGCTCATCGAGCAAGTTCGCCCGCAGGAGGCGAATCAAACTCGCCGTTCCGGAGGTGCCCAGGACGACCATGGGGATCCACAGGTGGTTCAAGAGGTCTACGAACTTGGCCCAACTCCAGGGCGCGTCCACGTACTGCGGTGAAAAAAGTCCGCCGACGCTCTGGCCAAAGTAGGCGAACGCGATGTACATAAAGACCAGCGCCAGCAGAAAGTTCGGGGTTGCCAGACCGATAAAGCCGATGAAAGTCGCGAAGTAGTCACCCAGCGAGTACTTCCTGACCGCCGAATAGATACCGATGGGAAAGGAGACGAGCCAGATAAACACGAGGGTCGCGAGCGACAGCAAGAAGGTGAGCCCGAGCCTCTCCCAGATGAGCGTGTTGACCGGACGGTTCCACTCGAACGATTGGCCGAAGTCGCCGCGTAAGAGGATGCCCGAAATCCACTTGTAGTACTGCACGTAGAAGGGTTCACCGAGGCCGTAGCGCTCCCTAAGCGCTGCGAGCGTAGCGCTGTCGACGGTTTCCCCTTGCGCCGCCATCCCCGCAACCATCGACGTCAGATAGTCGCCCGGCGGCAGCTGAATAACGAAAAAAGCCACGACCGAAATCGCAAACAGCGTCGGAATCATGTAGAGAATGCGTCGCACGATATACGCAAGCACCTTGATTACCTCCAGGCACGCAGTTTTAAGCTTACAGATATATTATATCATATCTATGAGGCAGCGGTGCACAGGAAGGGACAACACACTGAGCGCCAGAGTACAAAGCTCCGTTGAGTGGATAATGGTTGCGCGCTAAGAGGTACGGTCATCGCCTGAAGTAGCTTGAGCGATGGCGCCGTCCCCACTCTTGATCCGCAATGTCAGCGCACCGCCCGCAGCACCTTGAACGCCCCCTCCTCGGCGCGTTCCCACCACGCCCAAGCGGCGAGGTCGCGCTCGTAGGGCAGGGCGCGGTTGGCGACCAGGCTCAGCGTGCCGCCCGGCTCGAGCCGCGCGTGCGCCGCCGCCAAAAACGCCCGCGGCACCTCCAGAGCGACGCGTTTCCCGACGTGAAAGGGCGGGTTGGTGAGCACCGCGTCGAAGCGCTCCCCCTGCAGCTCCGAGTCGACGTCCGAGTGCAGCGCGCGCACGTCCGCGCCGTAGCGCTCGGCGTTGCGGTGGGTGCTGCGCACCGCCAAGAGGTCGTCGTCGACGGCGGTGACCTCGGCGCCCGCGAGGGCCGCTGTGAGCGCCAGGAGGCCGTAGCCGCAGCCGAGGTCGAGCACCCGCCGGCCGGCGAGCGCGGGCCAGTCCACCGCCGCTAGAAGCCGCGCCGTACCGGGGTCGAGCTTGCCCGCGGCGAAGACGCCGGGATCTGCCGTGAGCATGAGGCCCGCCGCCTCGAAGGGTTCGGGTTCGGCGCCACGGGGTTCGGGCGCCTCGCGCCGCTTGCGCGCGCGCAGGAGCCGCCACCCCCCCGCTTTGGCGAGCACCTCGGCCTCGCCGAAGAGCGCGGCGGCCTCCTTTTCGTAGCGCTTGGCCCCCTGGTCTTTGTGCATGGCAAAAAGGGCGACGCCGCCTTCTACGAGCGCCGCGTGCGCGCCCCGCAGCTCGGCGCGCACGCGCGCGCCCCCCCGGTCGGTCGCGGGCACCGCGCAGACCAGCTCGGCGGCCGCCGGCGGCGCGTCCCAGAGCGCGCCCGCCGAGAGTTGCACATTCGCTTCGGTCCCCAAGCGTTCGAGCGCCCAGGCGGCGCAGCGCAGCGCGGCGCGGGAGGTCTCGAGCACCACCGCCGCCTCTACTTCGCCGCGGGCGGCGAGGGCCAACGCGCCGCCGCTCCCCGTCGCGTCCAAAAGGCGCGGCGCGCTAAGGTCGGCGGCTCGCAGCATCAGCTGCACCCCCGGGTGCAGCTCGGGGTAGCCCCGCACCCCCGCTTTGGTGGCGTAGCGAACGCCGCTCGGCAGGGTGCGCGGCTCCAACTGGTGGTAGCGGGCGAGCGCGTCGGCGAGCGTCACCCCGTCAGTTTACCGCCCCGTAGACCCCGCCAGACCAGGCCTCGCCCCCCCGGGGTGCTACGCTACGGGCATGGTCATCCTAGGCATCGACACCTCCTGCGACGACACGGGCGTCGGCCTCGTCGAGGACGGGGTCGTGCGCGCCAACGTCGTCGCGTCGCAGACGGCGCTGCACGCGCCCTTCGGCGGGGTGATGCCCGAACAGGCGAGCCGCGAGCACCTAGCCGTCATCGGGAGCGTGGTGGATAGGGCCCTCGCGGAAGCTGGTCTCGGCCTGGAGGCCGTGGGCGCGGTCGCCGCCACCTACGGCCCCGGCCTCGTCGGGGCGCTGTTGGTCGGCTTAAGCTACGCTAAAGCGCTCGCCTGGGCGCGCGGCGTCCCCTTTATCCCCGTGCACCACCTCGAGGGTCACATCGCCTCGGCCCTGGGCGCGCCCGATAGCGCTAGGGGGCGCGCCGAGCCCCCCTTTCTCTGCCTCATCGCTTCAGGCGGCCACACCAGCCTCTTCGAGGTGCGCGCGTGGGGCGAGATCCGCGAGCTCGGCCGCACCCGCGACGACGCCGCCGGCGAGGCGTTCGACAAAGCGGCGCGGCTCTTGGGGCTTGGCTACCCCGGCGGGCGCGCCCTCAGCCAGCTCGCCGAGACGGGCGACCCGGAGGCGTTCCCCTTCCCGCTGCCGCTTAAAGGTCAAGCGGGGTTCGACTTCTCCTTTAGCGGCTTGAAAACGGCCGTGGCGCGGCTTGTCGCGGCGTCGCCCGACCTCAACAAAGCCGACCTCGCGGCCAGCTTTGAACGCGTCGTCGTCGAGAGCCTCGTCAGCACGGCGCTGCGCGCGGCCGACGCCACCGGGCACACCACCCTCGTCGTCGCGGGGGGGGTCGCGGCCAACCGGCGCCTGCGCGAGCGCCTGCAGGACACCCCCTTGCGGGTGCATGTCCCGCCCCTAAGCCTCGCGACCGACAACGGCGCGATGATCGCCCTCGCCGCCCACGCGCGCCTTAAGAGCGGCTTTAGGCCCACGAGCGCGAGCCTCGAGGCGGACGCCGTACCCTACGTCCCCTTAAGCGAGACCTCGTGGCGCGAGGCCGCGGTCCCCGCCTCGAGCGCCCGCTCGTAGGCGCGCGCGTAGAGCGGCAGCACGCGGTCTTCGCTAAAGACCGTCACGGCCCGCTCCCGCGCCGCCGCCGCCATCCGGCGGTGGAGCGCCCCATCCGAGAGCAGCATCAGCGCCGCGGCGGCCATCGCGTCTACGTCCCTGGGCGCGCACAAGTACCCCGTCTCGCCGTCCACGACGACCTCCGGGATGCCGCCCAAGCGGCTCGCCACGACCGGCACGCCGGAGGCCATCGCCTCGAGGGCGGCTAGCCCGAACGACTCCTGCACGCTCGGCAGCAAAAAGAGGTCGCACACCGCGAGCAGCGGCTCGATGCGCGGAAACGACCCCAGAAAGGCGACCCGGCCGCTGACCCCGAGCTCGGCGGCGAGCTCGACCGCTTTGGGCCGGTCGGGGCCGTCGCCGATCATCAAAAGCCGCGCCTGCAGCCGCTCGGAGACCCGCGCAAAGGTCCGCACGACGTCCTCGACCCGTTTGACGGGGCGAAAGTTCGAGACGTGCACCAAGAGCTTCTCGTCGGGGTGCGCGTAACGCTGGCGCAGCTCGGGGTCGGCCCGCGGCGAGAAGCGCCGGTGATCGACCGCGTTCGGGATCACCGTGACGTCGCGGCGCACCCCCATCTCGCAGCAGGTGTAATCGGCGAGGTACTGGCTCACGGCCGTCACCACGTCCGAGCGCTCGATGGAAAACTGCGTGGTGCGCAAGTAGGCGCGGTCGAGCCCGACCAAGGTGACGTCGGTGCCGTGGAGCGTGGTGACCACCGCCGGCGGGCGCGCGACGCGCGCCATGTCCCGCGCCATGATCGCCGCCGCCGCGTGCGGGATGGCGTAGTGCGCGTGGATCACCTCGATGCCGTACTCCTCGATGACCTCGACGAGCTTAGAGGCCTCGGCGAGCGTCGTCAGGGGCGCCTCGAAGAGCGGGTAGGCCATGCTGCCGACCTGGTGAAAGTAGACGTTCGGGTGCCCCGTCTCGGTGAGGCGAAAGGGGACGTTGCTGGCCACGAAGTGCACCGTGTGGCCGCGCCGCGCGAAGCCGAGCCCGACCTCGGTCGCCACGACCCCGCTCCCACCCGCGCCGCTATGCAGCAGCACGGCGATGTTCATCGTTTCATCCCTGCCTCCTGTGCCGGTACGCCAGACGTGCGAAGAGCGTTACCCAGGCAGTCTAAAGCGGCGCGCCCGAGCTACCGAGTCGCGCGCCTTACCAGCGCGCACGTCGCCACGACGGGGTAGCCAGCGGTTCGGGGTGCGCGCGTGCGGGACCGGAGCGGCGCTAGGGCTCGAGCCCCAGTCGGGGCCCCACCGAGCAGCTCTTTGCAGCACGCGGATCGGGCTAAACTTGCAAGCATGGCCCCGCTCTACCCGCTCTACCTCCTCGCCCTCGGCGCATTTTTGGGCCTCTCGCTCCGCCAAAAGCGCCCCTCGAACCACCGCGACTGGAACCCCGACATGGCGCGCCCCCCCGAAGGGGAGGTGGTAGGCGACACGCTCAGGCTGCACAACGTCCGCAACATCCGTTACGGCCCCCCCGGCAGCCCCTTCGAGGCCGTGTGGGAGACGCGCACCTACGACCTGAGCCGCGTGCGGCGCGTCTGGTTCGTGGTGGAGTCGTTTAGCCGCTTCGAGGTCATCGCCCACACGCTCATCTCGTTTGAGTTTGAGGGCGCGTACCTCGCTTTCTCCGCCGAGGCGCGGCTCCACGGCGGCGAGCGCTACAACCTCGTGCGCGGGCTCTTTAACGCCTACGAACTCCTCTACGCCTTCGGCGACGAACGCGACTTTATCCTGCGCCGCACCCTCTATCAAGACCACGACGTCTACCTCTACCCGCTTGACTTCTCCCCGCAGGAGACGCGCGCGCTCCTTTTAGACATCCTCGCCGAAGCCAACCGGCTCGCCCGCACCCCGCGCTTTTACAACTCCCTTACGCGCAACTGCACGAACCTTTTGGGCGTCCACGCCAACCGCGTCCGCCCCGGTTCGTTCGCCTGGTGGCGCCCGTCGCAGGTTCTGCCGGGGCTCTCGGACCGGCTCCTCTACCGCAAGGGGTGGATCGACACCGACAGGCCCTGGGAGGGTCTGCGCGAACACCACAACGTTAGAGCGGTGACGCAGCGCCTGCGCGACGACCCGGAGGTGTCCGAGAGGATGCGCGACGGGCTCCGGCCGGGGGCCCGCGCTACTTAATCCCTACCGCCCCACTCACGGCACCGCCAGAGGCCACGCTTAAGTGCTCGGGTTTGTCCACGTCCGCCCCGATGCTCGCGTGCTCGGTGACCACGGCGCGCACGGTGCACCCCAACACCCGCTCGGCGCGCGCTTCGATAGCCGGGAGGTCCAAGCGGCCGAGCAGCAGCCGGAAGATCACGTCGACCCCCAACAGCTGCGCCAACACGAGCGGGTTTTTGCGCCCCGCGTAGGCGCGGCCGATAAAGGGCTCGAGCGCCGCGACGGCGGCGGGTTTGAGGAGCATCAGATTCCCCCCCGTAAAGCGCCCCTCTTTAAGCCGGACGAAGGTGCGGCGCTGAGCCGGGAACTGCGCCCTCGCCGACGCCTCGGCGATGATGGGATAGACCAGCTCGGCGTCCGGCGCGCTCGCCAAAAACGCCGTGAGCGCCTCCGGGTTGAGCCACGGCAGGTCGGCGGTCAAGACCAAGATGCGCTCCGGACGCCCCTTGAGGGCCGCTTGAACACCCCGCTGGAAGCTCTCGAGAAACGTCGCGCCGGGCTCTAACCCCTTGACCGCCGGCGTCGGGGAGGTCCCGACGTAGAGCACCGCGCCCACCGCGGGGGTCGCCTGCAGCGCCTCGAGGACGTAACAGGCGAGCGGTTTGCCGCCGAAGGGGACGAGCGCTTTGGCGCGCACGCCGGCGGCGCGCGCGAGCGCGTCCCCCTCACCACCACCGAGGACGACGGCGGTGACGGGGGAGGTGGCGGGGTCTACTAGCGGTGGGTGCGGCGCAGGGGACGGCATGGCGCATTCTACGCGCCGCGGCGCGCCCGTTGTCAAAGGCTCTCCGTCAAGGGCTCTTCGTCAAAGGCTAGAGGGTGCCCTTAAGGACGAAACACGAAAAGCGGGAAGGGTAGACCTTCCCGCACGATCTCGTAGGACGCGTACTCGTAGGACGCGTAGGGGCGCGAGCGGCGCCTAGCCCACCGCGCTAGCGCTGCGTCTGGGTGATCTGCACCCGCGTCGTCTCGCCGGCGCGCACCTCGACGTCGCTGACGTAGGTGCTGTAGCCCGGGGCGGTGACGGTGAGCTGATGGATCCCCGGCTCGAGCTCCTCCAGGGTCAGACGCCCCGTACCGCTCGGCAGCGTCCCGACCCGCCGCCCGTCCAGAAAGACCACCGCGCCGCCGACGTTGCCCTGCAGCTCCAAGGCGCCGACTTGGGCGCGCAGCTCCGCCGAGACCCGCTGCGTCCCCCCCGGGTTGACGGTGAACGACACCGTCACCTCGTCAAACCCTGCGGAGACGAAGCGCGCCTGATGGGTGCCCTCGGGGAGCGTCACCGCCCCCGTGGGCGTGGTGCCGATGCGCTGGCCGTTGACGTACACCTCGGCGCCCTGCGGGTCGCTCTCGAAGACGACGCGGCCCGTGCGCTGCTGCGCGCGCAGGTTCGCCCGCACCTCGCGCGTCTCGCCGCCCGTCACGGTGATCGTCGCCTCGTAGGTCTCATAGCCCTCGTACACGACGTTGACGAGCCGGTTACCGGCTTCGGCGCCGTAACGCAGCGGGGTGTACCCGACGAAGCGGTCGTCGATAAAGACCTGCGCCCCCGAGGGCTCCGAGGTGATCGACAGGGTGCCGTAGCGCGGCGCGGCGGCGGCCCGACCGACGTAGAAGAGCGCCGTGTCCGAGACCCACGCCTCTTGCGGCAGAGGCCGGACGATGACCGAGAGCGACTCCGCGAAGCCCGACTCGCCGATGGTCGACGACGCGAAGTTCGGGTCGGCCTCGAAGCTCGCCAGCGTCGAGGTGTCTAGAGGCGTCTCGCTCGCCACCGCGATCACCTTGTCGAGCCCCTCGGGGCCCGCCACGCGAAACTCGTAGCGCGCGCCCTGCGGCGGGAACAACCTGGTCTCACCCGCGCGGACGAAGTTGTTCCGCCCCGCCTCGTCGTAGTTGTTCGGCAGAATCTGCCGCACCACGCCGTCGCTTCGCACGTTAAAGAGGTAGACGTAGGCGTCTTCGGAGACGCGGACGCCGATCGTCATCGCTTCACCGATCTCGTAGACCGGCGCTGCCTCGCCGGAGGCGTCGCGGTCCACGAAAACCTCGACCTCGAACGCGGGGAGCGGGTTTACGACGATCGCTTGGGGGCTAATCACGACCTCTTCGACCGGCTGCGCCGCCGCTAGGGGGAGCGCCAGAAAAAGCCCGCCGAAAAGACCTAATAGGGTACGTTTCATCACCCCCTCCTTTCTTCGGCTGAGCCTAGCATGCACGCGCGAAAAGCTCAGGTGTGTGGGCCGTAAAGCCTTTTTCATGATGTAACGTCCCCCGAGCGCCCAACGCCGCGTTGACGCCCCTTTCATGGGGGCTTTAACTCTAGCTGTCAAGCTGACGCCTACGGTAAGGTAGCGCTTGACCCAGCGGCGCTGGGCGCCGCGCCGCCACGAGCCCTACACACCAAGGAGAGACGATGCCGCACACCCCCTTACGCCCACCCACCGCGCGCCGCGCCCTGCAGGGCGCCCTCGCCGCGCTCCTGGTTGGCGCTGCGAGCGCCCAGGACCTGAGCGCCGACGAGGTGCTCGAGAACCTCGAGGCCCGCACCCAGGCGCTGCAAGACGCTAGCTTTTTGCTCACTGGGACGATCTTCGACGCCGACGGCCAGGAGATCATCTTGGAGGTCGAAACCGACTTTATCCCGGACGAGGAGCTTGTGCGCGCCTACTTCATCCAACCGGACGCTTTGGCCGACAACTTCGTCATCGTCGACGGCGACACGGTCTACAACTACCTCTTCGTCACCAACCAGGTCACCATCTTAAACGCCAACGACCCGGACGCTTTGGGCGGGCTCTTGCCGGAGGTCGAGGACGAGCTCGAGGGGGGCGTCAACCTCACCCCCGACCTGGGGCGCTTTTTCAGTGGCGACACCTGGGAGGCGAGCGTTGAGGGCTACGAAGAGAGCCCGGACGGCCCCGTCTACCGGTTGCGCTTTACCAACCGCGACGAGGGCGCCAACATCGCCTACGTCACGGCGACCATTCTGGACGGCGAGTGGCTGCCGCAGAGCGTAACCATCGTCCAAGCGAACGAGGCCCCCTTGGCCGAACTCTTCTTCGAGGACTACCTCCTCGACAGCGGCCTAGACCCCGAGGAGCTGCGCTTCATCCCACCCGACGCCGAGCGGATCGACGAAAGATAAGCTATGAGCAACGAGCCATGAGTGATGGACTTCTACTCATGGCTCGTTGCTCATCACTTCAAGTTTCCCACCATCTTCTCCGGCACCACGATCTCGTCGAACTCGGCTTCCGTGAGGTGCCCGAGTTTGACCGCCGCCTCTTTGAGCGTGAGGTTCTCAGCGTGCGCGGTCTTGGCGATCTGCGCCGCTTTGTAGTAGCCGATGCGGGTGTTTAGGGCGGTGACCAGCATGAGCGAGTTGGTGAGGTGCTGGCGGATGCGCGTCTCGTTCGGTTCGATGCCGAGCGCGCAGTGCTCGTTAAACGACTCGCAGGCGTCGCCCAGAAGCCGCGCCGCGAGGAGCAGGTTAAAGATCATCACCGGTTTAAAGACGTTGAGCTGAAAGTGGCCGTGCGTCCCGGCAACCGTCACCGCCGCGTCGCAGCCGATGACCTGGGCGCAGACCATGGTCATCGCCTCGGCCTGGGTCGGGTTGACCTTGCCCGGCATGATGGAGCTGCCCGGTTCGTTTTCGGGGATGAGGATTTCGCCGATGCCGCAACGCGGCCCCGAAGCGAGCAGCCGGACGTTGTTGGCAATATGCATGAGGCTGACCGCGAGCCGTTTGAGCGCGCCCGAGGTCTCGACCACCGCGTCGTGGGCCGAGAGCGCCTCGAACTTGTTCTCCGCCGTGACGAAGGGGTGCCCGGTGAGGTCGGCGATCCGCTGCGCCACCCGTTCGGCGAACCCTTCTGGAGCGTTTAACCCCGTACCGACCGCCGTACCGCCGAGGGCGAGCTCGGCGAGGTGCGGCAGGGTGTTCTGGAGTGCCTCGAGACTCTTTTTGAGCTGCGCCGCGTAGCCCGAGAGCTCCTGGCCCAAGGTCAGCGGGGTCGCGTCCATGAGGTGCGTGCGGCCGATTTTGACGACCCGCATAAAGTCGCGCGCCTTGCGCTCAAAGGTCGCCTGCAACGCCTCAACCTTGGGCAGGGTCGTTTCGACGAGGAGCGTGTAAGCCGCGATGTGCATCGCCGTCGGGAAGGTGTCATTAGACGACTGCGACTTGTTGACGTCGTCGTTGGGGTGAACGGGCGTCTGCGAGCCGATCTCGCCGCCTAGAAGCTCGATGGCGCGGTTTGAGATGACCTCGTTGACGTTCATGTTCGACTGCGTCCCCGAACCCGTCTGCCACACCACGAGCGGGAACTGCTCGTCGTGCTCGCCTGCAAGGATCTCGTCGCACACGCGCGCGATCACGTCGGCCTTGTCCTGCGGCAGCACGCCCAGCTCGGCGTTGGTCAGCGCGGCGGCCTTTTTAAGGACGGCGAAGGCGCGGATGACCTCTAGCGGCATCCGCTGCCCGCCGATCCGAAAGTTTTGCAAGCTGCGTTGGGTCTGGGCCCCCCAGTACTTGTCCGCGGGGACCTGAAGCTCGCCCATGGTGTCTTTTTCGGTGCGGTACGCTTGGCTCATGAAGGCCACTTTAACGTAGCCGGGCGCGCCCCATCGGGCCTCCGCGCGAGGTCAAGGACACGGGGCGCACCCCCAAAGCGCCGCGCTCAGCCCTCACCCTCCCGGATGAGCTCGAGCCCGCCGTCGTAGAGCCGCTGCGCCCCCTCTGGCGTCAGCCCAAAGGTCGCGTCGCCCTCCGGGTGCACCGCGCCGAGCTGCAGGTTCAAGGCGTAAGCCGGACGCGCTAGCCCGGTCTGAGAGAAGTAGATAGCGGCCTCGCCGCGGTCTTCGCAGGTCTCCCCAGTGCACTCAAAGACCCGTCCGCGGCTCGCGAACTCGTCGAAGGGCAGCGAGCCTTTGCTCATCACGTCGGCCTCGGTGATGGTGAGGTAGCCGCGCCGCACCCCTCCGCCCTCCCGCAGGGTCCAGCGCCACCGCCCCCGGTAGGGCACCTCGGCCGCCGTGATGGTCCGCGTCACGCTCGCCGTCGCGGTGGTGCCCGCCGCGTCCTCCGCCGTCACCGTCACCGTGCGCTCGCCCGGTTCGAAGTGGTGGCAGAGGAGCGTGTTCTCCCCTTCGTGCCGCCCCGCGCGCTCGTCGAAGTCGCCGCACGAGGAGAAGGTGTAGCGCACGGGGCCGGCGAACCCCGTCGCCGTAGCGGTGTAGCGCACCGTCCAACCCGAGGGACCGCCGGGGGTAGCACGCAACGTGACCTGCGGTCTCACCGAAGCGGCGGGGGCCGACCCGACGGGGTCGGCGGAGCAAGCCGAGAGCAGAAGGGCGCCGCCTACGTACCACCAACCTAGAGAAAGCCATCGCGTCATGGCGACACGCTAGCGCGCGGGGGTTGCGGTCACCTTGCGCGGGGGTTGCGGTTACCAGAGCACCGACACCCCATACGCTCCAAGCCCCCCGTCGCGGCTTAGCAGCGTGAGGTCGTCGCTAAGCGCTTGGGCGACCAGAAGGCGATCGAAGGGGTCTTTGTGGTAAAAAGGGAGCGTCCTCACACCGTCGAGATGCTTAGGGGCAATACCCAACAGCTCGAAGCGGTTGGCGTAGACGCCTATCTCCACCAACTCCCCGATGGTGTGCCCTTCGTGCACCGTGAGCTTACCCAAGCTCACCTTGATGGCGATTTCCCAAAGGCTAGCCGCACTGACGAAAATCGTGTTTTCCAGGCTTTCAATGAGCTCGTAGCAGGTCTTGCTCAGCGCAGCGTCACCGCCTACGTACCAGAGGAACGTATGGGTATCGAGCAGTACCCTCATTCCCAATACTCTCGGAAGTCCTCCAAGGGCTCATCGAAATCTTTGGACATGGTGAACCACCCCCGAGCCCTGCCGAAGCCCCCACGCCGCTCGGAGGTGCCCGCAAGCGGCTTGACCTCGAGCCGCCAAACGCTTCCGTCGTCGAGGCGCACCATAAACGCGCCCTCAGCGAGCAGCTCTTCAAGCCGCTCTTTAGCCTCTTTTAACGGCACCGTCGTCATACCACCAGCTTACTCCCCGCGCCTACTAGGCTCGTGCCACGGCACCCCCTCCGCGATCACACGCGCGCGAAAGCTAGCGTCGGCGTCGCGCAAGTCGACGAGGTCGATGGTGTAGGGGATGGTCGTCTCCTCGAGCGCTTCACGAATCGCCGCGAGCGTCCCCTCGGGGAGCGGGGCGAGCGGCCACACCGCCACGTCGATATCCGAAGCGCTGCGCGCCTGCCCCGACGCCCTCGAGCCGAACAGGTAGACGCGCGCCGGGCACCCCGCGAGGCCCGCCAAAATGATCCGCCGCACCCGCTCAAGGTCAGCCGCGATCCCCCCTTCAGACGCCCGCACGCCGCGCCTCTGCCGAGTGCTCTAGGGCCCGCTGGGGGTCCCGCTCCAGGGCGAACGACAGCGCCCCCCCGAGACCGTTTTTCCAGTTCGTCCAGTTGTGGCCCGCGCTCCGCTCCACGTAGCGGTGCTCATAGCCCTTGTCCCGCAAAAGGGCGGCGAGCTCGCGGTTGACCCCCGTCAGCCACTCCAGGGTGCCCGTTTCGGTGTAGAAGCGCAGCGGCAGCCGCTCGCGGGCGCGGAGCTCCGCGAGCACCCAAGAGCGTTTGGAGGCGTAGAAGCGCCGGTCGTCCGGCGTCCCCAAAAAGGCCCCTGAAAACGCCACTACCGTGCGGAAGCGCGCCGGGTCATCGAGCGCCAGCAGCGTGCTCGCGAGCCCGCCCAAGCTCGCCCCTAGCGCGACCCGTTCGCCGGTCGCGGCGACCGTGCGTTCAACCTCGGGGAGCACCTCCTGCAGGACGAACGCGCGGTAGGCGTCGTTAAAACCGTACTCGGCGGTGCGCTCGACGGGTTCGATAAACGCCACGTGGGCGGGGCGGGCGCGCCGCTGACGGATGAGGTGCTCGAGCACCAGATGGAGCTTGGCGTAGCGGTAGAAGGCGACGCCGTCTTGGACGTAGACGACGGGGAGCGCCTCGCCCCCAAAGCCCTTGGGGGTGTAGAGGGTGACGCGCCGCGTCCCCTCCAAACGGGGCGTCTCGAAACGCAGCCGCTGCGCCTCGCCGGTCGGCAACGGCTCCGGTTCGGCGAGAGCGTCGGGGCGGTAGTCGGGGCCGGTCACGGCGCTCACCTCGGGGTACCAGGGGTTTTCGGCGCGACGCGGGTTCTTGGGGTCGGCCCGCATCGCACCCTGCGCGTCCAGAAAAGCGTACTCGAAGTACACGTCGTCGGGGAGCTCGAGCGTAAAGGAGCGGACCTTGCGCGCGTCCACCGGATGCGGGTTGCGGTCCATGTCGGTAAGGTCGGAGACGATGTGCGTCGCCCACTCGGGGACGTCGAGGCGGAGCTTCATAGGGCTAGTTTAGCCGGCCGCCCCCCGGGCGCGCCGCGCCCGGCTAAACTGAGGAGCATGCACCCTTTTGACCGCCTTACCCTCGAGACCCTGCGCGCGAAAAGCTGTTTGAAGTGGACGCACTACAGCGCGCTGCAAGGAGCGCGCGACGTGCTCCCATTATGGGTCGCCGACATGGACTTTCCGCCCGCGCAGGCGATCATCGGCGCGCTCGAGGCGCGCGCTCGGAGCGGCAACCTCGGGTATCCGGCGGGCTACCCGGGCGGCGAGCCGGGGTTGCAGGCAGCGGTCGCGGCTTGGCTCGACGCGCGCCACGGCTGGCGGGTCGCCGAGAGCGACATCTGGCCGCTTCACGGCGTCATCCCCGGCCTCTACCTCGGGGTGCGCGCGCTCGCCTCGAGCGGCGAGGCGGTGGTGCTGCAACCCCCCCTCTACCCGCCCTTTATGGCGGCCGTCGCGGACACGGGGCGCGAGACGCAGCACAACCCGCTCGTCTGGACGGGAACGCAATGGGCGTTCGATCTCGACCAGCTCGACGCCCTGATCCGCCCCCACACCCGCGCGCTCGTGCTCTGCAACCCGCACAACCCGACCGGGCGCGTGTTCTCCCGCGAGGAGCTGGCGGCGCTCGCCGAGCTCGTGCTGCGCCACCGCCTCTGGGTGATCTCGGATGAGCTGCATAGCGACCTCGTCTACCCGGGGGCGCAGCACGTGCCCTTCGCCTCACTCGGCGACGAGGTCGCCGAGCGCACCGTGACGCTTCTCGGGCCGACGAAGAGCTTTAACCTCGCGGGCCTCAAAGTCGGCTTCGTTATCACCCAGAACGCCGCGCTGCGCAAACGCTTGGAGCGCCTGGGGGCTGGGCTCGTCACCCCGCCCAACGTCATGGCGCAGGCCGCGGCGAGAGCCGCCTACACGCAAGGGGCGGGGTGGCTGGAGGACACCCTGGCGTATTTGCAGCGCAACCGCGACCTTGTCACGCGTTTTGTCGAGGCGTACCTGCCGGGGAGCGCCTACGCCCCCCCCGAGGGCACCTACCTCGCGTGGCTCGATCTGCGCGGTCTGGGGCTGGGAGAAACGCTCTACGAGCGGCTTTTGGCGTGCGGCGTCGGGCTCAGCGAGGGGCGCCACAACGGCCCCGGCGGGGAGGGCTTCGCGCGGCTCAACTTCGCGACGACCACCACGATCCTCGAGGAGGCCCTGGAGCGCCTCAGAGGGGGGTTGAGGCTTGGCTGAACCCTTCGACCCCGCCCCCGAAGCCCTGCTGAGCTGCACGCGCTGTCCGCGCCTGGTCGCGCACCGCGAGGCGGTCGCGCGCGTCAAACGGCGGGCCTACCGGCTCGAGCCCTACTGGGGCCGCCCCGTACCGGGGTTCGGTGACCCAGAAGCGCGCATCGTGCTGCTCGGGCTCGCACCGGGGGCGCACGGGAGCAACCGCACCGGACGGATGTTTACGGGCGACGGCTCGGGGGCGTTTCTCTACCCCGCCCTGTGGCGCGCGGGGCTCGCCAACCAACCCCGCGCGGCGCACCGAGACGACGGGCTGGTGCTAAGGGGCGTCTTCATCACGGCCGCCGCGCGCTGCGTCCCGCCGGACAACAAACCGACGCGGGAGGAGTTACAAAGCTGCCGGGGCTGGCTCGCGCGCGACTTCGCGGGGCTCCCGAACGTCAAGGTCGTCGTGGCGCTCGGCCGCGTCGCCCACGAGAGCTACCTCGAGCTCATCAGCCGCGGCCAGCGGCTCGTCAAGGCCCGCTATGGCTTCGCGCACGGCGCGCTGCACACCTTTGCGGGGGCACCGCCCCTCCTCGACGCCTACCACGTGAGCCTGCAGAACACCAACACGGGCCGGCTCACGCCTGAGATGTTCGACGCGGTGTTGGCGCGGGCCAAAGAGCTCGCGGGGGGTGACTAGGGGGGTTCCAGGCGTACCCGCGACGCGCCAGCCGATCCCTAAGCACTTCATGAGAGGAGCTTAAAGAAAACTCACGTACATGAAGACTGCGGCCTCTAGGCTACGCCATATGTCCTACACCCCCTCACCCGCTCCGACGTTGAAGACGTCTCGCCAAGCGAGGCGTTCGTCCCCGCCACAACACGGCCACCCCCCCAAGCAGCACTGGGAGCCCGCCACCGCACACGCTGAGCTGTCTGCAGCAAGCGCCGCAGCTCAACAGCCCACAGCGGCAGGGGCGCACCGGGTACAAGGCGCTCGAGGCGTCGCGTCGGCCTCCACCACGGCGTCCCCACAGCCATTCAGGGCGTTTTACGCCCTCGTGCAGGCCGACCTCTTTCGCGCGACGGGCCGCTTGGGTGCGGGCGCGCTGCTTGGCGCCTTTTTCGGCCATGCGGGCTTTAAGTACTGCGCCCTCATGCGCACCTGCACCTTCCTTCACAGCCGCAAGAGCCTGCGCTACACCCTCTATCCGGTGGCGCGTTTGGTGATGAAGCAGTTTTCCTACCGCTACGGGATCCAGATCCCCCCGCAGATGGACATCGGCCCGGGGCTTTTCATCGGGCACGTCGGAGGCATCGTCGTCAACGGACGGACCAAGATCGGCAAGAACTGCAACCTGTCGCAAAACGTCACCATCGGGCAGACCAACCGGGGGGCCAAGCAGGGCTGCCCAGTGATCGGCGACAACGTCTACATCGGTCCGGGCGCCGTCATCGTCGGGCGCGTCCGGGTCGGCAACAACGTCGCCATCGGCGCCAACTGCGTCGTGACCAAAGACGTCCCCGACAACGCGGTCGTCGTCGGCATCCCCGGCCGGGTGATCTCCGACGAAGGGTCGGCGGGCTACGTCAACCGCACCGAGTACGAAGCGCGCCTCTTCCCGGACGCCCAAGCCCAGTAAGGCCCGTCGCGGGCGGTGTTAGCGTGGGTGTAGAGTGGGCAGGTGCCCCTGCCGACGCTCCACCTCCCCCCCGAGCTCGCCCCCGCCCTCTCGGCGGGGCACCCCTGGGTGTACCGCAACCACCTCCCCAAACATCACCTCACAGGGGGCGAGTGGGTGCGCGTCCGCGCCGGCGGCGCCGAGGCGTACGGGCTCTACGACGCCGAGAGCGCCATCGCCCTGCGCCTCTTCGGCCCCACGCCGCCGCGCCCCGGCATGGTCGGGGAGCGCGTCACGCGGGCGCTCGAGCTCCGGGAGGCGCTCTTCGGCCCCCCGCACCACCCCGCCTCCGAAACGACCGCCTACCGGCTCCTCTACGGCGAGGGGGACTTCGTGCCGGGCGTGAGCGCCGACCTCTACGAACGCTTCGTCATGGTGCGCACCTACGCCCCGAGCGTCACGGCCCTCGTGCCTGAGGTCGTGCGGGCGCTCACGCAGCGGCTCAAGCTCCGGGGCGTCGTGGTGCGCGAGGGGGGGACGCTGCGGGCGCTCTGGGGGCGCCTCCCGCCGCCGGAGCTGACGGTGCTCGAGCACGGCCTGAAGCTGCTCGCCAACCTACACGAGGGGCAAAAGGGCGGGCTCTTTTTAGACCACCGCGACAACCGCCTCACGCTCAGCCGCTTTACGGCGGGCAAGACGGTGCTCAACCTCTTCGCCTACACGGGCGCCTTCTCGCTCTACGCCGTGCGGGGCGGGGCGGCGCACGTCACGAGCGTCGACCTCGCCCCGCGCGCGACCGAGGACGCGCGGCGCAACTTCGCGCTCAATGGCTTTGCGCCGGACGCGCACCGCTTTCTCACCGCCGACGTCTTTGCGCTGCTCGCCGACTACGCGCGCGGAGAGCGGCGCTTCGACGTCGTCATCCTCGACCCGCCGGCGCTCGCCAAGCGCAGAGGGAGCCGCTACAGCGCCCTACGCGCCTACGAAAAGCTCAACGCGCTCGCCCTGCGCTGCACCCAACCGGGCGGCCTGCTCGCGACCGCGAGCTGCACCGCGCAGGTCTCCCCCGAGGCGTTTCGCGACGCGCTCTCGAGCGCCGCCGCGCACGCCGGCGTGCGCCTGCAGCTCCTCCACGAAGCCGGTCAGCCGCCCGACCACCCCGTACCGGCGTCGTTTCCGGAGGGGCGCTACCTCAAATTCGTCATCGGCAGGGTGCTGCCAAGGTAGAGGCGATCCTCGTTGCTCATCACTCGCTGCTCATTACTCGCTGCTCATTACTCGTTGCTCATTGCTCATTACTCATGACTCCTCACCCACCTGCCGCTCTAGCCACGCCAGCACGTCCCGCTGCACCGCCTCCTTGCCGTAGTCGTTGAAAAGCTCGTGAAAGGCGCCGTCGTAGAGTTTGAGCGTTTTGTCGCTCGAGCCCACCCGTTCGAAAAAGCGCTGCGTCCCCGAGACCGCCGCGATCCGGTCGCCGGTTCCGTGCATGAGCAACAGGGGCAGCCGGATGCTCGGCGCGCGCTCCAACACGTAAGGCCCCGCCTGGAGGAGTTCGGCGCCGAGGCGCGCTTTGACCTTGCCGTGGTAGACCAAGGGGTCGTTGCGGTAGCGCGCGACGACGCGCTTGTCGCGCGCCAAGGCGTCCGTGTCGAGGTGCTGGACCGGCAGCTTGGGGGCGAGGCGGCTCACCGCCCCGGCGGCGCGCGTGAGAAACCAGGGCACCTGGGTCGCGTTCTCGATAAAAGCGGCGCTCACCGCGACCCCTTCGACCTTCTCGGGGTGCTCGAGCACGAGCTGCAGCGCGATCATCCCCCCCATGCTGTGGCCCAACAAAAACCGCGGCGGGCGCGGGTCCTTTTCACGCACGCGCTCGATAAACCGCGCCAAGTCGTCGACGTAGGCGCGGAACACGGCGACGTTCGCCCGCTCCCCCTCGCTCCGGCCGTGCCCGCGGTGGTCGAGCGCATAGACCGCGTAGCCCCGCCCCGTCAGGGTGCTAGCTAGCGCCTCGTAACGCCCCGAGTGCTCCGCGTACCCGTGCGACACGATAATGGCGGCGCGCGCGTCGGTTTCCGGCAACCAGCACCGGACGAAGAGGGTTAGGCCGTCGTGCGTTTTTAAAGACCCTGTCTGAACCGCTCCCAAGTCGCCCTCCTGCGTCCCGCGCGTCAACCTTCCGTGCGTTCAACCCGTGTATGCGATGTGATGAGGAGCAGTCTACCTCACGAAACGCCCCGTGAATAGGCGGCAAAGACGCCAGCGGCTCTTTCCGCCCTAGAGGCGCGCCACCTCCGCCACCTACGGGCGCGGTATGCTTAGCGGGTGACGGCCAACGCCCTACCGACGGCCCACCCCCTCGTTACGGTCGGCGCGCTCGCCGTCTCGCCGCGTGAACGGGTGCTCCTGGTGCGCACCCACAAGTGGCGGGGTTTGTGGGGCGTGCCGGGGGGCAAGGTCGCCTACGGCGAAACGCTCGCCCAGGCGCTGCGGCGCGAGTTTCGGGAGGAGACCGGTCTAGAGCTCACCGACCTCTACTGGGGTCCCGTGCAGGAGGCCGTGAGGAGCCCCGAGTTCTACCGCGAGGCACACTTTGTCCTGCTCAACTTCGTCGCGCGCTGCACGGACGAAACGGTCACGCTCAACGAGGAGGCGCAGGCACACGCGTGGGTGACGCCCGAGGCGGCGCTAAGGTGCGCGCTCAACACCCCCACGCGGGTGCTCGTGAGGTTTTACTTAGAGCGCCGCCACGCGCTCGAGGCTCTGGAGGATCCGTCATGCCCGTAGCCCTCGTCACGGGGTCAGCCAAGGGTATCGGGCGCGCCCTCGCGCTCGCGCTCGCGGGCGCCGGCTACGACGTCGCGGTGCACTACCGCGCGTCGGAGAGCGAGGCGCAAGGGGTCGTGCGCGAGGCGCGAGGCAGGGGCGTGCGGGCGCAAGCGTTTCAGGCCGACGTCACCCGTCCGGAGGAGGCTGCGCGGCTCGTCGGTGACGTGCACCGCACCCTGGGGGGGCTCGACGTGCTCATCAACAACGTCGGCAACTACCACCAGGGGCCCTTAGACGCGCTCGACGTCGCGACCTGGCACGCGATGTTCGACGGCAACCTGCACTGCACCTTCTACCTCTGCCGCGCCGCCATCCCCCTCATGCGAGCCGCCGGTGGGGGCCGCATCCTCAACCTGGGCTTCGCCGGCGCCGAACTCCTCAAAGCGCGCCCGAGCATCGTCGCCTATAGCGCCGCCAAAACGGGCGTCATCCTGCTCAGCAAAGCGCTCGCCAAAACCTATGCGGGCGACAACATCACCGTCAACGTGCTGAGCCCGGGGGTGATGGACAACAGCGTCAGCGTACCCGACACCCCGCTGCCGATGGGGCGCCCCGGCGCCTTGGACGAGCTCGCGGCGGCGGCGCTCTTTCTCGTCTCGGAAAGCGCGCGCTACATCACGGGCGTCACGCTCGAGGTCGCGGGGGGGTGGAACCTTTAGCTCTTGCCCCATGTGACCCGAAGTCGCGCCCTTGGGGCGCCGAATCGTTAAGGTGGGCACCATGACGCCGCCCCTACGCCCCATCACGCAAGAGATCGCGGTGACCTTTCGCTACCCGGTCCACTTCACCCGCGGCCTCTTCAGGCCGGAAAACCCGCTGCTCGCCCAGACGCTCGCGCGCGCGGACGAAGCGGGCCCCAAAAAGGTGCTGGCCGTGGTCGACGAGGGGGTCGCGCGGCACCACCCCGAGCTGACGCGCCACCTCAGCGCCTACCTGGCGGCGCACCCCGGCCTCGAGCTCGTCGCCGCGCCCCTCGTGGTCCCGGGCGGCGAGGCCGTCAAAAACAGCCCCGAGACCGTCCACGCCCTGCAGCGCGCGGTGCACACCCACGGCATCGACCGCCACAGCTACCTCCTCGCGGTCGGCGGCGGGGCGGTGCTCGACATGGCGGGTTACGCCGCCGCGACCGCGCACCGCGGCGTGCGTCTGGTGCGGGTGCCGACCACCGTGCTGGCGCAGAACGACTCGGCGGTCGGGGTCAAAAACGGCGTCAACGCCTTTTGCAAAAAGAACTTCCTGGGCACCTTCGCCCCCCCTTACGCGGTGCTCTGCGACCTGGACGTGTTGACCACCCTCGAGCAGCGCGACTGGGTGGGCGGGCTCGCCGAGGCGGTCAAGGTCGCGCTGCTCAAAGACGCCCGCTTCTTCGACTTTTTGGAGGCGCACGCTGCGGCGCTTAGAGACCGCGACGCGGAGGCGATGGCCTGGGCCATCTACCGCTGCGCCGAGCTGCACCTAGAGCACATCGCCACCGCGGGCGACCCCTTCGAGTTCGGCTCCTCGAGGCCGCTGGACTTCGGCCACTGGGCGGCGCACAAGCTCGAGGCCGTGACCGACTACCGGCTGCGCCACGGCGAGGCGGTCGCCATCGGCATCGCGCTAGACGCCACCTACGCGCACCTCTCGGGCAGGCTCCCCCGGGGCGACTGGCAGCGCATCCTGGCGCTCTTTGACGCCTTGGGGCTCGCGACCTACACCCCGGAGCTGGAGACCGGGGCGCTGCTGACGGGTCTGGAGGAGTTTCGCGAGCACCTCGGCGGACGGCTCACCATCATGCTCCTCGACAGCATCGGCCGTGGGGTCGAGGTGCACGACATGGACCACGCCACCATCCGGCGCGCCGCCCAGCTGCTGGGGGCGCGCGCGAAGGGAGAGACATGGACGCAAGACGCGACGTTCGCAGCAGCTGCCCGCTGAGCCAACGCGAACTCATCGACACCTACTTTATGGAGCACCGCAACCAGGTGCTCGCTATCGCCGCCTTTTTGGACCGCATGGACCGTTCGCGCACCAAAGATGCCCAAGACGAGTTTCGCTTCGTCGCGCTGCAGCGCGCCCTTCGTGAACTCACCAGCGGCGAGTTTGGCCGCACCGAGCGCGTGCAGCTGCTCCTCAGCGACCTCGACACGAGCCTGCTCGAGGAGCGCGACCAACAGGGCGCCTACGGCGCGCCCAAACGGCAGGGGGTGACGCCGTGAGGTACATCGACATGCACGCGCACATGATTTCGCGCACCACCGATGACTACCAGCAGATGGCCCTGACGGGTTGCTTGGCCGTTACCGAGCCGGCCTTCTGGGCGGGGTACGACCGCCGCAGCGCCGAGGTCTTCGCCGACTACTTCGACCACCTCACCACCTTTGAACCCGCCCGCGCCGCCGAGTACGGCATCGCCCACTACTGCTGGCTCTGCCTCAACCCCAAAGAGGGTGAGGACCGAGCGCTCGCCAAAGCGGTACTCGCCATCATCCCCGAGTTTTTGGGGCGCGAGACGGTCTTGGGAATCGGCGAGATCGGGCTCAACCGCGTGACGCGCAACGAGCTCGCGACGTTTAAAGACCACGTGGAGCTGGCCTTGGAGCACGACCAGATGATCCACATCCACACGCCGCACCTCGAGGACAAGTACAAGGGCACCAAGGTCATCGTCGAGACCCTCGCCGCGGACCCCCGCATCGACCCCGCGCGGGTGATGGTCGACCACGCCGAAGAGCACACCGTGGGGATGATTCTAGACAACGGCTTTTGGACCGGTATGACGCTCTACCCCAAGACCAAAGCCTCACCGAACCGCGCGATTGACATGCTCGAGATGTACGGCAGCGAGCGGATCATCGTCGCTTCGGCGTGCGACTGGGGCCCCTCGGACCCCGTAGCGGTGCCCAACTTCGTCCTGGAGATGCGCCGGCGGGGCCACGACGAGGCGACGATCGAGAAGGTCGTCTTGCACAACCCGGCTAAGTTTTTGGGGCAGTCGCCCAAGTTTAAGCTCGAGCTGCCGTCCGCGTCTGCACCCGAGACGGGGGAGCCGCTAAGCAGCCACGCATAGCTACCCGCGCCGCATGGTCGAGCTAGCCCCTTGGCTCAAGGTTCGCTTTGGCGCCGAAGCGCCGCCGTTCTAGGAGCTTGCGCCACAAAACGGCTACCGCGCTGGTAACGCGACACACTGGTGGGGTTGTAACGACAGGAGACGGCGGCTTCACTTCGGCGCCCTTCTCGCGTTGCTTTTGCTGTCAGGAGGTGCCTCGAGGGCGCAGATAGAGCGTCCGTGGCGAGCCGCGCACCGTTTGCCACTAAACAACCACCGACTAAAGTCGGAGGGTTTGAAAGAGCGACTGAAAGTCGGGATACGGGTCATA
This sequence comes from Truepera radiovictrix DSM 17093, assembly GCF_000092425.1. NCBI lineage: Bacteria > Thermotogati > Deinococcota > Deinococci > Trueperales > Trueperaceae > Truepera > Truepera radiovictrix. The sequence continues at coordinate 2,018,747 of NC_014221.1, forward strand.
GACCCGTCAGTCCTCTGTCCTGAAGTTGTCCTCTCGGGTCGGCTCGAAGTGATGCTCCAGGTAGCTCTTGATCATCTCTTCCGTGACTTGCCCCACCGTCGCACAGAAGTACCCTCTAGCCCAAAAGTGCCGCCCCCAATAACGTGCTTTTAGCTTCGGATACTCCTCGAATAGCTTGCTCGCACTTCGCCCTTTGATCCGCCGCATGATCTCACTCGGCGCCATTGTCGGCGGCGCACTCACCAGAATATGCACGTGGTCGCTACTCACCACTCCGCTCAGAATCCGTATCTCGAACGCCTCGCAGGTTTGCCGCACCAACTCCCTAACACGCTCGGCTATGTCCCCTTTCAGCACCTTGTAGCGGTACTTCGTGACCCACACAAAGTGGTACTCGATGTTGAAGACGGTATGGCTGCCATAGCGATACTCCATCCGCCAAGGCTAGCAGATGAAATCTGACCGCCTAAAGGCGGTGGTTTCAACCTTACGCTTGGAATAATGAACGAAGCCCTTAGCGAAAGCGGAGACCGATGAAGCTAGCTCCTTTTCACCTCACCTACTGCACCAACATCCACCCCGCCAAGGGCTTTCCCGCCGTCTGGGAGAGCCTAAAGCGCCACACGCTGCCGCTCAAAGCGTCGCTCTCCCCGGACGCGCCCTTTGGTGTCGGGCTGCGGCTCTCCGGCGACGAGAGCCGCGAGCTCTTGGAAGGTGACACTTTGAAAGCGTTCAAGGCGTGGCTGCTCGAAAACGGGCTCTACGTCTTTACCATGAACGGGTTTCCCTACGGCCCCTTTCACGGGGAGGCGGTCAAAGAGCAGGTGCACGCCCCCGACTGGCGCACCGAGGAGCGCGTAGCCTACACGCTGCGCTTGGTGCGCATCTTAGCGGCGCTGCTGCCGGAGGGCGTCACGGGCGGCATCTCGACGAGCCCGCTCTCGTACAAACCGTGGGTGAACCTGCGTGACGAAGCGGTGTGGCGCCCCATAACGGAAAACGTCGTGCGGGTCGCCGAGGCGCTCTTTGCGCTGCGGCGCGAGCGTGGGGTGCTGATCCACCTCGACCTCGAGCCCGAACCCGATGGCCTCTTGGAAAACAGCGACGAGCTCATCGCCTTTTTCAGCGACTGGCTGCTGCCCCGCGGCGCCCCGCTGCTCGCAGCGCGCGTCGGCATCACCGAGGCGGAAGCTCGGGACGCGCTCCTAGAGCACGTGCAGGTCTGCTTCGACACCTGCCACGTGGCGCTCGCCTATGAGCGCCCCGCCGAGGTGCTGGCGCGCCTCCGCGCTCACGGCATCCGCATCGGCAAGGTGCAGGTGAGTTCGGCGCTGAGGCTCACGCCGGAGGACCCCGAAGGGCTCCGGCGCACCCTCGCCCCCTTCGACGAACCCGTCTATTTGCACCAGGTCGTGCAGCGCAACGCAGGCGGCACGCTGACGAGGTACCCCGACCTGCCCGCGGCGCTCGCGGCCCCCTTGGCGGCGGACGCCGCGGAGTGGCGCGTGCACTTTCACGTGCCGGTCTTTTTGGCGCGCACGGAGCACGATCACGTCGCCACCACCCAAGAGACCATCTTGGAGACGTTCGCCGCGCTCCGCGAGAGGGCGCTTACCGAGCACCTCGAGGTCGAGACCTACACCTGGAGCGTGCTGCCGAAGGCGCTCCGGCGCGACCTCACGGCGCTGATCGCGCGCGAGCTCGAGTGGGTCAAAGGGGCGCTCTAGCAAGGCACCGCCGCTTTGGGCGTGGCGCTAAGCGGCAGGCGGTCGCACCGGCGGCCCCGAGGGCGCGTGTGTCATGCTGGGGGGGTGTCCGCCGAACTCTTCGCCGCACCCGTGCCCTTTGAGGAGGGCATCTACCGCGCGCTGACGCGCGTCCCCCCCCTGCCGCTCGCGCAGCGGAGCAACTTCTGGCCCGCTACCGCCGCCCTCTACGAGCCGCTGTGGCGGCACCGCTCGATCGGCCTGCTTACGCGCGGGGGCTTCTCGACGGAGCGCGAACTCGCCCTTATGCTCTCGTGGCTTCGCCCCCGCCCCGGCGAGACCGTCCTCGACGCCGCCGCCTCGGCGGGGCTCTACGCCCGCACCCTGCTCCGGCACGAACCCGGTCTCACCGTTCACGCCCTCGACCTGAGCTTGCCGTTTTTGCAGCGCGCCAAAACCTACGCCGAGCGCGACGGCATCGCCCCCACCCTGGTGCACGCCGACGTGCGCGCCCTCCCCTACCGCGACGGCGTCTTCGACGCGGTCGTGTGCGGCGGCTCGCCGAACGAGTTCACGGAGCTGCCGGCGGCGCTTGCGGAGTTCGCCCGGGTGTTAAAGCCGGGCGGTCGGCTGTGGCTCATGTACCTCTCACGGGCCGAGACGCTCCCCGGCCGCCTCGGCCAGGGGCTGCTGCGCCTCACGGGGCTCCGCTTCCCCGAACCCGAGGCGCTCGAGGCGGCGGCAAAGGCGGTGGGGCTCGAGCCGCAAAGGGCCCAGCACCGCGGTCGCGTCGCCCTCACGCTCTTTCGGCGCACCTGAAAAGCCACCACGACTGTAAGCTTTGTTGCAATGAAACGCCCCTAGGCGTCATACGGTTTAGATGTGTAGAATGAATGGGAAATTTCATTTAGGGAGGAAACATGGATATCGTCAGCATCTTACTGTGGATCGTCTTCGGGGCGCTCGCCGGCTGGATCGCCAGCCTCATCATGAAAACGAACCGGGAGCAGGGCCTCCTGACCGATATCATCGTGGGCATCGTGGGTGCCTTTATCGGTGGGTTTATCTTTAACCTTTTCGGCGCGACCGGCGTCACCGGCTTTAACATCGGCAGCTTGCTCGTCGCCATTATCGGCGCCGTTGTCCTGCTCGCTATCGTCAAGGCAGTACGAAGGGCCTAACAGCTTTGACATCCCTTAAAAAGGCGGGTTATCCCGCCTTTTTTCATGGCTCGCAGGGGGTTCCGCCAAGCCCATCGGTACTCAGCTGCTACCCGTTTGAGAGAGCTCTGACGCCCGCTGGAGAGCCTACCGCGTAGGGCATGCGAACCCGAGTCACCCTACGTATCCACTCGCACATGTCCGCCCTACAACGCCAGAGCGTGAGTGTTGGGATAGCCGACCTGCTCAACCCCAACGCGCGGCAAAGGGGAGCGAACTGATAGCAGTAAAATAGCAGTACGCCCACCCAAAAAGAGAACCCGCCTTCTTGGGCGGGTTTTACGTTTGCCGTCTCTGACGGCTTTTTCGTGGTAGCGATGGAGAGACTTGAACTCTCGACCTCACGATTATGAGTCGTGCGCTCTAACCAGCTGAGCTACATCGCCGCGCCGTGCGCTGCAGGCTTAGGGAGTATACCTTATAGCCAAGGGCTTCGGCAAGGGCTCGTCCTCGTGGGCAACGTGTGGCACGCCCCGTAGCACCACCAGGTATCCTCACTAGCGGCGCTGTCTCCCACGGGTGAGCGGGTGTATCGTAGACACAGCTGGTGGTAAAGGAGAAAACGTGATCGAAGGACTTTATCGGCGTGGGCTTCTAGGCATCGCTGACACCCCCGCGGTCGCCGACTTTGTCAAGAGTCAGGGGTGGAAGCTCGGCGTAGGGCGCTTCGTTGCGGGGGAAACGTTAGAGGACGTGCTAAGAGCGGTGCGGGCGCTTCATCAGGAGGGGCTCAGCAGCATCCTGGACCTTCTGGGGGAGTTTATCGACACCGAGGCGGGCGCCGAGGCGATGACAAACGAGGTTCTGCGGACGCTCGACACGCTCGCCCAGGAGGACACCGAGCGCTACATGAGCGTCAAACCGACGCAGCTCGGGCTCGGCGTCTCCTTCGAGCTGGCGCTCTACAACGCCCGCCGCGTCGCCGAGCGAGCGGCGGAAGTGGGTGCGAGGGTCTGTCTAGACATGGAGAACGTCCCTTACGTCGACGGTACGCTCAACCTCTTGCGTACGCTCTACGGGGAGGGGCACCACCACCTGTCGACCGTCTTGCAAAGCTACCTCTACAGGAGCATGGGCGACCTCGAGGCCCTCTTGACGCTCGAGCCTAAACCCGCTATCCGCATCGTCAAGGGCGCCTACCGCGAGAGCGAGGCGGTCGCCTTTCAGGACAAGCGCCAGGTCGACGACAACTACCGCGAGATGCTCTACCGCGGCCTCGAGGCGGGGGCGCACATCGGCGTCGCCACACACGACGAGAGCATCATCCGCGAAACCGAAGCGTTCGTGCGGGGCGCCAAGGCGAAAAACTACGAGTTCCAGCTGCTGTACGGGGTCAAGCCGAGCTTGCAGCGCGCGCTCGCCGCGCGCGGACACAAGGTGCGTATCTACATCCCCTACGGCGAGGACTGGTACGGTTACTTCAGCCGCCGCCTGGCCGAGCGGCCCGCGAACCTCGCTTTCGTCCTGCGCGGCCTGCTCGGCTAAAGGACCCGCGCAGGCCCTCACGCGTAGATGGCGCGGCGCGTCACCGCTGACTAACCAAAGGAGCACGATGCAACTCTTTGAACCCTACAAGATCGAGCCCTATTCGGACTTTTCCCAGCCCGACACGGTCGCAGCTTACAAAGCGGCGCTCGAACGGGTGCGGGCGCAGCTCGGCCGGGACTACCCGCTCGTCATCGGCGGTGAGCAAGTCACCACCGAGCACGGCTTTTTGGCGTCTCTCAACCCCTGCAACACGCGCGAGGTCGTCGGGCGCAGCGCCAAGGCCAAGCGCAAGGAGGTCGAGCGGGCGATGGACGCGGCGTGGAAAGCCTACGGGAGCTGGTCGCGGCTCCCCATGGAGCACCGCGCGCGCGCGCTGATGAAGCTCGCCGCGGTGATGCGCCGCCGCAAGTTCGAGCTCGCGGCCTGGGAGACCTTTGAAGCCGGCAAGAACTACCGCGAGGCCGAGGCCGACGTCGCCGAGGCCATCGACTTCTGCGAGTACTACGCCCGCGAGGCGCTCAAGCTCGCCGCACCCCTGCCTACGCACGACTACCCCGGCGAGGAGAACACCTCGTTTTTGATCCCGATGGGCGTGGGCGTCGTCATCCCGCCGTGGAACTTTCTCCTGGCCATCCTCGTCGGCACCACGGTCGGCCCGGTGGTCGTGGGCAACACGGTGATCGTCAAACCGTCGCCCGACACCCCGATTATCGCGCAGCAGTTTATGGCGTGCGTGGAGGAGGCGGGCTTTCCGCCGGGGGTCATCAACCTCGTCACGGGCGCGGACGCTGACATCGGCGACCTCTTGGTGGACCACCCGCGAACGCGCTTTATCAACTTTACGGGCTCGCTCGCGACGGGCCTGCGCATCCACGAGCGCGCCGCCAAGGTGCAGCCCGGGCAGAAGTGGCTCAAGAAAGTCTACGCCGAGCTCGGCGGTAAAGACGCCCTCATCGTCGACGAGACCGCCGACCTCGACCTGGCCGCCGAGGCCGCCGTGGCGAGCGGGTTCGGTTTTCAAGGGCAGAAGTGCTCGGCGATGAGCCGGCTTATCGTGGTCGACGAGGTCTACGACGCGCTCTTGGAGCGGTTCGTGGCGCGCACACAGCAGCTCACCTTGGGTCCCGCCGAGGAGAACGCCGACGTCTGCGCCGTCATCAACCAAAAAGCCGTCGACAAGATCATGGGCTACATCGACAACGGCAAGGTCGAGGCGCGCCTGGTGCTCGGCGGCGAGCGCGGTCCCGAGGAGGGGTTTTACATCCAACCCACCGTGTTCGCCGACGTGCCGCAGAGCGCGTCGATCGCCTGCGAGGAGATCTTCGGCCCCGTCGTGGCCGTGATGCGCGCGCGCGACTTCGACCACGCCCTTGAGATCGCCAACGCCACCGTCTACGGCCTCACGGGTGGGGTGTTTAGCCGCAGCCGCGAGCGGCTCGAGCGCGCCCGGCGCGAGTTTCACGTCGGCAACCTCTACTTCAACCGCAAGATCACGGGCGCGCTGGTCGGCATTCAGCCCTTCGGTGGCTTTAACCTCTCGGGGTCGAACGCCAAAGCGGGGGGGCCGGACTACCTGCGGCTCTTTATGGAGATGAAAACCGTCACGGAGCGGTTTTAGTCCCTCTTGCGACTATCGGACGGGGTGGCCTGGCAGCCGCCCCTTTGTTTAGGGTGATGCGAATAGGCGCTCGAGCTGCGAAGCATACCCTTGCGGAGCGGATCGCTGGCGCGTTGCAGAGCGTTCCGGGTGTCACGGCCGTCGCGCTCGGTGGGTCGTTGGCACGGGGCCAGGCTCAGCCGGACAGCGATATCGACCTCGGCATCTATTACCGCGCTGAGCATCCCCCCGACATCCAGGACTTTAGGAGAGTCGCCCGCGTGCTCGGTGACGCCAGCGCAGGCGAGACGGTGACCGACTACGGCGCTTGGGGCGCGTGGGTCAACGGCGGGGCGTGGTTGGAGATTGCAGGAGAGCGGGTCGACTGGATCTACCGGGAGCTAGGCCACGTCGAAGCGGTTGTCGAGCGGTGCCAGCGGGGCCACCCCGAAAGGCAGACGCACGGCGGGCACCCGCACGGATTTCACTCGCACATTTATTTGGGCGAGGTGTTTTACAGCCGAATCCTCAGCGACCCAGCCGGTGAGCTTGCGCGCCTCAAGGCGCGCGTGCGCGACTACCCAGCGAAGCTCCAAGAGGCGCTCATCAAGACCTATCTGTGGGAAGCCGAGTTCGCGCTGCTGATTAGCGAAAAGCCTGCCGCCAGAGGTGAAAGCAGCTACGTCGCGGGGTGCTTTTTCGAGTGCGTTTACGCGCTTGTCCAGGTGCTCTTCGCGCTCAACGAGCGCTACTTCGTCAACGAAAAAGGGGCGGTCGACGCGACGCGCACGTTGGGGCGTTGTCCGGCGGGTTTCGCGGATGACGTCGCCGATATCATGGGCTCGGTAGGAAGCACCGCAGCGGCGCTCGAGCGTAACCGCCAGCGCCTCCAGACCCTCTTGACCCAGGTCGCGGCACTGACGGCGCCCTGAGCCGTGGCACCGCTACGGCTCAGGGCGCCGCGAGCCCCAAGTACGCCTCCATCACCCGCGGGTCATTGAGGAGCTCGCGCGCCTCCCCCTCCAGGACCACCTCGCCGGCCTCGAGGACGAACCCGCGGTCGGCGAGCTCCAAAGCCGCGCGGGCGTTCTGCTCGACCAAGAGGATCGTCGTCCCGGCCGCCTTGAGGCGCGCAAAGATCTCGAAGAGCTCGCGGACGATAAGGGGCGCTAGCCCGAGCGAGGGTTCGTCGAGCATCAGCAGCTGCGGTTTGCTCATGAGCGCGCGGCCGACGGCCAGCATCTGCTGCTCGCCCCCCGACATGGTGCCCGCGAGCTGGCGGCGGCGCTCGAGCAGGCGCGGAAAGAGCGCGTAGACCTCCTCGAGGTCGCGCCCTAGCGTGCGCGCCGACGCGCGCCGCGCAAAGGCCCCGAGGCGCAGGTTGTCCTCGACGCTCATCGAGGCGAACAGCTCGCGCTTTTCGGGCACCAACGTCAGCCCCTCCCCCACCAACTGCTCGGGCGACCGGCCGCGCGTCGGCGCGCCGCGGTAGCGCACCACCCCGCTATGGGGTAGGAGGTTGAGGAGCGCCAAGAGCGTCGTCGTCTTGCCCGCGCCGTTGGGGCCGATCAGCGTCACGACCTCCCCCTGGGCGACCGTAAAGCTCACCTCTGAAACGGCCTGGGCCGCCCCGTAGCGGACGCCTAGACCCTCGACCGACAGCATCACGCGCGCACCGCGTCGCGCTTCTCGAGCGCGCTCCCCAAGTACGCTTCGATCACCTTCGGGTTCGCCCGCACCTCGGCCGGCGTCCCCTCGGCTAGCAGCTCACCGTAATGCATCACCACCACGCGGTCGACCAAGTTCATCACCAGCTCCATGTCGTGATCGACGAAGAGCACCGTCACCCCGTCCGCTTTGAGGCGGCGCACCAGCGCTGCGAGCTCCGCTTTTTCGGCTTTGCGCAGCCCCGCCGCGGGTTCGTCGAGGAGCAGCATCTCGGGGTCAGCGGCGAGCGCGCGGGCGATCTCCAGGAGGCGCTGCTTGCCCAAGGGGAGGTCGCTGGGGCGCGCGAAGGCGGCCTCGGTCAGGCCGACGCGCGCGAGCTGCTTGTAGGCTTCGGCCTGCGCGCGGCGCTCCTCGGCGCGATCAAAGCGCAGCGCCGAAGCGAGCATCCCCGCCGAGGTGCGCGCGTAGGTGCCGAGGGCGACGTTGTCCAGCACCGTCATGTCGTTGAAAAGGTGGGGGTGCTGAAAGGTGCGCGCGAGCCCCTTGCGGGCGACGCGGTAGGGCGCGAGGCCGCTGACGCGCTCGCCGCGGTAGCGCACCGTACCGGAGGTAGGGGCGAAGGCGCCGGTGATGAGGTTGAACGAGGTCGACTTGCCCGCCCCGTTGGGGCCGATGAGCCCTAAAATCTCGCCGCGGCGCACGGTAAAGGAGAGGTCGCGCACCGCGACGAGGCCGCCGAAGTGCTTGGTGAGCGCCGCGACCTCCAAAAGCGCCTCGCCCGCCGCGCCCCCCCCGCGCGACGCCGTTAGCCCCGCCCCCGTCGGCGGAGCGCGGCGGGGCGGGGGCAGGAGGCGCTCGACGAACCCCCAGAGCCCTTTGGGTGCAAAGAGCAAGATCGCTACCAAGATGAGGCCCAGCGCCACCACCTCGTAGTTGCCGCTGCGGCCCAAAAGCAGGGGCAAAACGCCCTGGAGCCAGTCCTCGAGCCAGGTAATAAGCCCCGCCCCCAACAGCACCCCCGGCAGCGCCGCGATCCCCCCGACGACCCCCATGATGAGGTAGGTGATCGACGCGTCCAGGCTAAAGGGGGTCGGGTTGACGAAGCGCAAAAAGTGCGCGTAGAGCCACCCCGCCGCGCCCGCCAAAAGCCCCGCGACGACGAACACCTGCAGCCGCAAGAGGGGCGGGTTGACGCCGAACGAGGCGGCGGCAACAGCGTCGCCGCGAAGCGCCCGGAGCGCCCGACCGGTGCGGCTGCGCGTGAGGTTGTGCGCCCCCACAAGGGCTAGCGCGACAAAGCCCCAGGCGAGGTAGTAAAAGGCGCCGGAGCTGCGCAGCTCGAGCCCGAAGACCGACGCGGGCGGCACCCCCGAGATGCCGGTGTGCCCCCCCGTCACGGCCACGAGGTTGCCGAAGACGATGGTGATGGCCATCTGCCAGGCGATGGTCGCGAGCGGCAGGTAGTGCCCTTTAAGCCGCACGGTGAGCGCCCCCAGGATGAGCGCCGCCCCCCCCGAGAGGGCGAGCCCCGCGAGCAGCCCGAGCCACGGCGACACGCCGTGGCGGGTCGTCAAGATCGCTGTCGCGTAGGCCGCGACCCCCATAAAGGCCGCCTGGCCGAACGAGGTCATGCGGGCGAGACCGGTGAGCAGGTAGAGCCCCAGCACCACCATCACGGCGATCGCGACGAGGTTAAGGAGCGTCAAAGAAAAGGTCGGCAGCCAAGACGGTAGCAGCGCCATGACAAAGGCCGCGAGGGCGACGAGAGCGCCCCGCACCACCCCTTGCGCGCCAGGGCGGGCGGGACGGGGCGCTTCGGCTGGCCCTTTCATTCCTCCTCCTCCCCGAGGTGCGTCGCCTTGAGGCTCAAGTAGACCAGCGCGGGGAGGATGAGCGCGAAGACGATCGCGTCTTTGTAGGCGCTCGCGGCAAACGAGCTGTACGCCTCGACCACCCCGACGGCGAGCGCCCCGAGGAGCGCCAAGGGGTAGCTCGCGAGCCCGCCCAGGATGGCCGCCACGAACCCCTTAAGGCCCAGCAAAAAGCCCATGTAGTAAGCGGCGTTGGTCAGGGGCGCGACCAGCATCCCGCTCACGCCGCCCACGAGCGCCGCGCACACGAACGCCACGCGCCCCGCCTCGGCGGGGCTCACCCCGACGAGCCGCGCCCCCAAACGGTTGACCGCCGACGCGCGCAGCGCCTTGCCGTGGAGCGTGCGGGTAAAAAAGGCGAAGAGCGCGCCCACCATGAGAAGAGCGAAGGCGAGGATGAAGAGCGCTTGGTAGCTCACCGGCACAGTGCCCAGCTGCACGCTGCCGCGCAGCAGCGCCGGCGGGCGGAACTGTTCGGGGCCGAAAAAGACGAGCCCGAGCCCCTGAAAGACGAGGTGCAAGCCCACCGCCAGGATGAGGTAGGTCAGCACCGACGCGCGCGGGATGGGCTCGTAGACGAGCCGGAAGGTCGCCGGGCCCATCGGCACGACGATTCCCAGCGCGATGAGCCAGAGCGCCCACGTCGGCAGCCCCGCCGCGCCCCAGAAGGTGAGCCCCACCAGGAGCGCCGCGAGCGCCGCGAGCGCGAGCAGGGTGCGCGGCCTGCGCAGCTCGAGCAGCGCCCACGCGGCGAGCATGGCGAGCGTCAGCCAGAGCGTCCCCGGCACCTCGCCGCGCAGCAGCAGGACAAACGAGAGCGGCGCGAACATGATGATCTCGCCGATAAAGACGGCGATCACGCGGGTGACGGCGAAGACCAGCACCAGGGCGAGCGCCACCAGGCCGTAGATCACGCCGTTGGTGAGCCCGTCCGAGAGCAAAAAGGAGAAGATCGTCCAGTCCATGAGGGAAGGGGCCGAGGGGGGAGCCTCAGCCCGGGGTCGCTACTCGTCGAAGGTGCTCACGAGCTGCCAGGTGCCGTTTTCGATCCTCACCATCACCGCGCTCGTCTCGAGCGTGAGCCCCAGGTGGTCCTCAGGCGACATGGTGAAGACGCCGTGGGTCGCAACAAGCCCAGAGGTCGCCTCGAGCTCGTCACGCAGCGCGCGGCGGAAACCCTCCAGGTCGGCGGGGTCGGCGCCGCCCTCGAGAGCGCGCGTCAGAGCCCCCTCGAGCAGCAACCAAGCGTCGTAGGCGTGAGCGCCGAAGGTCGAGTAGGAGCCCTCGCCGTACTCGGCTTCGTAGAGCGCGATGTACTCCAGGGCCACCTCGCGGCTCGGGAAGCCTTCGGGCAGCTGCTCAGCCACCAGGATGGGGCCGGCTGGCAGGAGCGTCCCCTCGACGTCGTCGCCGCCCAAGCTCAAAAAGTCGGGGTTGGCGACCCCGTGGGTCTGGTAGATGAGCCCACCGTAACCGCGCTCCAAAAGGGTGCGCTGCGGCAAGACCGCCGGCGTCCCCGAAGCGCCCACCAAGACCGCGTCGGGTTGAGCGGAGATGATCCGCAGCACCTGCCCCGTCACCGAGGTGTCCTCGCGGGCGTAGCGCTCGCTCGCGACGATCTCCAGGCCGTTCGCCTCGGCGACCGCCGAGAAGTCGTTGAACCACCCCTCGCCGTAGGCGTCGTTAAAGCCGATAAACCCGACCGTCCCCACCTCGCGCGCGACCATGTCGCGGACGATCGCCTCGGCCATGATCTCGTCTGTTTGCGGCGTTTTAAAGACCCACTCGCGCGGCCCCTCGACGGGTTCGACGATGGTCTTCGAGGCGCCGAGTGAGATCATCGGCACTTGCGCCTCGCCGACGACGTCGACCATGCCCAGCGACGCGGGGGTCGTGGTGGTGCCGATGATCGCCAGGACGTTCTGCTCTTCGATCAGCGAGCGGGTGTTGCGCACCGCCTGGGTGGTGTCCGAAGCGTCGTCGAGGATGATAAAGCGCACCTCGCGCCCGGCGACCCCGCCCGCTTCGTTGATAACCCCCTCGAGGAGCGTCAGGGTGTTGCGCTCCGGAATCCCGAGTGACGCCGCCGGCCCCGTCGCCGAGACGACCACGCCGATAGGGAGCGGCGCCTCCTGGGCGGCGCCGGAGGCCGCCAACAGGAGCCCTGAAGCCAAGAGCCACTTACCTACGCGCATACGCTTCCTCCCTCGAGGGGCAGCGCCCCGTGGGCGCTGCATGAGTTTTCACGCTGGCTTATAGTCTATCCCGAACGAACGCTTGTTCGCAAGTGTGGTGCGGGGTGGGCGCTTTGCAGCAGAACCTACCGTGCGACGACGGGCCGAGCTCGCAGCGCGGGTTCGCGCACCGCCGTCCCCGCGAAGGGCGTCCCCTCCTCGAACCACGACGCGGGCGCCGCGTGGCCCCAGAGGGTCTGGCGCTGCGGGTCGTCGAGGGTCCAGCGCAGGGGCTCCAAGTCGGGGTCGACGGTGAGGTAGTCCGAGGCGAAGAGCTCGACGCGGTGCCCGTCGGGGTCGCGCAGGTAGAGGAAAAAAGCGTTCGAGATGCCGTGGCGGCCGGGGCCGCGCTCGAGCTTGTCGACGTGCCCGGTGGTGGCGAGCACGTCGCAGGCGTGCAGGATGCTCATGACCGAGGCCGTCCACACCCCGACGTGGTGCAGCCGCGGGCCGCGCCCGTTGGTGAGCGCGACGTCGTGGACGTTGCCCTTGCGGTGCATCCAGACCGCCCAGAGCCTCGGGTCCGGGCCTTCGGTCTCGGTGTACTCGGTCGTGCGAAACCCCAGCTCGGCGTAGAACTCGTGGGTCTGCTGCAGCTCGGCGGCAAACAGGTTGAGGTGATCCAGGCGCATGATCTGCGCGCCGCGGTACAGGCCGTAGCGCTGGAGCAGCCGTTCGGCCCCGTCCATGCGGGCGTAAAACTCCAAGGGCACGCCGAAGGGGTCGCGCACCGCGAGCGTGCGGCCCTGCGCGTGGCGCTCGGTCCAGGAGGCGGGGAGCCCGCGCGCCGCGAAAAAGGCCTCGAGGGCGTCCAGGTCCCCCTCGCTGGCGACCTTGAAGCCGAGCGCGTGGGCTTCGGGGCTAGCGCGCTGCACCAAGACGATGCTGTGGTGGCTCCGCTCCTCGAGCCCGCGCAGATAGACCGCCTCCCCCGTGGCTTCCGTTTCGGTGAGGCCGAGCGCGTCCACGTAAAAGTCGCGCGAACGCGCCAGGTCGGTGACGCCCAACGTGACGTAGGCGCAGCGGACGATGTTGAAGGGCGGCTCCCCCGCCGCTCGCACGGGCATGCTAGTCCGCCGCCACCGCGTCCGGCACCTGCGCGCGGCTCTGGGCCAAAAACGCCTTTACGCGCGCCACATAGGGCGCCTTGTCGTACACGCCGTAGAGGGCGCACTGCGTGCGGACGGGGTCGCCGAAGAAAAACTTTTCGTAGAGGTTCTGCCGCGCCCCGAAGCTTGAGAGCGTCATGTCCCAAGCGAGCCGAAAGAGCCGGATGCGCTCCTCGGCGGTGGCGTTTGCGGCGACCAAGAACTTGGCGATGTTCTCCCCCATCGGCCCCGTGCGGTCGGCCTGGGTCGGGATCATGATCATCCCCGAGGCGCCCAGGAGCTGCAGCAGCTCGACCATGCGCGGGTAGAGCTGCGGGTAGAGGTTGCGCGCGGCGTCCAAGGGGCCGCGCGCCGGGGTCATGGTGCCGTAGCGGTCCACGCTCGCCCCCTCCTCCGCCGCGACCTTGAGCGCTTTCATCACCTCGAGGTTGATGATGATCTCCGCGACTTTTTGCTGGACGTGCTGGAAGCCCTCGGAGCCGATGGTGTCGACGATGGCCTGCGCGACCCCCAAAAAGGCCTCGGTCTTGGCGATCTTGACGTTGACGACCTGGTGGGCCATGTGCAGCACCGCGCCCGTATCGGCGTAGGCGCGGTTGGCGAGCTTGACGTCGTTGATGAGAAACACCCGGTCCCAGGGTACGAGCACGTCGTCGAAAAAGACCATCGCGTCGAGCTCGTCGAAGCGCGACCCCAAGGGGTGGTCGTCGCCGCGCCCGATGTCTAGCGGCTCGCGCGTCTGGAAGCTCATCCCCGGCGTGTTCGTGGGGAGCGCAAACGCCAGCGCGTAGCGCCTCAGCTCCTCTTGCTCTTTCAGCACCGTCGAGGGGAAGATAAGGATCTCGTCGGCAATCGGCAAGGTCGCCATCATCCGCGCGCCGCGCACGACGATGCCCTCACGGGTCTCCTTGACGAGACCGAGTGCGATATAGGGGTCGTCGAGCTGGTCGGCCCGCGCCGAGCGGTTGACCTGCGGGTTCGTCAGCGCGTGCGTCAAGCAGAGGTCATGCTCGCGCACGTACTCGAAGTAGCGGCGCATGTTCGCGCCGAAGCGCGGGTCGCACGCGTCAAAGTACGCCGACGCTTTGGCCGCCGCCATCAGGTTGACGTTCATGTAGTCGGGTGCGCGCCCCATAAAGCCCAATGAGGCGTCCGCCCAGACCTTGTGCATGGCCGCGCGGCGCCTGAGGTCCTCCTTGGTCTTGGGCTCCAAAAAACTCATCCCCACGCGCTCGCCCGTCGTGGGGCTCGGAAAGGTCATCACGTCACGCAGCTCGGGTTCGTGCTGCAGGTCGTAAAGCCGCGCCACCGAGCGCACCGCGTTTTTCGTGTAGGGGTGCGTCGTCGGGTCGGCGACGCGCTCGCCGTCGATGTAGAGGTTCGGCGGGTTGCGCCTGAGCCCCTCTAGGTACTGCTCACCGGTTCTAGCGGGCATGGTCGCTCCTTTCTGGGGCGCTCAGCTCGAGCGCCATCCTGTACTCGTGTAATCCCGGCGCGAAGGCGTCTTCGGTGACCGTTTGCGTGACGAAGCCGAAGCGCCGAAAAAACCCCTCGGCGCGCTGGCTCGTGTTGACCCACAGGGCTCTGGCTTCGGGGTAGTGGGCGCGCAGGTACGCGAGCCGCGCCTCAAAAAGCCGCCGCCCGAGCCCCTGGCGGTGGTGCGCGCGCGCCACCATCCCCCAGCTGAGCCCCGCCTGGTCACCCTTGACGGAGACGCCCCCGCACGCGACGACCTCGCCGGCGACCTCGAGCACGAAGTACGCGTGCGCCGCGGGCGCTCCTCCGAGCCCCTCTAGAAAGGCCGCGTACTCGGCGCGCTCCGAGGGGGCGAAGAAGTCCGGGGTGTTGTCGTCAAAGAGGCGCAGGCAACCGGCGCGGTCATCGGGCGTGTAGGAGCGAAACGTCGGGCGCTCGAGCTGGGGACGCTCTACCGTCGCCATCCTCCCCTCCTACGCGCCCAGCTTCGGGATCGGGTGCTCGCCCAACGCGACCGCGACGTTTTTGGTCTCCATGTAGAAGTCAAACGAGTAGTCGCCGCCGTCGCGGCCGATCCCCGAGCGCTTGGTGCCGCCAAAGGGCGTGCTTAAGTGCCGGACGTTTTGCGAGTTCACCCAGACCATACCCGCCTCGAGCCCGTGCGCGAAGCGGTGCGCCCGCGCCACGTCCCGCGTCCAGAGGTACGCCGCCAACCCATAGCGCACCCCGTTGGCGAGCCGCAGCGCCTCCGCTTCGTCGTCAAAGGGGATCGCCGTCAAGACGGGGCCGAAGATCTCCTCTTGGGAGATGCGCATGTCGTTGCGGGCGCCCGTAAAGAGGGTCGCGGTCACGAAGTTGCCCGCCGGGTTCTCGCCGCCGGCCGCTACCGTCGCGCCCTCCTCGCGGGCCGCCGCGACGTAGCTCATGACCTTCTCGACGTGCTTGGGGTGAATGAGGGGGCCGATATCGGTCGCCGGGTCGAAGGGGTCGCCTGTGCGGACGCGCTTCGCGCGCTCGGCGAGCTCGGCGGTGAACGCGTCGTACACGCTCCGCTCGACCAAGAGGCGGCTACTTGAGGTGCAGCGCTCGCCGTTGAGCGAGTAGATCATAAAGACCGCGGCGTCAAGCGCGCGCTCCAAGTCCGCGTCGGCAAACACGACGACCGGATTTTTGCCCCCCAGCTCGAAGTGCACGCGCTTAAGGGTCGGCGCGCCCTGGGCCATGATGTGGCTCCCGGTGGCCGACTCGCCCACGAAAGCGATCGCCCGAACTGCCTCGTGCTCGGTCACAGCTCTCCCCGCCGTCTCGCCGAAGCCGTGGACGGTGTTGAGCACCCCCTCGGGCAGACCCGCCTCGAGGCACAGCTCGGCGAGCCGCGTCGCCGTCAAGGGGCTCCACTCGGCGGGCTTATGCACCACCGTGCACCCCGCGGCCAGCGCGGGCGCGATCTTCCAGGTCGAGAGCATAAAGGGCGTGTTCCACGGGGTAATGACCCCGACCGGGCCGATCGCTTGGCGCAGGGTGTAGTTCAAAAACCCGTCGGCGGGCAGGCTGCGCCCGTCGGCGGCGCTCTCGCAGCGGTCGGCGAAGAAGCGGAAGTTCTCCGCCGCGCGCGCCGCGGCGCTCTTCATAAAGCGCACCGTCTGGCCGGTGTCGAGCACCTCCAGTAGGGCGATCTCCTCGGCGTGCGCCTCGATAAGGTCGGCAATGCGGTGCAGCAGGCGCTTGCGCGCCTTGGCGGGCACGCCCCGCCAGGTCTCGAAGGCGGTCTCGGCGGCGCGCGCCGCACGGTCCACCTCCTCGGGCCCGCCCGCGGCCGCGCGGGCGATGACGGTGTCGTCAATCGGCGTGATGACCTCGAAGGTCTCGCCGGAAGCTGAGCCCTCCCAGCGCCCGCCGATGAGGTGCCGGAGCTCGCGCAGGCGCTCGGCGTAGCGCAGCGCGCGCTCGCGGTTGGCCTGCGCTTGGCTGATCGTTTGGCTGCTCACGCTGCCTCCAAACGGGGGTAAAAGGTCTCGGTGCGCCCGTCCTCGCACCACAGCAGCGCCACGCGCTCCCCTTCGCCCCAGACGACCGCGTGCTGCTCGTAACGGCGCCCGAGCGCGCGCGCCTCGTCCGCGGTGAGGTCGAAGACCACGAACCCCGGCTCCTCCCACGAACCGTCGCGCGAGGCGCCGCTACTCGGGCCGTACTCGAGCCCGCGCGATTGCAGCTCCTCCTCCAGCGCCGCGTTGCGCTGCCGGTTCTCCTCGTCAGGCAGCGCCACGCTGCGCGGGTTGTAGGCCGTGACGAGGACGAAGGGGCGCCCCCCGAAGAGCCTCTCCCCCGTCGGCGTGGGGCTCAGCGCGAAGGCGACGCCCACCGCGCGGTAGACGGCGTCCGCGTACACGTCAGCGTAGTTTTCCAGCGTTTCGCTCATAGCTTCACCCTCGCCTCTTGGCCCCGCACCGGTTCGGCGTCCTCGGTCTCTAGGGCCACGTCGTTTTCGAGCGCCCCCAGACCGTCGATCTCGAGCCGCATGGTGTCGCCCACGCGGACGTGCGAGATACCCTTGGGGGTCCCCGTCAGGATGACGTCGCCCGCCTCGAGGGTCATAAAGCGGCTCACGAAGGCGATGATCTCGGGGATCTTAAAGATCATGTCGCGGGTGTTGCCCTCCTGGCGCTTTTCGCCGTTTACAAAAGCGCGCAGACCGAGGTCGTCGGGGTTTGCGACCTCGTCGGCGGTGACGTAAAAGGGGCCGAGCGGCCCGAAGGTGTCCCAACCCTTGCCGCGAATCGGCGGGCGGAAGGTGTTGGTCACGTAGTCACGCACCACGAGGTCGTTGGCGATGGTGTAACCGCCGACGATGTCGTAGGCGTCTCGCTCCTTGACCCGCCGCGCGGTGCGGCCGATGATGAGGGCGAGCTCGACCTCGTAGTGCATGTACTGCGCCCCCTGCGGGTAGATGACGGTGCCCTTGTGGGGCAGGAGGCTGGTGTTGGGCTTCCAGAAGAGCGCGGGCTCCTCGGGCTTGTTGAGCTCGAGCTCCGCGGCGTGGTCGGCGTAGTTGAGCGCCAGCCCGAGCACCTTGCCGGGGGTGACGGGGAGCCTCCAGGTGACGCTCTCGGGGTCGTGCGCTTCGCCCGCGTGGTCGACGAGCACGCCGCCCTGAAGGGTGCCCTCGAGGGCGCGCCCGCGCGCGATAAAGCGCGCCCGCTTCACGCGCGCACCCCCGCTAAAACGCCGTACTTGGCGAGCGTCGCGCGCAGCTTCGCCTCGTTTTCAGGCATCATGGGGCCCAAGGGCAGACGCCAGAGGGCCTCGCAGAGCCCCATCATCGCCAGGGCCGTTTTAAGCGGCACGGGGTTGACCTCGATAAAGAGCACGTCGTTAAGTTCAAGCATCTTGTAGTGCAGCTCCCGCGCCTCGTCCCAGCGCCCCGCGGCGGCGTGCTCGTACATAGCGGCGATCTCGCGCGGCGCTACCATCCCCGTCGCGCTGATGTGCCCGCTGCCGCCCAGCGTGAGCATGGGGTAGGTCAAGGTCTCCATCCCGCAGTACACGGCGAAGTCGCGCCCGGCGTGGACGAAGGTGTAGGAGACGTCGTCGAGGTTTTTGGTCGACTGCTTGACGCCGACGATGTTGGGGCACGCCTCGCGCAGCCGCCCGATGGTCGCGGGTTCGATGTTGACCGCCGTGCGGCCGGGGATGTTGTAGAGGATCACCGGCGTCGACGGCACGCTCTCGGCGACCCGCTTGAAGTAGGCGAAGAGGCTGTTCTGGTTCGGGCGGATGTAGTACGGGCTGATGACCAGCACAGCGTCCGCGCCAAGTTTTACGGCGTGCTCGGTGAGCATCAGGGTTTCGTCTAAGTTCGTCGTGCCGGTGCCGGGGACGACCGGCACGCGCCCGCCAACTTCTTTAATGACGAACTCCATGATGAACTTGCGCTCGTCGAGGCTGAGCGACGAGGGCTCCCCCGTCGTACCGGTGCAGGAGAGGCCGTGCGAGCCGTTCCGAAGTTGAAAGTTGATGCACTCCCTTAAGGCCGCCTCATCGATGCAGGCGTCCGCGCCGGTAAAGGGGGTGACGAGGGGGACGATCGAGCCTCTAGGTACGTTCATCCAACCAACCTTTCTGCGTGGGCGCCGCCCTTGGGAGGGACGCTTCGGGTGCAGGAAAACGTTCGGGTCGTGCGGTCGCTTGTCGTCATCTTAGAACGAACGCTCGTTCGGGTCAAAGGGGGGTGGGTTGTATACGCTTCGCGGCAGCTCTTGTGCAGGTGCGGCGACGTTCGCGCGAAACCTTGACAGCGACCCGAGCATCTCGTAGCGTGGAGCTAACAAGTGTTCGTTAGGAGCGCCTCGTGAGCCAAAGCCGTCCAGCTAGAGGATTTGCCGAGCACGTCGGGCTCGAGGTCCTCGCCGCCGGTGAGGGCCGCGCGCACGTGCGGGCCACCGTCACGGCCGCGCACCTCAACCTCCACGGCACCGCCCACGGGGGGTTTCTCTACACGCTGGCCGACGAGGCCTTCGCGCTCGCCTCGAACAGCCGCGGGGCGGCGGTGGCGCTGTCGGTGCGGATGGACTACCTCAGCGCCGTGCGCGCGGGCGACGTGCTCGAGGCCCTGGCCAGCGAAGAGCACCTCGGCCGCCGCGTCGCCACCTACCGCGTCGAGGTCACGAAAGCGGGCGAGAAGGTCGCGCTCTTTACGGGGACGGTGTTTCGCCTCTCCCCGCGGCAAGGGCGCGCGTAGCGCACCGCGTCACCCGTGCGCGAGGCGCCTAAGCGTCCTGAGCGTCCGAGACAACACCGCCTGGGTAACGCAGCGAGGCTGCGGGCGCGCTACAATCCAGAGCACGTCACCCATAGCGCCACGAACGGGACGCGGCCACCTAGCCCGCTCATCGAGGCCGAAGCCCGTCCAAAAACCCACCCGAGGAGGCCTATGTTCAACCCTGAGATCGAGACCCTGCCTCACGCCAAACTCCGCGCGCTGCAAAACGAACGGCTCAGAAACGTGTTAGAGCGCGTTTACGAAAACGTCCCCTTCTACCGGCGCATGTTCGACGAGCAGGGGTTAAAGCCCCACCACATCAAAGGGGTCGACGACCTAGAGGAGCTCCCCTTTACCCGCAAGCAGCACCTGCGCGAGGGTTACCCCTTCGGGCTCTTCGCCGTGCCGCAGAGCGAGATCGTGCGGCTGCACGCGTCGAGCGGGACCACCGGCAAACCGACCATCGTCGGCTACACGCGCCACGACCTCGGGGTGTTCGCCGAGGTCGTGGCGCGCAGCATGGCCGCTGCGGGCGCGCGGCCGGGGATGATCTTCCACAACGCCTACGGCTACGGCCTCTTTACGGGCGGGTTGGGGCTGCACTACGGCGGCGAGCGCCTCGGCGTCACCGTCGTCCCCGTCTCCGGCGGGATGACCGAGAGGCAGGTCACGCTCATTCGCGACCTCAAACCGCAGGTCATCGCCTGCACCCCGAGCTACGCGCAGACGCTCGCCGAGGCGCTCACCGAGGCGGGCGTCGCGCCCGAGGAGACGAGCCTCAAGTACGCGATTCTAGGCGCCGAACCCTGGACCGAAGCGATCCGCCGCGACGTCGAGGCGGGTCTGGGCGTCAAGGCGACCAACATCTACGGGCTTTCCGAGATTATCGGCCCCGGCGTCTCGAATGAGGACGTGCATGAGCAAGACGGCGCTTACATCTGGGAGGACCACTTCTACCCCGAGATCGTCCACCCCGAGACGGGCGAACGGCTCCCCGAGGGCGAAGCGGGGGTGTTGGTGCTCACCACGCTGACCAAAGAGGCGCTCCCTCTAATCCGCTACTGGACGGGCGACATCACCACCCTCACGCGCGAGGTCGGGCCGTCGGGGCGCACCCACGCGCGCATGGGGATGATCCGCGGCCGGAGCGACGACATGCTCATCATCCGGGGCGTCAACCTCTACCCGACGCAGATCGAGGAGATCTTGGCCGACTTTCCCGAGGTCGCGCTGCACTACCAGCTCGCGCTCTCGCGGCCGCACACCTTAGACGAGCTCGAGCTGCGCCTCGAGCTCACCCAGGAGGCGTTTCACCACCTCGGGTGCGACCTCACCCGCGAGGAGAGCGCGCAGGTCGTGCGGGAGGTCTGCCGCCGGGTGCAGGGGCGCATCAAGGACACGGTCGGCATCACCGCCAGGGTGACGCTCTTGGCCCCCGGGACGGCGCCGCGGAGCGCGGGCGGCAAGCTGCGGCGCATCGTCGACGAGCGGTCGCTCTCGTGAGCAAGGTGGCGTCGCCGCACCGCCGAGCCGCGTGCCCGCTCGAGCGCAGCGGCCGAACGCTCCCGCTGCGCGAGGTCTACGACAACGTGATCGGGGTGCTCGGGGGGGCGCAACCGTGAACCCCATCCCCGAGGGGTACCGCGCGACCTTCGAGCTGACCGTCACCGACGCCATGACGGTCGACTTTGAGCAGCCCGAACCCGAGCTCGGCAAGCTCCACCCGGTCTACGCGACCTACTGGTTGACCAAGCACGTCGAGCTCGTCAGCCGCAAGATCATCCTCCCCTTTTTGGAGCCCGGCGACGCGGGGATCGGCTTCGAGGTCGCCGTCACGCACGTCGCCTCGGCGCTCCCGGGGATGACGGTCCGGCTCGAGGCCACTTTCGTGCGCCAGGAGAAAAACCGCGTCTACGCCCGGGTACGCGCCTGGAACGAGCTCGGCGACCTCATCGGGGAGGGCACCACGACGCAGGTGATCGTCCCGCAAGCGAAGCTCGAGGCCGGTTTCGCGGCGCTCCGCGAGCGGTGGCGGGCGCGCAAAGAGGCCACGGCGTAAAGCACTGCGTAAACAGCCCGAGGGGAACGAACGGGCGTTCGTTCGGTGATAGAGTAGCGGTATGAGCCAAACGGGTCACGCAACACAAGTCGCCACCCTGCCCTCCTTTATCGCCGGTCACTGGCAGACGGGCCGCGGCGAGGGGGCGCTGATTCGGGACGCCGTCTACGGCGTCCCAATCGCGCGCATCTCGGTCGAGGGGCTCGAGCTAGAGGCCGCTTTCGACTACGCCCGCCGCGAGAGCGGGCCCCGCCTGCGACAGCTCACCCTGCACGAGCGCGCCCGCGTGCTTAAACGCGTCGCGCAGCACCTCATGAGCGTCAAAGAGGCGTTTTACGAGCTCTCGTACCGCTCGGGCACCACCCGCGCGGACGCCTGGATCGACATCGAGGGGGGGATCGGCACGCTCTTCTCGTACTCGAGCCTGGCGCGCCGCGAGCTCCCCGACGAGCGCTTCTGGGTCGAGGACAACCCCATCCCCTTGGCCAAAGACGGTTCGTTCGTGGCGCAGCACCTGCTGGTCCCCAAAGAGGGCGTGGCGCTCCACATCAACGCCTACAACTTCCCCTGCTGGGGGATGCTGGAGAAGTTCGCCCCGACCTTTTTGGCAGGCGTCCCGGCTATTATCAAACCCGCGCCGCAGACGGCCTACCTAGCTGAAGCGATGGTCCGCGAGATGCTCCCTTTACTCCCCGAAGGGTCGCTGCAACTCATCAGCGGGGGCGACGTCGACCTCTTGGGCTTCGTCCGGGAGCAGGACGCCGTGACCTTTACGGGCTCAGCCGAAACGGGCCAAAAGCTCAAAGGCCACCCGAACGTGCTGGCGAGAAACGTCCCCTTTACCCTCGAGGCCGACTCCTTAAACTGCTGCATCCTGGGCCAGAGCGTCACCCCCGACGCGGAGGAGTTCGGGCTCTTCGTCAAGGAGGTGGTGCGCGAGATGACCGTCAAAGCGGGGCAGAAGTGCACCGCCATTCGCCGCGTGCTCGTCCCGGAGGCGCAGTTAGGGGCCGTCCAGGAGGCGCTCGCCGCGCGCCTCGCCAAGACGGTCGTCGGCGACCCCCAACGCGAGGGGGTGCGCATGGGCCCCCTGGTGAGCGCCGAGCAGCGCGAGGCGGTGCGCGAGACCGTCGCGCGGCTTCAGGGGAGCTGCGCCGTCGTCTGGGGGGGCGATGGGGTCCGGCTCGAGGGGGGCGACGCGGCCAAAGGGGGCTTTTTCCCGCCGACCCTGCTGCGCTGCGACGCGCCCCTTGAGGCGCGCGAGCCGCACGAGTTGGAGGCCTTTGGTCCGGTGAGCACGCTGCTCCCCTACCGCAGCCTGGAAGAGGCGTGCGAGATCGCTCGGCGCGGGCGCGGCAGCTTGGTCAGCAGCGTCGTGACGCGCGACCCCGGCGAGGCCCGCACGCTCGTCTTCGGGCTCGCCCCGCTGCACGGGCGCGTGTTGGTCCTCAACCGCGACAACGCCAAGAGCTCGACGGGTCACGGCTCCCCGCTGCCCCAACTGACCCACGGCGGGCCGGGGCGCGCGGGCGGCGGCGAGGAGCTGGGGGGCGTGCGCGCCATCAAGCACTTTATGCAGCGCACCGCCGTACAGGCCGACCCGAGCACCCTGATGGCGCTCACCAACCTTTACGTCCCGGGCGCTAAAACCCACCAGACGCCCATCCACCCCTTCCGCAAGACGTTTGACGAGCTCACCGTCGGCGAGAGCTACACCACCCGCCGCCGCACCGTGACAGAAGCCGACATCGTCCTCTTCGCCGCGCTCTCCGGCGACCACTTCTACGCCCACACGGACGAGCTCGCGGCCCGAGATTCGCTCTTCGGCAAGCGCGTCGCGCACGGCTACTTCTTGATCGCCGCCGCCGCCGGGCTCTTCGTCGACCCGGCGCCCGGCCCCGTGCTCGCGAATTATGGCTTAGAGGACCTGCGCTTTATCACCCCGGTCGGCATCGGCGACACCATCCAGGCCACCCTGACGGTCAAGCAGAAGACCGCGCGCGAGCGCCGCGAGGGCGAAGCGCGCGCGACGGGGGTGGTGGCGTGGGACGTCCTGCTCACCAACCAGCTGGACGAAACCGTCGCGCGCTACACCGTGCTGACGCTCGTCGCGCGCGACGAGGGGGAACGGGGGGCAGAGGCTTAGGGCGAGCGTCGGCCCGACCGCGCCGTTCTAGGTTAGGCTGTCGCCGTGACCCCTGCCGCTGCCCCCCCAGCACCCCCCGCCGTGGCGCCTGACCCTGCCGCACCCTCGGCGCTGCGCGTCCGCCCCGCCACCGCGGCGGACCTACCCTGCATCGCGCGGATCTACAACGAGGGCATCCGGTCGGGCCGCGCGACCTTCGAGACCCGCGAGCGCTCCCCAGGTGAGCTGAGCGCCTGGTTGGAGCGGCCGCAGCACCCCGTGCTGGTCGCCGAGCGCGGGGGTAACGCCGGGGGCTGGACGGTCGTGGGGTGGATCGCGGCGGCGCCCTACCGGCCCAGGGCCTGCTATGGCGGCGTCGCCGAGTTCTCAGTTTACGTGGGCGCCGAAGCGCGCGGACGCGGCGTCGGAAGCGCCCTGATGGCCGCTTTTGTGCGAGCGTGCGAGGACGCCGGCCTCTGGAAGCTCGTCGCCCGCGTTTTCGTCGATAACGCCGCCTCGAGGGCGCTCCTTTACCGCCACGGCTTCCGCGAGGTCGGGGTGTACGAAAAGCACGCGCAGCTCCGGGGGGTGTGGCGCGACGTGGTCATCGTCGAGCGGCTGCTCGGGCGCAACCTGAGCTAGCCCACGGGTCCCGTTCTCAGCCGACGTCTAGAGATAGTAACCCGAAGACCACGAGCTACTGGCCACGAGCCACAAGCTACGACCTGCACACCGCACGCCTACGGGAGGCGCAGGCGCCTAAAGAGCGGCGCGGGTTCAGTCCTGAGGCACCTCGAGCGCCAGGCGCTGCTCGTAGACCTCGCGCATCCCGAGCTCCGGCTCCCGCTGCGCGGCGACCTCGTCGGGGGTGTACGCCTCGAACCCTTCGGGCAACCTCTCGGCGTTGCCCCACGCGACGCTGATGTAGTTGAGGAGGTCGGCGATCGCCTCGTCGGAGAGCCCCCGCCAACCGGGCATCACGCCGTTGTAGCGCTCGCCCAAGACCTCGATCTCCCCCTGCACCCCGTAGAGCATCATGTTGATGAGGTACGCGCGCCCCCCCTCGGCGGCCTCGAGGTTAGGCACGTGCCGCACCAGGGGTGGAAAGACGCCGGGGACGCCCTCGCCGGACGCGAGGTGACAGCTTGCGCAGTTCGCGAGGTAGAGGCTTTCACCCTCCCCTGTGTCGATGTCGACGTGCGAGCTGGGCGCCGCTTGGGCGCTCGCCACGAGCGCGAGCAGAGCGAGGGAAACGGTTCGGGCTACGCGTTGACGCGCGACGTGAAGCATCTCGGCTCCTCCAAAACAGGCGTTGGCTCGAGCCTACCCCGAAACCGAGCGCGCAACGTGCGCGTGGCCTCTTGACAGACGCAGCGCGGCTTACCCGAAGCGCCCGGTGATGTAGGCCTCCGTGCGCGGGTCCGACGGGTTGGTAAAGAGCTTGTCGGTGTCGTCGAACTCGATCAGACTCGTCTGCCCCTCTTTCGAGGTGACCGACTCGTCGAGCAGGAAAAAGGCGGTTTTATCCGAGACCCGCGCCGCTTGCTGCATGTTGTGCGTCACGATGATCACGGTGACGTACTCTTTAAGCGAGCTCATGAGGTCCTCGATGCGCTGCGTCGACTGCGGGTCGAGCGCCGAGGTCGGCTCGTCCATGAGGAGCACCTCGGGTTCGACGGCCAAGGAGCGCGCGATGCAAAGCCGCTGCTGCTGCCCCCCCGAAAGGCCCGTCGCCGGGGTTTTGAGGCGGTCTTTGACCTCGTCCCAGAGGGCGGCCTGCTTGAGCGAGCGCTCGACGACCTCGTCGAGCCGCGATTTTCTACGCTCCCCCGCGAGCTTGAGCCCCGCGACCACGTTGTCGTAGATGCTCATCGTCGGAAACGGGTTGGGTTTTTGAAACACCATCCCGATGCGGCGCCTTACGTCGACCGCGTCGACCCCCTTGCCGTAGATGTTCTCACCGTGGTAGTTGACCGTACCCTCGATGCGCGCGCTCGGGGTAAGGTCGTGCATGCGGTTTAACGAGCGCAGAAAGGTCGTCTTGCCGCACCCCGAGGGGCCGATAAGGGCGGTGACGGTGTTCGGCTGGATCTGCATGGTGACGAAGCGCACCACGTGGGTATGGCCGAAGTAGATGTTAAGGTTTTCAATCCGCAACAGGTCGCTCCGCGCGGCGGGCGCCTCCTGGGTCTGCGTTTGTGGGGAGACGTAAACCGTCATTTCAGCACTCCTCTACCGACGACGAAGCGCGTCACCAAGGTGGTGACGAACACGAAAAACACGAGAAACAGGGCGGTCGCCCACGCCGTTTGCTGCAACCCGGGGTTGGGGTCGCGCGCGTAGCGGAAGATTAGAAGCGGCAGCGCGGCCATGGGCCTATTCGGGTCGGTGTTGAGGAAGTTGTTACCGAACGCCGTGAAAAGGAGCGGCGCCGCCTCGCCCGCGACGCGCGCGATGGCGAGCAGCGTCCCCGTCACGATGCCGTTAAGAGCCGCCGGCAGCACCACCGAGAGGGTCGTGCGCCACTTCGGCAACCCGAGGGCATAGGCCGCCTCGCGGACGCTCTGCGGTACGAGCTTCATGATCTCCTCGGTCGTGCGCACGACGTAAGGGATCATGATAAAGCCGAGCGCCACCCCGCCAGCCCACGCGCTGTAACCGCCCCCGACGACCAGCAGGCCGTAGGCGACGAGCCCCATGACGATCGCGGGCACCCCCAAGAGGACGTCCGAGAGCACGCGCACGGGCCTTACGAGCGGGTGCCGCGGAAACTCCGCGAGGAAGATACCCGCGCCGATGCCGAGCGTCGCGCCGATCACGGTGGCGATGAGCAGCAGGATGCCGGTACCCAAAATCGCGTGCCCGATGCGCCCGATCAGGTTGCCCCCGCTCGGAAAGCGGAAGAGCTCGAACGAAAAGGCCGAAAACCCCTGCGCGATGAGGTAGTAGAAGATAAACATCAAAGGGGCCAGCACGATCGCCGCGAAGAGCGTGATCACGACCGCGGCAGCGCCGTTGGCGAAGCGGCGCCGCTTTTTACGCGGGTAGCTTAGAGACGCCAAGCTCACGCCAGCACCCCTTTCGGGCTCAGCTTGTAGATGATAAAGCGCGCGATGAGGTTCACCAGCAGGGTGGCGAAAAAGAGGTAGAGGCCGATGGCGATCAGGCTCGAGCGCATCAGCGGGTCGAGCGCCTCGGGAAACTGCGAGGCGATAATCGAGGGCATCGTCGCGGCCGGGTCGAAGAGCGAGGTCAAGATGCGGGTGTTGTTGCCGATCACCATGGTGACCGCGATCGTCTCACCGAGCGCGCGCCCCAAGCTCAGGATGATCCCGCCGAAGATGCCCGCGCGGGCGTAGGGGAGCACCGCGTCGCGCAGCACCTCCCACTTGGTCGCGCCGAGCGCGTAGGCCGCCTCGCGCTGGTCTCGGGGCACGAGCCGGATGACGTCGCGCGCGACCGCAGCCGTGTAGGGGATGATCATGATCGCAAGGATAATGATCGCCGCGAGCACGCCGTAGCCCATGGGGGCGCCTCGCAGAAAGGGGATCTCGCGCAGTCCGGGCGTCCGGAGGACGAAGACCTGAAACTCGCGGACCAAGGGCACCAACACCGTCACCCCCCAGAAGCCGTAGACCACGCTGGGGATCGCCGCGAGCAGCTCGACGAGGTAGCTCACCGGCTCAGCGAGCCACCGCGGCGCGTACTCGGTGATAAAGAGCGCCGCTGCGACCGCGAAGGGGACCGACAACAACAGCGCCCCGAGGCTCGTCACCAGCGTCCCGACCAGAAAGGCGAGCGCCCCGAACTCCCTGGCGGGGGGGTTCCAGACGTTGGAAACAAGAAAGTTAAAAACGCCAAAATTTTCAAACGCTAGCTGCGCGTTGTCGACGAGCACCCAGACGATCAGTACGGAGATCGCCATTACACCGAGCGCGAGCAGCAGGATCAAAAACGCAAAGATGCGGTCGCCGGAGAGAACCGACGCGCTCTGTAAGGGCCGCCTTCTGGTCGCTACCCCCACCTGGGGCGCGATACTGGGCCGAACCTCACTCACGGTAAAACCTCGCTAACACTACAACCTCACTTGTGTTTGGGATCGGGTCGCGCCCTCGCCCCGAGCGCAGCACCCGCTCCATCATAGCCGCGCCGCGCCGAGGCGGGGTAAGCCGGTTGTCATCCAACGGAGCGGGGTCAAAGAATGCGAAAAGGGTCGGCCCGCAGGCCAACCCACAGGGGCTTAAGCGCGTTTAGTTACCCGAGAGCGGCTGACCGCCGTAGTTGACGCCGTCTAGAAGCTCGAGCGCGCGCTCCTGCGGAAAACCGGTGATCTGGCCGTAGTTGAGCGGGTTGTTAAAGCGCTGACCGTCGGTGATCATCCAGCGAATGAGGTCCAGGGTCTGCTGCGCCCGCTCGCGGCTGCGCCCCGCGTAGTTCTGGTCTTCGTACATGACCACCCAGGTAAAGCCCGCAACGGGCCACGCGTCGGGGTTTTCGGAGTTGGTAAAGGTCGCGCGGAGGTCGGCGGGCATCTCGACGTCGGCGGCAGCGGCGACCGCGTCGAGGGTCGCTTCGACGGTGTTGCCCGCGGCGTTGATCATGTTCGCGTAGGTCACGTTGTTTTCGATCGCGTACTCGAGCGCGACGTAGCCGATGGCGCCGGGGGTCTGCGCGATGATGTTGGTGACCCCCGCGTTGCCGTCACCGCCGATCCCCGTCGGCCACGAGACGCTCGTCTGCGGCCCCGTGCTGACCTCGCTCGCCCACTGCTCCGAGACCTTGGCGAGGTAGTCGACGAAGATCGCCGTCGTCCCCGAACCGTCCGAGCGGTGCGCGACGGTGATCGGCAGGTCGGGGAGCTCCGCGCCGGGGTTGAGTTCGGCGATCGCCGGGTCCGACCACTCGGTGATGTTACCGAGGAAGATGTCGGCGACCACCTCGCCGGAGAGGGTCAGCCCCCCCTCGGGCTCTTCGGCCAACGGCGCGAAGTTGTAACCCAAGACGACCGCGCCGCTCGCGGTGGGGATGTGGAGGATCGTCCCCGGCGCGTCGGCCAACTCTTCGTCGCTAAACGCGGCGTCGGTACCGGCAAAGTCGACCGTCTGGTCGAGCAGCGCCGAACGCCCCCCGCCCGAGCCGATGGCCTGGTAGTTGACCTGAATGCCGAACTCCTCGTTGTACGCGGCAAACATCTCTTGGTAGAGCGGGTCGGGGAACGACGCGCCCGCACCGTTAAGGTCTTGGGCGAAGGCGGCACCCAGCGAGAGCGAAGCGAGCAGTGCGAGTTTTTTCATGGTTCGGTCTAACCTCCGGAATGAAGCGTACTGGGAGAACGTCAAGGCTTTGTCAGGCGGAGGGCAGATGCGCGTGGCGCGCGCCTGACGGCCTTTCGCTGAGCGCGCCGGGCTGTAACGACAGCTCGCGCAGCAGGCGTTCGGCGAGCGGCCGCTCGGCTTCGGGGCGAGCCGCGAGCCAAGCGACTGTCCAGTTTGAAAAGAGGTCGCTGACGCGCGCGGGGCGCCCGAGCGCCCCCTCGAGGCTCGCCCGCAGCGACGCGGCGAGCTGCGCCGCGCGCGCTTGGCGCCAGGGCCAGGGGGCGAGCGCCGTCAGGAGGTCGTCGACGGCTTCTTCGAGGAGGGGCGCAGCCACCCACACCCGAGAGGAGCTCGAAAGGGGCGACGGCTCACGCCAAGGGCTCAAACTGACCTCGAAAGCGGAGCGCACCCACGCCGCCCAAGCCGAAAAACCTTTTCGCGCCCCCGGCAGCTGCCCAAGCATGTAGCGCAGCCCTCTACCCTGGTGCTCGGCTACCGTTGCAACCGTCGCGTCTACACCTCTCATACCCACCTCCGTGGACATGTGGGGACGACCTTCCTGGAAGGTCCCCCAACAGGGTAAAGAGCGGATGTCACAGCGGTATCAGGCGTCAGCTCACGGTGAAGAGCAGGTATCATCTGGTTGGCTGTGCTCTCACCTTGATAACTTGATAAGAGGACCAGAAGTCGCCCTGCGCGCACGTTCCGAAAGGCTAGCGGTAGCGACCCCCCGTGGGACTTGCTGCGCGTATCTCCCGACTAACACGGCAAGGGTTGGCAAAGCCAACCCTTTTCGTCATCGCCCAGAGGCACTCTTCCCCACTCACCCTCGTGCTGCGCCATCCGCACGGGTTGCCCTAAAGAGCAACCCATACACACTGATACGGCTCGCATGCGTTCTCTAGGGGGCACAAGACACCTGTTCAGGAATGCACGCCGACCCGTCCTCGTTTTCGCGCGCTCCTTTCGGCCTTGACCCCTGCGCTTCGCCCAGTCGTCAAAGCAATTGAAAGGCGTCGTCAGGCGTCGCGGAGCGACCGGCACCGTGCCCGAGCGTCACCCAAAGCTTTCACGGCACCCGCTACCTCAGGTGATCGCCCCCCGAACCCTTGCCGATACCCATTCGGAAAAGAGGACGAGCCCAAAGATGGCGATAAAGATGACGCTCGCCTGCGCCCACGCGAGCGCGTTGACAGAAGCGTTGAGCTGCAACCCGATACCGCCCGCCCCGACGAGGCCCAAAAAGGTCGACTCGCGGATGTTGATGTCCCAACGAAACACCGAGATCCCCGTCCACGCGGGCAACACCTGCGGCACCACGCCGTAGGTCAGGACCTGCAGGCCGCTCCCCCCCGTCGCCCGCACCGCCTCGACCGGTTTGGGGTTGATCTCCTCGATGGCTTCAAAGAGCAACTTCGCGATAAACCCGACTGAACGTAGCGCGATCGCGATCACCCCGGCGAACACCCCCGGCCCGACCAAGTAGACCAAAAAGACCGCCCAGATAAGCGAGTGCACGCTGCGGCTCACTACGATGATGAGCAGCGCCGCGGCGCGCAGCAGCGGGTGCGGGGTCGTGTTGCGCGCCGCCATAAAGGCCACCGGGGTAGCCACGAGAAGCGCCAACAGCGTCCCTAGCGTGGCGATGTTGAGCGTGTCCCAAAGCGGCCGCAGGAGCGTGGGCGCGTACGACCAACGGGGCGGCAGCATGCGCGAGAAAAGATCGCCCGCTTGCCGCGGCGCGTCCTGCACGAACAGCCAGGTCGTTTGCGCCGCGATGAGGCGCCAGCAGAGCGCTAAGACGAGCACCCCGAGCGCCCAACCCAGAGCGTAACGCAGTCGCTCTTGCGGGGTGTGGCGGTGCCACACGCGCCGCGGGCCCTCTGGGGTCACGCGCGTCGTCACCGGCATCAACTCACCCGCTTCCGGACGGCCCCGGCGAGCAGCTCGAGCGCCAGCACCACGGCGATAATTAGAATGAGCACCGCCCCGGCCGTGTCGAAGTCGTAACGCGACATGGCGGTCGTCAGGGTCGCCCCGATGCCGCCCGCGCCAACGATTCCCAAAATGGTCGATTCGCGGAAGTTGATGTCGAGCCGGTAGACGAAAAGCCCCACGAAGCGCGGCGCGACCTGCGGCAGCACACCGTAGAGGATGAGCTGCGCCCACGACGCGCCGCTCGCGCGCACCGCCTCGAGCGGCGCGCGGTCGATGTCCTCGAGGTCCTCAGCCAGGAGCTTGGCGATAAACCCCGTGGTCGCCAGAACGAGCGTCAAAAGACCCGCAAACGGTCCGAAACCCATCATCACCACGAAGACGATGGCGATAACGACCTCTGGAAAGGTGCGGACGAGGGTGACATAAGCGCGGCAGAGCAGGTAGACGGGCAGGGGGGCGAGGTTGCGCGCGGCGCCCAAAGCTACGGGGACGGCTAAAGCGACGCCCGCAACGGTCGCCACCACCGACATGGTGAGGCTTTCTAAAAGCCCGATCTGAATATCCGTCCAACGCGAGGTGAAGTCGGGCCGCAGAAACTCGCCGAACAGCCGCGCGCTGCGTTCGGCCCCCTGCGCGACCCGCGCCCAGTCCACCGGTACGCTGAGCACCCCCGCGACGAGGTAGGCAAGCCCAGCCACGAGGAGCCCGTAGCGCAGGTAGGGGTTACGGATCAGCGGGGGCGGCGTCCAGCGCCTGGACGCGGGGGCGCTCACCGCGGCGCCCCCGAACCCACCGTCGCAACCGGACGCGCGGCCGTCGCCGCGGGCGCGCCTCCGGTCGGCCGCGTCTCAGGCGCCGCCGCTTCGCCCCAATCCTCCTCGCCGTAGATGCGCGTCAGCACCGCCGTCGAAAGGCGCTCCGGCGCCCCGTCGAAGACGATCTCGCCGGAGCGGAGTCCGACGACGCGCTCCGCAAACGCTTTGGCGAGGGCGACATCGTGAATGTTGATGATCGCGCTTAAACCCCGCTCTTTCGCCAGCTCGGTAATGAGCCGCATGATCTGCCGCGCCGTTTTGGGGTCTAAGCTCGCCGTCGGTTCGTCGACCAGCAAGACGTCGGGGTCTTGAAGCAGCGCCCGGGCGATGCCGACCCGCTGACGCTGACCGCCCGAGAGGGCGTCGGCGCGCTTGTCGACAAACGCCTCCAACCCGACGCGTTGAAGAAGCCGAAAAGCCTCGTCGACGTCGCGCTGCGGAAACCTCCTGAGCGCGCTCGCCCAAAACCCCACGTAGCCGAGCCGCCCGGAGAGCACGTTTTCCATCACCGTAAGCCGCTCTAAAAGCGCGTACTCCTGAAAGATCATCCCCAACTTGCGCCGCGCGCGGCGGAGCCCAGCGGGACCCAAGCGGGTCAGGTCGGTGCCGTTAAGCCTTATGGCGCCGCCCGAAGGCTCGACGAGCCGGTTGACGCAGCGGATAAGGGTGGACTTACCCGCCCCCGAAGGGCCGATCAGCGCGAGCACTTGGCCTCTAGGGAGCTGCAGGGTGATCCCTTGAAGCGCCCGGTCGCCCGTCGGGTAGATTTTGGTGAGACCATCGATTTCCAGCATCACAACCTCTTCGGTACAAACCGGCCCAGTCATCGCGACTGGGCCGGAGAACGCCTCTATCTACGTTCGTCCTCAAGGCGCCGTGTAGTTGACGCCGGTGACCTCGTCGATCTGCCGGATGACGGCCCAGGTCTCCTCGTACGAGATCTCGATAAACTGCGCCTCGCCGCTTCGGCTAAACTCCTCCTGGAGCGGTGTCCCCTCCCAGTCGTAGGAGAAAAACGCCTCGCGGACCCTTTCGGCCAGCTCGGGCTCTAGGTTGTAGACGTGGCCGTAGGCGGTCGTCGGAAAGGTCTCCGAGGTGTAGATCACGCGAAAGTCGTCGGCCGCGACGACGCCGCGCTCGATCATGCGCGCTTTGACGGAGTTGGCGATCGAAGCCGCTTCGTAGTCGCGGTTGGCCACCCCCAGGATGGACACGTCGTGCCCCCCCGAGAAGAGCGGCTCGATGTCCTCGCCGACCACAAGCCCGAACTCGCCCTGCAAAATGGCGCTCGGCGCTTTGAACCCCGAGTTCGAGGTCTCTTCGGTAAAGGTCAGGGTGCGACCCCTAAGGTCGGCGACCTCCTGGATGTCGCTGTCCGCCGGAACGATGATCTCCATTTCGTAACCGTAGGACCCGTCCTCCGCCGCCATCATGGCGAAGGGGCGAAACCCCGCGACGTTGACCGCGAAGGGGACGCCGCCGGTGTTAAACCCGGCGACGTGCAAACGCCCCGCGCGCATCGCCTCGAGCTGCGCGGCGTTCGAGTCGACCGGAAAAAACTGCACGCGCCGCCCCGTGACCTCTTCCATGTGCGCGAGAAAATCCGCCCAGACGTCGGCGTACACCGCGGGGTCCTCGACGGGCGTGTAGGAAAAGATGAGGGTGTCGGGGTCGACGAGTTCGGCGGGATCGGTGGGCACGTCCGCCAACAGGTCGCCGTCCTCGTCGCAAAAGCGGACGTCCAGGATGCCGCGCGGGCATTCGGGCGCTTGCGCCGCCAGACCCAAAGGGGCGAGTAGCGGGAGCAGCAGGCTCGTCAGGCGTTGCACGTTCATCTTGACCTCCAAGCGAGGGGCGCGAAAACCTCCCCGTGTTTTCCGACCCTAAAGGGTGGATGTCAGACCCTTGTCAGAACCCGGCACCTGACACCCCCCTGACGAGGGGGCGGTTAGACTTGGGAGGTTTGCACTTTAGAGCGCGCCAATCTCGATGCCAAATGCGGTAGTCTCTAGAGAGCCTTTAAGAGAACCTCAAGGAGGAAAGATGCTTAAACGCACCCTAGCCGTAGGTCTGACGCTCGCCCTGACCCCTGCTCTGGCCCAAGGCGACCGCCCCGATTCGCTCGTGCTCGGTATGGTGCCCTCGCGTGAAGCCGACCGCATCGTCGACTCGCTCGACCCGATCGCCGAGATGCTCACCGAGCGCATCGGCATCCCGGTCGAGACCTTTGTGTCGACCAACTTTACGGGGCTCGTCGAAGCGATGGGCACGGGCCGCGTCGACATCGGCTTTTTCGGCCCCGCCGCCCTCGTGCAAGCCATGGACCGCCACGGCGCCGAGGTGATCCTCGCGTCGGTGCGTAACGGCGAGACGACCTACCTGTCGCAGTTTAGCGTCCGCTGCGATTCGGGTATCGAGGACTTTAGCGACCTCGTGGGCCGCACCATCGCCTTCGTCGACCCCGCTTCGGCTTCGGGCTACCAGTTCCCCTTCGTCTACCTCAACTCCCAGCACGGCATCAACCCCGACACGGACATGCAGGCGATCTTCGCCGGGTCGCACGACGCGGCGATCCTCGCGGTCTATAACGGCGACGTCGACGTGGCGGTGTCGTTTAACGACGCCCGCACCGCTATCGAGGGCGACTTTCCCGACGTGATGGAACAGGTGTGCGTGCTCGGGTACACCGACCCCATCCCCAACGACGGCGTCGTGGTGCGCGCCGGGCTCGACCCGGAGCTGACCCAAGAGATCGCCCAAGCGCTCATTGACATCGCCGACACCGAGGAGGGCGAGGCGCTCACCAGCGAGCTCTTTAACGTCACCGCCTTTGCCCCGGTAGAGGCTTCGGCGTTCGACATCGTTCGCGAGACCTCGGCGTTCTTCGACCAGTAAGCGCAGCGTTGACGCACGTTACGCGACCTCGAGCCCGGCTCGAGGTCCTCTTTTTGCCCCCTCGGGGCCCTCGCTCGAGCCCCCCAAGCGAGCGGGTAAACTAACGGTATGATCCAGTTTAACGAGGTCGGGGTCGTCTACCCGAACGGCTTTAGAGCCCTCAAGGGGATCTCGCTAGAGATCCCCAAAGGCCAGTTCGTCGTGGTCGTCGGGCTCTCCGGCGCGGGCAAGTCGACCCTGATCCGCACCATCAACAACCTCGTCGTCCCCTCCTCGGGCGAGGTGCTGATTAACGGGCGCTCGATCACCAAGGCCAAGGGGCGCGAGCTGCGCGCCATGCGCACGCCCATCGGGATGATCTTTCAGACCTTTAACTTGGTCAAGCGCTCGACGGTGCTGCGCAACGTCCTCTCCGGCCGCCTCGGGCAAGCCAACCCCGCACTGAGCCTTTTAGGCATCTTTTCGGAAGCCGACATCGCTCTGGCGCACGACTGCCTGCGGCGCGTCGGCATTCCCGATAAGGCCTTTGTCCGCGCCGACGCCCTCTCGGGCGGTCAGCAGCAGCGGGTCGGTATCGCCCGCGCCCTGGCCCAAGACCCCGAGATCATGCTCGCCGACGAGCCCGTCGCGAGCCTCGACCCGCCGACCTCGCACGCGGTGATGAGCGACCTTAAACGCATCTCCCGCGAGGACGGCATCACCACGCTCGTCAACCTGCACTTTATCGACATGGCGCGCGATTACGCCGACCGCATCATCGGTATGCGGGGCGGCGAGGTGGTCTTCGACGGCACCCCGGCAGAGGCCACGAACCGCGTCTTCGAGGAGATCTACGGGCGCCCCATCGACAAGGAACGGGACCTCCGTGGCGCTGCCTGAGGCTAAGCCGCCCCCCCCCGCGCTGCCGCAGCGCCCGCTCGCACCGCGCCTGCTGTCGTGGGGCGTGTGGCTCGCGTTCGCCTTGCTCCTTTACGTCTCGGCCGTGCAGACGGGGTTTCGCCTAGACGACCTCTGGGGGAGCACGGTCGACTTCGTGCTCTTTTTCCGCAACTTCTGGCCGCCCGACTGGCGCGCGCTCTCCGACATCGGGCGCCCCCTCGTTCAGACGCTGCAGATGGCCTGGTTAGGGACGGTGTTCGGTGTCCTTTTGGGGCTCCCGTGGCTTTTCTGGTCGTCGCGCAACACCTCGCCCAGCGGGTTGCTCCTGTGGTTCTCGCGCACCCTGATGACGGTGCTGCGGAGCATCCCCGACCTCGTCTACGCCGCCGTTTTGGTGGGCGTGCTGGCCCTGGGGCCGCTGCCGGGGGTGGTGGCGCTAACCATCTTTACGCTCTCCATCCTCGCCAAGCTCGGTAGCGAGTACGTCGAGGCGGTCGACCCCGGCCCCTTGGAGGCGCTCCGCGCGAGCGGCGCGAGCGGCACGCACGTCATCGTCTACGGGGTGGTGCCCCAGGTCGCGGCGAGCTTGGTCTCCTACATCCTCTACATCTTCGAGGTCAACGTGCGCGCCTCGACGGTGCTGGGGTTTGTCGGCGCGGGTGGCGTGGGTCAGCTCCTTAATACCTATACCGCCCTCTTTCAGTACCGGCGCCTGACGGTCTTGCTGCTGGTGACCTTTGTGGTGGTGGCGATCATCGACGCGGCCTCCGCGTGGGTGCGCTCGAGGCTCACCTGATGGCCGCGCCAAGCCGCAAGCGCGCGCGTGATCTCAGCGCCATCCCCCCGACCCCGCCGCACGCGCGCCGCACAAAAGCCTTTCAGTACGCCCTCGGCTTTTTCCTCGTCGCCGTGACGCTGCTCTGCTTGCTGACGCTGCAAAACGTCTCGTGGGAGCGCGTCATCAGCGGCGCGCAACGCAACCTCGCGCCGCTCGCACGGGGCTTCGCCAACCCCTCGCAGGAGATCTTCGGCCGCGCCTTTGAGGCGATGATGGAGACGCTCTACATGGCGGTCATCGGCACCGTCATCGGCGGCGTCTTGTCGGTGCCGCTCGCGTTTATCTCCGCGGCTAACCTCATGGGAGGGGGTCGCGGCGCGCTGCCGGGGCGGGGCATCTTGGCCGGGGTGCGGGTCTTTCCAGAGCTCCTTTTCGCCATCATCTTCGTCGCCGCCATCGGCCCGGGCGCGGTCGCGGGAATCATGGCCCTGGGCGTCAACTCGGTAGGCTTTTTGGGCAAGATGTTTAGCGACATCATCGAGTCGATCGACCCCGGCCCCGGCGAGGCGCTGCGGGCGACGGGGGCGGGGCCGGTGCACACCTTCGTCTACGCCGTGCTCCCGCAAGTCATGCCGGAGTTCGCCTCGAACGTCCTGTACCGCTTCGAGATCAACCTGCGCGCCGCCTCGGTGTTGGGGCTCGTGGGGGCGGGGGGTATCGGCGGCCTCCTCAGCCAGCGCATCCAGTTTCGGCGCTGGGAGGAGATCTCGATGATCCTCCTCGTGATCATCGCGTTCGTGGTGGTCGTCGACATCGTGAGCTCTTATGTGCGGCGGAGGTTGGTGTAGGATTAGGCTACAGGATTACGCTGTACCCGACCCCACCGCGCAGCTCCGGCGTGGGTCAAAACGCCTGCGCGACGGTCACGGACCAAGGTGCCGAGGTGTAAGGCTCGCCTATGCCGTTTTTTATCGTTGAAGTCTCCCGCAAAGGGGCGCTCACGGTGACCCACACCTTCGCCGACGCCCCCCTCGCCGAGGCGTACACCTACCACCACGCGCAGGCGAAGCTGCGCGAACTGCGGCGCGCCGCCCGCCCCGAAGACGGGGTGTACTTCCACCTCGTCTTCGGCGAAACGCCGGAGGCGGCCCTTCGGCGCCTGCGCGCGTCGCTCGGTCGCTAGCTCGCGACCCCGCCCCAGCTCAGTCCCGAGTCGGTCGTGACATCTGCCAAGCCGTGCAAAAGGCGGAGGGTGTACCCTCCGCCCAACCGCTAGGGGCCTTGACGCCTGCAGCAGCCTTTAGTAGGCGTGTTTGTCGTCACACACCACGCTAGTTTCAACCCCCCAGCGCTGCGCCGCGCTGCACACCACGGGGCCGCGGTGCACGGTGATGCTGTTAAGCGTCGGGGTGCCGTTCTGGTTCTGCGCCGCCGCGACGACCCCAGCGCGGCGCCCCCCCCACACCATCACCGTGTAGGGGTAGGTCGCCTCGAAGGTGCGCCCCGAAGCGAGCGCCTCCTCCGGGTTCGGCGGGAGCGTACCGAGCACCTCGTAGCGCCCCGTAAACGCCTCCCCCCTAGGGCCATTCCAGTTGATGAGGTACGGGATGGGACCGCCGAAGGTGTAGTAGAACCCCCCTAGAACGGCGAGCGTAAAGAAGGCGATGAGCACGTGCGCCAAGCGAACTTCAAAGGGGTGACGTTGATAAGGTTTAAACATAAACTCCTCTACGCGACATGGACTTGGCGGCTCGAGCAGCGAGGGTGCGCGGGTCCGCGGCGGCGTCTGTTGTCATAGGAACCCGGCCCCCAAGGGGCGCCGAGCGTGGTGATGCCCCTATTGTAAGCTAGTTGCGCCTCCGAGCAAAAGGGCGGCGGGTGTCTCGGGTTGCCCCCTGCGACGTTACGCGTGACGGTCTCACCGTGAGGGGCCGCCGACGCACCTGCCGAGGCGTTCGCGGGTGGTTTCGCGCAGCCGCCTGCAGCAGCGCGCGCCGCGTCGTTACCGCTGCAACGCGCCCTCCGGCACACAGCGGTTAGGGTGAGGCGGCGAGGACAGCTAGACGATGCCAGAGAAGCGGAGCGAGCGCGAAAGGGAATCAGCACGGGGCGTGCGAGCGGCGTGCGGTGCGGGCGGCCACACCCCTACCTGTCCGGTTCACGCCTCGGTGAACCTGCTGCAGGAGAAGTGGACGCTCCACATCATTCGGTCACTTTTGGCCGGCGACAAAGGCTTTAACGAGCTAGGCCGCGACATCGGCGGGTGCAACCCGACGACCTTGGCGCAGCGCCTCGAGCGTTTGGAGGCGTGCGGGATCCTCTCCAAAACGGTCACGTCGACCTCCCCCCCGCGCACCCGCTACGCCCTCACCGAAGCGGGCCGCGACCTACAGGAGGTCATCCGCGCGATCAGCCAGTGGGGTGAGCGCCACCTGCGGCGCTAGGCGTGCGCTCCGTCCAGATCACGTGCTAGGCAGCGGCGGGCCCAGCCGCACGCGCAGCAGCCCCCCTAGAGCAGCTAGGCGGAGCGCTCTACCTGCGCCGCTTGTTCTGCCTGCTTAGCCTGAATCGCGGTCAGCGCGATGGTAAAGACGATGTCGTCGACGAGCGCCCCCCTGGAGAGGTCGTTCACGGGTTTTTTAAGGCCCTGCAGCATCGGCCCGATGCTGATGACATCTGCCGAGCGCTGCACCGCCTTGTAGGTGGTGTTGCCCGTGTTTAAGTCCGGAAAGATAAAGACCGTCGCGCGCCCCGCCACCTTGGAGCCGGGCGCCTTGCTCCGCGCCACCGTCTCTATCGCGGCGGCGTCGTACTGCAAAGGGCCGTCGATGAGCAGGTCGGGCCGCCGTGCCTGGGCGATGCGGGTCGCCTCGCGCACCTTTTCGACGTCGGAGCCCGCCCCCGAGGTGCCGGTGCTATACGACAGCATGGCGACGCGCGGCGGAATACCGAAAGCGGCCGCCGAGTCGGCGCTCTGCAAGGCGATGTCGGCGAGCTCCTCGGCCGTCGGGTTGGGGTTGATGGCGCAGTCGCCGTAGACCAACACCTGCTCCGGCAAGCACATGAAAAAGACCGACGACACGACCCGCACCCCGGGCGCCGTTTTAATCAACTGCAGCGCGGGGCGAATCGTGTTGGCGGTGGTGTGGACCGCGCCGGAGACGAGCCCGTCGACCTCACCCTGCTGCAGCATCATGGTGCCGAGCACGACGTTGTCCTGCAGGGCCTCCTCGGCCATGGGGGCGTTCATCCCCTTGTGCTTGCGCAGCGCGACGAGCGGCTCGATAAAGCGCCCTATGTGCTCCTCGGGGCGGAGGATCTCGAGCCCCTCGGGGAGGGTCAGGCCGTGGCGCGCGGCGACCGCGTGGATCTCGTCGGGGTCGCCTAGGAGCACGCAGCGGGCGATCTTGCGCTCTAGACAGATGGTCGCCGCGCGCAGGGTGCGCGGTTCGTCCCCCTCGGGCAAGATGATGCGTTTGTTGGCCGCGCGCGCGCGCTCGACGAGGAGGTAGCGAAAGGCCGGCGGGCTGAGGCGCCGTCCTTCGGCGGCCCCGCGCGTGCGGCGCTCTAATGCCTCGACGTCTAGGTGCGCCGCGACGTGCTCGACAAGGCGCGCGATGCGTTCGGTGTCGTCCAGGGGGATCTCGAGGTCCATCCCGCGCACCCGCAGCGCCGCCCCGAACGAGTCGTCGGCGACGAGCAGCAGCGGCAGACCGGTGGCGAACCCTTGCGCGCACAGCGCGAGCAGGTCGTCGCTCGGCCGGCGCCCGTTGGTGAGCAAAAGCGCGGCGATCGGGCGGCCGCTTAGAGCTGCCATGGCGGCGGCCATCACCAGGTCGTCGCGGTCGCCGGAGGTGATAAAGAGCGTGCCGGGCAACAGGCGTTTGGCGGCGTTGAGCATGGTGCTCGCCCCGAGGGCGACCTCGGTGACGCGGCGCCCCAAGTCGCCCTCGCGCAGCACCTCCGCCCCTAAAAACGCCTGCACGTCGCGGACGCGCGGCGCGAGCAGGTCGCGGTCCCAGGGGACGGCGCCGTAGAGCCGAAAGCCCTCCCCCTTTAAAACGGGCGCTTCGGCGCGCAGCTGCGCCTCGAAGGCGCCAGGGTCGCGCTGCGGTTCGCTGCCGAGCCGCATAAAGGTGTGCGCTTCGGGGGGGGCGCCGACTTGGTTGAGGATGCAACCGATCACCCGCCCCCCCTCGGTGCCGCCAAAGTCCTGCGCGGCGAGCTCGAGCGTGTCGGAGAGCTCCGCGGGCGTGCTCGAGCCCGGCGCGGCGACCAGGAGGACCTTGGCGTCTAAGCTGCGGGCGATGCCGGCGTTGAGCGCGCCCGCGTAGGGCTGCTCGGGGGTCGCGACGAGCCCCTCGACGACCACCACGTCGGCGCGCGACGCGGCTGCCTCGAAGCGGGCCACGACCTCCTCGAGGAGCACCTCGCGCTGAGCGTGGGCGAAGCGCTCCTCGGCGACGCTCGCGGGCACGGGCTCGGGGGGGGAAAACCCCGCGACGCGCTCGACGAGGCGGCTCGAGCGCTCGGGTTCGGGTGCGCGCCCGGAGGCGCGCGCCGACATCTGCGCCACCGGTTTGCAAAACCCGACCCGCACCCCGCGGCGATCCAAGGCGTGTACGAGCCCGACAGCGACGCTCGTAAGCCCCACGCGCTGCCCCGTCGGAACGACCAAGATTGCCTGTGCCACAACGTCCTCCCGCCTAACGCTACCACCCGCCGAGCGCCCCTTTTGGTCGCCGGCGCGCTTGACCCGGCGCGCCTCGCGCCCGTAACGGCGCTAAAGGATCGCGGCACGCACCCGCCGCGCCTCATCGATCGTGCGCCACTTTGCAGTAAGATTTTTCACATCGCGCTACGCTCGCTAGGAGCTGCCATGTCCGTTGCACCCACATCCCCCCCCTCGAGCGATGACACCTCCCGGCGACGCACCTTTTGGTGGGGCGTTGTCGTCGCGGTGCTGCTGCTCGCCTTCTGCCTCGGTTTGCCGCAGTTTCACTACGCGGCGGCGCTCATGGTCGCGGTGATCTTTCGCTACCGTGACGAGCCCATGGGAGCGCTCCCCGCTTGGCTGACGGCGTCGCGGCGCTAGGACCTGCGCGCGACGCTTTAGCGGGTTTTCGCTCAGCCCCTAACCCACCGTGGGCCGCCCCGCGAAAATCAAACTAGCGTGGGGGCCTGGCGGCTTATAGCGCGAGAGTTTGTAGGAAGGGACTGACGGGTTCTACGCCGCAGCAAGGAGCTTCACTCGGCCCACGCCGCAAAGATGCCCGTGGCACGTGGAGGCTCCCTATACCCACCGGCGCGCTACACCGAGCACGGACTTACGCCGCCCCTTTGACCCTTTTGGAGGCGTTGCACGCTCGGTAGTACAGATCGGCGAGCTCGAGGTTGAGCCGCACGAGGTCACGGTCGCGCAGATCGGCTTCCAGCTTGGCCTTGTAGGCGCCGACGCACTCGGCGAGGCGCTGGCTGTCGCGGCGCGCAGCGTTCGGCCCCCCCAAGCGGCGCTCGAGCTGCGCGATGAGCGCCTGCGCCGCGCCGCGGTGCCGTTCGCGTTGCGCTTTAGAGAGCTTCATAGGCGTCCCTCATGAGTCGCGTGAAGTCTATCACACAAGCTTGTCGTCGGGGTGCGCCGAGGTTTCACCAAGCCTTAACCTCGCCGCC
The DNA here is from genome assembly GCF_000092425.1 of Truepera radiovictrix DSM 17093. NCBI lineage: Bacteria > Thermotogati > Deinococcota > Deinococci > Trueperales > Trueperaceae > Truepera > Truepera radiovictrix. Next base: position 2,060,349 of record NC_014221.1, read on the forward strand.
TTTTTTTGTTACGCGGAGCTGCGCTTAGGGCTCTAGCGGGGCGTCGCAGCCCCCCTTGTCGCCCGCAGGGACGCCCCCAAGGGCTGAGCCGGGCGGCATAGGCCTCACCGGCCCGCTCCCTGCAGGCTCGGTTACGCGCGGCGCGGCGGGCTGGGGCGTGGGCCGCGTCGTGCGGCGAAAGCGCCAGGTAAGGAGCAGCGCTGCGCTCAAAAGCCCCATGACGAGCCCCAACCAGAGCCCCTGCCCCCCGAGGCCGCCGCGAAACGCGAGCAGCACCCCGGTGCTCAGCCCTACCCCCCAGTACGACGCGAGCGAGATGAGCATCGGCACCCGCGTGTCCTTGAGCCCGCGCAGCGCCCCCGCCGCGCTGACCTGCAACCCGTCGAACACCTGAAAGGCGGCAGCGAAAGCGAGAAAGCGCGTGGCGGTGCGCACGATGTCGGCGTTTGCGGGGTCGCCGACGTCGAGGTAGAGCCCCACGACGCGCTCCGGGATGAGCCAGAAGGTCAGCGCGGTGAGGAGCATGAAAGCGGCGCTCAGCGCGATACCGACCCCCCCCGCCCGCCGCACCGCCCCCCGTTCGCGGCGGCCCGCCGCCTGGCCGACGCGCACGGCGGTCGCCGTGGCGAGCCCCACGGGCACCATGAACGTAAAGCTCGCGCTCTGCAGGGCGATCTGGTGCGCGGCGAGCGCGACCGTACCGAAAAGCCCCATCAGCACGGCGGTCGCCGAGAAGAGCCCGGTCTCGAAACCCAAGGTGAGGCCGATCGGCCAACCGACGCGCAAAAGCTCGCGGAGCGTCCTGGGCTCGAGCCGCCGCAGGCGCCACAGCTGCACCCACGGCAGCGCTCGGTGCACGTAAAAGGCCGCCGCGGCGCACATCGACCAGTAGACCAACGCGCTCGCCCAGCCGCTGCCGACGAGCCCGAGGGCGGGCAGCCCGAAGTGACCGAAGATGAGCGCGTAGTTGGCGACGACGTTGAGCGCGACGCCCAAAAGCGCGATCACCATCACCGGGCGCGGGCGCGCTAGCCCCTCCAAAAGCCCGCGCAACCCGGTGAGCCAGAGCGCGGGCAGGTAGCCCCACGCGATAGCGTGCAGGTAGCGCGTCGCGAGCGCCGCCGTCGCCTCCTCTTGCCCCAAAAGGCGCAGCAAGGGCCCGACCTGCCAAAAGAGCAGCCAAGCCGGGACGCTCAACCCCACGGCCAACACGAGCGACGCGCGCAGCGCGCGCCCGACCTCGGCGCGATCCCCCGCGCCATAGGCTTGTGACACGGTCGGCCCGACCGCGAACATCACCCCCATGCCGACAATGAGCGCGAAGGTGTAGACGCTCCCGCCCAAGGCGATCCCCGCGAGCGCCCCCTCGCCGAGGCGGCCGACCATCAGGGTGTCGACGAACGACATGGACATCTGCGCGAGCTGCGCCAGGATGAGGGGGAGCGCGAGCAGCAGCGTGGCGCGCAGCTCGAGCGCGAGGCTAGTGGAGGTGACGGGGGGAGCGCGGCGCATAACGGCTCAACTCTACGCGCAAAGCGCCCCGTGCGCGGGTGCGGCGCGCGACCAGAGGAGCACTGTTCGGCACGCCCCTGTTCCCCCGAACCCCCCCCCGATAGGGTAAAGCATGGCAACGATCGGCTACCACGCCTCGCACGAACAGTACCCCCCGAGCCAGCTCCTAAGGTACGCTCAGGCAGCCGAGCGGGCTGGGTTCACAGCGGCCATGTGTTCGGATCACTTCTACCCCTGGAGCGAGCGGCAGGGCCAGAGCGGCTTCGCCTGGTCGTGGCTGGGCGCGGCGCTGCAGGCGACCGAGCTGCCCTTTGGCGTCGTGAACGCGCCGGGCGGCCGCTACCACCCGGCCATCGTCGCGCAGGCGGCGGCGACGCTCGCCGAGATGTTCCCGGGGCGCTTCTGGCTCGCTCTGGGCAGCGGGCAGAACCTCAACGAACACCCGCTCGCGCAACCTTGGCCGAGCAAAGCCGAGCGCAACGAGCGCCTTTTGGAGGCCGCCGAGGTCATGCGCGCGCTCTGGCGCGGTGAACGGGTCACCCACCGCGGCCACTTCGGGCTTAACGGCGCGCAGCTCTACACCCGGCCAGCGGAGCCGCCCAAGCTCGTCGGCGCGGCGATCACCCCCGAGACGGCCGCGTGGGTCGGGTCTTGGGCGGACGCGCTCATCACGGTCAACAAACCGACCGACGAGCTTAGGGAGGTCGTAGACGCCTTTCAGGGGGGTGCGGGGCGCGGCAAACCGATGCTCTTACAGCTGCAGCTCGCCTACGCGCCCACCGAACAGGAGGCCGAGCGGGCCGCGTTTGAGGCGTGGCGGACGAACATCTTCGACAGCCCCGTGCTCGCCAACCTGCCGAACCCCGAAGCTTTCGACGCCGCCGCCGCGTTTGTCAAACCGAGCGACCTGCGCGGCCCGGTGCGCGTCTCGGCCGACCTCGAGCAGCACCTCGACCGGCTGCACGAGCTTTTGGCGCTGGGCTTTTCGGAGGTCTATCTACATAACGTCCACCCCGACCAGCACCGCTTCGTGCGCGACTTCGGCGCGCGGGTGCTGCCGCGCTTACCCAAGTAACGCGCCGGGGCGGCTCATAACGCCGCTCTGGGGGGTGAGCCGGTATAATGGGCCGTTACGTAGGAGGCCACGTGCAGAGCCACACCCAGTCACCGACCAATGCGCCGAGCGCCAGCGACCGCAGCCAAGCGGGCACCAGCCCAGACGCGCTACGGCGCAAGTTCCTCGAGTTCTTCCGCAGCAAAGGGCACCTCATCTACCCGTCGGCGCCCCTTAAGAGCGACGACCCGGGTTTGCTGTTCAACGTCGCCGGGATGCAGCAGTTCAAACCCTACTTCCAGGGCGCGACGCCCAAGTTTCCGGGTGTCGAGGGGGTCTGGCCGCGCGTCGCGACGAGCCAGAAGTGCATGCGCGCCGGCGGCAAGGACTCGGACATCGAGAACGTCGGGCGCACGCGGCGGCACCACACGTTTTTCGAGATGCTCGGCAACTTCTCCTTCGGCGACTACTTCAAGCGCGAGGCGATCGGGTGGGCGTGGGAGTTTCTCACCGCACCCGAGTGGCTCGGCCTCGACCCCGAGAGGCTTTACGCCACGGTCTACCTGGACGACGACGAAGCCTACAACATCTGGAAAGACGAGGTCGGGTTGCCCGAGGCGCGCCTGTCGCGCTTCGGTGAGGGCGAGAACTTCTGGCCCGCCAACGCCATTAAAGACGAGCGTTCGGGCCCCTGCGGGCCCTGCTCGGAGATCTTTTACGACCGCGGCCCCGCGTACGGCTCGCCGGACGAGACCGGCCCCAACACCGGCTCCGGCGACCGCTTTGTCGAGATCTGGAACCTCGTCTTCACCCAGTTCAACCTCGAAAACGGCGTGCTGACGCCCTTGCCGCAGCAGAACATCGACACGGGCGCCGGTTTAGAGCGCTTCGCGGCGGTCATCGCGGACGTCAAAGACGCCTACGCCACCGAGCTCTTTCAACCGATCATCCGGCGCCTAGAGCGGCTCTCCGGCGTCCCCTACCGTGACCTCGAGAGCGTTCACCACCGCATCATCGCCGACCACGTGCGCTCGGTGAGCATGTGCATCGCTGACGGTATCCTGCCCGCCAATGACGGCGCGGGGTACGTCATCAAGATGCTCCTGCGCCGCGCGTCGCGCCAGGCGTACCTGCTCGGACTGCGCGAACCGGTTTTGCACCAGCTCGTGAGCGGCGTCGTCGAGGCCATGGGTGAGGCCTACCCCGAGGTCAAAGACGCGCAGGCGCGCATCGAGGGGATCGTGCGCGCCGAAGAGGAGAGCTTTTTGCGCACCTTAGAGAGCGGGATCGCCCGCGTCTCCGGGCTTTTGGACGAGCTAGGCGGCGACACCCTGCCCGGCGACGTGGCCTTCGACCTCTGGCAGACCTACGGCTTCCCCTTGGACCTCACCGAGGAGATGGCCCAGGAGCGTGGCGTGCGGGTCGACCGCGAGGGGTACGCGCACGCGCGCGAAGCGGCGCGCAGCCTGTCCCGAGCGGCGCGCGGTGAGGGCGCGCTGTTCGGGGGCACCGACGTCTTCGGGCAGCTTGCCGAGGCGCACGGTGAGACGGCGTTCGTGGGTTACAGCGCCCGCGACGCCGAAGCGGCGGTGCGCGCGCTCGTGCAGGGGGGCGAGGCCGTCTCCGAGGCGGGCGAAGGGACGCATGTCCAGGTCGTCTTGGACACCACCCCCTTCTACGCCGAGGGGGGCGGACAGGTCGGCGACGCGGGCGTGCTCGAGTGGCGTGGCGGCGACCATGAGGGCAAAGCCTTGGTCACCACCACGACCAAGACCAAAGGCGGCGTGGTCGTCCACCACGCGCGCGTGCTGCGCGGCACGCTCAAAACCGGCCAACGCGTGCGCGCCGCGGTGGACCCGAGCCGCACAGAGACCGAAAAGCACCACACCGCCACGCACCTCCTGCACGCGGCGCTGCGGAGCGTCTTGGGGACGCACGTGGCGCAGGCGGGCTCGCTGGTGGCGCCCGAGCGGCTGCGCTTTGACTTCTCGCACCCGCAACCGCTCTCCGAAAGCGAGCTGCGGCGCCTCGAGGCCCTCGTCAACCGCTGGATCCAGGCTGACTTCACCGTCTCGTGGCGGGTCGTACCGTTAGAGGAGGCGCGCGCCGCGGGCGCCATGATGCTCTTCGGCGAGAAGTACGGCGCGAACGTGCGGATGGTCTCGGTAACGCCCGAGCGTGACCCTAAGAGCAGCGTCTCCACCGAGCTCTGCGGCGGCACCCACGTCGCGCGCACGGGGACGCTCGGGGTGTTTGTGATCACGGGTGAGGAGGCGGTCTCGGCGGGGGTGCGGCGCGTCGAAGCCCTGGTTGGCGAGGCGGCGCTAAGCTACCTCGCCGACCTGCGCGCGACGCTTGCGGCGGCCGCTAAAAGCCTCGGGGTCACACCCGGCGAGCTGGGGCCCCGGTTGGAGAGGCTGCAGAGCGACCTTAAAGCGGCGCAGCGCACGGCGGCCGAGCTCCGCGACCGCCTCGCTGCGGCGCAGACCGCGGGCGAATCGGGGCTCGAGGTAAGCGAGGCGGGCGGTTTCAGCTACGCCGTTGCGCAGTTGGGCGGCCTCGACGCAAGCGCCCTGCGCGGGGCGGCCGACCGGCTCCTGGCGCGCTCGGGCGCCGACCTCGTGGTCGTCGGCAGCGGCCCGCTGCTCGTCGTCAAGGCGAGCGACGCGGCGCAGGCGCGCGGCGCGCACGCGGGTCGGCTCGTCGGCGAGATCGCGCGGCGGGCGGGCGGCGGCGGCGGCGGGCGGCCCAACCTGGCCCAAGCGGGCGTCAAAGACCCCGCGCAGCTCGGCCGAGCGCTCGCCGCTTTGCCTGACATCCTCGAGCATCTGGCGGGGGGCGCTTAGCATCTCGCCGCTACCCAAACTTATCGCCCTCGACCTCGACGGGACGCTGCTGACCTCGGACAAGACCCTCTCGCCGCGCACCGTCCAGGCGGTCGAGCGCGTCACGCGGGCGGGGACCAAGGTGGTGCTCTGCACGGGTCGCCCCCCCCGCACCGCGCGGCCCTTCGCCGAGCGGCTGAAGCTCGTTGAGCTCGCCATCGTCTACAACGGCGGCGCGATCTACGACTTTGCGCGGGACACGGCGCTCTGCCGCTATGACTTTCCCGTAGCGGTCGCGCACGAGGCCATCGAGCGCCTCCGCGCGCGCTACCCGGACGTCATGTGCGGCGCCGAGACCGCCTACGGCTGGTTTGTCGACACCGCGCGCTACGAGATCGTGCGGCGCGGCCGGGTCCCCTACGAGACCGAACCCGACGGCGTCGGCGAGGTCGAACGCTTTTTACGTGAGAGCGTCACCAAGCTGCTCTTCTGGCACCCGACCGCGAGCGCCGAAACGCTCGCCGCGGCGCTTGACGGCGTCTCGGTCCACTGCACCTGGAGCATGCCGGGGCTTTTGGAAGTGATCGCCCCGGAGGTCAACAAACAGGTCGCCCTGGCGCGCGTCGCCGCCGACTTGGGCCTTCAGGCGCGCGAGGTCGCGGCCTTCGGCGACCAGAACAACGACAAGGAGATGCTCGCTTGGGCGGGCCTGGGCGTGGCGATGGGTAACGGCAGCGAGAGCGTGCGCGCGCTCGCCGACCTCGTCGCCCCCAGCAACGACGAGGACGGCGTAGCGCAGGTGCTCGAGGCGTGGCTCTAGGGGCGCTGCGGTGAGCGAGGTGGTGCTCGCCCTCGACGTCGGCGAGCGCCGCATCGGCGTGGCGCGCGGCGAGGTCGGTTCGCCCTTCGCCTTCGGGCGGGGCGTCATCGCGCGCCGGAGCCTCCGAGCGGACGTCGCGGCGGTTCGAGCGCTCGCCGACGCCGAGGGGGCGGCGCGCGTCGTCGTGGGTCTGCCGCGCCGCCTACGGGGCGGCGACTCGGCGCAGACCTCCCGGGTGCGCGCCTTTGCGGCGCAGCTTCAGGCCGCGGGGCTCGAGGTGGTGTTCGAGGACGAGCGCTTTACGAGCCGGATCGCCACGCAGAGCCTGGTGAAAAGCGGCCTCAAACGGGGCCAGCGGCAGGAAAAGGGGCGCGTCGACGAGGGGGCGGCGGTCTTGATCCTTGAAACCTACCTCGCGAAAGCGCGCGCGCCTCGCGCCCCCGCTAGCGACGCACCGGATCACGACCCCTCATGAGGCGCGGGGTAAGCTAGGGGCGTGGAAGCGTCCCTCCCCGACCCCCAGTCACGACCTCAGGGGCCGCCGCGCTGGCTCAAGCTGCTCGGCGGCCTTCTCCTCCTGGCCGCGCTCGCTTTCGGTCTCCTAGCGTGGTGGGCAGGGAGGCTCCTCGCCCCCGCCGCGCCGGGAGCGACCCACGAGACGGAGCTCGAGGTGCTCCCCGGTTGGGGCGCCTATGAGGTCGCGAGCGCCCTCGAAGGTGCCGGCCTCGTCCGCAGCGGCCGCGTTTTCAGCCTCTACCTGCGCGCCGCCGGGCTCGACCGCAGCGTCGGCGAAGGGCTCTACAGCTTGAGCCCCAGCCTCAGCACCCCCGAGATCGCCCGCCGCCTCGCCGCAGGGGGCCGCGTGCGCACCGTCACGGTGGTTATCCCCGAGGGGTTTCGCGCCGCGCAAGTCGCCGAACGCCTCGCCGCGCTCGAGCTCGGCGGCCCCGAACTCGGCGCGCTGATTGCCGACCCCGGCGACCTGCGCCCCGCGTTCGTCCCCGAAGGGGTGGGGCTCGAGGGCTACCTCTTCCCCGCCTCCTACGAGCTGCCCCTCCAGGCCACCGCCGAGGGCGTGCTGCGCGCCATGCTGAGCCGCTTCGAGCGCGTCCTGACCCCCGAACGGCGCGCCAAGCTCGAAGCCCTCGGTTTGAGCGTCCACGAGTGGGTCACGCTCGCCAGCATGATCCAGGCCGAGGCGGGCCACTACGATGAAATGCCGATCATCGCGGGGGTGTTTTTAAACCGGCTCGAGCTCGGGATGCCGCTCCAGTCCGACCCCACCGTGGCTTACGGGCTGGGTAAACGCCTCCCCGAACTCAGCGCGTTAGAGGGCGACCTGCAGCGCGACCACCCCTGGAACACATACACCCGCACGGGCCTCCCCGTAGGCCCCATCGGCAACCCCGGCGAGCACGCCCTAGAGGTCGTCTTTCACGCCCAACGGACGAACGAGGACGGCGAGCCGTACCTCTACTTTCTGCACGGCCTCGGCGGCGAGTTTCGGCCCAACCTGACGCTAGAGGACCACAACCGTGACATCGAGCTCTTTTTGCGCCCGTAGCGTTCGGGTGCGGCGGGGGGGGGCGCGGTGACCCTGCGCCCGTTCGTCCTCTTCCTCGCCCTGCGCCACATCCGCCGCCGCGCCCTGCAGAGCGCCCTGACGGTGTTGGGGGTCGCCGTCGGGGTGATGGTGCTCGTCACGGCGTTGTCCTTGACAAACGGTTTTATCGACGAGCTGATCTCGAGCACCCTGCAAGCGACCCCCCACGTGTCGCTCTACCCAGCGGGCGGCGGCACGCTCCCCGACGACGGGAGGCTCTTGGCGGCCATCGAAGCGCACCCCGAGGTCGTCGCGGCCGCGCCCTACGTCTCCGCGCAGGCGCTCATCGCCCGCCGCGCCGACGCGCAGGCCGGGATCCCGGGCCGCCAGGGCTACACCCAGGTCCTCGGCATCGACCCCGAACGCCAGCAGGCGGTGCTCGACCTGGAGGTCCTCTCCGCGGAGGCGTCGGCGCTCGAGGCGGGCGGCATCATCTTGGGGAGCAGCCTCGCCAACAGCCTCGGCGTCTGGGCGGGCGACGAGGTGCTCCTAGTGGACTTTAACCGCAGCCGCACCGCCTTTCCGGTGGCGGGTACGTTTCGCGTCGGCAACGAGATCATCGACGCGGCGGTGTCGTACACCTCGGTGCAAGCGCTGCAGGACTATCTGGGCGCGCCGGGGGAGCTGAGCGGTTTTCACGTCCGCCTCGCCGACCCCGACCGCGCGCTCGCGGTCGCCCAAACGCTCGCCGACACCACCGGGCTCCTCGCCACCCCCTGGCAGCACCTGTTCGGCAACCTCGTCGAACAGCTCGAGCTGCAGAAAACCTTGATCAGCGTGGTGGTCTTTTTGATCGTGTTGGTCGCCGCTATGGGGATCGCCAACATCTTGATCCTGACGGTCGCCGAAAAAACCGAGGAAATCGCCCTTTTGCGGGCGGTCGGCGCCTCGCAGCGGCAGATCTTGGCCGTTTTCACCACCGAAGGGCTGCTGTTGGGGGGCGTGGGCACGCTGCTGGGGGCACTTTTGGGGCTCGGCCTCTCCTTGTACTTCAAGTTCCAACCCTACCCGCTCCCCGGCGACCTCTACTTCATCACCCAGCTCCCCGTCGCGCTGCAGGCGTGGGACTTCGTCTGGGTCTGCACCCTGTCGCTGGTCACGAGCGTCGTCGCCGGCCTTCTCCCCGCGCGGCGCGCGGGGAGGCTCGACCCCGCCGAGATCTTGCGCTAAGCTCACCTTCGGTTAGGTAGACTAGCCTGATGACGCTCCCCTACCCCGTAAGGCCCCGCCGATGACCGTCACACCGGAACCGCCCCTAGACACCGCCCAACCGCTGCGCGACGTCACCCTAAAGGGCGTCGACTTCACCCTCTTGGGCACCGCCCACGTCTCCCGGACGAGCGCCGACGAGGTCGAGCGCCTCATCCAGACGGGCGACTTCGACGCCGTCGCGGTCGAGCTCGACGCGGGCCGTTTCGGCGCCATCAGCGACCCCGACCGCTGGGCCAAAACCGACCTGTTTGAGGTGTTTCGCGAGGGCAAAGCCGCGATGATGGCCGCGAGCCTCGCCCTGGGCGCCTTTCAGCAGCGCCTCGCCGAGCAGTCGGGGGTCGAACCGGGCGAGGAGATGCGCCGCGCGGTGCGGCTCGCCCGAGCGCGCGGCTTGCCGCTGCTACTTATCGACCGCGACCTCGGCGTGACCCTGCGCCGCGTCTACGGCAACGTGCCCTGGTGGCAGCGCCTGGTGCTCATCGGCGGCCTTCTGGGGAGCGTCTTGAGCCGCGACGAGGTGACCCCCGAAGAGGTCGAGAAGCTTAAAGAGGGGGACGTCTTGGAGGCCACCTTCGCGGAGTTCGCGGAGGACTCGGCGGCGCTCTTTGAACCCCTCATCCGCGAGCGCGACCGCTACATGGCGGCGCGGCTTCGCGAGGAGGTGTGGCGGGATGGCGAGCCGCGCTTTAAGCGGGTGCTCGTGGTGATCGGCGCGGGGCACCTCAAGGGGGTCGCGGAGCACCTGGCGGCGCCCCCGGCGACCCCGCCGGCGCTCGAGCGCGCCGCCCTCGAGGCGCTCCCCAAGGGGACGCCGTGGCACAAGCTCCTGCCCTGGGCGCTCGTGGGGCTTATCGTGCTGGGCTTTGCCATCGGGTTTTCGCGCGACCAAGCGCTGGGTTGGCAGCTCCTGCGCGAATGGGTCCTCATCAACGGCGGGCTCTCGGCGCTCGGGGCGCTCGTCGCGACCGCGCACCCCCTAACGGTCCTCACCTCGTTCGTGGCCGCGCCGCTCACCTCGCTCAACCCCCTGGTCGGCGTGGGCTTCGTCGCAGCGGGCGTCGAGCTCTGGCTCCGCAAACCCCAGATGGGTGACTTCGCCGCCCTGCGCCGCGACGTCACGACCGCGCGCGGCTGGTGGCGCAACCGGGTCGCGCGCACCCTGTTGGTCTTTTTCCTAGCGACGCTCGGCTCGGTTCTCGGCACCTACTTGGCGGGCTTTCGGATCCTCGAGCGCTTGTTATAGCAGGTAGCATCTGGTCACGAACGCTCCGCACCTAAACCGTCTAGTCAAGCGCTCACCTTCTTGGATACTACCTGCCTATTCCCATAACGGCTTAAACTCGCCTTGTGCCTGACACGCCCGAAGACGCCTACCCCTATGAGCGCGCCTGGCGCTACGCCCTCTGGCTCCTGGGGCGCCAAGCCTACACGGGCGCGCAGCTCCAAGAGCGGCTCCGGCGCAAGGGCGCGACGCCCGAGACGGTCGAGCGGGTGCTCGCCAAGCTCGTCGACCTCGAGTTTGTAGACGACGCCCTCTACGCCGAGGCGTACGTGCGCTCCCGCAGCCGCAACAAGGGGGCGCTGCGGTTGCGGCAGGAGCTGTTTCACAAGGGGGTGAACGAGGAGCTGGTCGAGAAGGCGCTCGGGGCGTTGGACGAGCGCGCACAGGTCGAGGCCGCTTCAGCGCTCGTCGAGAAGAACCTCTGGCGCTGGAAGGGCGAGCCCCGGGAACGCTACGCCAAAGCCTACGCCTTTTTGGTGCGGCGCGGGTTTCCGGCGGACGTGGTAAGAGCGGCGCTCGAACACCTGCCGCCCACGCAGGACATTTAACTCTGCTCGGCGCGCCCTTGGGCCGTTACCATAGCGGCGTTTGGCAGTTGACCACTCGGAGGAAAGATGCTCGCACTATACAACCTGCACAACTTCTACGGCGAGTTTTTGCAGCTCGTCCCCATCGTCGTGCTCATCTGGTTCGCCGTCCGCCGCCGCACGCCGCTGCAGCGCGTCGCCCCGGTGCTGCTCGACATAAACGTGCTCATCGGCTTTCTCCTCTACCTCACCTCGGGGATCCGGGTTTCGGTCTGGCACCCGGTCTTTATGCTGGCGGCCATCGGGCTCGCTCACGGCGTCGCTAGGAGCACCAATCGCAAACTCGTCATCGGGGCGTGGGTCGGGGTGCTCGTGCTGGTCGCGCTCGGCGTTCAGATCGCCGGTGGCCGCTTCCTGACGCGCCCGCTCTTGCCCGCGCTCTAGGGTGCTCCGCTAAGCGTGTGAGCGCGTGTCAAAAGCGGGGCAACCGGACGACCCCACGCCCGCCCTACTGACCCAGAGCCCCTGCGATCCAGGGGCTCGGTCGGTTTCGGTTTGAGCGTCCGCCTAACTTCGCTGCGCGCGCGGGAGCTACCCCCGTCGGTCGCGCTGCAGAGCGTGCGCTTGACGCTCTCGGCAGGCCTACGCTAAAGTAGGATCTTGACGTCGGGGCGTAGCGCAGCCTGGTAGCGCACATCGTTCGGGACGATGGGGTCGGAGGTTCAAATCCTCTCGCCCCGACCAAGGGCACCACCAAGGGTGGTGCTTTTTTCTTTTAGGGGTGGTCGATGACCGCTAGCGTGCACCTCGAGACGCACACCCTTTGACCCGCTTCATCCACGATCTCAACCGTCCAGACCTGCGTGCTGCGCCCCTTGTGCACGGGCGTCGCGGTCGCCGTGACCGACCCCGAACGCTTGCCGCGCAGGTGGTTGGCGTTGATCTCCAACCCGACGACCGCTTTGCCCTCTGGGACACTGACCGCCCCCCCGACCGAAGCGACGGTTTCGGCGAGCGCGACCGACGCCCCGCCGTGCAGCAGTCCGTAGGGTTGATGTACGGCAGGGCCGACCGGCATGGTGGCGACCACACGTTCGGGGGTGGCCTCTAAGATATCGATCCCGAGCGTCTGCATCAGGGTGTTCGGCAGGGTTCCCGTAAAGCGGCTCATGCGCCACTCTAGCACCCGAAAACCACAAACGGGTGCGAAAATGTTAGAATGACCCGTTTGCGAGGGCGTTTTTATACCCCCGCACGCGCTCTACTGAGCTGACTTAAACCGCCTTGCGGCGCGCTACAACATCGCAAGAGGAGCCCTAGCGCCACGCAAGCGGCGCCAAAAGCCGAACCCGCTCGGCCATGGAGGTTTGTTTGAACGAGGGACAGGTCGTACCCGTCGTCATCACCGACGAGATCAAAACGAGTTTTATCAACTACGCGATGTCGGTCATCGTCGACCGCGCGCTACCAGACGTACGCGACGGCCTGAAACCCGTGCAGCGGCGCATTCTCTACGCCATGCAGGAGCTCGGCCTCTTTCCGCGCAACAAGTACGTCAAATCCGCCGGGGTCGTCGGTGAGGTCATCAAAAAGTATCACCCGCACGGCGACACCGCCATCTACGACGCGATGGTCCGCATGGCGCAGGACTGGAACGTGCGCTACACCTTGGTCGACGGTCAGGGCAACTTCGGTTCGATCGACGGCGACCCCGCCGCCGCCTACCGCTACACCGAAGCGCGCATGACGAGCGTCGCCGAGGCGATCCTCGCCGACATCGACAAAGAGACGGTCGACTTCAAGGAGAACTTCGACGGCACCACCGTCGAACCGGAGGTGCTCCCCTCGGCCGTACCCAACATGCTCGTCAACGGCGCTTCGGGGATCGCCGTGGGGATGGCGACGAACATCCCGCCGCACAACCTTGGGGAGGTGGTCGACGGGCTTCTGGCGATGCTGGACAACCCCGAGATCACCCTCGACGAGCTCATGGAGCACATCAAGGGCCCGGACTTCCCGACGGGCGGGGTGATGAGCCGCACGGGGATCCGCCAAGCGTTCGAGACGGGCCGCGGCAGCATCCGGCTGCGCGCCAAGGTGCGCTTCGAGGAGCGGGGCCGCGGCACCTCGATCGTCGTCACCGAGATCCCCTATCAGGTCAACAAGACCTCGCTCATCCAGACCGCCGCGGGGCTCGTGCGCAGCAAGCGCATCGAGGACATCGCCAACATCCGCGACGAGTCCGACCGCCAGGGGATGCGCATCGTCTTCGAGCTCAAGCGCGGCGCGCACCCCGAGCTGGTGCTCAATCAGCTCTACAAGTACACCCAGCTGCAGAGCACCTTTAGCGTCAACAACCTAGCCATCGTCGACCGCTCGCCGCGCGTGCTCCCCCTCAAGGACGCGCTCGCCCTCTTTCTCGACCACCGCGCCGACGTGGTGCGCCGCCGCACGACGTTCGAGCTGCGCAAAGCGCGCGAACGGGCGCACATCTTAGAGGGCTACCTCATCGCGCTAGAGCGGCTCGACGAGGTGATCGCGCTCATTCGCGGCTCCGCCGACGGCCCGACGGCGCGCGAGGGGCTCGTGGCCGAGTTTGGCCTCACCGAGGTGCAAGCGCAAGCTGTCTTGGACATGCGCCTGCAACGCCTCACCGGGCTAGAGCGTGAAAAGCTGCAGGGCGAGTACCGCGAGCTGCAAGCGGAGATCGCCCGCCTCGAGGCGATCTTGGGCGACGCGAACGAGCTGCGCAAGGTGATCAAGCGCGAGCTGCGCGAGGTCAAGAAAAACTTCGCCGATGCGCGCCGCACGCAGATTAGCGACAACGACAGCGACATCTCCAAAGAGGACCTCATCGCCGAAGAGCACATGGTCGTGACCCTGACGCGGGGCGGCTACATCAAACGCACGCCGCTCGCGGCCTACCGCGCCCAAGCGCGCGGCGGGCGCGGCGTCAACGCGCAAAAGGCCAAAGAGGACGACATCAACTCGATGCTGATCGTCGGCAACACGCACGACTATCTGCTCTTCTTTACCGACCGCGGCCGCGTCTACCGCGAGAAGATCTACGACCTCCCCGAGGCCGAACGGGCGGCGCGCGGCAGCCACCTGCGCAACATCTTGCCGCTCGCGGAGGACGAACGGGTCGCCACGGTGCTCTCGGTCCGCGACTTTAACGCCGAAGGGTACTTCGTCTTCGCCACCCGCCAGGGGATGATCAAAAAGACCGCCATCCGCGAGTACGGCAACCTCAACGCCTCGGGGCTGATCGCCATCAACCTCATCGAGGGTGACGAGCTGGTCTCGGTGCGCCACGGCTGGGACGGCGCACACGTCGTGTTAGCGACCCGCGAGGGGCAGGCCATCCGCTTCCCCGAAGCCGACGTGCGCGACACCGGGCGGGCGACCCAAGGGGTGCGCGGCATCCGCCTCAAACCGAACGACGCCCTTGTGAGCCTCTCGGTCATCGCCGGCGAGCATCTCGGCGACGCCGAACTCCTCGCCGTCACGGAGTGCGGGTACGGCAAGCGCACCCCTTTAAGCGACTACCCCGTGCAGGGCCGCGGCGGCCAAGGGGTCATCACGCTGCGCGTGACCCCCAAGACCGGCCCGCTCGTCTCGCTCGACTACGTGCGCGGCGATGAGGAGCTTTTGGTGCTCTCCGAGGGGGGGGTCTTGATCCGCACGCGCGTCGGCGAGGTGAGCCGCTACGGCAGGCCGTCGCAAGGCGTCACCATCATGCGCCTCGGCGACGGCGACCGCGTCGTCTCGGTGATGGTGATGCTCGCCGAAGAGACGCTCGGAAGGGCTGCTGACACCGACGACACCTCGCTGCTCAACTAGCACCCCCCAACCAAGGCGCTTTTTGCGCCAGAACCCCCTCGCCCGCGCGGCCGAGGGGGTTTTCTACGAGATGAACTGACCCTGAGCCAACGCGCCGGTTCCCCCTCGAGCCCCCCTAGTGGCGGCTGCACCGGGCGACGGCGCGGGTAAGGGTCAGGGTTGGCTGTGTGGTGGTGAGCAGCACGCGGCGCTACGCCACCGGTAGTACAACCGCTTGCGCCGAACCGAACGCTCGTTCATACTGTGAGAACGTCGTCTTGTCACGTCCTTGTCAGGCGCGCTTTAAGCGCCGACGTCACCGCACTATAGGCCCTATCGTAGGAGCGCGAACGCCATAGGTCGGTGAAACGCGTCACACGGTTTGCTCGTTCGAGCGGCAACCACCCGCCGCTCACCTGGAGGAGACGCCATGGTGATTGGACAAACAGCGCTGCGCTCGCCCGCCTTTAGCGAGCGCCTCAGTGCGCTCTTAAGGGAGCTGCAAGCGCGCGGCTGCACGGTCTGGCTCGAGGGTATGACCTTGCGCTTCGACGTCCCCGAGGGCCAGCTCGCGTGGGTGCGAGCGGGGGGCGTGAGCGAGCTGCTCGGGCGCTACGGCGACGTGGTGCTCTGGCTGCCCGAGGAGCTGCCGAGCGACCTCCGGGAAGCGCAGCTCGGTTTTCAACCCGTCTGGCCGCGCGCGCCTGCCGCGGAGGGGCCAGCAGCACGCACCCTGCAGCGCCCCCAGCGATGGCCGCGCTTTGGCGCGCGCCCGCAAAACAAGTCTCACCGCTAAAGCGGCAAAACGCCACACCAAGCAGCGCGCCGCACCGCCCAGGTTCGGCGCGTTTGCCGTGGGGTTTGCGCCCCTAGGCCGCGCCGTTGACGCCTCTACGCCGCAGACGTTAGGATGCGCCGAGCAAACGTGCACATAACCCCCATCCCGCTCGCCTCGAGGCGCGCCCTTATGGTGGCGCGGGGGTCGCTACGCACGTCGGCCAAGCCACGTCGGCAAAGGAGGAAGCCGTGAAGGGTTTGCTTGCGGTTTCGAGGGGTATCGACGCCCTAACGACCGCGGTCGGTCGGGTGATGTTTTGGCTTACGTTGGTGATGGTGCTGATCGGCGCTTTTAACGTCATCACGCGCTACGTCGGGCGCGCCTTTAACCTCTCGCTCGGCGGCACGCGCTACATCGTCTTGCAAACCTACGCCTACAACCTCGTCTTCTTGCTCGGCGCCGCGCACGTCTTTAACCGCGACGGCCACGTCCGGGTCGACATCCTCTACGCCAACCGCAGCCCCCGCACAAAGGCGTGGATCGACATCCTCGGCACGCTCTTTTTCCTCTTCCCCTTCTGCGTGCTGGGTTTCTACCTGAGCTGGGGCTACGTCATGCGCTCGTGGCAGCAAAATGAGGTCAACATCAACGCCGGTGGGTTACCGGTCTATCCCATCAAAACGGTGATCCTCGTCGCTTTTGCGCTGTTGGTGCTGCAGGGCGTGAGCGAGATCATCAAGCGCGTCGCCGTGCTGCGCGGCTACCCGCCGCCGGCGACCGCGGCCCCCGCCGACGTGCCCCACTCGGGCGCGCTGGGCGCGGATCACCCCACCGAGCTGCTGCCACCCGAGCGTCCAGAGACGTCTACGAGGCGTGAGCGCTAATGGCCTACCTCAGCTTGTGGATGTTCGGCGCCGCTATCTTGCTCCTGCTCATCGGCTACCCGGTCGCCTTCTCCTTGGGCGGCACCGCCGTGCTCTTTACGCTTATCGGCTCCGACCTGCTCCCCTCGTGGGGGGTGCCGCTCCCCTGGGAGCCGATGTTCCCGCTTGCGCGCCTTAACATCTTGCCCAACCGCATCTACGGCACCATCATGGACAACTACACCCTGGTGGCGGTGCCCTTTTTCGTCTTTATGGGGGTGATGCTCGAAAAGTCCGGCCTCGCCGAGGAGCTCCTCGAGACCATGGGCACCCTTTTCGGCTCCCTGCGGGGGGGGCTAGCGATCTCGGTCGTGGCCGTCGGGGCGCTGCTCGCCGCCTCGACCGGGGTGGTCGGCGCTTCGGTCGTCACCATGGGGGTGCTCGCGCTCCCCGTGATGCTCAAGTACAACTACAGCAAATCCCTCTCGACGGGCGTCATCGCCTCGTCGGGGACGCTCGGGCAGATCATCCCGCCCTCTATCGTGCTCGTCATCTTGGGTGACCAGATCGGCGTCTCCGTCGGGCAGCTTTTTTTGGGGGCGCTCATCCCCGGCTTTTTGCTCGCCGGGCTCTTTATCCTCTGGGTGGTGTTCGTCGCCATCACGCGCCCGCAAGACGCCCCCGCCATGCCGCCCGAAGCGCGCACGCTGCGCGGCGGGGCGCTCGCTCTCAAGGTGCTTAAAAGCCTTATCCCCCCCCTTTTTCTCATCCTCTTGGTGCTCGGCACCATCTTTTTCGGCTTGGCCACACCTACCGAGGCGGGCGCCATGGGCGCGCTCGGCGCCATGCTCTTAGCCGCCATCAATCGCCGCTTGACCCTGCGCAACCTGCTCGACACGATGAGCCAGACGGTCACGCTCACCAGCATGGTCTTTATCATCCTCGTCGGGGCGACCGCCTTTAGCATGGTCTTTACCGCGCTGCGCGGCGATCAGGTGATCGACAACTTTTTGCTCAACCTCCCCGGCGGGCAGTGGGGCTTTTTGTTCTTCACCATGTTGGTGATTTTTCTGCTGGGGTTTTTCATCGACTTTATCGAGATCACCTTTATCGTGGTCCCCTTTATCGCGCCGATCGCGCTGCAGTACTTCGGTCCGGAGATGATGCTGTGGTTTGGCATCCTGGTCGCCATGAACCTGCAGTCGTCGTTTCTCACCCCGCCCTTTGGCTTCGCCCTCTTCTACCTCAAGGGGGTCGCACCGCCCAGCATCAAGTCGGGCCACATCTACCAGGGCATCATCCCCTTTATCGTGCTGCAGCTCCTGATGCTCGTGCTCCTCGTCCTCTTCCCACGCCTCGTGACGTGGCTCCCCTCGCTCGCGCGGCCGACGGGCTAACGCTGCACCCTAGTCACGTCAAACGCCGAGCTTTTTTGCTCGGCGTTTCAACGTGCCAAAGCCCTCCGCGCCGCCAGCTAGCCGCCGGCCTCCTCCTGGGCGCTTTGGTCGTAGATAAAGTTCTGGAAGGCGTACTCCGCTTGGCGGTGCCACTCGCGGATGTTATCGCGAAACGCGGTAAAGCTTTCAAGCGTGCGCGCGTAGAACTCGTTGCCCGAGGCGTTCTGGTCGTGCACCTCGTCCATGTGGCCCCGCAGCGCCGTGAGGATCTCCGGCGAGAAGGTGCGCAGCTGCGTCCCCGAGTCGACGAGGCGCTGCAGCGCGGGGCCGTTTTCGGCCTCGTAGCGCGCGAGCATCAGCTCGTTAGCGGCGTGCGCCGCGGTTCGGAAGGCCTCCTGGATTTCGGGCGGAAACGCGTTGTAGGTGTCGAGGTTGACGTAGAGGCAGAGCGTCGCCGACGGCTCCTGCCAACCGGGGCCGTAGTAGAAGGGCGCGGCTTGGTTAAGCCCCAAGATCTCGTCGTCGTAGGGGCCGACCCACTCGGTCGCGTCGATCACGCCGGTGTCGAGGGCCAGAAAGATCTCCCCCCCCGGCAGATTCTGCACGTTGGCGCCGGCGCGCGTCATCACCTCGCCGCCGAAGCCGGGGATGCGCATCGTCAGCCCGCGCAGGTCTTGGGGGGTGTTGATCTCGCGGCGGAACCAGCCGCCCATCTGCGTGCCGGTGTTGCCCGCGGCGAAGGCGATGAGGTTGTCCTGGGCGTTGAGCTCGTTCCACAGCTCTTGGGCGCCGCCCGCCATAAGCCACGCATTATGCTGCTGCGCCGTGAGCCCAAAGGGCACGGCGGTAAAAAAGGCGTGCGCGGGGTTGCGCCCGACGTAGTAGTACGCGGCCGAGTGACCGAGCGCAAAGGCCCCCGAGGAGACGGCGTCGTAGACCTCAAACCCCCCGACCTGCGCGCCCGCCGGGTAGACGGTAATCTGCACGTCGCCGCCGGTCAGCTCGTCGAGCACCCGCGCGATCTCCTCGCCACCACCATAGATGATGTCTAACGAGGCGGGAAACGAGCTCACCATCTCGAGCCGAAAGGTGCTCGCCTGCGCGCGCGCGAACATGAGCGGCGAAAAGGCCCCGCTCGCTGCGACCACACCCGCTTTTTTAAGGAACTCCCGACGCTTCATCCTGTCCTCCTGAGGTTTGGCCACCCTGCCTAGAACCGCCTCGAAAGCCGCTACCGCAACCCCTTCCCCACGAGGCTACGCTAGCCCGAGGCCGCAGGGCTCCCCCTGCGCAACCGCTACGCTTTGAGACGCGTTCTAAACACGTGCAGTATACTCAGCGGCTCTAGCGCTAGCAAGCTGTACGCGAGGGCGCAAGGACAACCCGCCCCGGCGCACCCCGAACCCCCTGCGCAGCCAGCACCGTCCCCACAATCGTAGTTCTGTCGGCACCCTCCCTAACCCGCCCGGGCGCCTGGGGATGCTAAGCTGAAAAGACGAGGAGGTTAACTATGCGTTTTGGACCGTTAGGCGTCTGGGAAATTCTGATCATCTTGCTCGTGATCTTGCTCGTCTTCGGGCCGCGCCGGTTGCCGGAGATGGCGCGCGGTTTGGGGCAGTCGGTACGCGAGTTTCGCAAGGGCATCCGCGACATAAAAGACGACATCGCGAAAGAGGAGGAGCGCCCGAACGCTGTCACGGTCGCCCCATCGACCGCTCAGCAGAGCTCCCCCCCGCCGAGCGCGCACGCGCCCAGCACCCACGTAGGGCCCGAGAGCGCAACCCAGGTGCACGAGGTGCGCACCGAGCCGGCAGCCGTTCAGAGCGCTCAGACGCGCGCCGACGACGCGGACGCCCCCCGACCCAAGTCCACCTAGACCGGCTTGAAGACCCCTCTCTCAACGCCAAGTGCAACGTCGGGAGGGTGGCCGTGGCGCCCTCCCGCTAGGGTTTTATGACGCTGATCGAACACTTCGAGGAGCTAAGGACGCGCCTATTTATCGCGCTCGGCGCGTGGGTCGTCGGGATGGGGGTGGCGTTCGTCTTCCGTACGGAGCTGCTCGCTTGGCTGCAGGCGCCTCTGCCCGAGGGCCTGACGCTGACCGCTTTCGGCATTCTGGAGCCCTTTATCGTCAGCATGCAGATCTCCGCCTTTTTCGGGCTGGCGCTCGCCGCCCCCGTGATCGTCGGGCAGATCTGGGGGTTTATCGCCCCCGGCCTCTACCCCGAAGAGCGCCGCTGGGCGGTACCCTTTGTGCTCCTGACCGCGCTCGCCTTTAGCGCCGGGATCCTTTTCGCCTACTACATCGTGCTGCCCTTTGCGCTCCCGATTATCGTCGGCTTTTTGGTCGGCGAGGTGCAGCTCTTGCCGGGCATCGGCGACTACATCTCGAAGATCCTCGTCTACATGGCGGTCTTCGGTTTGATCTTCGAGATGCCCGTGGTGAGCTTTCTTTTCGCGCGCCTCGGCCTCTTGAGGGCGCCTCTGCTGCAGCACTACCGCCGCTACGCGATCGTCATCAGCTTCGTTGCAGCGGCGCTCATCACCCCGACCGCCGACCCCATCAACTTGCTCCTGGTCGCCCTGCCGCTCGTTATACTCTACGAGGTGAGCATCCTCGTGGTGCGAATTTTCCAGCGGAAGGTGCCCTTTGCAAGAGACCATCCAGAACCTACGCGCCCGCATTGACGCGCTCAACCTGCAGCTGTTAGCGCTCCTGTCCGAGCGCGCGGCGGTCGCCGAAGAGATCGGCAGACTGCAGACCGCGCTCGGGATGCCGCACTACGACCCCGTGCGCGAGGCGCAGATGCTCGAGGCGCTCACCGCGGCCAACCGTGGCCCCTTTTCGGACGAGACCGTCAAGGGGCTTTTCAAGGCCATCTTCCAAGCGAGCATGCAGCTCGAGCAGGAGAGCGACAAGGTCAAGTACCTCACCTCGCGCCAGACCCGCCGCGAGGACACGGTCGTAAAGCTTGGCGACGTGGTTTTGGGCAGCCACCACGCCCCCGTGCTCGTCGCGGGCCCCTGCTCGATCGAGTCGCACGAACAGGTCGAGGCGGCAGCGGCGTTTGTCGCCTCGCGCGGGGTCAAGCTCTTTCGCGGCGGCGCCTTTAAACCGCGCACCGACCCCTACTCGTTTCAGGGTCTCGGCGAACAGGGTTTACGGCTCGGCCGCGAGGCGTGCGACCGGCACGGGCTCCTCTTTATCTCCGAGATCATGGACGCCTGCGACCTGCCGCTTTTCCTCGAGTACGCCGACGTGCTGCAGATCGGCGCGCGCAACATGCAGAACTTTACGCTGCTCCGCGCCGTAGGCCGCGCCAACAAACCCGTGCTCTTAAAGCGCGGCCTCTCGGCCACCATCGAAGAGTGGTTGATGGCCGCCGAGTACCTGCTCAGCGAGGGCAACACCAACGTCATCCTCTGCGAGCGCGGCATCCGCACCTTCGAGCGCTACACCCGCAACACCCTAGACGTCTCGGCGGTCGCGCTCGCCAAACAGGAGACCCACCTCCCCGTGCTCGTCGACGTCACCCACTCGGGGGGCCGCCGCGACCTGCTCGTCCCGCTGACCAAAGCGGGGCTCGCAGTCGGCGCCGACGGCATCATGGTCGAGGTGCACCCGAACCCCGCCGTGGCGCTCTCGGACAACAAGCAGCAGATGGACTTTGACGCCTTCGACCGCTACCTAGAGGAGACGGGCTACCACAAAAAGCTCTCGCAGAAGCGGCACGAGGTGTACGGGTTTTAGATCGTCAGAAGTCAGGAGTCAGTAGCCAGTAGGCACAAGTCAGGGTGGGCGACGCGTTCGTGCTGAGCCCGAGCCCTGACTTCCGAACACTGAATACTGACCCCTGAATTCTTACCCCTCGCTACTGACCCACCCCCCGACGTCTCGCCGCGCACCCCGAGCGCGCGGCCCAAGGGTAGACTGAGGCGACGTGCTTAACCGCCTGCTCAGCTTGATCGTCAAGGCGACGAACATCACACCGAGCTACACGCCGGAGCACTGCCTCGTCGTGACCAAAGCGGTCGGGGGGTGCACGGTCTGCGAGGAGACGTGCCCGCACCAGGCGATCACCATCGGGCGCGCGGTCGAGATCGACGAGATCGACTGCACCGGCTGTGGGCTCTGCGTGCAGGCGTGCCCCTCGCAGGCGCTCTCGAGCAGCGTCGCCTATAGCCGCGGCGCGCCCCTTAAGTGCTCGCAAGTCAAGGGCGACGCGCAGAGCGTTCAGTGCCTGACCCGCCTTCAACCCTCCGACGTGCTGGCCCTAGCGGGGCGCAAAGACCGCGTCACGCTCGTGCGCGGCGCGTGCGAGGGGTGTGCGATCGGTAGCCCCGAGGTACCGGCGCGCCTAGCGCAGCTGCTTCAGGACGCGGCGGCGCTCGCGGCGGTGCGGGGGCGCACGCTGCACACCGAGGTGCTCGTCCGCGAGCGCTACGACACCACCGACAACCCCGAAACCCTCAGCCGCCGCGAGCTGCTGCGCGGCGGCCTGCGCAGCTCCAAGCGCTTCTCGGCCGACCTGTTGGCCCCTTTGGAGGCGCTCGGCGAGGCGCAAGCCGAGGAGAAGGGGGTGCCGCTCGAGCTCGAAAAGCGCTTTTTGCTCCTCCGAGCGGCTCAACCCGAAGCGGAGGCGCGCGTCCCCTGGACCCTGCCGCGCGTTCACGACGGCTGCATCATGTGCCCGGTCTGCACCAACGTCTGCCCGACGGGCGCCTTTAAACGCGAGCTGAGCCCCGTTCAGATGGGCGGCGGCGGGGTGCTCAAGCTCGAGCCCGAGCGCTGCAACGGCTGCAACGCCTGCGTCACCTCCTGCCCCGTCCGGGTGATCACCCTCGACGGCGAGGTGACCTGGGGGGAGCTCTCCGGCGGCACCCAAGAGGTCTACCGCAAAGCCGGAGGGGCCCTGACGGGTTCGGTCGCCCGCCGGTAGCGCCCCCCACCGAACGCTCGCGGGCGCCTCACCAAGCCGACGGTGCAGCGCCTCGTACCGTCGCGCCTCAGCAAGCGCTCGCGGGCGCCTCGCCCGGGTAGGTGTCGTACACTAACCTATGGCCACCGACGACTGGGTTTACGAAGCGGTCGCGTCTACCCCCCACGGCGCGTCACTGCGCGAGGTGCAGCGCTACATCGACGAGCGCCACCACGAGGAGCTGTCGGTCAAGGTGCTCGGCGACGCGCTCGACCGCCTCGTGCAGCAGGGGCGGCTCGAGGTCGACAACGAACGCTACTTCGTCGTCCGCAAAACCAACAAAGAGGACGCCATGAGGCGCCTTTTCGGCGACACCTAGCGCTTTACCGGCGGCCAGACGGCCTGCAGCCACGCGGCGAGCAGCGCCGCCCCCAGGAGCGCCGTCGAGAACCCCAAAGCGCCTACCGGGCCGCCGAGGCGGTCCCCGGCAAAGCCGCTCACGCTCGGGCCGAGCGCCTGTCCGAGGGCGAAGACCGCCGTCGACACCCCCATCGCCCCCGCCCAAGCGCCCGGCGGCAAGAGCTTGCTAAAGGCGGCGGTCACGGCCGTGATCACCCCCAGAAAGCTCACCCCGAACGCGAACGCCGAGACCCACGGCCAGGCCGTCAGAACCGGGTAGAGGCTCGCGAGCGTCAGCACCAGGAGCACGTGCGTCATCCCCGCGCCGCCCCCCACGCGGTCGATCCACCGGCCCCACATAAGCCCCGTACACGACGCGCTCAGGCCCAAAAGCGCCCAGAAGGGGGCGAGCGGCACCCCGAGGGCGGTCGTAACGAAGGTCATGTAACCGATGTAGCCCGCACCGTAAAGGCCATAAGCGGCGAGCAAGGGCGCGATGGGGCGCAGGCTACCGGAGGCGCCGACGGTGCGCGGGGCGGGTTCTTGAAGCGCGCGCACGGGCGCTGTCGCCGCCCCACCGAGAAGCAGCGACAGTCCGCCTAGGAGCGCCCACGTCTCGCGCCAAGGAAGGGCCGCGAGCATCGCGAGCGGCGACAGCGCGATACCGACCCCCACCCCGCCGAAGTAGAGGCCGGTCGCAAGACCCCGCGAGGAGCGCCTCGGGGTGCTCGCGAGTACGAGCGCCGCCCCGCCCACGAAGACCCACGCGCCCAAGACCCCCTGCACCAGCCGTAGCGCCAGCAGCGCTCCGAAACTCGTACCGAGCGCCAGCAGCGCGAGCGCGAACGCCTGGAGGGCGAGCGCGGCGTAGAAGCCACGCCGGTAACCGACGGCGTAGAGCAGCCGGTGGCTGACGAGCGCCCCCACGAAGTAGCCCAGGGTGTTGGCGCTCCCCAAAAGCCCCGCCTGCGCGTAGGAGAGGCCCAGGGCGCGCTGCATCTCGGGTAAAACGAGCGCGTAGGCAAAACGCCCCACCCCGAGCGCCGCCGCCGGCCCCAGACCGAGGAGCGCCCCGACGATCAAAGGGCGCCCCGCCCCCCTTAGCACGCGGCGCGAGCGAGCGTCACAGCGGGTAACGCACGGTGAGCTCCGCGAGAGCGTAGAGCCCCAGGGCGAAGAGCGCGCGCAGGAGGTGGTTGCGCCACACGACGCGGCCGATGACCACCCGCGCGTTGACGAGCGAGGCGAGAGACGCCCCGACAAGACCTAGCGCCAGGATGGGGCGGTTATAGGGGATGGCCGACACGAACGCCGCCGCCGCCACCGCGAGCGTCAGGGCGGCCGCCATGAAAAGCCCCGCTACCCAGGGCTTGCGGCGGCTTACAAGCCACGCTCCGAAAACGTTGACGACCGCGTAGGCGGCGCTCAGCAGTGCGACGAGAAGGGCCCAAAAGAGCGCCACGCCCTAGGGTCCTCCCGCGTCGGGCGCTGCGAGGAGGTGCAGCGGCGCGTCCTGCGCGAGCGCCTGCACCGAGACGACGGTGAGCGGTTTGTAGGCGAGCTTTTGCACCTTGGCGACGAGCCACGCGTCCGCACCCGAGGTCTCGTCGGCGACCATAACGAGGCGCCCGACGCTGCCCTTACGACCGAGAAAGCGCGCCGCGCCCAACACCTCGAGGTCGGTATCGACCAGCCCTCCGTCGACCCGCCGCCCCTCCTCGCGTAAGAGCGCCGGCGAGAGCTGGTGCTGCGAGACGATGTGAAGGTAGGCGCCCTCCGAGGGGAGCGCGTGGGCTGCGGCGCGCTCGGCCAGCGCGCTACTCAGCAGCCACGGCTGGCCGAGCACACCGAGCGTCTCCCCCTCGGAGGGGCGCACGCGCCACTTGACCTCCGGCAATCGGGGCGCTCTCGCGCGGCTGCGGTAGCGCTCCCAGGTGCGGCGCACCAAGGCGGGGTCGTGGGTCAGCTTGAGGAGCGTACTTACCGCGAGGCTTTCAAGCGGCACCTCCAAAGTGGCGGGCACCCCGACAACGGGCGGCAGCCCGTAGAGGCGCGTCGCGAGCGCTTCGGGGAAGTCGGCGATAAAGGGGTCTTGCCCCCCGCCCCGCGTCGAGCCCCCGCTCGGATTCAGCTGCGGGGCGAGCAGGGCGTCGGCCTCTAGCGCGAGAGCCTGGGCGGCCGCCAGGCGAAAGGCGAGCCCCGGCACGGCGCCCAGCTGCGCGTCCCCCAAGCGTCCCCGCACCGCCTCGGCGGTCGGATAGACGACCTCTAACCCCGCGCCGGCGACGAGCTTGCTCCAAAAGTCGCCGTAGCGGGGCCAGAGCAGCTGAGTGACGAAACCAACACGCATAACGCATTAGTCTAGCATGAGCTTTTTTGGGGGTCCGCGCCCCCTAGAGGCCGCGCGACCTGTGTCAGAACCTCACCGCGCGCCCCGCGGCCGCTGCAGCGACCGCGCCGAGCGTCAGGGCCAAACTGCCTAGGTTCTCGCGCCCCGAGCTGGGCGGCTCCTGCTCGGTCGCCACGGCCTCGGCGAAGGCTACGAGCACGCCGCGCCGCCCCGGGTGCGCCACCTCAGGGAGCGTCACGCGGCGCCCGCGCAGCGTCACCGCCTCCCCCCCTAGGTCGCGCCCGTTGCGGCTCGTCCAGGTGAGCCGCCCCCGGCTCCCCTCGAGGCGCCACACGCCGGCCCAGTTTGTTCTGGGATTGCTGAGCCAGCTCCCGCGGTAGCTCATCACGGCGCCCCCGCGAAGCTGCACCGTCACCGCCGCGACGGCCGGATGGGCGAAGGGGCTGCCGGGGGGGTTCCAAGCGGTGCAGCTCACCGCCCCCGCCTCTTGGCGGAGCGTAAAGCGCAGGAGGTCGAAGTGGTGAATCGCCATGTCGAGCAGCAGCGGGTCGCGCAGCGCGAAGTAGGGGTGCCCCGCCGGCAGGAGGCGGGGCATGGGAAAGCGAAAGTCGACGTAGACGCTGCCGAGCGCGCCGAGCGCCCCTTCTGCCAGGAGCGCGCGCACGGCCAGGGGCGCCGGGAAAAAGCGGTAGTTTTGGCTCACCATCAGCACGCGCCCTTGCGCCTCGGCGGCCGCGACCACCGCGCGCGCCGCCTCGAGCGTCTCGGCGAGCGGCTTTTCGACGAGCACGTGCTTGCCCGCCGCGAGCGCCTCCAAAGCGAGCGGTGCGTGCGCGGCGGCGGGCGCCGTGACGAGCACCGCCTCGGCGTCCGTCGCCGCGAGGGCGTCCCCGAGCGACGCGAAGGCGGCGGCCACGGGGAGGGCGTAGCGCGCCCTCGCCGCCTCCAAGGCGGCCGGCCGGGGGTCGACGACGCCGACGACGCGCACCTCCGGCACCGAGGTCGTGTGCCGCACCCAATCGAGCCCCCAACCGCCAAACCCTGCGTGAATAAGACGAAGCGCCATCTTGTCACCCTCTCCGGACGAACGCCCACAACCGCTCGTCTGCCGGGTGTCACCTTAACCCTTCGGAGCGCTACGCCGAGAGCGCCGCGCGCCTCCCCCCCAGACGCGCCAAGAGCGCCTCCGCGAGCGCCAACGCCGCCCCTTTGTCCAGCATCTGGTTGCCGTTGCCGCACTTGGGGGACAGCACGCAGCGCGGGCAACCCGACGTGCAGGGACAGCGCGCCAGGAGGTCGCGGGCGGCCCTCAGCCAGGCGTCAAACTGCGCCGCCCCCTCGCGCGCGTAGCCGACGCCCCCCGGGTACCCGTCGTAGATGAATACAAGCGGCTCACCCGTCGCCGGGTACAGGGGGTAGGACACCCCACCCACGTCGGCGCGTTCGCAGAGGACAAAGGCGGGCAACAGGCCGATCAGCGTGTGCTCGAGGGCGTGCATGGCAGCCGGTAGGAGGCCCGGGGGCACGGCAGCGGCGGCCTCGCGCACGGAGAACCAGAGCGCTTGGGTGGTGTAGGCGAGCTCGGGGAGGTCCAAGGGGCGCTCGTCTAAGGTGGCGTCGCTGTAGAGGCGTTTGCGCACGTATGAGGTGACGCGGGTCGTCACGCGGACGCGCCCCGTGCGGATGGGGTCGGCGAGCGCCAGGGCGCCGATCCCCGACGCGTCAGCTCCCAGAGCGTCGACGCCCAACACGTCGATCTCGGTCACCGCGCGCACTTGGGTGTAGTAGTCCCCTAGGTGCGGCAGCAAAAAGGCCTCGCCTCGGTCTAGGTCGAGGTTGCGCACCACGTAGTCCTCGCCCTGGTGCAGGTAGACCGCTCCCGGGTGGAGCTCGCGCAGCGCGGTCTCTAGGTCGGCGACGCCCAGGCGCTTGCCGCTCCGGTCTTTCAGGACGACCCGCCCGCCCCCCGTACCGCGCACGCTGAGTTTGGCGTGCGGGTAACCGCCGCGGTAGTACCAGCGGCCGCGCGCGCGCACGAAGTTGGGGAGCGCCGCCGGGTCGGCGCCGTGCCGGGCGGCCGCGCGCGCCTCCGATTCCTCCAGGGGGTGCTCGAAGGCGGCGCAGGCGAGGTGCCTGGGAAAGAGCTCGCTGTTAAAGGCGTCGGCGACGGCGTGCTCCGCCCGCCCTTCGGTGATCATCTCGGGGTGCGTCAGGTAAAACTCGTCCAAGGGGTCGTTGCCGGGGATAAAGAGCGTGAGCGCCCGCCTGCCGGCGCGGCCCGCCCGCCCGGCGCGCTGCCAAAAGGCCGTCAGCGACCCCGGGTAACCGACCAAGACCACCGCGTCGACCCCGCCGACGTCGACGCCGAGCTCGAGCGCGCTGGTCGCCGCCAAGACGAGCAGGTCGCCGCGCTTAAAGCGCGCCTCGAGCGCGCGCCGGTCCTCGGCGGTGTAGCCCGCGCGGTACGCGGCGATGCACCCCGCCTCCGCCTCGGTGAGCCCCCCCGCGACGTAGCGGCGGAGCAGCTCGGCCGAGCGGCGCGAGTTGCAGAAAAAGATGCTCTTTAACCCCGCGCGCACGAAGTGCGCGGCGAGGTCGGCGGCCTCGCTGTGGACGCTGCGCCGCCGCCCCTCGGCGCCGGCTTCGCCCGGCAGGTCTGGGGGACGCCAGAAGAGGAGTTCTCGGGGGGCCGCTGGCGCCCCGTCGTCGGTGACCGCCGCGAAGGCCTCGCCGGTGAGGTTTTCGGCGTGCGCCGCCGGGTTACCGACCGTCGCGCTCGCCGCCACGAAGCGCGGCGCGGCGCCGTAGCGCCGCGCGAGCCGCAGGAGCCGCCGGAGGATGTTGGCGACGTGCGTCCCCATCACCCCGCGGTAGGCGTGCAGCTCATCGATAACGATGAGTTCAAGCGCCCCCAAGAAGTGCGCCCAGAGCCCGTGGTGCGGCAAGATACCGTAGTGCAGCATGTCGGGGTTCGTCAGCAAGCAGCGCGCGCCCTCGCGCAGAGCGCGCCGGCGCGGGGCGGGGGTGTCGCCATCGAACGCCGCGATGGCCTCCCCGAGCCCCAGGGGTTCGGCCCTCGCCCGCAACTTCTCCAACTGGTCGTGCGCGAGCGCTTTGGTGGGAAAGAGCAGGAGCGCCGTGCGGCCGCGTCCAAGCGCCGCTAGCGTCGGCAGCTGGTAGCAGAGCGACTTCCCCGACGCCGTCGGCGTCGCCACCACCACGTTGTGCCCCGCCTCGGTGAGCTCGAGCGCCGCCGCTTGGTGGGTGTAGGGCGTGAGCGAAAGCGCCGCTAGGAGCTCTCCGTAGCGTCCCCCGAGGGGCGAGGGCGCGGGGGTCGCGGCGCGCTCCGGCAAAAAGCCGGAGAAGACGATCTGCCCTTTGTACCCCTCTTGGGCGGTGAGCCAACCGTGATAGGAGCGGCCGTCGAGGGCCTTTGGAGCGCGCACCCCCCTAGCCTACCGCTCCTGCGCCACGCGCGCCGCACGCAGCCTACGCGCCACCCGCGTCGGCGCCTAGAGCAGCCCCACGAAACGCCCGGTCTCACCTCGAGGGCGTGCAGGGCGACGCTTGATAAGAGGGCGCTCGACGAAAGAACGCCCCTTCGCACGGTGCACGGTGACGCAGCAGCCGACCGGAGGCTAGCTGCCAGACGAACCGGGACGTGCTTAGGGGTTATCGCGACTCGGCGAGCTGGGACCCGAAAACGAGGGTCGTAGCGCGTTCTAGCTGGCGCAGAGGCTACGGGCGGCGCGGACACCCCCGCCGGCCTCAACGCTACCCGCTTGGGCGGGCGCAGATGTTAGACTCTCCTTAGACCGATGTAAACCGCGGCACCCCACAACCCTGTCGGGGCGAGCAGGACAGCGCGTCGCAGTGCCGCGGCGATGACCTTTCGGGGATGCGGTTTCTCACGCTCGGCGATGGTGTCCACGGCGGTACGCCACGGCCGCGCAGCTCCCAACAGCGGGATTAAGGGGTAAGGCATGCTAGACTCCCGTGTGCCGTTTCACTCACTCATCCGGAGCCCATGAACGTCTTTGTCGCGCTGCTCTACACCCTCGTGCTGCCCTATATCGGCCTGATGCTGCTCGTTATCGTCGGCCTGTTGCGTCGCCGCGCGCCCGAGCGCAGCGCGAAAACGCCCTCGGTGAGCGTTATCATCCCCGCGCACAACGAAGAGGCCAGGCTGCCGGCGACGCTGCACTCGCTCGCCGCGCAGCGCTACGGGGGGGCGCTCGAGTTCGTCATCGTCAACGACCGCTCCACCGACGCCACCGACGCCATCATCCGCGCCTTTAGCGAGCGCGACCCGCGCTTTCGGCTCGTCAGCGTCACCGCGCCGAGCCGCCGCCTGTCGCCCAAAGTCAACGCGGTCAACACCGGGATCGCCGCCTCCACGGGTGAAATCATCCTCACGAGCGACGCCGACTGCCAGTTTTCACCCGACTGGGTCGCGGGGATGGTGTCGCACTTCGCGCCAGACGTCGCGATGGTCCTCGGGTACGTCGAGAGCACGCGGCCGGGCGACGGCGCGGGGTTGGTGCAGCGGCTCGAGTCGGCCGACTGGCTCTCCTTGATGCTCACCTCGATGGCGCTCACCCACTTCGGGTGGAAGGTCGCCAGCAGCGCCAACAACCAGGGCTACCGCCGCAGCGCCTTCGAAGCCATCGGCGGCTTCGGCGCTTCGGGGCGCGCCCCCTCGGGCGACGAGGACCTCTTGACGCAGCGCATGGGCCGTTTGCAAGCGGGGCGGATCGTCTTCGCGTCGGCGCCGGAGACGCGGGTGCTCACCCGGCCGATGGCGAACGCTTGGGCGCTGCTGAGTCAGCGCCGGCGCTGGGTCAGCCGCTACCGCCACCTCATCCACTACCACCCGCTCTTTTGGCTCGCGATCGTGCTCCTCGGCGCGCAGAGCGTCGCGCTCTCGGCGAGCGTCCTCGCCACCCCTTTGCTGCCCGCCCTGGCGCCCTACGTCTTCGGCCTCTGGGCGCTCAAGCTCGGCGTCGAACTCACGGGGATGCACCTCGGCGAGGCGCTGATGGACCGGCGCGACCTCGGCGGCCTCACCACCCTCCTGTGGGCGCTTTTGCACCCCTTTTACGTCGCCGTCGTCGCCCTCTGGGCGCTTTTCAAGACGGGCGAGTGGCGCGCGGGCGCACAACCCTATCACCGCCGCTTCGTCAAACGGCAGCTGCGCGAGCTGCGCCGCGGTTGGCGGCGGCGGCTGCGCGGGGAGGCACTCTAGCGCGCCCTGGCCGAGCGCGCGCCGCCGCCAAGCCCTCCAGCGCCTAAAGGCGGGCCCCGAGATGCTAGACTAGCCCAACAGTAGGCGCCTCAAGCGCCTAGGTGGAGGACACCCATGAAAGTATTGATTCTAGGCGGAGACGGATTTTGTGGTTGGCCGACCGCCCTGCACCTCTCCAACCTCGGCCACGACGTCGTCATCGTCGACAACCTGTCGCGGCGGAACATCGACAACGAGTTAGAAGCCGGTTCGCTGACCCCCATCGCCCCGATGGGCACGCGCATCGCGGCCTGGCGCGAGCTGACGGGCCGCGAGTTGGGGTTTTACAACCTCGACCTCGCGCGCGACTACGAGCGCTTTTTGCGGGTGCTGCAAGACGAGCGGCCGGACGCGCTGGTGCACTTCGCCGAGCAGCGCGCCGCCCCCTACTCGATGAAGTCGCCGCGCCACAAGCGCTACACGGTCGACAACAACGTCAACGCTACCCACAACGTGCTCTGCGCCGTCGTCGAGTCGGGGCTCGACGTGCACGTCGCGCACCTAGGCACCATGGGCGTCTACGGCTACGGCACGGCGGGGATGAAGATCCCCGAGGGTTACCTCGACGTCGAGGTCGTCACCGACGAGGGCGAGCGCCTCATGCAGCAGATCCTCTACCCCTCGAACCCGGGGAGCATCTACCACATGACCAAGACGCTCGACCAGCTCATGTTCGCCTACTACAACAAGAACGACGGCGTGCGCGTCACGGACTTGCACCAGGGGATCGTGTGGGGGACCAACACCCAAGAGACGAGCCGCGACGAGCGCCTCATTAACCGCTTCGACTACGACGGCGACTACGGCACCGTCTTGAACCGCTTTTTGATGCAAGCGGCTGTCGGCTACCCCTTAACCGTCCACGGCACGGGCGGCCAGACGCGCGCGTTTATCCACATCCAAGACACGGTGCGGTGCGTGCAGCTCGCGCTCGAGAACCCCCCCGCCAAGGGCGAGCGGGTCCGCATCCTCAACCAGATGACCGAGACCCACAAGGTGCGCGACCTCGCCCACATGATCGCAGCGCTCACGGGCGCGGAGGTCGCGATGGTCCCGAACCCGCGCAAAGAGGCGGCCGAAAACGACCTGCACGTCAAAAACGACCTCTTCTTGGACATGGGCCTCAACCCCACGACGCTCTCAGACGGCCTGCTTCTAGAGGTCACCGAGGTCGCCAAGCGCTACGCGCACCGCGCCGACCTGTCGAAGATCCCCTCGAGGTCGCTATGGACCAAAGAGCAGCGCGCGGGGGTGCCGGAAGAGAAGACAGAAGTCAGGAGCCAGTAGCCAGCCCCCAGGCGTCCGCAGTCGGTAGAAAAGCCTCCTGACTTCTGGCGCCTGCACGCTGGTCTCCCCTCAGGCGCAGCGCTTATTTCACCGAGACCTTTTTGCCCAACATCGACGGCAACGTCACCCGACTCACGCGCACCTTGGAGCAGTTGCGGGCGCATGCTCGGATGACGTTGCCGTCGAGCATAACGCCTTATCTGGCTCGTCGGCAAAACGCGCAACCATCTCGCTCCATAGGCTTTGTTCACTCCAACGGCCGAAGCATGTGCAGACGCTGTTCCAGTTTCCTTAGCGCCAGCTCGCCACAGCCATTGGACACCTAAAGGAGTCGTCCATTGAGATGCCAAAGGAGGTAGCGGCGAGTGAACAAGTATTCCTCGAAAAGTCTAGCCTTTTCGATCCTCCTAGAGTCGGGTTTGGCGGCGTGCAGTAACGGAAGCCCCGATGTTGATACAGTTACCTATGCACACTCAACAGATACGCATCTTTGTCTCGACGTAGCGGTAGCTGCGCCTAGCATCATGGATCTTGGGACTGAAACAACAACTCGCGTAGAGGTCGGCAATCGGTGCGACGAAGCGACCACCTACGAAAGTTCCGGTCCGCCTTACTCCTTGGCACTCGTTCGTGATGATAACGAGGTAGTCTGGTACACACCATCGGAGCCTGTTCCGTCTATCCTTTTTGAGTACACCGTAGAGGCGAATGAAACAACGCCTTACGAGGTGCCTGTGCTGCTCTCAGCCGACAGTGTGCCCCCCGGTAACTACAGCATGATCGCCAACCTTTTCGTTCATCAGATGGAACCGGGCGCAACGCAGTACGAAAAACCTCTAAGGCTCGAGTCCGAACCCCAGACCGTCACTGTAGCGCCCTAAGTTTCCGGCTCGTCAAAGCGCCGAGCCCCCGAGGTATGAGCTTGGCGTTTTTTTGCTTGCACGCCACACTTCAGAGCTGAACGGGGTACGCTAGGCTCGTGCGCATCGCTTATTTCACCGAGACCTTCTTGCCCAAAATCGACGGCATCGTCACCCGGCTCACGCGCACGTTAGAGCAGCTGCGGGCGCTCGGGCACGAGGCGCTGGTCTTCGCGCCGCACAAACCCCCCGAGACCTACGCCGGGTTTCGGGTCGTGCGGGTGCCGGGGGTGCCCTTTCGCCCCTGGTACCCCGAGCTGATGCTAGGACTCCCGCGCCCGCGTCTGGGCCGCGAACTCGACGCTTTCGCCCCCGACATCGTGCACGTCGTCAACCCGGTCATCTTGGGTCTTTGGGGCACAGCCATCGCCAAACAGCGCAACCTGCCCCTGCTAGCGTCGTTTCACACCGACTTACCGCAGTACGTCACGCACCTCAAGCTGGGGTTTTTAAAACCGCTCTCGCACACCTGGATCCGCGACGTCCACAACCAAGCGCACGTCAACCTCTGCACGAGCCAACCGATGGTCAACTCGGCCAGGGGCTTGGGGATCAAACGGGTGCGGCTCTGGCCCAAAGCGGTCGACACCGAGCGCTACCAGCCGACGAACCGGAGCGCGGCGATGCGCGAACGCCTCTCCGGCGGGCACCCCGACGCGCCCTTGATGATCTACGTGGGGCGGCTGTCGCACGAAAAGCGCCTCGACTGGCTCTACGCCCCCATCACCCAGCTCCCCGGGGTGCGGTTGGCGATGGTCGGCTCCGGCCCCGCCGAGAGCTTTTTGCGCGAGCGCTTCAAGGACACGCCGACGGTCTTTACGGGGTACATGAGCGGCGACGAGCTCGCGCAGGCGTACGCCAGCGCCGACGTGTTCGCTTTCCCCTCGGACACCGAGACCCTGGGGTTCGTCGCGATGGAGGCGATGGCCTCGGGGGTGCCGGTCGTCGGCGCGCGGGCCGGCGGGATCCCCGACGTCATCCGCGAGGGTGAAACGGGGCTGATGTTCTCCCCCGGCGACCTGGGCGACCTCACCGAAAAGCTCCGGACGCTCCTCTTTAACCCCGAGCTGCGGCGCGCCATGGGCGAGCGGGCGCGGCAGGACATGGAGCGCTGGAGTTGGCGCGCCGCCACCGAGGCGCTGCTGACGTTTTACGAGCGCGCCGCGACCATCCACCGCCGCTACGACCCGCCGAGCAAGTACTAGGGCTCCTAGGTGTGTGGCCTGTGGCACGTAGCGATGCTCACCGCCACGAGCCATAGGCCACGAACCACAGGCCACGAACCACAGGCCACACACAACCGAACGCCCGACGCCGACTTTTGCGGTAGCATAACCCCATGACGGTGCGCGCTCTTGAAAGTCGTGACTTCCCGGACCTGTTGGCGCTCCTTAAACTTCAAGACGAGGACGCCGCGCACCGCAGCATGACGCCGGAGAGCCGCAGCGTCGAGGAGCTCGCCCTCGAGCTCGGCGAGCTCTCCCCCTACAGCGAACTCGTCCCGCTGGTGCTCGAGAGCGACGCCGGGCTCACCGCCTACGTCGCGCTCTGCCGCTACGACGGCGAGGCCTTTTTGGAGGGGCCTCTTATGCACCCCGAGGCTAGCGTCGAGGAGGTCAAACCGCTCGTGCTCGAGGCGACCGCCGAGGCCAAGCGGCGCGGGTTCGCCTTTGTCGAAGCGTTTGTCGATGAGGAAAACCGGCGGGCGCAGCAGGTGCTCTCGGAAGCCGCCTTTGAACCCTTTCGCACGACCTACATCTACACCTTTACCCGCGGCACCCCCCTCGCCCCCCTCGCCCCCAGTCCCTTCCGCTTCGAGCGCACCAAAACGGTCGACCTCTCCTCGTACCGCGACCTCTACCGCGAGACGAGCGACAACTGGGCGACGCGGCTCGCGTGGCGCGACGAGGACCTCTTGGAGCGCTTTGCCGACCCCAACGTGACGCTCACGCTCGCCTACAGGGGCGACAAGCTCGTCGGGCACCTCGAGCTCGAGCGCTTCCCCGACGAAGGCTACGCCGAAGTGGCCTACTTCGGCGTCTTGCCGGAGGCGCGCGGCCAGAAGCTCGGCCGCGAACTCCTGCTGCGCGGCCTTCACGAAGCCTTCGCCGACGAGGCCATCGAACAGGTCCTCGCCCGCGCCCAGGACGACGAGCGCGCCGCGTCGTTTGCCTTAGAGGGGGTCGGTTTTCGGCTCTCGCACGGGGTGGTGGCCTTTACCTTGGAGCTCGAGCCTTAAGCCTCACGTCACCCCAGCGAACCCGTTAAACAGCGAGAGTAGAGCTTAAGAAGGTTTCATTAAGCTTCCACTTAGCAATCACTGTAAACTGCTAACATCCTCGAAGCAACAAAGGGGGTGGCAGCCTTTGCCCAGATAGCCCTTCTGCAAGTTGGCGGTTCATCTAGGAGCTGGTCGGCTTTCAACCTTCTCGTAGGTTGTCAGGGGGCATCTTGAACGCTCCTAATTCTCGTGCAACGAAACTTTTTTCTGCTCAGGTGAACTTCTCTTCGGGTGCGTTGAGCCCTGGTACGTATCGCTGGCACGTCATTGCAACCAGTGGCAGCGGTAGCCTTGACATGTTCCCAAAAGGTTGACCTTGGCTCTGCGGAGGCATATGGACATGAGATACGGTTTCGTCCTTTTAATCCTGTTGCTGTTCACTGCTTGCGGCTCAACGACAAGCCCCATCTCAGACCCTGGTCTACTCGGTCAGGTTTTGGTTGGTGTTGAGCCAACTGAACCCGCGTTCGGAACGTTCTCTAGTGCGCTTGCTGACGAAGAGCTGGCAGATGTTCGTGAACTGCTCATGCAAGAAGGGCCATATACAGTGTTCGTTCCCGGCAACGCGGCCTTCGACGCGTACTTCGAGGCGCGCGGCATCACCAAAGAGGCGTTTTTGGCGAGTGACGAGATGCCCGAGATCATCCGTGCTCACATCGCACTCGGCAAGTACAACGCCGATACACTGCTTGGTAACGACACTTTGACCGCCGAGAACCTCAACGGTGACACATTGACGATCAGCCGAGAAGGCGACGACTTTTACGTCAACGGCGTCCCAGTTGACGGCCCCGTTGTCGAGGGAACAGGGAACGTCAAGAACGGTGCACTCCACTTCCTCTTAGGCGTCATTGAACCCTAGCTGAAGCGTCTCAACCAACCTCAGACGGGCCGCTCTTAGGGGCGGCCCTTTTTCGTGCCGCATCCGCGCCGCCATAAACCCCCGGAGAGGATGCGTTGTTGCGCTCCGTTTTTCCACCCCAGCGCCCCTGCCGCGTCCCGCAGCGCGCTCCGGCAACAGAGCCCAGCAGCGAGCACGTATGAAAGAGACCAAGTACATCTTCGTGACGGGTGGGGTGGCCTTTACCTTGGAGCTCGAGCCCTAGCGGGTCGCTCCGCGCGGGTGTCGCCGAGGGTGTCGCGGAGGTAGAGCTCGCGCACGAGCACCAACAAAAGCGCCAGAAGCGGCGCGGCGACGAGAGCGCCTAAAAGCCCCAAGAGGCTGGCGAGCGCGAACACGCCGATGATCCCTAGCACCGGCGGCAGGTCGACCGCCCGCCGCTGGATCAGCGGGTGGATGACGTTGCCCTCGAGCTGCTGAATGACGAGGTAGAAGAGCGCCACGTAGAGCGCAAGCAGCGGGCTCTGGGCGAACGCCAGCAGCACGGCCGGCACCGCCGCTAGCACCGGGCCGATGTTGGGGATGAACTCGAAAAGGGCGGCGATAACGCCCAGCACAAAGGCGAGCGGCACGCCGAGCACCCAGAGCCCCACGCCCGTCACGGTGCCGATTAAAAGCATCGAGATAAGTTGCCCCACGAGCCACGCGCGCAGGGTGTAGCCGAGCTTGCTGGTGACCTCGCGCGCGCGGCGGCGCTGCGGCGGCGGCCACAGGCTGACCAGGCCCTCTTGGTAGTAGCGCGGATGGATGGCCAAAAAGAGCCCCACGAAAAAGATGAAGACGCCGTAGAAGACGAGGGTGGTGAGCGAGGTGATGAGCTGCGTCGTCTGCGCCAGCACCTGCGACAGCATCTGCCCCAACCGATCAGCCCCCTCGTCGGGTGCGGGGAGGAGCGCGCGGAGGCTGTCGTACCACGGCGTTCCGCCGAGCTCCGCCTCGAGGTTCTGCAAAAACCGGGGCAGCCCCTCGAAGAGCGCTACCGCTTGCGCGGCCAGCGTAGGCCCCAAGAGCGAGAGGGCAAGGGCGAAAACGCCGGCGAAAAGCAGCAGCGTGAGCGCGAGCGACCAACCGCGCGGCAGCGACAGGTAGCGGCGAAAAAGGCTCGAGGCGGCGTCTAGAAACACGCCGAACAGGAGCCCGATAAAGGCGAGCAGGAAGATGTCGGCGAGGCGCCACAGCAAAAGCGCCCCCAGCACGGTGAGGCCGACGATACCGGTCGCGATCAGCACGCGTTTGGCGTAGGTGCCTAGCGTCATCTCTTTGGCGATCACCCTCACCGGTGAGGCCCACTTCGGTCCACGCACGTCGTCTCCTCTCTGGCCACGCGTCGCCACGAAAAGCGCCCCAGAAGCGTCGTTAGCGGTCTTTGTGGCACCCGCCGGAAGCGCTGGCGCAACCGCGGACACAGCGGCCCCTCCACCATAACAGGCCCAACCACCCGCCAGCCTAGAGCGCGGGACCGCTCCCCATCCGTGCTACCATAAACCCCCGGAGAGGATGCGTTGTTGCGCTCCGTTTTTCCACCAGAGCGCCCCTGCCGCGTCCCGCAGCGCGCTCCGGCGACAGAGCCCAGCAGCGAGCACGTATGAAAGAGACCAAGTACATCTTCGTGACGGGTGGGGTGGTGTCGTCCTTGGGTAAGGGCATCGTCACCTCGAGCCTCGGGGCGCTCTTGCGCGCGCGCGGCTACCGCGTCACGGCCGTCAAGATCGACCCCTACATCAACGTGGACGCGGGCACCATGCGCCCGTACGAACACGGCGAGGTCTTCGTCACCGCCGACGGCGCCGAGACCGACCTCGACCTAGGCACCTACGAACGCTTTTTGGACGTGCCGATGAGCCGCGCGAACAACATCACCACCGGGCAGGTCTATTTGCGGGTCATCGAGCGCGAGCGCGCGGGTGAGTACCTGTCGCAGACCGTGCAGGTGATCCCGCACGTAACCGACGAGATCAAGGGGCGCATCCGCGAGGCGGGCCGCGCCGTGGGCGCCGAGGTGGTGCTCGTCGAGGTCGGCGGGACGGTCGGCGACATCGAGTCGCTCCCCTTTTTGGAGGCCATCCGGCAGCTGCGCTTCGAGGTGGGGGGCGGCAACGCGCTCTACCTGCACGTCACGCTCCTGCCCTACCTGGGCACCAGCGAGGAGTTCAAGACCAAACCCACCCAGCACTCGGTCGCGACCCTGCGCAGCGTCGGCATCCAACCCGACGGCATCGTGCTGCGCTCGCCGAGCCCGGTGCCCGAGGAGGTGAGCCGCAAGATCGCGCTCTTTACGAACGTCGAGGCGCGCGACGTCTTTAACTCGTTTGACACCGACATCATCTACGAGGTGCCGGAGATCCTCGAGCAGCAGGGGCTGGGCCGCTTCGTCGAGCGCCGCTTGGAGCTCGAGAAAGTCACTCCCGAGCTGCACGCCTGGCACAAGGCGGTGCGCGTTTTGCGCAACCCCAAAAGGCAGGTCACCATCGGCGTGGTCGGCAAGTACGTGGCCATGCCCGACGCCTACTTGAGCCTCACCGAGGCGCTTAAACACGCCGGCATCGCCAACGAGGCGCGGCTCGAGCTACGCTGGGTGAGCGCCGAAGCGCTCGTGGAGGGCGACCTGAGCCCCTTGGCCGAGCTCGACGGTATCCTCGTACCGGGCGGTTTCGGCGTGCGCGGCATCGAGGGCAAGGTGCGCGCGGCACGCTACGCCCGGGAGCGGGGGGTGCCCTACCTGGGGATCTGCCTGGGCATGCAGATCGCTGTCATCGAGTTTGCCCGCAACGTCGCGGGGCTGCAGGCGGCGAACTCGACCGAGTTCGACCCCTACACGCCGCACCCGGTCATCGACCTCATGCCCGAACAGCGGGGGCTCGCCGACACGGGCGGCACCATGCGCCTGGGCGACTGGCCCATGCAGGTGGCTCCCGACACGCGCCTCCATGAACTCTACAAAGACCGCCTGGACCACCGCGGCGTGGTGTTCGAGCGCCACCGCCACCGCTTCGAGGTCAACCCGGCGTACGTGACACCCCTGCAGGAGGCGGGGCTCACGGTCTCCGGCGTGACCCCGGGGATGGCGGGGCGCGGCGCGGGGCTCGTCGAGGCCGTCGAGCTCCCCGAGCACCCCTTTTTCGTCGCTCTGCAGTCGCACCCCGAGTTCGGCACGCGGCCGATGCGCCCCTCGCCGCCCTTTCGCGGCTTCGTGGGGGCGGCGGTGCGCTACGGGGAGGCGCGCGCGGCCCGTGAGGCCGGCGCCGAGGCGGACGTCCGTGCGCGGGCCTAGGCCGGTGGGGGACGCGTGAACCTCGCCCGCTCCGCGGAGACCCAAACGCTGGTGATCGGGCTCGCCGGCGGCACCGGTTCGGGCAAGACCACCGTCTCGGAGGCCGTTAGGCGCGCCGCCGGCCCCGAGCGCGTCCTCATCTTGCCGCAAGACGCCTACTACCGCGCGCAGAGCGAGCTGCCCTTCGCGGTGCGCGAGCGCACCAACTACGACGAACCGAGCGCCTTCGACACGCCCCTACTCATCGAACAGCTCGACGCCCTCTTGCGCGGCGAAGCGGTGGCGCGGCCCGTGTACGACTTTGCCCGGCACGACCGCGCGGCGACCACGGTGCACGTCACCCCGCGCCCCGTCATCGTGGTCGAGGGCATCTTGGTGCTTCACGACCCCGCCTTGCGCGAGCGCTTTACCCTCCGCGTCTTTGTCGACGCGCCCCCCGACGAACGCTTTATCCGGCGCCTCGAGCGCGACGTGCGCGAGCGGGGCCGGAGCGCGCAGAGCGTCATCGAGCAGTACCGCCGGAGCGTCAAACCGATGCACGACCTTTTCGTCGAACCGACCAAAGCCCACGCCGACCTCATCATCCCCGAAGGGGGCAACAACCGCGTCGCGCTCGAAGTCTTAAGCGCGTTTGTCGCGAGCTTTACCGAGCGCCGCAGCGAACGCGCCACGGAACGCCGCGCGGGGCAACGCGAGGGGGCGGCGTGACGACCCGCGGCGTCCTCTACCTGCTGGTGCTGCTAAGCCTCATCCCCGGCGGCTGGCTCGCCTACCGGCGGGTGCAGCACGAGGGGAGCCGCACGGCGGTGACGCTGTTGCTCGACGAGGCCGCCCTCACCGAACAGGCGGCCTACAAGGGGCTCGACCCCATGGCGCTGGCCGAGCGCTACCGCGAGGCGGGGCTTAACGGCGTCGCGCTCTTTGAAGACACCCTGCACACGCTCGCGCTCAAGGGGCGCGTCGCCCTCCTACCGAGCACGGACGCGCGCGCCGCCGCGGCGTTGCGCGGCGAAGGGCTCGCGCTCCCCCCGCAGAGCCTGTTGGTCGCCGAGCTCGAGCCCGGCGCCTTGACGGGCGCGCTCGCCAAAACCGCCCCCGCCCCCGAGACGCTGAGCCTAGCGGGCCGCACCTGGTACGTCTTCCCCGACCCCGCCGACGGGAGCGGCGCCGACCGCCCCGCCGGGCCGGACCGCGAGCTGCTCGCGGCCTACCACGAGGCGGGTTGGGACGTCGCCTACCGCCCGCTCAACTACCCGGGGTTACAGAACGTCGGGGCCGACTTCCCACCCGAAGCGCGCTACCTCATCCACGGCGGGCTCGAGGTCGCGGGCAACCCCGAAGCGCTCGCGGACACGGTCGCCGCCTCGCAAAGCTACCTCACCGGCCTCATCGAAGGCACCCCCCAAGCCGGCCTCGCTGACGTCCTCGGCGAGGTGCCCGCCGCGCGCGTCTTTAGCCTCGCGCAGGACTGGCTCAACACCCTCCCCCCCGAGGAGGCCGCCAGCAAGTACGTGCTCGCGGCGAGCGAGCGCGGCGCGCAGCTCCTCTACGTGCGGCCCTACACCACCGAAAGGGTCGGCGAGATGGTGGCCGCCACCGAGGCGCTCATCCGGAGTCTGCGCGCGGGGCTCGAGGCGCGCGGCTTCTTGGTGGGGCCCGTCGAGGCCGCGGCGTACGAGAGCCCCATCCTCTTGCGCGCGCTCGCTGCGCTCGGCGTCCTCGCGGGGCTCGTCCTGTTGGCGGGGCTCTACCCGGGCCTCTGGGGCGCTTTCGTGGCCTTCGGCGTGCTCGCGCTCGGCGTGCTCGCCGCCGGGTTCAGCTGGGGCGCGCTGGCGCTCGTTGCCGCGCTGAGTTTTCCCGTGCTCGGTTACGCGCTCCTGCCCCCCAAGCTCT
Organism: Truepera radiovictrix DSM 17093; assembly: GCF_000092425.1. Taxonomy (NCBI): domain Bacteria; kingdom Thermotogati; phylum Deinococcota; class Deinococci; order Trueperales; family Trueperaceae; genus Truepera; species Truepera radiovictrix. Next base: position 2,101,549 of record NC_014221.1, read on the forward strand.
GGGCGTTGGGCGGGGCGACCTTGGTCAGCCTCGTCGGCGCGACCCTTTTGGCCGCGGTTGGCAGCGACCGCGACACCCTGCTGGCCGTGACGCCCTTCGCCGGGGTGGCGGCGACGCTGGTGGTGCCACCCGCGCTCTTCGCCTTTCACGTGGCGCTGCGCGCACGCCCCCCCGCCCGCTGGGTGACCGACTTCTGGAACGCGCCGGTGCGCCTCGGCTACGTCCTGCTCACGCTCCTTGGCTTAGCGGCCTTTGCCCTGCTCCTTTTGCGGCGCGGCAACTTCCCGGTCTTGCCCGCGAGCGAGGCCGAGCTCGGGCTGCGGGCGCTCCTCTCCGAGTGGTTCGCCCGCCCGCGCTTCAAGGAGCTTTTGGGGCACCCGCTGGCGGTGCTGGCCCTGCTCAATGCGCGCTGGCCGCTCTGGGTGCGGGGGCTGCTGCTGAGCGCCGGGGTCGTGGCGCAAGCGAGCGTCGTCAACTCGTTTAGCCACTACCACACGCCGCTTCTGGTGTCACTAGAGCGCACCCTCGTCGCGCTCGCCCTCGGGCTCGCGCTGGGGCTTGTGCTCACGCCCGCCGTGCGGCTCGGCGAACGCCTCGTGACGCGCTGGCTGGCGCGGGGGGGCGCAGCCGGAACGCCGCCCCAGACGCCACAGGCGCACCCACCCTCCCAGAGCGCACCACGGGGGCCGCGGCGCTCGAGCGCGCGGGGTTAGGGGTCGTACGATCCGCGTCCTTTTAAGCGGCTACTACGGCTTCGGCAACGTGGGCGACGAAGCCATCCTCAGCGGCCTCAGCGCGGGGCTTAAGGCGCGCGGCTTCGAGGTCACGGCGCTGTCGGGGGCGCCGCGCGCGACGGAGGCGCTGCACGGGGTGCGCGCCGCACACCGCGTGCGCGCCCTTCTCCCCGCCCTGCTGCAGCACGACGCCCTCATCTCGGGGGGCGGGGGGTTGCTGCAAGACCGCACGAGCGCGCGCAGCCTGCGCTACTACCTCGGGGTGCTCGCGCTCGCGCGCCGGCTCGGCAAACGGGCGGTCGTCTACGGACAATCGGTGGGCCCACTCAGCCCGGCGGGTCAGCGCGCCGTCGCGAGCACCCTGCGGGGGCTCCCGGTCGCGGTGCGCGACGAGGCCTCGAGGGAGCTGCTGTACACCCTCGGCGTCCCCGCCGCCCTCACCGCCGACGCCGCGCTCCTCCTCCCGCGCCCTCGCGTGACCCCTGGCGGCGACGCCCCCGTCCTCCTCATCCCGCGCGGCGGTTTCCCCGAAGCGACCGCGACGCTCGTCGCGCTCGGCAAGCGCCTCGCCGCCGCTGGTCTGCGCGTCGCGGCGATGAGCGTTCAGGCCGCCGAAGACGACGCCCCCGTACGGGCGCTCGCGGCGCATGTGAGTGGCCTCGAGCCCCTGCGCGCCGACACGGTCACCGCGGCGCTAGCGCACGTCGCGCGCAGCCGCGCGGTCGTCTCCGTGCGGCTGCACGGCCTCGTGTTCGCGGCGCTCGCCGAGCGGCCCTTTTACGCGCTCGCCTACGACCCCAAGGTGACGGCTTTTATGCAGGAAGTGGGGACGCGCGCCTACCCCTTGCGCGCCGACACGGCGCAGCTCTTTGACGACGTGCTGCGCGGCGCGCGGCCGCCGGCGTGCGCGCCCTTGCGGCGCCGCGCCGCAGCCGGTTTGGACTGGCTCGAGGCGCAGCTGAAACGACCCTAAAGGGCTCCTCAAACCGCCCCTATGCGCGTCTCACCCCGCACCGGTAGGCTAGAGGCGTGTCCGCCCCGCTCCGCCCCCTTTACCGCTCCCTGCTCCTCGCCGCGCTCGGGTGGGGCGCCTGGGCCGCCGCATCGGCACCTACCCTGCAGGGGGAGCTGAGCGCCCTTCGCGAACTCCTCGCCGAGGGCTACTACGCGCTCGCCGCCCAGGTCGAGGGGCCGCGGGTCGTCGCGGCCTTTCCGGAGAGCCTCGAGGCGCGCCTCCTCTACGCGCGCGCGCTTCTGCTCGTCGGCAACCCCGACGCGGCGGGCGAGGTGCTAAGCGCCCTGGGCTCCGCCCCGCAAGCGCCCGACGCGTTGCACCTCAGCGCCCTCGTGCGCGCCGCTCAGGGCGACACCGAGGGCGCGGCCGAACTCCTGCGCGCAGCTTTTGAAACCTCCCCCAGCTACGACGTCGCGATGGACTGGGGGCAGGTGGCGTGGCAGGGTGGACACTTCGAGGAGGCCGAGCGCGCCTACCGCGCCGCGATGACGACCCCCAAGGGGCGGCACGAGCCCTGGCCGACGCTCAACATTGCCCGGCTGCAACTCATGCAAGGCCGCTTCGAGGAGGCCGTCGAGAGCCTCAACACGACCCTGGACATCCTCGAGGACGACACCGCCCTCCTCCCTTCCCCCGCCTACATCGAGGCGTTTTACCGCCTCGGCGAAGCGCACGAGGCGCTCGGCGACCTCGAGGGGGCGGTCTCGCACTATCAGGCCGCGCGCAGCGTCGACCCGGACTTCGCCCCCGCCAGGGAGGCGCTGCGCCGACTGGGGAGCCCATGACGCCCCGACGACACCGCCAAGCGCAGGAAGTGTAGGAATCCCCACCGACTTCCGAGACGCGATCGACGACGATATAAATAGTGTAGTGCACGGGGTGCTGAGCCGTCTGGGGCAGACGTCAGCACCGAGAAGGAGGCCCCACATGCTAAGCATCTCCGAACACATCGCGCCGCAAAACTGCGACACCCCCGAGGTCGTGCCGAGCACCCTCGCGCACCCCACGCGGACGCTCGAGCCGGGCGGCATCCTCTATGAGGCGGGCCGCGAGGCGAGCTCACTCTACATCGTCAATAGCGGCGTGCTCAAAGCCGTCGTGCCGACCTCGCTGGGGCGCGACCGCATCGCCGACCTGCACGGCCCCGGCGATGTCTTAGGGCTTGCTGCTATCGACGGTAGCACCCACGCCGAGACCATCCAAGCCGTCCACGACGCCTGCTTAACGCCGCTCGACCCGCAGCAGGCGATGAACGACCGGCGCTTGCGCGACTACATCCTGCGGAGCATGGCGCGGCAGCTGCGCCGCAGCCGCGAAGCCATCGACGACGCCGAGCTGCCCGTCGGCGCCCGCGTCACCCGCGCTTTCCTGCGCCTGACCGAGCGCTTCGGCCAAGCCTCGGACAGCGGCGAGGGCGTCAAGCTCCCCCTCGCTCTTACCCACGAAGACCTCGCCTCACTCACGGGCTCCTCGCGCGTGACCATCACCCGCATCTTGGGCGAGCTGCGCCAAGAGGGCGCGCTCTCGGGCACCCGCGGCGTCTACCTTGCCAACCCCAAAGTCCTCGAGGCGGCCACCGACCACTACGTGATGCAGGTCATCTGAACCCAGCCACCTCGAGCTCGGAACCCGTGCTGCGACGCAGCACGGGTTTTTTTTGGCGTACGCTTGGCGAGCGTAAAGACCGCTACGCGATGTCGGCGAGCGCGGCGCCCAGCAGCTCACACCCGGTCGCGACGTCTTCGGACGAAACGTTGAGGTGCGGAGCGACGCGGCTCACGTTGCCGTAGCGCCCCCCTTTGCCGATCAGCAGCCCCCGTTTGCGCGCGGCAGCGACGAGCGCGTTCGCCCGTTCCGGGTCCGGCGTCTTCGTCCCCGGCTGCACCATCTCAAACGCTTGCATAAGCCCCATACCGCGCACGTCACCGATAAAGTCGTAGCGCTCAGCCTGCTCCTCCATAAAGGCACGCAGGGCGCCCCCTTGCACTTCGGCGTTTTCCCACAAGCGGTGTTTTTCGATGTAGCTGATCGTCGCATAGGCTTGCGCCATCGACACGGGGTTGCCACCGTAGGTCGAGAGCGTAAGGCCGCTCATCGCTTCGGCCACCTCCGGCGTCATGATCGTGCAGCCGACCGGCGCGCCGTTGGCGATCCCCTTGGCGAACGTCATGATGTCGGGCTCAACCCCCCAGTGTTCGATCCCGCACCAGTAGCGTCCCGTCCGGCCCCAGCCGGTCTGCACCTCGTCGACGATAAGCACGCCACCCGCGGCTTTCACGAGCGGCAAGATGCGTTTAAAGTAGTCTTTGGGCAGCACCACGAAACCGCCCACCCCTTGGATCGGTTCGGCGATAAAGGCGGCGATGCGACCGTCCGTGCAGGTCGCCAAGAAGTCCTCAAAGTCGGCGACCAAAAAGTCCAGGTACGCCTCCTCGCTCATCCCCTCGGGGCGGCGGTACATGTTGGGGCTCCTGACGTGTTTGATGGTGCCGTCGTACACCCCGCCGAGCCGCCAGTTGGCGTGCGCGGTCATCGACATCATCGCGCTGCTGCGTCCCGAATAGGCGTGGCGCAGGGCGATGATATCGGTGTTGCCGGTGTAGACGCGGGCGGCGAGGATGGCCATCTCGTCGGCTTCGGTGCCCGAGTTGGTGAAAAAGCACTTCTGCAACCGACCGGGGGTGATCTCGGCGATCTTCTCGGCGACGTTGAGGGTGACCTCGTTGAGGTAGAGGGTGCTGGTGTGGCCTAGGCGCTTCATCTGCGCGTAGGTCGCCTCGACGACCTCGTCGTTGCAGTGCCCCACGGAGATCGTGAGGATCCCCCCGAAAAAGTCCAGGTAGCGCCGGCCCTCGATGTCCCAGACGTACTGGTCTTTCGCGCGCTCGACCGCTAGGGGTTCGTCGCCGTAGTAGAGCATGTTGCTCAAACTAGGGATTAAAAACCGCTGCTGCCGCTCCCGCAGGTCCTGGGTCTTGCTGGCGGTGGTCGTCATAGCACCCTCCTCAAAGCGCGAAGAACTGCCGTGAGAGCTACTCTAGCACTTGTGGGAACGCCGTCGGGCGGGAGCGCTTGACGGTGCTCTCAGGTAGCGTCGCAGAGCGTGATGCGGTGCCCCGAGCAGGTCTCTAGAAGCCTCGCGAAAACGAGCTATGCTGCCGCTCACGACGTTGGCACCTGAGACGTTGGCACCTGACCCTGAAGCGTCCAGGCGGTAGCGTGGCGTAACGCCGACGTACTCCCTAAGTCACGGGCGCGCCCTGCACGCCTAGCGCCGGTAGCAGTCGAGGTCGTGCGGGGCGTCAGCGCGCGACCACCTCGGGGATGCGAGAGCCGTTCGCAGTCGCCACCCCCGTACGGCGCCGAGCCCATCGGCTTAAGCGCGACTTGTCCCCTGCAGAGCGGCCCCGTTTCAGGTGCTGCCAGGTACGCGCCCGAACGCCCGCAGCAGGTGGTACGGGACGTCACACCGCGCCCTTTTTTCGGCGCGCGAGCAGTTTGCGCAGCTCGTCGGCGATGAGGAGCACGGGAGCCCACACAATGACCCCTAGCCAGTCGCGCGGGCTCAGCGCGGCCGTACCAAAAACGCGCTGCAGTGGGGGCAAGTAGACGATGAAAGCTAGAAGGACGAGCTCGCTCGCTACACCCGCCCAAGCCAAGCGGTTGGAAAAGAACCCTCGTTGCAAGATGGAGAGCCGCTCCGTGCGGTGGGCGAACAGGTTACCGACCTGGGTCATCACCACGGTAGCCAGCGCCACCGTGGTAGCGAGCCGGTAGAGCGGACCGCTATCGGGTACGCCGAACCAGCTCCCGGCGTAGCCGCTCCGCCAGTAGAAGCTGTAAAAGGCGGCCATGACCGCGACGCTTTGCAAGGGGCCGAGCCAGAGGTAGGCGCGGGCGAGCAGCGCTGGCGAGATCAGGTGCTCTTCTCTCCGGCGCGGCGGTCGGTCCATCACCCCGGGTTCGGGTCGTTCGGCGCCCAGCGCCAGGGCGGGCACCATGTCCGTCCCGAGGTCTACGGCGAGGATCTGCATGATATTGAGCGCGAGTGGGATGCGACCGCCGCTCAAGGCGAAAAGGACGAAGGGCACGGCCTCGGGCACGTTGCTGGTAAAGATGTAGGAGGTAAACCGCTTGATGTTGGCGTAGACCGCGCGCCCCTCCTCCACGGCGTTCACGATGGTGGCAAAGTTGTCGTCCAAGAGGATGAGGTCAGCAGCCTCCTTGGCGACGTCGCTACCGCTCTCACCCATAGCCACCCCGATGTCCGCGCGCTTTAATGCGGGCGCGTCGTTGACCCCGTCCCCCGTGACGGCGACCACGTGCCCCCGGCGCTTAAGCGCCTCTACCACGCGCAGCTTGTGCTCGGGCGCCATCCGCGCGAAGATCACGTCGCCCTCCAGCGCCGCCGCGAGCGCCTCTTCGGACATGGTGTCGACCTCGCTGCCCGTGACGATGCGCCCCCCCGGACCCCGGAGGATACCGATCCGGCGAGCGATGCTCTGAGCCGTGAGACCGTAATCACCCGTGATCATGATCACGCGGATACCCGCGCGGTGGCAGGTGGCCACCGCCGCCGCCACTTCGGGGCGTGGCGGGTCCATCATGGCGACGAGGCCGAGAAAGGTGAGCTCCCGTTCGACGCCCTCCACGCTGAGCTCGAGGTCGCCGGGAAGATCGCGCTGCGCGACGGCCAGGACGCGCAAACCCTCGGCGGCGAAGCGGTCGGTGGCGGCCTCGATACGCGCCCGCAGAGGTGCACTGAGCGCGTGCGGCCGTCCGGCATGCCAGACATGGGTGCACAACTCGAGCACCTCTTTGGGCGCCCCCTTGACGTACACGCGGCGACCTCCGGCTAGCTCGTGCACCGTGCTCATACGCTTGCGCCGCGACTCGAAAGGTAGCGTGCGCAGGCGAGGGTAGCGCGCCGTTTCACGCTCCAAGTCCACCCCGCCCTTGGCCGCTACCACCAGCAACGCTGCCTCGGTCGGGTCGCCGAGCGCTGTCCAATGCGTGGCGGGCGCTTCTGGCGGCACCACGCGGGCGTCCGTACAGAGCGCTGCGGCGAGCAGGAGGGCGCGGAGTTCCTCGTCGTCCTGTGCCCGCATCACGCGCGCCCCTTCCATGATCGTCCCGCCTGGCGCGTAGCCTTCACCCGTGACGCGCAACGTGCGTCCACCCAACCAGAGCGCCCGCACCGTCATCTCGTTCTGCGTCAGCGTGCCCGTCTTGTCCGTGCAGATGACTGTCGTGCAGCCGAGCGTCTCGACCGCTGAGAGGCGTTTGACGAGCGCGTGGCGCGCCGCCATCCGCTGCACCCCCATCGCCAACGCGAGGGTCACGGTAGGCAGGAGGCCCTCCGGGACGAAGGCGACGATCATACCGAGCGAGAAGATCAGCGCTTGGGCAAGCGGCATCGTACCGAGAAGGGTGGCCAGCAAGAAAAAGATCACGCCAACGCCTACGGCAAGGGCGCTGACGACCTGGGTGACGTGGGCGATCTCCCGCTGTAACGGGCTGAGGTCTTCACCCATGCTCCCCGTGAGGTGGGCGATGTGACCGAACTCGGTAGCCATGCCGGTGGCGATGACCACGGCCTTGCCCGTGCCCGTGGTGACGCTCGTACCCGCGAAGATCAGGTTAGGCAGCTCGGTGTGCGCGAGGCCGGCGCGCGTGACCTGCTCCGCCGTCTTACGCACGGCGTGAGATTCGCCGCTCAGGGTGGACTGATCCACCCATAGCTCGGTCTCCTCGACGAGGCGGGCGTCGGCTGAGACGTTTTCCCCTGCGGCGATGAGCATGACGTCGCCGGGTACGAGCGTCTCGGCGGCGATCTCCCGCACTGTCCCCTCACGTAGGACCCGGGCGCGTCGTGGCAAGAGTTTGCGCAGCGCCTCGGTGGCCCGCTCCGCGCGGTACTCCTGCCAGAAGCTGAAAACGCCATTGATCACGACCACCAGCCAGATGGCGAGCGCGAGCTGTGGCAGCCGCGCCGCCAGCGCCAGCGCTCCCCCCAACCAGAGGAGGAGGGCCATGAGGTGGGTGAAGTTGGCGAGCAACGCTCGCGTCAGCGGTTTGCGCTCGGCCTCTTGTAGGCGGTTGGGGCCGTAACGCTCGAGGCGCGCTTGCGCCTCGGTTTCGGTGAGACCCGTGGGGCGCGTGTCGAGAGCACCGTACACGTCGTCTGCAAGCAGCCTGTGCACCTGCAGCTCGGACGCGCCCACAGAACGCGGCGTGGCTTTCACCCGCGCCTCCTCACCGGTACGCCACCCCTACCCCGACGACCCGAGAAGGCGGCAGCGTATCCTGGGTGCCGCCTTCTCCAACGACGCGGGCCTTGCGGTAGGCTGCACCCCTCTCGCGAAAAGCCCGAGCCCGGGGTACCGGGGACGGAGCCAGCGGTGGGTTCCCGCCCCCCCTGGGGCAGCTCTGCCGCGCGCGGAGGCCGAACAAGCGGGGTGCAGCCGGCTTTCGAGCAAGGTGCCTTTGGGCCCGCTTCAGATCGCCGCTGCGATGAGGTCTCGGTGCCAAAGACGCCCAGCGCGACCCGCCTCGTCTCCTTTTCAAAGGCTATGCTCGGCGCTGTGGCACCGAGGTGAGGAGGTTGCGCTTGACGTTTCACGTTCCCCCGTCTCCATCCCCTTTAGCGAACTCAAGGCACACCTCAACGCGGGTGAACCGTCGTTCTAGAGCGACATCCTAGGCAGTCTGGCGGGGCGGTGGTATCTCGGAAAGTCCGACAAAGGGGTAGGAGTATCGCGGACACCGAGGCAACCCCCTTGACGTGACCCTAGTAAACCTGAGGTCGGGGGATGTGCGTCAGGCTGAGAGGGAAGAGGACGTGAGAAAGGCTCACAGCCCCTCGCTGCTCTTCACTCGTCTCGAGGTCTCATCGCTGTAGGCCCTTCACGAGAGGTCGCGTTTAAGCCGCCCCAACTCCTCCTGGCCAATCTCGCCCTTCGCGCAACGCTCACGCGCGATGTTCCAGGGCCTTGTCCTTGCCCGACGCACCGCCACCCGGCTATCGACCCGCATCCCGCCTTACGCCTCGCGTCACCGGTAGTGCGGCATCTCGCTGAGCTGCGAGGCTCTCACCACCTTAACCGCGCGCTCCCTGGCAGAAATGCACCTCCGCTTCGCGCAATTTGCTGGTCATCTCTTCAAGCTTGTACGCTTCACTCGGCACCCCTCCCGGAGCCGTGTGGCACCCTCATCGCGCCCGGTCTCCTGGGATCATCCGTGTCACTCGGGCCGACCGCAGGTGTGAGCGGGACGCCAAATGAAAGGGACGGGGCGCTGTTCCTTCCCCGTCCAAACCGACTGTTGTGTGGTGGAGCCTATCAGATTCGAACTGATGACCCCCTGCTTGCAAAGCAGGTGCTCTCCCAGCTGAGCTAAGGCCCCGCGGCAGCAAGGTAGTTTACTGGTCTAGAGCCCTTTGCGTCAAGCCGCCGCGGACGAACGCGCCGCGTTAGGGGACGGGCGCCCCGCGGGCCGCCTCGAGCAGCCGGTACCACTCCGTGCGCGTCAGCGTCACCTCGTCGGCGCGGACCGAGTCGGCCAGGCGGTCTACTTTGAGCGTTCCCAAGATCGGTTGGATGGGGGCCGGGTGACGCAGCAGCCACGCGAGCGCCACGGCCTCCTTCGTGGTGCCCTTCTCCTCGGCGAGCTGCGCAATCAACGCTGCCGCGCTCCGCACGTTTTCAGGCGCGTCATCAGCGGGGTTGAAGAGCCGCCCCCCTGCGACCGGCGACCACGCCTGGATCAAGATGTCGTGCAGGCGGCAGTACTCGAGCGTCTCGGCGGTGTTGGCGTAGACCGCCGCCGTCTGGTTGACCAAGATGCCGCTGCTAATCAGGTGGTGGTGCAGCAAGTTGAGCTCGAGCTGATTGACCACCAAAGGCTTGTCCAGGTGCTTTTGCAGCAGCGCGATCTGCATGGGGCTATGGTTGCTGACACCGAAGTAGCGCACCCGCCCCTCCCTATACAGGTAGTCGGCGGCGCGCGCGACCTCCTCTAGGTCGGCGAGCGGGTCCGGCCGGTGAAAGGCGAGCAGGTCGACGTAGTCGGTGCCGAGGCGTTTTAAGCTCGCCTCGACCGTGCCGACGAGGTGCTCGTACGAAAAGTCGTAGCGTCCGGGGGGGCCGTAGTCGGGGTCGGCACCGACGATGATCCCCGCTTTTTGCTGCAAGACGAGCTTTTCGCGCAGCCCGGGGTTGTGCTGAAGCGCGTAACCCACGGCCTCGTCGGACTTACCTAGCGTGTAGATGTCAGCCAAGTCGATGTGGTTGATCCCGTACTCAAAAGCCGCGACCAACAGGGCATTCGCCCGCTCCTTGAGCTCACCCGAAAGGGGCGTTTTGTCCCAGCTCCCGCCCAGGTGCCAGGTGCCGTAGGCGAGGCGGCTGACCTCGAGGTCGGTGTGGGGGATGCGGTAGGTCTTCATGGGGCGGCCTCCTCTATGGGCGCCGAGCCGGGGCTCGCTCCGCTCACTATAACGCGGCGGCCCACGAAACCCGCGCCCCAGGCGGCTGAAGCTCCCTTTACAGGGGACGGGCTATACTTGGGCCGATGAGACACCTTGCCGTTTTGACGAGTGGAGGCGACGCGCCCGGGATGAACGCCGCGATCCGCGCGGTCGTGCGCACGGCGATCTACCGGGGGCGTACGGTTTCGGGGGTTTACAGGGGCTATCAGGGGCTCATTAATGGCGACATCCACGAGCTCGGCGCCCGCAGCGTCGCCAATATCATCCAGCGCGGCGGCACGATGCTCCGCAGCGCCCGCAGCATGCCCTTTATGACCCCCGAGGGCCGCGCGCAAGCGGCTGAGAACCTGCGCCGACACGGCGTCGAGGGGCTCATCGTCATCGGTGGCGACGGCTCGTTTCGGGGGGCGCACGCGCTCTCGCAGGAGCACGGCGTGCCGGTGATCGGCATCCCCGGTACCATCGACAACGACATCTACGGCACAGACGTCACCATCGGCTTTAACACGGCGCTCAACATCGCCACCGAGGCCATCGACCGGCTGCGCGACACGGCGGCGAGCCACGACCGCCTCTTTCTGGTCGAGGTGATGGGGCGCCACGCCGGCCACATCGCCCTTAACGTGGGGCTCGCCGGCGGGGCCGAGGCCATCTTGCTCCCCGAGGTGCCGCACGACCTCGACGAGGTGGTCTCATCGATCGTCGAGGCCCAAGCGCGCGGCAAGTCGTCGTCGATCATCGTCGTCGCCGAGGGCGCCTACGAGGGGGGCGCGATGCACCTCAAAGAGAAGATCGAGGCGGCCTGCGGTTACGAGGTGCGCACGAGCATCTTGGGGCACATGCAGCGGGGCGGTTCACCGACGACGCGCGACCGGGTGCTCGCCAGCAGGCTCGGCTACGCCGCTGTCGAGGCGCTGTTGGAGGGTCAGCAGGGTGTCATGGCCGGGGTCGACAAACGCGGGACGGTCTTCGTCCCCCTCGAGGACACCTGGAGCAAGCAAAAGGAGATCGACTGGCAGCTCTTCGAGATCGCTAAGGTGCTCGCCGTCTAACGCCTAGCGGCGCGCCCGCCGCCGTCGACGGGCGGTCACCAGGGCCCGCACACCCAGGACCGCACGTCACCATGCAGGGCAGCCGACGCCGAGACGACTGCCCCGGGCTCATGGCCGCAGCGCCCAGAGCTGAGGCTACGCCCCGCTAGGCCCCAGACGTCGTCCTAGACATCTTCTAGTTCTAGACATCGTCGCTGACGTAGACGCGGTCGAAGTCGCTGGCCAGCTGCAGCCTTTCGTGGAGCGCCCGCGCGCGCTCGAGGAGCCCGCGCAGCGTCTCGGTGTCCTGCGCCAGCGCCGCGAGCACCTCCCGCCGCTCCGCGTCATCCGCGCCCTCGAGCCGCTTTTGTAACGCCTCCGCCCGAAAGGCCGCGCTCAGGACCTGGAGCGATTCGGCAGCCGAGCGGTAAGCCCGCAGCGTCGCCTCGACGTCTTCCATCGTGTTCACCCCTTCCTCGCTTTGTAGTTTAGGGGAAACCGCAAAGGGGCGACGAGGTTCGTCGGTGTTTTTCGGGCGGCCGCGTCGACGTCTATCTCACGAGCCCGTGACGAGCACGCTGTACCCTAGGGCATGTTTACGCACCTTCTCGTCCCCGTCAGTCGCACCGAGGCCGTGGGGCGGGCGCTCGAGGTCGCCCTCGCGCTGGCGCAACCCGCACAGAGCCGGGTGACGCTGCTCCACGTGGTCGAACGCCTTCAGGACACCGACGACGAAGAGCCCTGCGACGAAACCGATGAGGCCTTCGGCAGCTTTTACGAGCGGCTCGAGCAGCAGGCGGCGCGCGACCTGGAGACCGCCGGCGAACGCTTTCGCGGCGCGGGGGTGGCGCTCTACACCAAAGTGCTTCTGGGAACGCGCGTCGAGACCCTGGTGCAGTACACCCACGAACACGACGTCGACCTCGTCGTGATGCAGTCACACCCCGTCGACCCCGCCGACCCGGCGAGGGGGTGGAACACGATCAGCTACAAGGTGGCGCTCTTGGCGCCCTGTCCGGTGCTGCTCGTTAAATAAGCACCCGTCCTCCAGCTCCCGTTTCACAGGGCGCGAAGGCGACACGAGCGGTGTTCGGTTCGAACACATAGAACCCTTGCGCCCCAGGCATCATCGGTCTGTCTCGGAGCTTGCCAAAGGCGCGTCACTGCGATGCCGTCTGCGCGCCGTTCCGCTGACCTATTGAAAACACCGCCGGCCTCTTTGCGACCCGTGAGGCGTCGAGAGGGCTGAAAAACGTCTCGGAAAGGACCCCTTATGGCTCACGACGCCGAGCTCGCCGCCGAACACGAACCCGAAGCGATCCGCGAACGCCTTGCCGCGACGCGGCGGCACTCCTACCTCGGCGACGCCGTCTTGGGCGGCATCGACGGCTGCGTGACGACCTTTGCCGTCGTGGCGGGCACGGTGGGGGGCGGCTTTTCGGACGCGGTGGCGCTCGTGTTGGGGCTCGCCAACCTCATCGCAGACGGCTTTAGCATGGCGGTGAGCAACTATCAAAACGCGCAGAGCCAACGCGAGGCGCTTTTAGACACCCGCCGCACCGAGGAGCGGCACATCGCGGCGGTACCCGAGGGCGAACGCGAGGAGGTGCGGCAGCTTTTTGCGGCCAAAGGGTTCACCGGCGAGGCCCTCGAGGAGATCGTCCGCGTCATCACGCAAGACCGGCAGCTGTGGGTCAACACCATGCTCACCGAAGAGCACGGTCTGGCTCTCGAGGGGCCAAAGCCGCTGCGGGCCGCGCTGGCGACCTTCGCGGCTTTTTTGCTGGTCGGCGCCCTGCCGCTCCTGCCCTTTCTCCTCCCCGGCCTGGAGCGGTCAGAGACCTTTGCCTTAAGCGCCGGGGTCACGGGGTTGGCCTTTTTCGGGATCGGTGCCGCCAAGGGCTGGGTCGTCGGGCGCCCCTTGCTGCGCGCGGGGGTGCAGACGCTGCTCCTTGGGGGGGCGGCGGCGGCGCTCGCCTATCTCGTCGGCTACTGGCTGCGCACGACCTTCGGGATCTAGGCGCGCGAGGCGTGCCGCAAAGGGGTGACAAGGCCCGCGAGCCCCGCGCTACGGAGAAACGCCGCGCACCACCCTCGCGCTTCCCTGGCAGCTCCGCTGCTCTTCGCAAGTACGGGCTAGGCGCTGCAGCACCAAGCGCTATCAGCGCAGTTGCACGGCGCGTTACCCGGGGCGTAGAGGCTTAAGCGCCGTCACGCACGGCGACAGTCGGAGATAGACGACAGACGGAGATGAACGGAGCCAGGCTCTCGAAGGCACCCCGCCTCGGCTCCGGGCTATTTCGCCCCGTAAAGTGGCAACGACACCCGCCCCGAGACCGTCACGGGCGTCGGCAGCAGGGTGTAAGAGGTGGCGTACTGCGGGTGGAAGGTAAAGACGAGCAGCCCGAGCTCATCGCCCGCCGAAAGCTGCGCGCTCACGCCGACGAGCTCGAGAGTGTGGTCTCCTAGACCGCGCAGTGGCGCGAGCTGATCGTTAACGAGCTCGACCCTGCCACGCGCGTTGCGCCGGCCTAGCCCCACCAGCACAATAGGCGCTTCTGGATTGGGCGCACCTTCGAGGCGAAGCTCCGCCGTCGGTAGACCCACGAGCGCCCGCGGCGCCTCTACCAGCTCGAGGGGGACGAAGCGGTACGCGGTCGTCAGCTCAGCGCGCTCTTCGTACGAGAGGAGCGCCAAAAGGTTGGGAACGTCACGCGCCAGTGTCTCGGGAGCGCCAAGGCCAGCCACGGCGCGCGCGACGCGCAAGGACGCGTCGGCAGGTAGATGACGCAAAAGGGCTTCGAGGCGGCTGGGCGAGAGGCGGCGAAGCAGCGTCAAGGTGCCCTCTACAAGGGGGCCATTTGTCAACGTCGTGGTCGGCACGGTCCGGCTTACGCCCCCCACCGGTATCTCCTTGAGCAACACGCCACTCGCGTCGTTTTGGGTTACGCAGAGCTGCGGAACGGCGAGTCCCCGTCGGCCCAGCAGCTTCTCCTGCAGAAAGCTGACCATCAGTTCGGCCGTATCAAGCCGCCGCCCCCCGCAGACCACGGTGCTTTTGATCCCCGAGACCGAGGCGTCTTGTAACACCGGGAGCTGATGCCCCCCGCCCTGCACGAGAAGCCGCACGTCGTTGCCGGCGCGGCGCAAACAAGCCGCTTGACGTGCGGCCTCATTCAGATTGAAGAGCGTGTCGTTCACCCCCTGCACCAAAAACGCCGCCACGCGCGGCACCTGGCGGCCCTCGAGGTTGTCGCAAAACGACGCGAGCGAGTTGCGGTAGACGCGCTCCAAAACGGGCTCAGGTACGCGCTTGAGGGCGAGCGCGCTGAGAAACGCCTCCGGGATAAAGGGGTCGAGCCGTCCCCTTGAACCGACCAACCCACCGGCAAAGAGCAGGTCAATCCATAGCGACTTGGGTACCCCCCCTGGATTCAGACTGTAACGCAGGTCAAACCAGGTTCCCGAGGGCACAATAGCGTCAAAGCGCCCGTCTAGCGCCGAGCCGATAAGCTGAAACCCACCGCCATACGAGTAGCCGAGCGCCCCCACCAGTGGGTCACCCTCGCGGTAGCGCAGATACGGGCCCAAGTTGGCTTCCGCCCAATCGAGAATCGCGCGGACGTCGCGCCCCTCGAAGTCGGGGTCCATCACCTTGACGCTGCCGCCGCTCTCGCCAAAACCGCGCTGGTCGAAGGTGATGACGAACATGCCGCGCTGCCACGCCTTAAGCGCGGCGCGCACCGTCGTGTCCGTGGCCGCATCCGACCTCAAGTCCTTCGAGCGGCTGCCCCCGAAGCCGTGCCCGTGCAACACCAGCGGGGCGCGCTGCCCACGGGCGAGGGCGGGCTGAAACACGGTTGCGGCGATCGGCGTACCGTCAAACGAGGTGATGGTCACGTCGTAGGCGGCGCGCGCCAACGCGCCACCGCGCTGGCGCAGCGCCTCAACCGGCGGTGGGGTCGGGGTCGCGTTTGAACACGCGACCAACACGAGCGTCAGGAGAAGCCAAGACACGCTGACGTTACGGCGCCACATAGAAACCGCCTCCCTTAGTGCCCCGGCCACACCAGCCTACCCCGTCGGGATCGTGGGCTTCTCCCTCGGGCCAGGTGTCGCCGTACACCAACCTTTTTTCGACGCCCCCCACGCAGCCACCACGCCAGCTAACGCCTCGAGCTCGCCGCGGCCAGCGTGAGGCGCTAGCCCCTCAAAGCCGCACCCGCACAAACCGGTCTTTGCCGCGCTGCAACACCACGGGCGCGTCCAGGCGCACCTGCAAGTTGACGTCCTCGACCACCTCGCCGTCAAGCTTTAAACCGCGGTTTTGAATAAGGCGCCGCGCGTCGCCGTTCGAGGTGCTGAGCCCCGCCAGGGTGGCGAGCTTGCAGACCCAAATCACCCCGTCTTGGGTGGCGTCGGCGCTCAGCGTGAGTTCCGGCACGTCGTCGGGGATACCGCCCTTGGCGACGTGGTCGTAGCGCGCTTCGGCCTCCTGAATCGGTTCGGGACCGTGATAGAGCCGGACGAGTTCGCGGGCAAAGACCCGGTGCGCCTCTTTAATGTCCTGCTCGATAAGCGCTCTTGCCTCGCCCAGGGGAAACGAGGTGCACAGCTCGAAGTAGCGGTAGAGCAGCGCGTCGGGTACGAGCATGGCTTTTTTGAACATCACCTCGGGCGCTTCGGCGACGCCGATATAGTTGCCCAGCGACTTCGACATCTTCTCGACGCCGTCTAGGCCCTCTAAAAGCGGCATGGTCAAGGCGACCTGGGGAGCTTGGCCATACGCGCGCTGCACGTCGCGGCCCACGAGCAGGTTGAAGAGTTGGTCGGTGCCGCCGAGCTCGACGTCGGCGCGGATCGCCACCGAGTCGTACGCTTGGGCGAGCGGGTAGAGAAACTCGTGGATGCTGATGGGCACCCCCGCCGCGTAGCGCTTTGTAAAGTCGTCGCGCTCGAGCATCCTCGCGACGGTGTAGCTCGAGGCCAGCTTGATGAGTTCGGCAAACCCCAAAGGCGCCAGCCACTCCGAGTTGTAGCGCAGCTCGAGCTTGTCCGGATTCGGGTCCAAGATCTTGGTGGCCTGCGCGACGTAGGACTCGCTGTTGCGCCGCGTCTGCTCCAGCGAGAGCACCGGGCGGGTCTTGCTCTTGCCCGAGGGGTCGCCGATGGTGGCGGTAAAGTCGCCGATGATCAAGACCACCTTGTGCCCCGCGTCCTGAAAGTCGCGCATCTTGCGCAGCACCACCGCGTGCCCGAGGTGGAGGTCCGGGCTCGAGGGATCCACCCCGAGCTTGACCCTTAGGGGGCGGCCCTCGCGCCGCGCGAGCGCGAGCTTCTCCTCTAACCCGCCCTCCGGCACGAGGTGCTCGGCGCCGCGCAACAGCCTCTGCATCTCTTCTATTACATTGCCGGGACGCCCGGTACCAGACCCACCGGGGCCGGGCTTAAGTCTAGGGCCACTAGGCCCCCGGCGGGTACTAGCCCCACTAGGGCCGGGCTCGGTGCCCGTACTAGTGCCGGTACTAGTGCCCGTGCCTTCGGCGGACGCTCCGCTCGGCACTCCGTGACGCTCCGCGCTACTAGTGGCGCTGACCTCTAGGTTACCGGCATCGCCGGTGCGCCCGGTACTAGGCCCATCGGGGCCGGGCTTGGTGCCCGTACTAGGGGCGCTGGCCTCTGTGACTCGCTGACTCACCCGCTCAGTATGCCACGCGCGTGCCGGGGCGCCAAACACCCCGATCGCGGCAGTTGCCCCCGTCGCTTCCGTCACCCTAGAGGGGAGGGTTACACGCGCGCCCGGCGGCGACCTGTTAGAGTCGAGGGCGTACGTCAGGTCGGGGGGCCCTTCGGGTCCCTCGGGGTTTTGGTAGCGACGAGCGGGTCGGCAACCCGCGATGAGGTGACCGGCATCGTCGGGAGTGCGCAGCTGCGCGGAGCGGCGCCTGGAGGCGTTGACCTCTAGGTTACCGGCATCGCCGGACGCCTGGAGGCGTTGACCTCAAAGGTTACCGGCATCGCCGGGACGCCTGGAGGCGTTGACCTCAAAGGTTACCGGCATCGCCGGGACGCCTAGAGACGTTGACCTCAAGGTTACCGCACGACGCATGCGGAGGAGATGTGGAGGCGCTATGCGTTTAGGCATGATTGGACTTGGACGGATGGGCGGCGACATGTCCCGCCGCCTGCTCGCAGATGGTCATGAGGTCGTGGTCTACGACCTGAGCGAAGCGGCGGTGGGAGCGCTCGCCGCGGCGGGCGCGCACCCCGCGCGCAGCGTCGAGGACCTCGTGGCGCAACTCAGCGCACCCCGCGTGCTCTGGCTGATGCTGCCCTCGGGCACCGTTACCGAGAGCGCTTTTGGAGAAGCGCTCGCCGCCCTCTCGGAGGGCGACGTGCTCGTCGACGGCGCTAACTCACACTGGAAAGATTCGTGCGAGCGGGCCGAGCGGGCGGCGAAGCGGGGCGTTCACTTCGTCGACGCGGGCGTCTCGGGGGGCGTGTGGGGGCTCCGCGAGGGGTACAACCTGATGATCGGCGCGAGCCCCGAGGCCTTCGGGGTGCTCGAGCCCGCCCTGAAGTCGCTCGCTCCGGCGGGCGGTTACGCCCACGTCGGCCCCGCGGGCAGCGGCCACTTCGTCAAGATGATCCATAACGGCATCGAGTACGCCATGATGCAAGCGTACGGCGAGGGCTTCGAGGCGCTCGCCGCTTACCCTCACGCCGAGCTCGACCTGCACCAGATCGCTCGGCTCTGGACGCGCGGTTCGGTGGTGCGCTCGTGGCTTTTGGAGCTCGCCGCCCGCGCGCTCGAAAAAGACGTGCGCCTAGCGGACGTCCGCGCCTACGTCGACGATTCGGGGATGGGCCGCTGGACGGTCCTCTACGGGGTCGAAGCGGGGGTGCCGATGGCGGCGATTTCGGCGGCGCTCTTCGCGCGCTTTTCCAGCCGCCAGACCGACTCGTTCGCCGCCAAGCTCGCCGCCGCGCTGCGTAACGAGTTCGGCGGCCACGCGCTGCACAGGCTCCCCGAAGGCGAACGGGAGGTCGAATGACGCCTACGCAAAACGGCGAACACCGCTGCGCGTTCGTCATCTTCGGCGCGAGCGGCGACCTCGCCGCCCGCAAACTCCTGCCGGCGCTTTTCGAGCTGCACCTGCGCGGCGCGCTGCACCCCGAGACCGCCCTGGTCGGGTTTTCCCGCCGCGACTGGTCGGACGACACCTTTCGGGAGCGCGCCCGAGCGGCGCTGCAAGAACACGCCCCCAAGAGCTTCGACGAGGCGGCTTGGGCCGAACTCGCACCCAGGCTGTCGTTCGTCTCCGGCGGTTACGACGACGCCGAGGCCTACCAAAAGCTAAAAGAGCACCTCCAAAACCTGGGCCAAGACAACCGCCTCTTCTACACCTCGACACCGCCGAGCACCTACGCCCCTATCGCCGAGCGCCTCGGCGAAGCGGGTATGGCCAGAAGCGCCGGATGGGTGCGCCTCATCGTCGAGAAACCTTTCGGCCACGACCTTAGAAGCGCTAGGATGCTCAACGAAACGCTCCTCAAGCACTTCCGCGAGGAACAGATCTACCGCATGGACCACTACCTCGCCAAGGAGACCGCGCAGAACATCGCGGCGCTACGCTTTGCCAACGCGCTCTTTGAACCCACCTGGAACTCGCAGTACGTCGACCACATCCAGGTCACGATGGCCGAACCCATGGGGATGGAGGGGCGCGGCGGTTTTTACGACGAGGTCGGGGTGATCCGCGACGTCATCCAAAACCACCTCCTGCAGCTCGTGGCCCTGACCGCTACCGAACCTCCCGCCCGCTACGACGCCAAAAGCGTGCGCGACGAAAAGGTCAAGGTGTTTCAGGCGATGGCGTGCTCCAACCCGCAACACGCGGTGATCGGCCAGTACCGCGGTGACGGGCGCGTCAAGGGTTACCGCGAGGAAGAGGGGGTGGACCCGCGCTCGCGCCAGGGCACCTACGCCGCGCTGGAGCTGCGCATCGACAACTGGCGTTGGGCCGGCGTGCCCTTTTTCGTCCGCAGCGGAAAACGCCTCAGAGCCAAGTCGAGCGAGATCGTTATCGTCTACAAGCGCCCTCCGCACATCCCCTTCGAGCTGCGCGCGCCGGTGCAGCACGACCGCATCGTCTTGCGGCTGCAACCCAACGAAGGCATCAGCCTCCGCTTCAACGCCAAAAAGCCGGGGCAGGGTATCAGCTTGAGCCGCGCCAGCATGGACTTCTACTACGACAAAGAGTTTCGCAGCCGTAACCCCGACGCCTATGAAACGCTGCTCGAGGATGCCATGATGGGTGACGCCACGCTCTTTATGCGCGCCGACGAGGTCGAGGCGCAGTGGCGCGTGGTGACCCCGCTTTTGGAAGCCTGGGAGGCCTCATACGACGAACCGGCCTTTTACGACGTCGGCAGCTGGGGGCCCGACGAGGCCAACGACCTGCTCGCCAAACGCGGGCGCACCTGGCATACGCCGGCGGTGGAGTAAGCCAGAAGCCAGATGTCAGGAGTCAGTAGCCAGTAGGTGGTTAGGTTGCGCCTTGCAAGCTACACGCCACCCTCTTAGCGCCAGCTAACGCATCACCAGCCAAAAGGAGCGAGCATGTCCGACCAACAAGACGATCAAGCCGACAGCCAAGCCCGCAACCCCGACCGCGCGCAGCCCGAACTCACCGAGCTCAACCTGCTCATCCAAGAGCTCGAGAACGAAACCGACCCGGAGCGCAAAGCGGCGCTGCGGCGACAGCTCGAGCAGATGGAGCGCGAGGTCGGGGAGGCGAACAGCCGGTAGAGCCGCCACGCTAAGCTACAGCTCCTCCCGAGCCGAGCGCGTACGCTCAAAAGGTGGCGCTCGCCGTGGACCTCACCAACCTCGACCTCTGGGCGGTGGTGACCCAGCTGCTCCGCAGCCTCGACCTTTTGGGCGTCGCGCTGCTCGCGACCGCGCTCGCGCCCGAGCTCCTGCTCCCCTTGGTCGGCTTTTTGGTCTTCCGGGGCGAGTTCGGGTTTTGGGGCGCGCTGCTCGCCGCCACGGCGGGGGCGATGCTCGGTCAGTGGGCCATCTACCTAGCCGCCCGGGCCGTCGGTGAGGCGCGCCTGCTCGCCTTAAGCCGCCGCTACGGGCGCTTGCTGAGCGAGCGGGACGTGCGGCGGGTGTTGGCGCTCTCCGAGCGCTTCGGAGCGCCTCTGGTGCTCTTCGGACGCGCCATTCCCACCCTGCGGAGCCTCGTGTCGGTACCCGCTGGGCTGCGCAGGATGCCGCTCGGGCGCTTTTCCGTGTTCACGGCGCTCGGTACGGGTTCGTGGAACGCGCTGCTGCTCTACGCGGGGACGCTTTTGGGCCGCAACTGGCGACAGGTCACCCAGGTGCTGCAGAGCTACAGCGCAGCCGTCTGGGTGCTCCTCGCGCTCGCCGTAGCGGGGCTCGTCGTGCGGCGGCTTGGGCTGGAGCGCGTATAAGCGCACCCGCACGAGGTCGTCGCCACGACCGACCACCGGCACCACCTGGCTGCCCGCGCCCGCTCCCGTCCACCCCCCCCCTCGGGGTTTGCGACTCGCCCTTTTGTGGCTTGCCATGAAGTAAGCCCCGCGCGTATTCGCTATAAAGGCCTCCATACATGTCGCTCTTTCTAGACAACCTGCTAGGGTTTATCGTCGGGGTCATCGACCTGCTGGGTTACCCCGGCCTCATCGTGCTGGGGGCGCTCGTGCCACCCGAAGCGGTGCTGCCGTTTGCCGGTTTTCTCGTCGCCTCAGGCGAGCTGACCTTCCTCTGGGCGCTGCTCGCGGCGACGCTCGGCGCCACCATCAAGCACGGCGCCTTTTTTCTCGTGGCGCGCTCCCTCGGCACCGAACGCATCCGCGAGGTCGTCGAGCGTTACGGGAAGTTTTTTCTGCTCTCGACGAGCGGGCTCGAGCGCGTGCTCGCCCTTTTTGAGCGGGTGGGGGGGCGCCTCGTCTTTTTCGGGTGCTTCGTCCCCAACGTGCGCACGCTCGTCGCCGTCCCCGCGGGGTGCGCGCGGATGCGCCTGTGGCGCTTTTTGTCGGTGCACACCCTCGGCACCCTGCTCTGGAACGGCGGGCTGCTGCTGGCCGGCACCCTCGTCGGCCGCAACTGGGAGGTCGTGCGCGACGCCCTTTCGACCTACAAGCAGGTGATCTACGTCGGCCTCGGCCTCCTCATCCTCGGCGCCCTGCTCAAGCGCTTCTGGCCGCGCTTGCGGGCCAAAGGGGCGTCTTAACCAGCCTCGGCGCCCCCCGTCTCCGCCGCGCGCACCTCCGGCGCTTTGAGCACCGACGCCCGCTCGTTGTCGAAGGCGCTAAAGAACGCCACCACCGCCTCGGCTGCCACGCGGCCCATCCCGGGTATCCGGGCGAGCTCGTCGACGCCCGCGCTTTTAAGCTCGTCGATACTTGAAAAGCGCGCCAAAAGCGCGTCTCGGCGGGCGGGGCCGATCCCTGGGATGTCGTCCAGGACGCTCCGCGTCATCGCCGCCCCGCGCTGCTTGCGGTTAAAGCCGACCGCCGTGCGGTGCGCCTCGTCGCGGATGTTGATCAGTAGGCGCAGCGCGGGGTGCGTCTCGGGGACCAAGATCTCGGGCGCCCCCTCGCGGATGATGGTCTCCTGCTTTTTGGCGAGCCCCAGCAGGGGCAGCTCGAGCCCGGCGTCTTTGAGCGCGCGACGCGCCGCCGAGAGCTGCCCCTTGCCGCCGTCGATAAGGAGCAGGTCGGGCACGGGCAGTTTGTCGGCGAGCGCCCCCGTAAAGCGCCGGTAGACCGCCTGGTGCATGGCGTAAAAGTCGTCGGGGCGCGTCAGACCCGTGATCCGCATTTTGCGGTACTCGGACTTTCTGGCTCGCCCTCCCTCGAAGACGACGATGGAGGCGACCGTGTGGGTGCCCATGAGGTTACTGATGTCAAAGCCCTCGATGCGGTAGGGCGCGCTCTCGAGACCGACGAGCGCCTGCAGCTCCTTGACCCCCGGCGCCTCACCGCGCCGCTCGAGGAGCGCGAGCTCGGCCTCGAGCCCCGTGTGGGCGTTGCGTTCGGCCATCCCCATGAGCTCGACTTTGTCGCCGCGCTGCGGCACCCGGAGCTCGACGCGCTTGCCCGCGCGCTCCGACAAAAACGCGCTCCACACGTCCAGGTCGATCTCCTGCGGGACCAAGACCAGAGGCGGCACCTGCATCGCCTGACCGTAGTAGTCGGCCATGAAGCGCTCTAAAATCTCCGCCGGGCTCGCCCCCTCGGCGTTGGTCAAAAAGCGCTTGTCGCGCCCCACGACCCGCCCGCGCCGCATCTGAAAAAGCTGCACCATGGCGAAGTTGCCCGCTTGAGCGACGCCCAAAAAGTCGAGGTCGTCTTCTGAAGCGCGCGTCACGTCCGAGTCGTAGCCGGTCAGGCGCTGCAGCGCCTGGAGGCGGTCGCGGTAGAGGCGGGCGAGCTCGAAGTCTTGCCGCGCGGCGGCGGCGCGCATCTCGCTCTCGAGCTGCTCGGCCGTACCGGCGACGTCACCCTCCAAAAACGCGCGCACCTGACGGACGACCTTGGCGTACGCCTCCTCGGAGACGTTGTCGATGCACGGGGCGAGGCAGCGGCCCATGTGGAAGCGCAAGCAGGGTTTTTTGCGCTTTTGCAGCGGTACCCCGCTGTTTTGCCGCAGCGGGAAGATCGCGCCGACGAGCTCCTGCACCTTGCGGACCGCGCCGGGGTTGGGGTAGGGCCCGAAATAGGTCGCCCCGTCTTTAAGGACGCGCCGGGTAAAGAGGAGCATCGGGTAGGCTTCGCGGGTGAGCTTTAAAAAGGGGTAGCTCTTGTCGTCTTTAAGGAGCACGTTGTAGTGCGGCTTAAAGCGTTTGATGAGGTTCGCCTCGAGGATGAGCGCCTCGACCTCGGACTTGGTGACGATAAACTCGAGCCGCTCGGCGCGGTTCCGGATGAGCTGCGCCTTCTGCGCCGCCGTGGCGCTAAAGTAGCTGCGCACCCGGCTGCGCAAGTTGACGGCTTTGCCGACGTAGATGACCTCCCCGCCAGGGGCGTGAAAGAGGTAGCAACCGGGTTTGGTGGGCAACACGGGGAGTTCGGCGGCGGTCATCGAAACCCAGTTTACCGCGCCCAGAGCCCGCCTTTTGACCCCGGCCTACCTCGTTTGGCGCCACAGGAGGCGCCAGAGCAGCCCCAGGGCGAGCCACCCCAGACCGGTCAGCCACACGGCCGTTTCGACGAAGAAGGCGAGCCCCGCGCACGCCACGAGCCCCGAGAGCGCGACCGCGGGCCCGTAGAGCCGCTCCTCGGCGGGGAGGCGCAGGGCCGCCAGGTTGGTCAGGGCGTAGTAGACGAGGACGAAAAAGGCGCTAAACGACCAGGTCGTGCGCACGTCGCCCGTCAGCGTGAGGAGCGCAATGACGCCCCCGACGAGCAACGTCGCCACCGCCGGCGAGCCGCGCGCGTCGAGGCGGGCGGTCACGGCGGGGACGTCGCCGCCGCGACCCATCGCGAAGAGCACGCGAGAAAGCCCCAGCACGAGGTTAAGGAGCACCCCGAGCATGGCGGTCATGGCCCCGATGCTAACAAGCAGCGCGGTCCCCGGGAGGGCGAACGAGCGCGCGGCAAGCGCCAGGGGCGCAGCGCCCCTTTGCGCCTCGGCGAGCGCGTCCGCCCCGACCACGCCGACGCCGACCACCGCCACCGCGGCGTAGAGGAGCAGGGTGACGAGTAGCGTCGTGACGATCGCCCAGGGGATCGTGCGGCGCGGGTCACGCACCTCTTCGCCCAACGTCGCGACGCGCCCGTAACCGGTGTAGGCCACGAACATGAGCGCGGTCGCGTGCAGCAGCTCTCGCCAACCGCCCTCCCCCGCCCCGACCGGCCACAGGGGGACGAGGTTGGCCGAGCGCACGCTCGGCAACCCGGCGGCGACAAAGAGCAGGAGCGAAAAGAGGGTCACGGAGACGATGGCGAGGTTTGTGGCGCTCGAGCGCCTCACCCCGCCGAGCACCACGAGCGTGGTCCCGGCGGTTGCCGCGAGCGCCAGCAACGCGAGCGCCCAGGGGGCGTGCACGCCCAGGAGCCCCAACAGGTAGCCGCCGAAACCGAGCGCCGCCGTCGCCGCCGAGGCGCTTTTGGCGACCAGGAACGACCACCCCGCCAAAAAACCCAGCCAAGGGTTAAGGTAGCGGTACCCGTACGCGTAGGTGCCGCCCGCGACCGCGTAGTTGGCCGCGAGCTGCGCGCTCGAGAGCCCGTTGAAGGTCGCTAGAAGCGCCCCCAAAAGCACCGCGAGCACCACCGCGGGCCCCGCGACACCCGCCGCGATCCCGATGGAGACGAAGACCCCCGTGCCGATAATCGACCCGAGACCGACGATGACGGCCCCCGGGAAACCTAGGTGGCGTGTGAGCTGCTGCACAGGCGAGTCTACCGCACGGGCGTCAGCTTAGCGCCACCCCGCGCGAGCTCCGGTCGCAGGGGAGGGCCCAGAGGCTTGACAAAAGGCTAGGGGCTCGGCCATACTCTGGGGAAAGCTAACACGTGTTAGTAGAGCGAGCGCCCGTCGAAACCGCCCTTCGCCTTGCGTCGCCGCCCGGTTTTAGCCCCAACGGTCGCTTATGGAGGTGCAGGTGGCTCTCACGACGTCAGCCGAACCGCCCCGCCGCGAACGGAGCGCCCTAAAGCGCGCGTTCACCAAAGAGGCGCTTACCGCCTGGCTCTTTATCCTCCCTAGCTTCGTGGGCTTTTTCTTTTTCTACGCGCTCCCCGCCTTTCGCGGCCTGATGATCTCGTTTACCGACTGGAACCTCCTGCGCGACCCCAACCCGGTCGGGCTCGCCAACTACGAGCGGATGCTCGCCGACCCGCTCTTCTGGAACGCCTTGCGGGTAACAGGCCTCTACGTCCTCGCCAACATCCCCATCCAGACCGTCCTGGGCCTTTTGCTCGCCGTGCTGATGAGCCGCCTTACGACCTCGATGTTCGTGCGCGGCACCCTGATCCTGCCCTACTTGATGTCGAACGTCATCGTGGCTCTTATGTGGCTCTGGCTGCTCGACCCGCTGCTGGGGTTCGGCAACGCGCTGCTGCAGATGTTGGGCTTTAGTCGGCAGCCCTTTTTCGGCTCCCCGGATCAGGCCATCTGGACGATCGCGGCGGTCAACATCTGGCGCCACATGGGTTTTACCGCGCTCCTCTTTTACGCCGGCATGCAGGGCATTCCGGGGTCCTTGTACGAAGCGGCCCGCATCGACGGCGCCTCGGAGAACCGGATGTTTTGGAACATCACCCTGCCGCTCCTGCGCCCCGTGACGGTGTTCGTGCTGGTCACCTCGCTCATCGGGTCGTTTCAGATCTTCGACACGGTCGCCGTCACCACGCAGGGTGGGCCGGTCAACGCGACGCGGGTGCTGGTTTGGTACATCTACGAGAACGCCTTCCAGTTCTCCAACATGGGCTACGCCACCGCGCTCTCAATGACGCTCTTTGCCATCCTCATCGTGATCACCCTTTTGCAGCTCCGCTTTCTCCGCTCCGACCAGTCCGACTTGGCTTAGGAGGCCGCCATGGTAGAGTCCACGACCGCTCGAGCGTCCGCAAGGCACCGCCCCGGCGTCCCCTGGGGGCGCATCTTGGCCTGGGCTGCGCTGGTGCTGCTCCTCGTCATCACGCTGCTGCCCTTCTGGGTGGTCATTAAAACCGCCTTTTCGAGCCAGCGCGCGCTCTTCGGCGCCGCCGGCTCGCTCCTACCCGCCGACCCCACGCTCTTCAACTTCCGCCGCGCCCTGGGGCTCGCGAGCCTGGAGGAGATGATCGCCGCAGGGGGTTCGGGGCAGAGCCTCAACTTTTTGCTCTACCTGCGCAACTCGGTCATCTTCACGGGCCTGATCGTCGTGTTTCAGATTTTTTTCTCCGCCATGGCGGCCTACGCGTTTGCCCGCCTGAAGTTCCCGGGGCGCAACCTCATCTTCCTGCTCTACCTCGCCGCCCTGATGGTCCCCGGGATCGTGCTCTTCATCCCCAACTTCGTGCTGATTCGCCAGCTCGGTTGGCTCAACACCTTCCAGGGGATGGTGGCGCCTTACCTCTTGATGACGCCCTTTGCCGTCTTTTTCCTGCGGCAGTTTTTCTTGTCGCTGCCGCGTGAGCTCGAGGAGGCCGCCCGCCTAGACGGCGCGAGCCCCTTCGGCATCTTTTGGCGCATCGTCTTGCCGATCAGCCAAACCCCCCTGGCGACGCTCGCCATCTTGACCACCATCAACATGTGGAACGAGTACTTCTGGCCGTTTCTGGTGGGGCGCCAGGAGAACGTGCGCGTTCTCACCGTAGGTCTTGGGATCTTCCAGAGCCAGACGCCGCAGGGCGTCCCCGACTGGACGGGGCTCATGGCCGGAACGCTCCTCAGCATCATCCCGATATTTCTGCTGCTGCTCTTTTTGGGCCGCCGCATCGTCGATTCGCTCGCCTTCAGCGGCCTGAAGTAGGGGCCTGAAGTGATCTAACCAGGAGGTGCGCCCGTCAGAGCTGAAGCAGACAGGAGAAAGTAGTCAGCAGTCAGTAATCAGCAGCCAGTAGCCAGGAACCCCACGCCACGAAGGAGAACCGATGAGCCAGCTTCACCGCCTCGCCCTTTTAAGCGCCCTTAGCGCCATCACCGGCACCGCGCTCGCCCAGACCACCATCCGCTACACCCTTTGGGACGCCAACCAACTCCCCGCCTACCAGCAGTGCGCGGACGCTTTTAGCGAGCAGAACCCCGACATTCAGATCGCCATCGAACAGCTCGGCTGGGACGACTACTGGACGAACCTCACCACCGGCTTCGTCGCGGGGACCGCGCCGGACGTGTTTACGAATCACCTCTCGCGCTACCCCGAGTTCGTCGCCAACAATCAGCTCGTGGACCTGCAACCCTTGGTCGAGCGCGACGGTGTCGATACGGAGCAGTATATCGGCGACCTAGCGGAGCTCTGGACGCGCGACGGCGCCCGCTACGGGCTCCCCAAAGATTGGGACACCGTCGCCGTGTTCTACAACGTCGCCATGCTTGAGGAAGCGGGGATCGACCCCGCGGTGATGGAGGACTGGACCTGGAACCCCGAGGACGGCGGCACCTTTCAGGAGGTCGCGGCGCAGCTCACGCTCGACGCTAACGGCAACAACGCGCTGTCGCCCGACTTCAACCCCAACAACGTGCGGCAGTACGGCTTTATCCTCCCCGGCGAGGGGGGTGGCGGCGGGCAGACCGAGTGGAGCCACTTCGCGGCCTCGAACGGCTGGACGGCCGTCAACGAGATCTGGGGGAACGAGTACTACTACGACGCCCCCGAGTTCATCGAGACCATCAGCTGGCTGCAGGACGTGGTCAACAACCGCCGGCTGTCGCCGCTCGTGTCGGACGTCGCGGGCATCGGGGCGAACGCGCTCTTCGCCGCCGGTCAGGGCGCGATGGTCACCGACGGCTCGTGGATGATCGGTCAGTACATCAACAACTCGCCCTTTGAGGTCGGCATCGCCCCGCTCCCCATCGGCCCCGAAGGGCGCAAAAGCATGTTTAACGGGCTGGCGGACTCCATCTGGGTCGGCAGCCAACACCAAGACGAGGCCTGGGAGTGGGTGAAGTTCCTGGGTTCGGCCGAGTGCCAGAACCTCGTCGGCGCCGCCGGGGTGGTCTTCCCCGCCATTCAGTCGGGGGTCGACGCGGCTATTGAAACCTGGGAGGCGCGCGGCGTCGACGTCACCCCCTTTACCGACCTCGCGGCCGAAGAGGGCGCGACCTTCCTCTTCCCCATCACCGACAACTACGCCCGGGTCACCTCGATTCTCACCAACGCGCTGCAGAGCATCTTTATCCAAAACGCCGACGTCGAACAGACCCTGACCCAAGCCAACGCGGAGATCAACGCGCTGTTCCAGTAAAGTATAGGTGACGCGCTGTGCTGCTCCAGGGCAGCACAGTCCACATACGCCCCCCACGTACGCCCCTCCAGGGGCGCGCCGTCTTAGGAGCCTCGTGACCAAAATCACCTTTATCGGTGCCGGCAGCACCGTGTTCGCCAAAAACCTCCTCGGCGACATCCTGAGCTTTCCCGAGCTCGCGGGCGCCGAGATCGCGCTTTTTGACATCGACGCCCAGCGCCTAAAGACCTCGGAGGTCGTCGCGCACAAAGTCGCCGACGCGCTCGGCGCCAAACCCCGCATCCTCGCCACCACCGACCGTGAGCGGGCGCTCGACGGCGCCGATTACGCGCTCAACATGATCCAGGTCGGCGGGTACAAACCCGCGACGCTCATCGACTTCGAGATCCCCAAAAAGTACGGTCTGCAGCAGACCATCGGCGACACGCTCGGTATCGGCGGCATCATGCGGGCGCTGCGCACCGTCCCCGTGCTTTTGGCGATGGCGCGCGACATGGAGCGGCTCTGCCCGGAGGTACTGCACCTCAACTACGTCAACCCGATGGCGATCAACTGCTGGGCGCTAAGCCGCGCCTCGAGCGTCCGCACCGTCGGCCTCTGCCACAGCGTGCCGCACACGGCGGGCGAGCTCGCGCGCGACCTCGGCGTGCCGGTAGGTGAGATCACCTACCGCGTCGCGGGCATTAACCACGTGGCCTTTTACCTCACCTTCGAGCGCCGCGGCGAGGACCTCTACCCGGCGCTCCGGCGGATCGTCGACGAGGGGCGGGTGCCCGAGACCAACCGCGTGCGCTACGAGATGCTGCGGCGGCTCGGGTACTTCGTCACGGAGTCCAGCGAGCACTTTTCGGAGTACGTGCCGTGGTTTATCAAACGCAGCCACCCGGAACTCGTCGAGGCGTTTAACATCCCCATCGACGAGTACCTGCGGCGCTGCGAGTTTCAGATCGCCAGCTGGGAGCGCATGCGCGCGCTTCTCGAGGACCCCGCGACCCGGTTCCGGGTCGAGGACACCGCGAGCGAGCACACCGACCACACCCCCACGGACGGCTCGGTACGCGACGAGGCGAGGCTCACCGAGCAGCTGCTCACCATCAAGCGCTCGCCGGAGTACGGCTCTTTGATCATCCACTCGTGTGAAACGGGGGAGCCGCGCGTGGTCTACGGCAACGTGATGAACCGTGGGCTTATCGACAACCTCCCCGAGTGCTGCGTCGAGGTACCCTGTCTGGTCGACGGCAACGGGGTGCAGCCGACCAAGGTGGGCGCGCTGCCGCCGCAGCTCGCCGCGCTGATGCAGACCAACGTGAACGTGCAGGCGCTCACCGTCGAGGCCATCTTGACGGGGCGCAAAGAGCACCTCTACCACGCGGCGATGTTTGACCCGCACACGGCGGCCGAACTCAGCTTGGAGGAGATTCACGACCTCGTCGATGACCTCTTGGCGGCGCACGGCGACTGGGTGCCGGAGGCGTTTCGCCCCCCGCACCGACGCGAGCTCGCCCTGTAGCCACCCGCTACGCCCGCGCTAGGCGTAAACTAACCCTTAGGTGGCTAAGCAACCCCCTCCGACGAAGCGCCCGGCAAAACGCCCGACGAGCTTTGAGGTCGCCGAGCTCGCGGGCGTGTCGCGGAGCACGGTGTCTTTGGTGTTAAACGGGGTGCCCAAAGCCAACATCAGCCAGGCGACGCAGCAGCGCGTGCTCGAGGCGGCGCGGGCGCTCGGCTACGTGCCCTCGGCAGCCGGGCGCACCTTGGCGAGCGGCCGCACGCGGACCCTGGGGCTTTTAATCTGCCACGCCGAACACTTAAGGGTCGACGCCTTTATCCCGCAGGCGCTTTTTGGCCTCAACCAGGTCAGTCAGCGCTACGGCTTTAAGGTGATCGTCGAGGCGGTCGAGGAGCCGCGGCCGGGGGCGTACCTCGAGCTCGTGCGGGCCAAACAGGTCGACGGCTTGGTGGTGCTCAACCCGCGGCGGGGCGACGCGCAGCTCTCGGAGCTCGCGCGCGAGGGGTTCCCGTTGGTCATCATGGGCGCCTCTGAGATACCGGAGGTGTGCACGGTCTCGAGCCGCGACAACACCCTCGGCGCGCGGCGGGCGGTAACGCACCTCATCGCTCTGGGGCACACCCGCATCGCCCACATCTCGTACGGGGGGCTCGAGTACCGGGGCGCCGAGGAGCGCTTCGAGGGCTACCGGCGCGCGCTCGAAGCGGCCGGTCTCCCCTTCGAGGGGGCGCTCGTGCGCGAGGGCGACTACAGCGCCGAGAGCGGCTTTTCGGCGATGGCGTCGCTTTTGGAGGCCGGAGCGGGCTTCACCGCGCTCTTCGCCTCGAACGACACCGTGGCGCTGGGCGCGATGGCGGCGCTTCGGGAACGCGGCCTCAGGATCCCCGAAGACGTTGCCGTCGTCGGTTACGACGACATCCCGCTGGCCGCCTTCGCGGCGCCGCCGCTCACGACCGTGCGCTCCCCGGCGCTCGAACACGGTCGGCTCGCCGGGGAGATGCTCGTCAGCTTGATCCGCGGCGAGCGCCCGGAGCGCACCCAGGTCGACTTTGAGCTCGAGCTCGTGGTGCGCGCGTCGTGCGGCGCCGCGTCGCCCCCGAGGCGCTAAGCGACCTCTGACGGCGTGACCTCGTCGCTTGGACGCACCGCCGTCTCCCCCAGACCCAAATTGCGCCGCAAGAGCGCCTCGGGGTCGGGGTCACGCCCCATGAACTCGCGAAAGAGCACCTCGGGGGGGGCGCTGTCGCCGCGCGACAAGATGGCCTCGACGAAGGCGCGCCCCGTCTCCGGATTAAAGAGCCCCTCGCGCTGAAAGCGGGAGAAGGCGTCCGCGTCCAGCACCTCGGCCCACTTGTACGAGTAGTAACCGGCGGCGTAACCCCCCGCGAAGATGTGCGTAAAGGCGGTGAGGAAGCTGTTGTGGGCGAACTCGGGGCGGATAGCAAAGGGCGCCATCACGCGCTGGGCGAACCCCACGGGGTCGCCCGAGGCCGGGTCGTAGGTGATGTGCAGCGCCAAATCGACGGCGCCATAGGAGAGCTGGCGCATCTGCGCGTTCGCCCCCGCAAAGGTGCGCGCGGCCCGCAGCTTGTTAAAGAGCTCCTCGGGGAGCCTCTCGCCCGTGTCCACGTGGCGGGCGAAGAGGTCCAAGGCGGGACGCTCCCAGCACCAGTTCTCCATGATCTGGCTCGGCAGCTCCACAAAGTCCCAGGCGACGTTTGTACCGGCGCGCGCGCGCACCGAGACGCGGCTCAAGCAGTGGTGGAGCAGGTGACCGAACTCGTGAAAGGTGGTCTGCACCTCGCTGTGTGTCAGCAGCGCGGGGCGCCCCCCCTCGGGCGGCGAGAAGTTGGCGGCAATCAGCGCGACGTGCGGGTCAAACCCCCCTGCCGTCGGCCCCCCCGTGATGAGCGGGTTCATCCAGGCGCCGCTGCGTTTGTCCTCGCGCGGGAACCAGTCCGTATAGAACGACCCCAGGTGCGTCCCCGAAAGGTCGTGGAGGTCGTAGTAGGCGACGTCGGGGTGCCAGACCTCGGGGTTGTCGCGGCGCGTCACGCGCACGCCGAAGAGCGTTTCGGTGAGCTCGAAAAGCCCGGCGAGCACCCCCTCGAGCGGGAAAAAGGGGCGCAGCGCCTCCTCGTCGAAGGCGTAGCGCTCGCGCCGCAGCCGCTCGGTGACAAACGCGACGTCCCAGGGTTGCAGCTCACCGAGCCCCAGGGCCGCGGCGAAAGCGCTCAGCTCCGCGACCTCGCGCTGCCAGTGGGGGCGGGTGCGCTCGGTGAGCTCCGTAACGAAGGCCAGCGCGCGCGCGCCACTCCCCACCATGCGCGGCTCGAGCGCGTAGTCGGCGTGGTCGGGGTAGCCGAGCAGCTGGGCGCGCTCGCGCCGCAGCGCCAAGATGCGCCCGATCACCTCGCGGTTGTCGAACGCCCCCCCGCTGGCGCGGCTCGTGTAGGCGCGGTACATCGTCTCGCGCAACGCCCGGTTCTCCGCGTAGGTCATAAAGGGGACGTACGAGGGCGCCTGCAGCGTAAAGCGCCACCCCGAGAGCCCTTTGGCCTCGGCGCTCGAGCGGGCGCGCTCGAGCGCCGAGGCGGGCAACCCAGCGAGGTCGGCCTCGTCGGTCAGGAGGAGCTCGAAGGCGTTGGTGGCGTCGAGGGTGTTCTCGGAGAACTTCGCCCCGAGCTGCGACAGCTCGACGTTGATCGCCTCGAGGCGGGCCTTGTCGGCGCCGCTCAACTCCGCCCCGGCGCGCCGAAACTCCTGCAGAGTCTTCTCGAGGTGCCGCCGCGCCACCCCCTCTAGGCGCGCGGCCTGGGGGCTCTCGGCTGCCTCTTTCACGGCCCGCCAGAGCCCTTCGTGCAGCGGCAGGCCCGTTAAAAAGGCCGTGTAGCGCGGCAGCACCGCGTTATACGCGGCTCGCAGCTCGGGCGAATCTTGGACCGAGACGAGGTGCGCCACCAACCCCATGGGCCGACTTAAGCGCTCGGTCAGCGCGTCGAGCGCCAAGATGGTGTCGAAGGTGCGCGGCCCGGAAGCCGTGACGAGCGCCTCTAAGGCCGTCTGGGCCTCCGCGAGGGCCGTATCCAAAGCTGGTTCGACGTGGTCGGGGCGAATCGCTGAAAAGGGAACGCGCGGCTCCCGCGAAAGAAGTGGGTTCATGGGAACTCCTCTGACAAGGCGGCGTAGATCGCGAGGCAACTCCTGTCACCTTACCACGGCGCCCAAAGAGCTCCACGGTATTACGAGTAAGGTGCCGCGAGTACGGCGCCCCAAGCGCGGCGCTACAAACCAAGTAGGCGCGGCGCAGCGAGAGCACTCGCGCCTAGCGGGACGCGAGCAGCGCGTAAGAAAGCTGTGAGAGCCGTTCCGGTAGCTTGTGCTTCATGAACGCAGCCACGCCACCCAAGCGGGCGCTTTTTAATTGGTTGGAAGGTGCGTTGGCAATTGGGGCCGTGCTCCTCGTTTTGGGGCCCCTGTTTTGGGCGTACGCCGCGCTCTACGAGCGTACGGCGGATGGGTTTACCCCCCTAGTGGCGCTGCGCTTCGCCCTCGCGCTCCCCCCCCTGGTGATGTTCGGCTTGTCGTTTTCCCTGCGCGGCGCGCTCCCCGAAGAGGTCGGTTTTGCGCTGCGCGTCACCACCCTCGGCCTCACCTTCTGGAGCGCGTTCGAGGCGCTCTTCGACCTTTTAGCGCCACACGAAGCGAGCGACTGGTTGGAGCTCCTCTTTATGTCGCTGGTCACCTGCGGCCTCCTCGCGCACCTCGCGGCGAGCGTCAGGAGCGTGCAGCGCGCGCAGCAGCGGGCGCGCGACGCGGCCGAGCGCGACCCGCTCACTGGGCTTTTCAACCGCCGCGGGATTGAACACCACTACGCGGCGCTCCCCCCCAAAACCCCCCTTACGGTGATGATGCTCGACCTCAACGGCCTGAAAAGGCTCAACGACCTCGGCGGGCACAGCGAAGGGGACGCGCACCTGCGCCTCGTGGCGCAGACCCTACAGGCACACCTGCCTAGAGCCCTCCTCGGGCGCTGGGGCGGCGACGAGTTCGTCGCCCTGCTGCCGCACTGCACCGCGCAGGAGACGCGCGCCCGCCTCCTCAAGGTCGAAGGGGTGCTGCAGCGCCACACCGGCCCCCACCCCTTCGCCGCCGGTTGGGTCGAGACCCGTAGCGGCGAACCCTTGGGCCGCGCCGTCGCGCTCGCCGACGCCCGCATGTACGAGCAGAAAGAGGCGCAGCAGCAAGAGCAGCTGCGCCTCACCGGGGAGCGCGTCGCCTTCGGCGCCGAGGCCTTCGCCGCGCGCATCTTGCACCTCGAGCGCCCCGAAGA
Source organism: Truepera radiovictrix DSM 17093 (assembly GCF_000092425.1). Taxonomy (NCBI): domain Bacteria; kingdom Thermotogati; phylum Deinococcota; class Deinococci; order Trueperales; family Trueperaceae; genus Truepera; species Truepera radiovictrix. The sequence continues at coordinate 2,135,589 of NC_014221.1, forward strand.
GGTGATCGGCGTGGGGCTCGCGACCGCGCGCACGCTGCTCGGCTTCGACACGGCGCTCTACTTCGAGCGCCGCGGCGAGGCGTTCGAGCTGCGCGCCGCCGACGGCTACCGCGCTGAAGAGCTGCCCCGGAACGGGCAGCTGCACACCCTGCATAAGGGCCGCGGGGTGAGCGGCCAGGTGCTGCAGCGCGGCGCCGCGGTGTGGGAGAGCGACTACCCGAGCAGCCCCCTGGCGCTCCCCGAATACGTCGCGGCGGGCGTCAAAAGCCTCATCAGCGTCCCCGTACGCGACCGCGGCGCGATCGTCGGGGTCTTTAGCCTGGTGATGTTGAGCACCTGGAAAGCGATCACCCCGGCGGCGCGGAGCGTGCTCGAGGGGGTGGCGCTGCGGCTCGGGCACGCCCTCGAGCACCGGCGCGTGCTCGGCGAGGTGCGCGCGACCCTCGAGGGGGGGCTGCTCGCGCTCGGGGTGGCGCTCGAAGCGCGCGACCTCGAGACGGCGGGGCACACGCAGCGCGTCGTAGAGGGGGCCGAGCGGCTCGCGCGGGCGCTCGGCCTCCCCGCCGAGCTCACCGAGGCGCTCCGCTTCGGCGCCTACTTGCACGACATCGGCAAGCTCGCCGTACCCGACGCCGTGCTGCTTAAACCCGGCAAGCTCACCCCCGAGGAGTGGGAGGTGATGAAGCTGCATAGCAGCAAGGGCTTCGACATCGCCTCGAAGCTGCCGACGCTGCACCCGGAGGTGCTCAACGTCATCCGGCACCACCACGAACGCTGGGACGGCGGCGGCTACCCCGACGGCCTCGCCGGTCGCGCCATCCCCTTGGTCGCCCGCATCTTCGCCGTCTGCGACGTTTACGACGCGCTCACCTCAGCGCGCCCCTACAAACCGGCGTGGAGCCCCGCCGCGGCGCGGCGGGAGCTCCTCGCCCAAGCGGGGCGGCAGTTTGACCCGGAGGTCGTGCGGGCGTTTCTCGCGCTGCCCGACCCCCCCGATACCACCCCCCGCGCAGCACCCCCCGCGCACCGAACGGCGCCCCTAAGAACGCCCGAGGCCGCGCCGCCCTAGGAAGACGCGTCGGGCCTTGAGCGGGCGATGTGCCGCGAGCGTGCGCAGCGTGCGCAACAGGATCAGGCTGGCGACCAACAGCTCACCACCGTCCTCGAGCACGGTCAGGAGCTCGTCGCGCCGCAAGAGCGAGGCGATGAGCTCGAGCGCGTCCGCCACGACCACCCCGGACGTGGCGGCCCAAAGCGGCCACGCGGGCAGCGACGCGGCGGACGCCAGGGTGAAGAGCGCTGGCGGTGCGTGCCCCCACCCGAGCGCCGCGGCGAGCAGCGGCAGCGACACCGGAGCGTGCGCCGCCCAAAAACCCCCTAGCGCGTGTGGGAGCAGCGCACCGTGCAACAGGTCGAGCACTCCACCCAACAGGGTGAAGGGGACGAAGAGCCCAACCATCTGCCACCAGTGCGCCCTGTCGGCGCTCGAGCCCCGGTAGTAGGCGGCCACGAGCCCCGCCGCGAGGGGTAGCCCCAGCGCCAACCAGAAGAGCAGCTCACCGACGTCCCACGCCCGCAGGCCGTGAAGGGGCGGCAACGCGTGGACCAGCGCGGCGCTCGCGCGCTCGTGCAGCGAGAGGGCGTCGTCGAGGCCCACAAACCCGAAGACGAGCGTCCAAGCAGCGGCGCTCCGGTAGCGGGTGCGGTAAAAGAGCCGGAGCGAGGCGAAGGTCAGCGCGAGCAGCTTGAGGTGCTGCCACCGCTCCGGCACCCCCCCTTCGGCCTCGAGCCGCCAGCTCAGGGGCAGCTCCCCGTACCCGGGAGCGAGGCGCAGGTGCACAGCGATAAAGAAGAGGTCGACGCCGAGGAGCAGGGCCACGAGGGCACCCGTGCGAAGGCGCCGCAGCGGGGGCGGCATACCGGCCATCATAGGGGTTTTGCACCCGCGCGGGGTGACGCGTGGCCAGCTCCGCGCGCCGACACCCCCCCACCTCAGCAGCACCCCTGCGGGAGCGGCTGCGGTGGTCTCAGCGAGGGCTCACGCGGGGACGCGTAGGGCGAGCGCGAGCGCCTCCCCACCGCCGATGCAGATCGACGCCACACCGCGCCCGCCACCGCGCCGCCTCAGCGCGTGCGCAAGCGTCCCCACGATGCGCGCCCCCGAAGCGCCGATGGGGTGACCCAAGGCGACCGCGCCGCCGTGGACGTTGACCCGCTCGGGCGAGAGCCCCAGCTCCTGAAGTGCGGCCATCACCACCACCGCAAATGCTTCGTTGATCTCGAAGAGGTCGAAGTCGCTCGGGGACGCCGCTAGCTTTTTGAAAAGCCCCCGCATCGCCCCGACGGGCGCCACGGTAAACCACTCCGGGTCGGTCGCGTGGCCGCTATAGCCCTCGATCACGGCGAGCACCGGTAGCCCCCGCTCGCGGGCCGTCTCCTCGCGGCACACCACCGCCGCCGCCGCGCCGTCGTTGATCGTCGAGGCGTTCGCCGCGGTGACCGTACCCGCGGGGTCGAACGCGGGGCGCAGCGAAGCGATCTTGTCGAACTTGACGCGCGCGGGCTCCTCGTCCTCGCCGACTATCACCGTCCCCTTGCGCCCCGGCACCTCGACCGGCACGATTTCGTCCGCGAACGCCCCCGACGCGGCCGCCTCCTGCGCCCGCCGGTACGAGCGCTCGGCAAAGGCGTCTTGGGCCTCGCGCGAAAAGCTGTACTTGGCGGCGCACAGCTCGGCGCACGAACCCATGTGCTTGTCGTAGTAAGCGTCCCAGAGGCCGTCGTGCACCATGTGGTCGAGCAGCTGCTGGGTACCCATCCTGAGCCCCGCGCGCGCCCCCGGCAGCAGAAAGGGGGCGTTGCTCATCGACTCCATCCCCCCGGCGACGACGATCTCGGCGTCACCCAGGGCGACCATCCGCGCGGCCTGAATGATCGCCTCCATCCCGCTGCCGCAGACCTTGCTCACCGTGACCGCCGGGGTGCGGTCGTCAAGCCCCGCGTACCGCAGCGCCTGCCGCGCGGGCGCCTGCCCCATCCCCGCCGGCAAGACGTTACCCATAAAGACGGCGTCGACGTCCTTCGCCTCAAGCCCCGCGCGGCTCACCGCCTCGCGGATAGCGACCGCCCCTAGCTGCGACGCTTTAAGGGGTGAAAGCGCCCCCTGAAAGGCCCCGAAGGGCGTCCGCACGGCCGACGCGAGCACGACGTTCACCGGCGCACCTCGAGCGGTGCGGCTAAACGGTTGGGCGCGTAGTGCGTGTTCTCGTTCATGCCTCTAGCCTACAGGAGGCTCGCGCGCCCTAGCGCCCCCCTCCCGCGCCGCCGGTACACCGCGCTCAGCGGCCGTTCTCGCTCAACGACGCGATCAGCTCCTGCTTTAGCGTCCACAGCGGCTCGCTCAAAGAGACGTGGTAGATGTGCGGGTTCACCAAGCGCCGCACCCCGGAGTTGAGCGCCTCGATGTCGCGCGTGCGCAGCTCGCGCATCGCCGGGATGTCGGGCAGCTCGCGCACCAAGCGGCCCTCTTCGAGTACCGGCAGCAGCAGGGGTTCGACGCGGCTCACCTCGCCCGCGCGCAGCGTGCGCCGCCTCGAGGGGTCCGAGGGGTGGTGGAGGAGCAGCCGCTCGTCCCCTTGGGGCGGCTTGGGCGTCTCGTCCGCGAGGGTGATGAGGTCGGCCGTGGCGTTGCCGCGCGCGTCGTAGAGGCGCCATGCCCCCTTGTCGCCCGGGTTGAGCACCTTGTCGCGCGAATCCGAGAGCTTGATCGCCGGCTGCCACCTTTCGCCGTCGTGGAGCGAGACGAGCTTGTACACCCCGCCCAGCGCGGTGTCGCCTTCGGAGGTAATAAGGCGGGTGCCGACGCCGTAGACGAGGCGGCGGATGATCGCCTCGGGGTCGAGGCCGTACGCGGGCGCCTCTTCAGAGATCTGCGTCAGGATCTGCCAGATGACGAGCTCGTCGAGGTTGCTGCTGAGCACGATGGCGACGTCTGGAAACCCCGCCTCGTTGAGCAACTTGGCGGCCTGGATGCTGAGGTACGCGAGGTCGCCCGAGTCGAGGCGCACCCCGACCGGTTCGTGCCCCTTGCGCCGCAGCTCCTCAAAGACCGTGATGGCGTTCGGGATGCCGCTATGCAGCGTGTCGATGGTGTCGACCAAGAGCACGCACTCGTCGGGGTAGGTCTCGGCGTAGGCGCGAAAGGCCGCCAGTTCGCCCAACCCGAGGGCGACAAAGGCTTGCACCATCGAGTGCGCGTGGGTGCCCTTGGGCGGAAACCCCAAGACGTGCGAGATGCCGGCGTTCGAGGTGAAATCGGCGCCGCCGATCAGCGCCGCGCGCGTGCCCGCGTTCGCCCCGCGGTCGTGCGCGCGGCGAACGCCAAATTCGAGCACCAGGCCGCCGCGCGCGCTCTCCTTGACGCGCGCGGCCTTGGTGGCGATGAGCGTCTGGTAGTTGAGCTGCGCCAAGAGGGCCGTCTCCAAAATCTGCGCCATGATCAGAGGCCCTTCGACGACCGTCAGCGGCACCCCGGGGTGCACCACCCGCCCCTCGGGGATCGCTCGCAGCGTCAGGCACTCGAAGGTGCCATGCCGTTTAAGCCACGCCAGAAAGTCGTCGCCGAAAAGCCGCTCGCCGGTGCGGCCCCTCATGCTCTTGAGCGCTTCGATATCCGCTTCCTGAACGCGCGCCTCTTTCATCCAGTCGAGCAGCCAGCCCAGCCCCGCGTTGACGCAGTAACCCGCCCGGTGGTCGCCGTAGTTCGGGAGGTCGCGGAAAAAGTGGTCGAACTGCGCCCGCTTCTCGGCGAGACCGGTGCGGAAGTAGAGCTGCGCCATGGTGAGCTGGTAGAGGTCGGTAAAGAGAAACCCCTCGGCGAGACGCTGCTGAGCGAAGGTCATGCGTGCTAGCATGCCACATCGCTACCGCCAACGTCAGCGAAACGTGAGCGGCCGGGCGCGCCGCTAAGGGCCGCGGTCTCTTGGCGCCGCGCTAGCACCGTCGCGCCAGGCTAGGCGGCTAGGGCCAGCGTGCGCTATACTAGCTGCACGGTCATGGTGAGGCGAACTGTTGGCAACGTTTGAGGCGCGCGCATGAGTGACCCGGCCGGGTGCAGCTCTCCAAGCGCCCCCGAGGTGCGGCGCTGAACGCCAAACGCCCACACGCGTGCCCTTCGCACGCCCTATCCCTTGCACACAACCTAACCACGCCCCGCGTCGCACCCCGCTGCACGCGCTCGCCCCTATGCACCCCTTGGGCGCCCGCGCCGAGGTAGGGGGCACCCTTACACGCTGAGGAGGACCCGATCAACAAAGTTCACGGTAAACTCTCCGGTTTAAAAACCTCGCAGGTCAAACGCCTCTCCAACCTCTACCGGCGCCGCCTGGACCCGAGCGCCGTCGTCTCACAGGAGTTGGCTCGAGCCCTCGGCGAGCTGTCGCTGGAGTTTCACAAACCCGTCTCGGTGCTCGTCGACCGGCGCGGGCGCGTCGTCACGGTGGCGCTCGGCGACGCTGCCGACACGCCGCTCCCCGCACGGCCCGGCGAGGCCGAGGGGCGGCTTTACGGGTTGCGGCTCGTGCACACCCACCTCAAAGGGGGTGGCCTGTCGCAGGGCGACCTCTCGAAGCTGTTTTTAAACCGCCTCGACGCCGTGGTCGCCGTCGACGTGCGGGCGAACGCGCGCGGCGACGCCGAGGTGACGCAGGTGCACCTCGCGCAGATCGCGCCGCCCCGCGCCGAGGCGGAAGACTGGCTCATCTCGCCCCCTATGAGCATGCAGCGCGCCGAAAAGCTCGACTTTTTGGAGCTCACCAGAGCCCTCGAGGAGGAGCTGAGCCGGAGCGCGCGCGCGCGTGAGACGAAGCGTTCGTCGCAAGAGCGCGCCGTCTTGGTCGGCCTCAACACGGGCGAGAGCCCCTTCGAGAGCGACTCGAGGCTGGCTGAGCTCGCCGAACTCGCCCGCAGCGCGGGTGCGACGGTCGCCGTGATGAGTAAGCAGCAGCGCGCCGCACCGGACCCGCGCACGCTGATCGGGCGCGGCAAGCTGCAAGAGCTCGTCTCCAGGGCGTACCACGAGGACGCCGACCTCTTGATCTTCGACCGCGAACTTAACCCCGCGCAGGCGCGCGAGATCGCCCAGGAGACGCAGCTCAAGGTCGTCGACCGCACCCAGCTCATCTTGGACATCTTCGCGCAGAACGCGCGGGGCCGCGAGGCGCAGGTGCAGGTCGAACTCGCGCAGCTGCAGTACCAGGTGACGCGCCTCGCCGGCCGCGGGCGCGCCATGAGCCGCCTCGGTGGGGGGATCGGCACGCGGGGGCCGGGGGAGACGAAGCTCGAGGTCGACCGCCGCCGCATCCGCGACCGCATCGCGGCGCTCCAAGCCGAGGTCGCCCAGATCAGCCAGCGCCGCGCCGAGGGGCGCAAGGGCCGCAAGGCGTCGGAGGTACCGGTCATCGCCCTGGTCGGCTACACGAACGCGGGCAAATCCACCCTCTTTAACGCGCTCGCCAAAGCCGACGTGCTGAGCCAAAACCGCCTGTTTGCCACCCTGCGCCCGACGACCCGCGAGGGCTGGCTGCCGGCCTTGGGCGCGTGGGGCGGCAAGGTGCTCTACACCGACACGGTCGGTTTTATCCGCGACCTGCCCGAGGAGCTCGTCGACGCCTTCCGGGCCACCTTAGAGGAGCTGCACGACGCCGAGCTCTTGCTCCACGTCGTCGACGCCGCCACCCCCGGCGCACCCGACCGCGTGGCAGCCGTCAACCGCATCTTGGACGACCTCGGCGTCGAGGTGCCGCGCACGGTGGTGCTGAATAAAGCCGACCTCGCCGCTCCGGCCGAGCTCAAAGACCTCGCCAAGCGCTACAACGCTCTTGGCGTGTCCGCTGCTACCGGCGCTGGACTAGACGCGCTCAAAGCGTCGCTGGCGCAGCTTCTGGAGGGGCCGCGCCACGTCCCGCTACCCGACGACCCGGGGCGCGCTTACGGCATGACCTTTCACGACTAGTCACGACCAAGACGTAAAGTCGCCACGTAGGTTGCCACCTCTAGTTGAGAGCCTTTCGAGCCGGGTGCAGCGCCCGTAGGGTTGGTAGCGCCAGATCGCGCGTAGCCTCCGCTACCGGCACCAGACTCGTAGCCCTTACAGCCTTTCACACCCCTTAAGGGGCTGCGGTAGAGTAGGGCGCATGAGGTTGCATCCGGCAGTTGCGCGCGCGCTTGCTACGGGGCAAGCGGTCGTCGCCCTCGAGTCCACCGTCATCACCCACGGGTTGCCCCGCCCGCAGAACCTAGCGCTCGCGCGAGCTTTGGAGCGCGCCGTGCGGGAGGCGGGCGCCGTGCCCGCCACGATTGGGCTTTTAGGTGGGGAGGTGGTCGTCGGGCTCTCGGACGGTGAGCTCGCCTACCTCGCCGAAGCACCGGCCGCCAAAGCCACGCTCTGGAACCTCGCCGACCTCACCGTGCGGGGTGCGGACGCCGGCACGACGGTCGCCGCCACCTTGCACCTCGCCGCGCGCGCGGGCATCTTGGTCTTCGCCACGGGCGGGATCGGCGGGGTGCACGGCGCCTACGACGAGTCAGCCGACCTCGCCGCGCTCGCGCGCTACCCCTTGGTGGTCGTCTCGGCGGGGGCCAAATCCATCCTCGACCAGGCGGCGACCTTGGAGCGGCTCGAGAGCCTCGGGGTGAGCGTCATCGGCTACCGCAGCGACCGCTTCGCGGGGTTCCACGTCCCCCAGACCGCGCTCCCCGTCCCCGCGCGCTGCGACACGCCCGAGGAGGTGGCCGAACGCTTCCGCGCGGCGCGCGCGCTGGGGCTACCGGGCGCCTTGCTGGTAGCCAAGCCCGTCTCGGAGGGCCTGACGGCCGAGGAGGTGGACGGCTGGTTGGGGCGCGCGCAGCGGGAGGCGGCCGCAGCGGGTCTGCGGGGAAAGGACGTGACGCCCTTTTTGCTGCGCCGCTTCGACGAGCTCTCCGAGGGGCGCGCGACCGACGTGAACGTACGCCTTCTAGAGGAGAACGCCAGGCTCGGGGCGCAGGTCGCGCTCGCGCTACAGCGCGCGCCGGCCAGCACCCCTTAGGGAGGTGAGCGCTGGTGAACGAGCTAGGGCACGACGCGTCGCTCAGGCGCCCCGCGCGGGCCAGTAGGCGTGCGGGTAGCGCCACGCGTTCGCCGCTGCGGCAGAGCCGCCTCGCCGAGAGCTTGCGCGAAGCGCGCCAAGATAGGGGGCTCGAGCTGCGCGACGTGTCGGTGATCACGGGGGTGCGCATGAGCTACCTCGAGGCGCTCGAGGCGGGTGACTACGGGCGCCTGCCGGAGGACGCCAAGGGCAAAAACGCCCTGCGGCTCTTTGCGCGCGCGGTCGGCCTCGACCCGGCGCGGATGCTGCTGCTCTACGCCCAAGAGCGGCGCGGCGTCTACGCCCCGCCGCCGGAGCTCGAGCTGCCCCGCGACGACGCGCGCCCCCCCAGGCCGGTGTGGGGCCGTTTGGGGCGGTGGTTGGCGACCCTGGCGCTCATCGCGGCGACCCTTGGGGCCGCGCTGTGGGTCTTTAACACCCTCCTCTTCCCCCCCGCCGGCACACCCGCCCCCCAAGCCACCCTCAACGCCCCCATGGAGGCGCCCCGGAGCCCCTCGGCCGCACCTGGTACGGTGGACCTCGCGACCGCCGACGTACCCGTGAGGCCACCCCCGACCACGCCACCAGCCGCGGAACCTGCGGAGGCTCCGGCGCCCCAGGTAGAGGCGCTCCCGACCGATGTCCCCCCGGCCGCCGTGGCGCCGTCCACCACCGGCCCCACCGTCACAGACCCTACAGCGATCACCCCGGCGACCTCAGCCCCTACCCCGAACGCCGCGCCGCTCGAGGCCGACGCGGCGCTGGACGCGCCCGCGAACGACGCTGAGCCCGTCGCCGAGGAACCGGCAGCGCCGGCAAACGCCCAGGCGGCGGCACAGGCAGACGCGCAGACAAACGGGCAGCTCAGCGAACCGATCAACGGGCAAACCGCCCAGGCGGAGGCGCCAGCGCCGGAAACGGCCCCGCCCACCGTCACCATAAACGTCACCGCGCCGGCGTGGCTCGAGGTCTACACGGGCGGCGCACGGCGCGAAGGGGAGCGCCTCGTCTACCGCCTCGCCGAACCGGGCGAAACCCTGACCTTCGAGGGGCCGGTGTTCATCTTTACCGGCAACGCGGGGGGCGTCGCGGTCTCCGTCGGCGGCGGCCCCGCCGAACCGCTCGGCGCGCCGAGCCGCGTGGTCGGCCGGGTATTCCCCGCCGAGTCACCCTGAGCTGCCCGAGGCGCCCGCGCACCGCGTTTGGCGCCATGCCGCAGCACCGTATACCGCAGCGCGGCGCGCGCCTCAAGGTCGGCGTAAACTAGCTTGATGCTCTGGTCACTCGCCCTGCAGTCGCTTCGGCTCCGCCCGGTGCGCACCTTTTTGACGGCGCTCGGGATCGCCGTCGCGGTCGGTTCGACCGTGATCTTCCTGTCGCTCGGGGAGGGGCTCCGGCAGATCTTTGCCGAGGAGCTGAGCGGTCTGGGGCCGGACATTCGCGTCGGCGCCGACGAGTTCGACGCGCTCTCGCTCTCTGCGCTCCCCGAAGTGCCGCTGACGCTCGCCGATGAGCTGCGCGCAGAGGCGCCGCAGCTCGGAATCACGAGCGTCGTCCCGATTCTTATCTATACCCGCGCGGGGTTTACACCGACGAGCACCTTCGTCTTTCAGGGGCTGCCCACCGACATCGACATCCGCAGCGTCTACTTCGACTACACGGTCATTGAGGGGCGGGCGTTAGACGCAAGCGACGAGGGCGCCTTTGTCGCCGTCGTCGGCGAGCAGGCCGCGCTGCGCAACGACATCGCGCTCGGCGACACGCTGCGCCTGAACCCCGAAGCCAGCTTCGAGGTCGTCGGCATCGCCCGCTCGGGCGGCGGGCTCGTCGACAGCACCATCGTGCTGCCGCTGACGAGTCTGCAGACGGCGCTTGACCTTCGCGACCGCGTCACCCTCCTCGCCGTCAGCCTCACCAACCCGGCGCGGGCCGCCGAGGTCGCCGAGACGCTGAGCGAGCGCTACCCGGACTACGGGTTTCAGACGCGCGGCGAGGTGCTCGAGGTGCTCGAGCGCGGGGTGCGCGTGAGCGACGTCGTGCGTCTGGGCATCTCGGCGATCGCCCTGATCGTCGGCGCCATCGCGGTCGCCAACACGGTGCTGATGAGCGTCTTTGAGCGTACCCGCGAGTTCGGCGTGGTGCGCGCGCTCGGCGCCAAACCGCGCTTTCTCTTCGGCTTGGTGCTCGCCGAGTCGGTGCTTCTAAGCCTCGTGGGGGCGGCCTTCGGGGTGCTCTTGGGGCGCCTCGGCATCTGGGTGGTCAACGCCATCTCAGCCGACCTCATCGGCCTCGAGGTCGCCGCGCTGACCCTGCGGCTCGGCCTCTTCGCCGTCGCCATCGCCTTCGCCATGGGGCTTTTGTCGGGTCTGCTGCCCGCCGCGCGCGCCGCGCGCATCCCGATCGCGGTCGCCATGGCGCGGGAGTAGGGGCGCAGGGGGTATCATCGAGCGGGCGGGGCGCGTTCGCACCGGGGCTTCGGGCCCTCTGTGAGGTTCTGCCGTGACCATCTTCCGCCGTTATCTCCCGCCGCTCCTGCTGCTCCTCGCCGGGGCGCTCGGGAGCGCCTACGCGCAAGACTTTCGCTGGCTGGACGTGCGGCAGCAGGTCACCGTGCAACCAGACGGCGCGGTCATCGTCCGCGACGAGCGCACGCTAAGCACCCGCGGCGACTTCGGCGAAGCGTTTATCTGCGTCGCGCTCGCCCCCGGGCAGACCCTGACGCTGCTCGAGGGGGGCGCCCTCTCCCCCGGCCCGGCGGCCGAGGCCCTGCAGCAGCCCTGTGAGGAGGGCGAGGGGCAGGAGGTCGTCCTACGCCAAGCCGAGCGGGTCGCCGAGCGGCGCGTCTTTTTCACCTACCGCCTCGAGGGGACCCTCGAGGCCTACAGCGACGTCGTCGCGTGGTACTGGGAGATCCTGGAGCGCGACCGCCCCCCCGTCGACGGCTACACCCTCACCGTCACCGCCCCCGGCCCGATGGCCGAACCCTACGACGCCTTCGTGCACCGCTTTAACAACCCCGAAGCGCCCGTCGTGCGGCTTTCGCCCGACCGCAGCGAGCTGTCGGTGACGTTCGCGCACGTCCCAGCGGGCGACGGCGTCGAGATCCACTACCTCATGGACCCCGCGCTCTTCGACGCGGCGGTGCGGCGCGCGGGGGTCCAGACGCCGGGGCTCGAGGGGCGCCTTTTGGAGGAGGCGAGGCTGGCCAACCTCGGCACCCCGGGCGCGCCCACCGTGCACCTCACGGAGGCGCCGCGCGTCGTCGACGCGGGCGCCGTGACGCTCACCGGCACAGTCGCGCACGAGGGCGTGGTGACGGCCGTCGCCTACAGCCTCAACCGCGCCGCACCCGCCCCCTGCGACCTCTCCCCTACCCCGCCCTGGACCTTTTCGTGCGCCCTCACGGCGCTCGAGCCGGGCGACAACGACGTCACGATCGTCGCGCGGAGCGCCGAGGGGGCGGGGTTCACCACCCACACCCTGAGGTGGCGGAGCGCCGCCGAACGAGCGCGCGCAAACCCCTTATGGGGTCTTCTGGGGCTCTTTGCGGCGCTCGGCGTCGGCGGCGGGGTGTTTCGGGCGCTCGGCCGGCAGCGGCGCTCGAGCTACCCTCCCAGCATGCGCTACCCCTTCGAACCGCCCAAGGCGCGCCCCCCGGCCGCCGCCGCGCTCCTCGCGTCGCGCCTCGCGCCGAACACCCAGGCCGCCTTTCACGCCACCATCATGGATCTGGCGCGTCGCGGCTTCGGGTCGTTCGCCTCGAAGGGGCGGCAGTTCAACATGCACCTCGACCTCGAGCAAGACACCTCCGAGCTCCTGCCCTTTGAGGCGAGCGTCCTCGACTACCTCAAACGGGCCGCCAGGAGCCGCCGCGGCGACCCGGCGCACCTCGAGTTCCGCGAGCTCAGGCGCTACTCCGAAAAGCACCTCGCCCACTTTTTAAGCGTCTGGTCGGAGGAGCTCAAAGCGTGGCTCACGGCCGAACTCGGTGGGCCGCGCCTCTCGCCCGCGAGCCAGCGCGCCGCCTGGGGGTGGGCGGCGCTCGGCGTTCTCGGCGCGGCGCTCTGCGGGGTCGGGGCGACGCTCACCCTCGGCGCGGCGCAGCTCGCCCTCCTCGGGTGCGCGCTCGCCTGCGGCGCCCTCAGTCTGGTCGCCGCCGCCTTGCTACCTGCGTGGCGCGCGGAGGTCGCGCCGGAGGCGCTGGGCTGGCAGGGCTTTCGGCGGACGCTCTCGGACTACACCCGCATGAAAGACGCCCCCGACGACTTTTTCCGGCTCTGGGACGTCTACTACTGCTACGCCGCCGCCCTCGGGGTGGCCGAGCGGTTCCTGCGCAACCTCGAGCGCGCCGCGCCGCTACGCAACCTCGACGAAGGGGCGCTCGCGAGCCGCGCGGCCTGGTTGGGCCACGGCGCCATGAGCGGCCAGAGCTTCGCGGGCGTCAGCAGCGCCGCCCTGTCGCTCGGCAGCGCCCTCAGGGCGGCGGGGGCGTCGGCCTCGTCGGGGGGGTCGGTCGGCGGCGGCGGCGGGGGGGGTGGGGGCGGCTCCTCGGGGGGCCGCTAGGGGTGGGAGCGGCGCGCACCGCACGTTTTGGAGGCCGTGAGGCGGCTATGCTAGAGCGTATGCCCGCTGCCCCCACGGACGCCCTGTTAACGGCCAGCAACCTCCGCAAAACCTACCCCGACCCCGGCGGCGAGGTGGTCGCGCTGCAGGGGTTTTCCTACACCTTTCCGGCGGGGCAGATCACCGCCATCATGGGGCCGTCGGGGTCGGGTAAGACGACGCTGCTCAACCTCCTCGCCGGGCTCGACACCCCTACGAGCGGCACCGTCAGGCTCGGCGGGGAGGTGATCAGCGCGCTGCCGGAAAACGCTCGAGCCGAGGTCCGGCTGCGGCGCTTCGGGTTTGTCTTCCAGTCGTACAACCTCGTCGCCGTGTTAAACGCCTGGCAGAACGTAGCCTTCCCGATGGGGCTCGCCGACGTCGGGGCGGCGGAGCGCAAAGCGCGGGCGCTCGCGCTCCTTAAGCGCTTCGGTCTGGAGCGGCGCGCCCATCACCTGCCGCACAAGCTCTCGGGCGGCGAACGGCAGCGCGTGAGCGTGGCGCGGGCGCTCGCGAACGACCCGGCGGTCATCTTCGCTGACGAACCGACCGGCAACCTCGACTCGAAAAGCGGCCGCGTGGTGATCGCCGCCCTGCGCGAGGCGGCGCAGGAGGGGCGCACGGTGATCCTGGTGACCCACGACCTCAGGCTCGTCGACGAGGTCGACGGCGTGCTCGAGCTCGCCGACGGGGTGTTGGAGCGCGTGCGCCCCACCAAACGGCGCGCGCAACCGGTCGGCGCGCCCTAAGCCTGGTCGCCCACACCCCAGCGAGGGCGACCCGAGGCCCAAAACACGGATACTGAAGGAAGGAGCAACGATGACACGTTCGACAGACCTCTCGGTCAGGAAAGACGCCGCACGACCCGCTGGGCTCTTCGCGCACCCCGCGCAGCTCGGCGCGCTGCTCGCCTTCCTCGGCGTGGCGCTCGGCGCGTTCGGCGCCCACGCCCTAGAGGGCGTTTTAAGCGAAGGGCGCCTTGCGACCTATCAGACCGCCGCGCGCTACGGGATGTACCACGCGCTCGGGCTGCTCGCCGTCGGCGCGCTGCCGCGCCCGACGTGGCGTGCGGCCCCGTGGCTCTTTTGGGGGAGCGTGGTCTTCTCCGGTAGCCTCTACGTGCTCGCTCTCAGCGGCGTCGCGCTCTTTGGCGCCGTCGCCCCCATTGGCGGTGTGCTGCAGCTCGTCGGCTGGGCGCTGCTCTTCGTGTCGCTGAGGGGCGCTTGGGTGAGAGCTCATCAGAGCGCCTAGGGACCTCCTACACCGGGATTCGCTACGTCGGGATTTGGCCGCCACCAAATCCCGCCACCACCGCTGGGGGTTTCCCCTCGTTGCACCCGGAGCCACCTAAAGGTGAACGCTCAGCCGGTGCTCCCTGCCCTAGCCAAACCGTGAGGCGGCACCAAGTAACGCGGTCAGCCGCTGTCCATAATCGGGGTGCACGTGCCGGGTTAGACCGGACGACACTACGGCGACACACTGGAGGGGGACCGATGACCCAGCAGCAAGCACTTCTTTCCTGGCTTAAAGACGCCCACGCGATGGAGGTCGGCGCCCTACCGACCCTGCGGGGGCACGCCGCCGCCGCACAGAAGTACCCCGAGCTGCACGCCAAGCTCACCGCGCACGCCGAAGCGAGCGCGCGCCACGCCGAAATCCTAGAGGGCTGCATCGAACGCCTCGGCGGCCACCCCTCGGTCCTCAAAGAGGCCGTCGGCGCCGTGATGGGCAGGGTCGGCGGGGTCGCCAACTTGCCGGCCAAAGACACTGTGATCAAAAACACGCTTGGCGACTTTGCCGCCGAGAACTTCGAGATCGCCTCCTACACGTCGCTCATTGCCGCCGCCGAAAAGCTCGGCGACCAGGAGACGGCGCGCGTCTGCAAGGAGATCCTTCGCGACGAGGAGGAGATGGCCGGTTGGCTCGAGGGGCAGATCGCGACGCTCACCCAGAGCTTTCTCGATGACAGCACCGGTGACGAAGACGAGGCTTGGTACAGCTCGCTCGAGGGCGCCAAGCACAAGGCGGCGGAGCTGGGGTCGCACGTCGACCAGCGCGGCGCGCTCCTCGCGCTCGGGCTGCTCTTCGCCGGCATCGGGACTCTGCTCATCATCAACCACGCGAGCCAAGACTAACGCACCCAGCTTTCACCTGAGGTCACGCAGCGCGCCGCACGGGACTTACAGCCGTGCGGCGCAGAGCTTTTGAGGCGTCATGGTGGAAGATCCCGAAACCCCGTCGGACGACGCGCCTAGGCGACCCGGCCCGAAAGGTGACGGCGACCAGAACCTCGAGCGCGACGCCGACCCGGACGGCTTGGGTGAGAAAAAGCTCCGCGAGAACCGCGCGGCGCTCGAGGCGACAGAAGTGCTAGACCCTTATGATGTCAACGAGCAGGGCCCGTAAAAGTCGGTTAGCTGCGCCCTCACCCGAAAACCCTAAGCGCGCACCTTCCAAGGTGGTCAGAACGCGTCTCGAAGACGGCTTTCCAAACGGGGGCGTCGCACCTTGTGCGCCCAGCTCGCGCACAGCCTTAGCAGACAAAGCGTCTCATGGGTCGTTGAGACGCTTTTGAGCAACGTTTTGGGAAGCTGCCGCTAGCAACTCCCCGCAAGAGCGCCCACGCCTAGACGTAGGGGTCAACGCGAGGGCAACGCTTAGGGGCGCAGCACCTCGCCGCTTTCGTACTCGACCGCCGTCAGGCCCGCGCGCTTGCTGCAGCTGAGCTCACCGCCGTAAGGAGCACGAAACGTTCCCGAAGTCGGCGCGACGTCGCTATAGTCGCGACCCACGGCGACGGTGAGGTAGTCCGGTCCGGGGCAGCGACGGTTGGTCGGATCGAAACCGTAGGCGGCGTAACCGTCTCCGTCTGGCAGGATCACTTCGACCCAAGCGTGCGACCCGCCTTCGCCTAACAAGTGTCCCGAAACGTAGCGGGCGGGCACCTTAGCAGCGCGGAGAAGCGCGATCATCACGTGCGCGTAGTCCTGACAGAGCCCTACCCCACCCGCGAGCGCCTTTGCGGCGGGGGTGCGGGTGTCGGTCACCCCAAAGCCGTAACGCATGTGGCGGTGCACCCAGTCGTTTACAGTCGCGGCGAACGTCAGGGCGCCCGCGTAGGTGGCGCGCAACTCGAGCGCCACCGCCTTGATGTGTGCGTCGGCGGTCGTGAGCGGCGTCGCCGCCAAAAAGCGCTCGGCATCGGTAGCCGTAACCCTTACGGGGCGCAGCTGAGCGTTACAACACAGCGTGCTCAGGGACTCGAAGCGTAGCTCGTGCGGCAGATACCCCGCCTGCGCCTCGAGCACGGCGTTGCCAAAGGGGTCTTGGCGGCACGTCACCTCGACCTCGGGGGTCACCGAAAGCCGAAAGGCCTGCAAGGTCTGGCCCCCATATTCGGCGCGCGGGGTGATCAGCAGGCGGTGCCTCAGCGCTTCGATAGGGCCCGGATAGCGGTAGTGAAACACTTGGTAGAGGGCCTGATGGACGCGCCGCACCTCCGGCCAGCGCACCGTCTTGGGGTCGATAAAAGCGCTCGGCAACTCGGCGCCGAGGTCAGCGTGTAGGGGCGTGACCATCTGCAAGGCGTTAGCGCACGCCCTCTGCGCTCGGCGAACGCTCCGGTAGCACGAAGGTGTCCGGCACCTCGTCCGCCCAGACCTTCATGCGGCTTAGGCGCGCTGCGCCATACGAGGTCGAGAAGGCCGCGTCCACGGCGTCGCGGCCGTAGGCGATGAGCACCCGCCCGGTGCGCGGGCGGTTATGCCGCGCGTCGAAGGTGCGCCACGCGCCATCTAAGTAGGCCTCGAACCAGGCGTGAAAGTCCATCGGTACGGGATCGGGGGGGACGTTGATATCCGGTAAAAAGCCCGAAACGTAGCGAGCGGGGATGTTGAGCGCGCGGCAGAAGACGATACCCAGATGCGCAAAGTCGCGGCAGACGCCGCGGCGCTCGCGGTAGGCCTCAAACGCGCTCGTCGCGGGGGTGCTGCCCGCTTGGTAGCGGATGTTGGCGTGTAGCCAGTTGCAGATCGCCTGCACCTGCGCCCAACCGCCTTCAATGTGCCCGAACATCTCCCAAGCGTCGGCGATAAAGAACTCGAGCTGACAGTAGCGGCTCGGTAGGGTGTAGACCATGACCTCGTCGGGCAGCTCGGCGACGGGTGTTTTGGGTAGGTCGGGGAGCACCGGGTCGGGGGTCGCTGGCACCTCGGCGACCGCGTCGCAAAAGAGGCGTAGCGACCCCGGGGACACCACCGTGCGCCACACCTCATTGCCGAAGGTGTCGGTATAGGTGTGCAGCGCCCCCGCGGGTTCGGTTTCACGGTGCTCCGACACGAGTTTGTGGTAACGGCTCTCGGTGCGTGGGCGCACGATGGTCATGAGAGGTACCTCGTACTGCGCTTCATAGACGAGTTCACAGCCGACACGGACACGCATGACGCTCCCTTTCCGCTCATCGAAGCTTTGAGCGTTAAAACTGACGCTGGCTCTGCGTTTGGCTCTGCGCTCCCGAACCCTGCACCTGGCTTTGAGCTTGGTTCCGAGCCCCCCCCTGTACCTGCGTTTGAACCTGACCGAGCCCCTGCTGCCATTGGCTCTGAACCGGGCGCAGAGGCGCCGGGAGGTTTTTGAAGTACGCTCTCGTGGTCACGTCCGAAATCGCGGCGAAGTCGGATAGGAGCGTTTCCATGCTCGGGTCCTCGCGCTCGGTAATCTGCTCGAAGCTCTCCATGTAGTGGAGCCGTGCGTAGAGCCAGCCCGCGAGCCTCGCGGGTTCGCTCGAGACCCCCTGGTTGCGCGCCTCGATCTCCTGCAGGGCCTCAAAAAGGGCGCGCGCGCAAAAGCGCACGCTGCGCGGAAAGGTCGGATCCAAGAGGAGAAACCCGACGATGCGGCGCGGCTCTAGAGCCCCATGAAAACTTTTACGAAACGCCTCAAACGCGCTGATGGACTTAAGGAGCGCCATCGAGCGGTGCGTTTCGACGCCGCGCACCAAAGGTTCCTGACCCCGGTACTGCCGGTAACGCACCATAAGGATGCGCAGCACGTTGTCGGCGCGCTCCAAATA
Organism: Truepera radiovictrix DSM 17093; assembly: GCF_000092425.1. NCBI lineage: Bacteria > Thermotogati > Deinococcota > Deinococci > Trueperales > Trueperaceae > Truepera > Truepera radiovictrix. The sequence continues at coordinate 2,153,388 of NC_014221.1, forward strand.
GCGCCCCGCCTCGAGAAAGTACCACCCCTCGTTGCGCGGCAATGTCGCCTCGGCGGTGCCGAAAAAGAGCGTGCTCGCCTCGCGCACCCCCTCGCAGTAGTCGTGGAGCATCCCCTCTTCATCCCCCTGCGGAGCCGCGCAGAGGGTGAAGTAGGCGCGGTTCAGGACCTCCCACATCTCCGACGAGATGCGGTCGCGCAGCGTGCGGGCGTTTTCGCGGGCGGCGGTGAGGCTCGAGCGGATGCTGCCGGGGTTGTCCGGATGCAGCGTGAGCCACTCGGGGACGGTGTTGCGGTCGGCCCGTTCGAAGTGGCTGCGAAACTTCGCCTCGTTGCCGGTCATGGTCAGTAGGGGCGCCCACTGCTCGGCGACGAGCCCCTTAAACAGGTAGGGCGCTTCGGCCATCGCGTGGTAGTTGACGTCTAGAAGGCGCGCGGTGTTCTCGGCGCGCTCGACGTAGCGCCCCATCCAGTAGAGGTTTTCAGCCAGCCGACTGAGCACTAGCGCCCCCCCTCCTCACTCGGGTTCTCAAGTTCCTCGTCGTCCGCCCCGTCGTCTAACACCCAAGTGTCTTTCGAACCGCCCCCCTGCGACGAGTTGACGACCAACGAGCCGCGCTTTAGAGCGACCCGGGTGAGCCCGCCCGGCATCACCACGGGCGTTTCGCCGAAAAGGATGTAGGGCCGCAAGTCCACGTGACAGGGCTCCAACACGCCGCTGTCCGGGAAGTAGGTGGGGTGGGTTGAAAGCGCTACGATGGGCTGCGCGATGTAGTTGCCGGGGTTGGCCCGCACCCTCTTGAGAAACGCTTCGCGCGCCGCCGCGTCCACCTCGGAGCCGACCAACATGCCGTATCCCCCTGCCCCGCCGACCTCTTTGATCACGAGCCGTTCGGCGTTTTCGAGAATGTAGGGGAGCCTCTCGGGGTCGCTCCCCAGATAGGTCTCGACGTTCGGCAGGAGGGGCGCTTCACCCAGGTAGTAGCGGATCATCTCCGGGACAAAGGCGTACATCGCCTTGTCGTCGGCGACCCCCGTCCCGACCGCGTTGGCGAGCGCCACGCGGCCCGAACGGTAGACGTCCATCAGCCCCGGCACCCCGAGTGCGGAGTCGGGCCGGAAGGTCAGGGGGTCTAAAAAGTCGTCGTCGATGCGGCGGTAGATGACGTCGACCTGCCGCCTACCTTGGGTCGTGCGCATCCACACGCGCCCCTCGTCGCAGTAGAGGTCGCGCCCCTCGACGAGCTCGACCCCCATCTGCTGCGCGAGGTAGCTGTGCTCGTAGTAGGCGCTGTTGTACTGGCCCGGCGTGAGCACCACGATGGTGGGTTCGGAGACGTCGCGCGGCGAGAGGCTCTGCAGGCACTCAAAGAGCGCCGTCGAATAGTGCGAAATAGGCCGCACGCGGCACCCCATCATCAGCTTGGGGAAGGTGCGCGCCATCACCGTGCGGTTTATCAGCATGTACGAAACCCCGCTCGGCGAGCGGAGGTTGTCCTCCAAGACGCGGTAGGTCCCCGCCTCGTCACGGATGAGGTCGCAGCCGACCACGTGCGTGTAGGCGCCATATGGCAGCGCGACCCCTCTCATCTGGGGGCGAAAGTGCGGGTGCTTGAGCACGAGGTGCCGCGGCACCCGTTCGTCTTTCAGGATCTCCTGCTCGAAGTAGATGTCGCGCAGGAACAGGTTGAGCGCTCGCACCCGCTGAATCAGGCCCGCCTCGAGGTGCGCCCACTCGTGCGCGGGGATAACTCGCGGAAACGGATCGAAGGGGAAGGTGCGCTCGGTGCCTTGCGCGTCGCCGTAGACCGTAAAGGTGATGCCCTGGTTGCGCAAGGTCAGGTCAATGAGCGCGCGCCGCCGCCTAAACTCGTGCGAGCCGTAAGCGTTAAAGCCTGCCACCAGCCCCGCGTAGTGCGGCCTGGGCGACCCGGGCGCCTCAAACGCCTCGTCGAAGGCAGCCCCCACCGGGTAGGACCCAAAGAGATCCGGACTGGGTGACTGCGAGGAGGGGGGAGCAGCCGGCATAGAAAATAATAGCACGTGTCCTTTTGACTGGAGCAAGCGGTACGTAAACGCCCGCATTTCCGAGAAACGTCACCCCAAAACCGATAAGACGTCCTCTCTACCGGGAACATTGCGCAGTAAAAGTAAGGGTTCAATGCCGGGTTGGCCTTTGAACGCGCGCGTAGCGGGCACGGTGTCGGTTGACGAGGTCACCAGGTCACCAGCATGGGCAACGCGAAACGTTTAGGGACCTGCACGGCGCTTGCGCGTGGAGGGTGTCTACACGCTGTAGCGCACCGTCTGTGGGGCAGCGTCGACCCGTGTCCTGTACTGACCCTCCGCTCGCACAACCTGAACCAGAGTGTTTGGACGCTCCAGACAACCCCACCTTTTAGAGGTGGAGGCTGAGCGGCCCAACCGGTTGTCAGACCTGCCAAACCCAAGCGCGCCGCGCATCCCAAGGTGGCTGAGGGGGGCTCGCGGCGGCGCCACACGTCGCATAGACTAGAGGCGATGCCGCCGAGCGACGCCACCGCGCCCCACACCCCCTCCCACTTGCAAAGGGAGCCGCGCGGCCGCTACGCCCCCTCCCCCACCGGCGCCCTGCACCTCGGCAACGCCCGCACGGCGCTCGTCGCCTTCTGGCACGCCCGCGCGCAGGGTGGGGCGTTCGTGATGCGCGTCGAAGACCTCGACACGAAGCGCTCGCGTGAAGCGTTCGTCGCGACCAACCTAGACGAGCTGCGCTGGTTGGGGCTCACGTGGGACGAGGGGCCGGACGTCGGCGGCCCCTGCGGCCCCTACCGGCAGAGCGAGCGGTTTGGACGCTACGAACGGGCGCTAGCGAGGCTCGAGGCCGCCGGCCACCTCTTCGCCTGCTACCTGTCGCGCAAAGACCTGCAGGAGCTCGCGAGCGCGCCGCACGGCGCGGCCCCCGTGTACGGCCCTGCGCAGCGGGCACTCAACGAACGCTTAGGGGCCCAGAAGCGGGGGGCGGGCAAGGCGCCCAGCCTGCGCTTTCGCGCCCCACCGGGTCAGGTCGCCTTTACCGACCTGCTCGCGGGCAGCGCCACGTTCGACGCGCAGCGCGACGTGGGCGACGTCGTCGTGCGGCGCGCCGACGGCGAGTGGGCCTATCAGCTCGCGGTGGTGGTCGACGACCTCGAGATGGGTATCACGCACGTCGTGCGCGGCGACGACCTCCTGCCGAGCACCGGCACGCAGCTGCTGCTCTACCGGGCGCTCGGCGCGCCGCCGCCCACCTTTTTGCACGTGCCGCTGCTTTTGGAGGCGGACGGGACGCGGATGGCCAAACGCAAGGGGTCGCTGACGCTCTCGGCGCTCAAAGCGGCGGGCGTCCGGCCCGAACGGGTGGTTGGGCTGCTCGCGTACAGCCTAGGGCTCCTCGCCGAACCCACCGAAGTCAGCGCGCAGGAGCTCACGGCGTCGTTCGACGTCGGCCTGTTACAACGCGAGGCGTTCCGCCTGGACGAAGGGGGTCTCGGGTGGCTCTACGGCCGTTAGCGCCTGAGCGCTCTCGAGCCTCACTACACCCCGTGGCGGGCAGTTGTCCAGGACGGCGCCGCCAACGCAGCAGACCCACGGGGGAGCCCTTTTGGCAGGCTACCGCGCCGTCCACCCCAGATCTAACATCTGCGCCGACCCCGTGACGCCCCACGCCGCTTCCGAGCAGAGGAACACGACCGAGGCGGCGACGTCTTCTGGCTCCAAGAGCTTTTTGATAGCGACGTTCTCGAGCAGCACCTTCTGCTCGACCTCCTCGGGCGAGATGCCGCGCGTGCGGGCCTGGTCCTGGATCTGGTTGTCGACCAGGGGCGTGCGGACGTAAGCGGAGCAGAGCGCGTTGCAGGTCAGGCCGTAGGGGCCACCCTCTAGGGCGGTCACCTTGGTGAGCCCCAAAAGCCCGTGCTTGGCGCTGACGTAGGCGGCCTTAAAGGGGCTCGCGGTAAGAGCGTGCGCGCTCGCGATGTTGACGATGCGCCCGTGCTCCGCGGCGGTCAGGTAGGGCCAAGCGTACTTGGTGAGCAAAAAGGGCGCGCGGAGCATCAGAGCCAACATGGCGTCCCAGGTCTCCTCGGGAAAGTCGGGGATGGGGTCGATATGTTGAAAGCCGGCGTTGTTGACGAGGATGTCCAGCCTGCCAAAGTGCGCCGCGGTCTCCTCGACCACCCGGCGGCACGCCGCTCGCTCGGTGAGGTCGGCTTGAAAAAACCGCCCGCCGACCGCCTCCGCGACCGCTTGCCCCCCCTCTGAAACGTCCACCACGGCGACGCGGACGCCGCTTGTAGCGAGCGCCTCCGCGCACGCCCGCCCGATGCCGCTGCCGCCCCCCGTGATGAGCGCTACTCGGTTCTCCGTCATGCTCCCTCCCAAAAAGAACGTCGCCCCATCCTAACCGCTCGTTGCTCACCCCTCCCGCGAGATCGCCGTTTCGGGCTACACTGCCCCTTTGGAGACCCTTATGCCCGAGCCCAAACCCGACCTCACCGACCGCCCCGCCGCGCTGGGGTTTGCCATGCCCCCCGAGTGGACGCCGCACGCCGCGACCTGGACGAGCTGGCCCTTCGACGACGCCCTCTGGGTCGGCCACTTAGCGGCCGTCCGGGAGGAGTTCGCCGCCTTGGTCGCCACCGTGGCCCGCTTCGAACCGGTCATCTTGAACGTGCGCGACGACGAAGCCGAGGCGAGCGCGCGCGCCGCCCTGGAGCGCGCGGAAGCCCCCATGGCGCAGATCACCCTCCACCGCATGCCCTTAAACGACGTCTGGTTCCGCGACAACGGCCCGCTCTTTATCCGTAACGCCAAAGGCGAGGTGGCGCTCACCGATTGGCGCTTTAACGCTTGGGGGGGCAAGTACGCCCCCTGGGACGAGGACGACCGCGCCCCGCAGCGCGTCGCTAAGACCCTCGGGATGACCCGCTTCGCGGTGCCCTACGTGATGGAGGGGGGATCGCTGGAGCTCAACGGCCAGGGGGTCTGCCTCACCACGCGTTCGTGCCTGCTCTCGCCGGCGCGCAACCCCGAGCTGACCCAAGGGGAGATCGAGACCCTGCTGCGCGACGTCTTGGGCGTCCGGCAGGTCGTCTGGCTGCCGGGGGGGTTAGAGGGTGACCACACGGACGGCCACATCGACACCATCGTTCGCTTTACCGACGACCGGACGATCGTCTGCGCGGTCGAGGCCGACGAGGACGACCCCAACTTCGCGACCATGGCGCACAACCGGGCGCTGCTGGAGGGGCTGCGCGACGCCGAGGGCAACCCCTACCGGGTGGTGCCGCTGCCGCTACCGAAGACGCGCCTGGAGCTGGAGGGGGTGCGGCTGCCGCCGACCTACGCAAACTTCTATATCGGCAACGGCTTCGTCGTGGTGCCGCAGTACGGCGACCCACACGACGAGGGCGCGTTGGAGGTCCTGCGGCCGCTCTTTCCCGGCCGCGAGGTCATCGGTCTGCCGTCGCGCGCGCTGATCACCGGCGGCGGTTCATTTCACTGCGTGACGCAGCAGCAACCCGAGGGGGAGATCTACCGTGATGAACGCAACTAAAGAGGCGCTCAAAGCCAGTGGCCGGCGCGTCAAACTCGCCGTCGTGCAGATGAGCTGCAGCGACGTCTTGGAGGAAAACTTGAGCAAAGCCGAGCGCTTCGTGCGCGAGGCGGCCCAAGCAGGGGCGAACATCGTCTTGCTGCAAGAGCTCTTTGAAAACCTCTACTTCCCGCAGCTCGAGCGCGAGGACCTCTTCGCGCTCGCTCACCCCGTGGACGAGCACCCCTTTTTGGAGCGCTTCGGCGCGCTCGCCGGTGAGCTCGGCGTGGTCTTGCCAGTGTCGTTTTTCGAGCGCGCCAACCAGGCCTACTTCAACAGCCTGATGATGTTCGACGCCGACGGCTCGCCCCTGGGCGTCTACCGCAAAAGCCACATCCCCGACGGCCCCGGCTACGAGGAGAAGTACTACTTCAACGTCGGCAACACCGAGGTCAAGGCGTGGGGGACGCGCTTCGGCAAGATCGGCGTGGCGATCTGCTGGGACCAGTGGTTTCCCGAGGTCGCCCGCCTGATGGCGCTGCAGGGCGCCGACCTGCTCCTCTACCCCACCGCCATCGGTTCGGAGCCGCAGGAGGCGGGGGGCCTAGAGACCCGCGACATGTGGCAGCGCGCGATGCTCGGCCACGCCGTCTCGAACTGCGTCTACGTCGCTGCGGCTAACCGCGTCGGGCAGGAGGGCGAGGCGCGCTTTTACGGCTCGTCGTTTATCAGCGACTACAAGGGCGAGAAGCTCGCCGAGGCCGACCGGGACAGCGAGACGGTCATCTACGCCGACCTCGACTTCGCCGCCGCGCGCCGCTTCCGCGCGGGCTTTGGCTTTTTCCGGGACCGGCGCCCCGAGCTCTACGGCCGTCTCCTGACGCTCGACGGGGAAACGCAACCCCGAGAAAGATGAGAGTACACAAGCAAAGTAAACCGTTCACCGCAGCGCGCGCGGCTCGCGAGCGGGGGCCGCAGGCCCGCTACGGAGTATCGAAGGGTGAAGGTGCTATAAAAAACCTCACACTTTATGCCGTGTAGGGTGTAAGACGCAGCGTCGGTGTAACGTGCGGACGATCCAGGGGGTGCTGGGGTTGCTGACAAACGGCCTGAGCGCACCCTACTCACCCGCTGCCGAGGCGCGAGGGCGCGGTCCAAACGCGCGTTTGAGATGAGAAGAAGATGTAAGAAGCTTCACAGTTTCGCCGCCCATCTGTTACACTGCACGCGATGTTCTGGTCTCGCCCTGTCCTCGCGTTCGGCGCCGCACTGACGCTCGTCACGGTGGCCGCAGCTCAAACCACGTACGTCGTGCAACCGGGGGACACCCTAGTGGGGCTAGCAAGAACGCACAACACCACCGTCGAGGCGATTCTGGCCGCCAACGACCTCTCGGGTACCGATCTGCTCGCGGGCGCGACGCTGGTCATCCCCGACCCCGCGCGCTACACCGTCCGTTCGGGCGACACCCTGAGCGGCATCGCCCGAACGGTCGGGTTGCCCGTCGAGGAGCTTATGGCGCTCAACAACCTCACCGACACGCGCATCACGATCGGGCAGACCCTCGTCGTGCAGCGTCCCTCCGCGGCGAGCGAAGCGGCCGCCGCGCCCCTGACGGTCGAGGTCGCGCGGGGTGAGTCGCTCTGGGTGATCGCCAACCGCCACGGCGTCAGCGTCGAGGCGCTCGCCCGCGCCAACGGCCTCTCCCCCGAGGCCAGGCTGCGCGTAGGCGACCGCCTGACGGTACCGGTCGCCTACGCGGGGAGCGCCGGAACGGCCGACAAAGGGGGTGGCGCCGAACCGCGCGTCACCGTCGCGGCCGGCGAATCGCTCTCGGAGATCGCCGCGCGCCACAACACCACCGTCGACGCCCTTATGAGCGCGAACGGCCTTACGAGCGACATCCTCAACCCCGGCGAGACGCTCCTCATCCCCCCCGCGTCACCCAACGTCGACGCCGGCGCGCCCGGCATCATCTGGCCGCTGCGGGGCGTCATCACCTCGTACTACGGCCCCCGCAACCTGCTGGGCATGACCTACCACTACGGCATCGACATCGACGGCGACGTCGGCGACCCCATCGTCGCCGCGATGTCGGGGACCGTCACCTATAGCGGTTGGCTGGGCGGGTACGGGTACCTGGTCATCATCCAAGACGGCGACATCGAGTACTACTACGCGCACGCCTCCGAGCTGCTCGTCTCGGTCGGGCAGTGGGTCGAAGCGGGGCAGGTGATCGCCCGCGTCGGCGCGACGGGGCGCGTGACCGGACCGCACCTGCACTTTGAGATCCGCATCGGCGGTCAGCCCGTCGACCCCCTGCCCTACCTCGAGCGCACCGCTCAGCTACCCTAGACCCAGTAGGCGGATGAGGCGTAGCGCGCGAATGCGGGGGGCTGCGGCAGGACCTGCGCGCCACACCCTCGCTCGCCCCTCACGCAAAACACCCCATCCCTTTGCTCACGACGCCCAAGCCTCACCCTACAGGGCGAGCGGCATACCGCCTGCACGACGCGCGACGTCGCTGGGGGTCTCGAAGGTTGGCGCGCTCCGCATCAGCTGTCACCTGGACGCCACCTAGATGCCATTCGCTTACAGACCTTTACACTAAAGCTCATGGCGGCCCCGGCTCCCTTAGATCCCGACACGCACCGCCAGCGCGCGCAGCAGCTTCTGCGGGCGTTTGGCCTGACGCACTTTCGCCCCGGACAACAGGAGGCCATCCTCGGCGCCCTCAGCGGACGCGACGTGCTCGCGGTGATGCCCACGGGCGCCGGCAAATCGCTCGTCTACCAGCTCCCCGCGCTCGAGGGCGCGGGGCTGACGGTCGTCGTCAGCCCGCTCATCGCGCTCATGGGCGACCAGGTCGCGAGGTTGCAGCGGCGCGGGGTCGCCGCCGCCGCCTTAACGAGCGCGCTTACCGAAAGGCAGCAGGCGCAGGTGTTTGGGGCGCTCCCTGAGCTGCGGCTCCTCTACCTCTCCCCCGAACGGCTGCAGAGCGCTGCGCTGCGGCGCGCCCTCGTCCGGATACGCGTCGCGCGGCTTGTGGTGGACGAAGCGCACTGCATCTCGAGCTGGGGCCACGACTTTCGACCCGACTACCGCCGCTTGGGTGCGCTGCGGCGCGCGCTGGGTACACCCCCGGTGACGGCACTCACCGCAACCGCGACCCCGGCGGTCCGCCGCGACATCGCAGCCTCGCTCGCGCTCGAAGACCCCCTCGAGGTCCTCACCGGCTTCGACCGGCCGAACCTCGCCTACCGCGTCTGGTGGGCGCCTTTTGAGCGCCTCAAGCTGCAGCTCGTCGAGCACGCCCTCCGCGCGCAGCCGGGAGCGAGCATCATCTACGCGGGGACGCGCGCGGGGGTGGAGCGCCTCAGCGCGCACCTCACAAGCCGTGGGATAGCGGCGCGCCCCTACCACGCGGGCATGGCGGCAGAGGCGCGCGCGGCGGTGCAACGGGCCTTTTTGGAGGGTCGGGCGCCCCTTCTCGTCGCCACGAACGCTTTCGGCATGGGGATCGACAAACCCGACATCAAGGCCGTGCTGCACGTCGACCCGCCCACCTCGCTCGAGGCCCTCTACCAGGAGGCTGGGCGCGCCGGCCGCGACGGCGAGAGCGCCCGCTGCACCCTGCTCGTCGGCCCCGGCGAGCTCGAGCGCCAAGCGCGGCGCGTCGCGCTCAGCACCCCCACGCTGCTCGACCTCAAGCGGCTCTGGGTGCTGCTGCGCAACCACGGGGCGTTCGGCGCGGCGGCGCCGCCGGTCACGGCCGAAGGGGCTGCCGCGGCGCTCGGCCTCGGCCGGGGCAAACTCGTCGGCGCGCTCGAGCTGTTGGAACGCCACAAGGTGATTCGGCTCGAGCGGCAAAGGGGCGCGCTCACGCTCGCCCTGGTGGGCCCCACCCCACCCCCGCCCGAGGCTTTCGAGGCGCTGCGCGCCGACACCTTGGCGCTGCAAAGGGCCAAAGCGGCGCTCTGGGAGGCGGTGCGCCGTTACGCCCTGACGCCCAGGTGCCGCCGCGCGCAGCTCCTCGCCTACTTCGGCGACGAGGCGCCGCCAAGGGGCGCGTGCCGCTGCGACGTCTGCACGACCGAGGGGCGCACCCCGCTGCTCGGCGACGCTGCGCGGGTGCTGGGGCGCTGCACGCGGCCGCGGCGGCGGCGCGCGCTCGACGGGGCGTTTGCCACCCCGTTGGAAACCGAGGCGCTCCTAGCTTGGCTGCGGCGCGAGGGGTACGTGCGCGCGGCGCTCGGCTGGTACCGCGCGAGCGCCGCGGGGCGGCGGGCGCTGGCGCGCGCCGAGGTGAGCGCCCGGTGACCCCCCCGAAGGCCGCACACGAACCCCATAAGCTCGTCGTCGTCGGCGATATTCACGCCCAAGAGGCCAAGTTCTGGCACCTCTTGCGGCGCGCCGGGCTCGCCGACGCCGCGCGTCAGCCGACCGCTGCCCTGCGCGACCCAGCGACTCGGCTCGTGCTCCTAGGCGACCTCGTGCACGCCAAAACCCGCGCCGCCTACGCGGCGCTCATCGGTGAGGGGCACTACGACGAGTTCCACCCCCCGCACCTGCAGCGGGCGGAGCGGGCACAGGAGGCGTTTTTAGGGCGCCTCAAGGCGTTTTGCGACGCGGCACCCGGCCAGGTGGTGATCCTGATGGGCAACCACGACTACAGCGCCGCGACCGGCGAGAGCGGCCCTTTGCGCTCGGACGACCTCGCCCACCTCGAGTGGCTCCCCGGCTACGGCAACCCGCTGCCCGCGGCGCTGCGCGACTGGATCCTGAGCTGGCCCAGCGAGGTCGTCTTCGGCGGGGTGCACCTCGCCCACGTCGGCCCCTACCCCGAGCACAACCGCTTCGACGCGGGCTTTTACCTCGAGAACCGGCGCGACTGGATCCTCGAAGACCGCGACCTGCTCGCCGCCACCCCCTACCGCTTGGGCGTCTACGGGCACACCCCCGTGCGCGGCGGGGTGCACTTCGCCTCGCGCGGCCGGGCGCTGCTTCTCGACATGAACGGTTACCGCAACGAGTACGCCTTTCTCGAGCTGACCCTCACCGAGGGGGGGCCTTGCCTCGAGCTGCAGGGGTGCTTTTTTAGCGAGCGCCTCTAGGCCCCGGGGCGCGTGATAAGCTACCCCATGACCGCTCCAGGCTCCTTTATGTCCACCCTGACGGCGACCGAGGTGTGCACCTACACCCTCGTCTGCGGCGGCAAACCGGTCGGGAGCCAACTGCTACGCACCACGGCGCGGCGCGGCGAGGTGGCGCTCGAGGCGCGCCTACTCCTCCAGGGCGCGCTCGGCCACTACACGGTCACGCAGACGAGCCGGCTCGAGCTGCCGACGCTGCAGAGCGTGTGCTTCTCCGAAATCACCGAGGCGCGCGACGGGCGCCGCACCTTCGACCTCAGCTTCGACGCGGGCAGCGGCCTCGTGCGCGCGGTGCGGCGCGTCGGCGCGCAGAGCGACGCGGCCGATGTCCCCTACGTGCGCCCTTACAGCGACCCTTTGGGACTCCTTTACCGGCTTCGGCAGCACGTCGCTCAGGCTGTAGCGGGCGACGTCGCGCCCACCGAACGCGTCCCCATGCTCGGCAAAGACGTCCTCATCGAGCGCCATCCCCCCACCGAGGTCGAGACCGCGCTCGGCGTGCGCCGCGCGTTCGCGCTCATCCTCTCACCGGGGCCGAGCTACGTCTACATCGATACGGCTCCGCCGCACCCCATCGTGCGCCTCACGCAGCGTTTGGAGGGGGCGCTGCTCGACGCCTTCTTGGTGCGCATCGCGCACGAGGCGCTCCCGAGGGAGAGCGCTAGGGAGTGGGGACGCGCTCGCATCCCGCCGGGGCTCCCCGAGGTGCCGGAACCTTTCACGCCGGAAAGCCCCGAACACGCGCCCGGCGCCCGCCCCGCTCGGCGCCGCAGGCGGGGCGGCAGGCGCCGGCGTAAAGAGACGCCCTAGAGCATTTCCGCCCCGCAGCACCCTGCGGAGCACAGCGACCGTAGCAGGTATCTTTCGGTTAGCCACGCTCCAAACCGCCCAACTTTCCTCTAGCACTTACATTTTGAAGATGACCTCCTGGCTACCTCTGCGGGGTGGACCTGCACGTTACGGTGCGTGGTTGTGGGTACCGCTAACCCAAAGCGGCGTACAGCACCCCCGAAAGCGCCGCAGCGAGCAGCCCGAGCAGTGCGAACGCCAGCACGAAGGTTAGGAGCGCCTGGCGCGCGCGGTAACCGTGCGCTTCAGAGAGCATGGCGACGTTGACGAACGCGAGCCAGAGCCACAGCCCCCAGGAGAGGAGGACGAGCACGCCCGAGACCGCCCCCGGAAAAGCGTCCCCGAAAAGCGCGCCGCCGACAAAGCCCACGGCAAAGAGCAGCAGGCGCGCCTGAAAGCCCGCCAGCAGCGGCCACGCGAGCGCGTGCACGACCGCGGCGTAGGTGCCGCCGCCGCCCAAAGGCCGCCCGAAGCGCAGCAGGAGCCACCCGAGGCCGAACGCGGTCATAAAGCCCCACAAGGCCCCCTGCAGCGCCGCCCACAGCCAGAGCAACGGGGGCCAAACTAACGGGGCGCGCTCCCCGAGCCTCGGCGGCTCCCCACCGAAGACGGGCCACGTCTCGCTCGCGAAGTCCACCACCCCGCTCAGCCCCCCCGCGACCACCGCGACGGTCGCCGCAGCCAAGAGCGGCAGGCCGCGAACGCGCCGCAACACCCCCCTCGGTTCCGCCCACACCTCACGCCACGGCCACGACCTCGCGAGCATACGTCCCTCCCAACGCGGTGCTACAGAACGTCGTTTCGTAAAGTGTAGCAGCTCGCGAGCGAGCAGGTGCTTCACAGCGGCGCCGCCCTGCGCTATGCTGGAACGCTCCGCCATGACGACCCCCTCCACCCCCCACCCGGACTACGCCCGCAGCCTCGAGTACCTCTTCGCCCAAACCCGCGCGGGCGCCCCCCGCAGCGCCGGGCGGATGCGCGCGCTGATGGCGCAGCTAGGGCTCCTCTCGCCCCGCAACGTCATCCACGTCGTCGGCACCAACGGCAAAGGGAGCGTCGCGGCGGCGCTCGCCGCCGCCTACCAGGCCGAGGGGGTGCGGGTCGGGCGGTTTCTGTCGCCGCACGTCTCGGACTTTCGGGAGCGCATCGCCGTAGATGGCGAAGCAGTCAGCGAGGCCGAGGTCGTCGACTTCGTGGCGCGGCTTAAAGCGCGCGGCCCCCTCGAGCTCGCCGGCGCGCCCCCCGCCTTTTTCGAGCTGACCCTCGCTCTGGCGTTGGAGCACTTCGCGCGCCGCGGCGTCGAGGTCGCGGTGGTCGAGGCGGGGGTCGGCGCCAAGCACGACGCCACCCGCGCCCTCGAAAACGTCCGGAGCGTCGTGCTGACCAACGTCGGGCGCGACCACCTGGACACCCTCGGCCCCACGCTCGAAGACGTCGCTCGGGACAAAGCCGACGCCATCCGCCCCGGCGTGCCCATCTTGAGTAGCGCCACCGGCGAAGCCGTCGCGGTCCTCGCCGAGGTCGCCTCGGCGCGGCGCAGCCCGCTCTTTCTCGACCTCCCCAAAAGCCGCCTTTTCGAGCTGCCAACCGGGGCCGCGCCGCGCTCGCCGACCCAGGAGCGCAACGCCCGCCTGGCCGCTGCGGCGCTCCGGTTGGCGGGGGTGTCGGAAGCGGCCATCGCCACGGGGCTCCAGGCGACGCTGCCGGGGCGCGCCGAACGCTTCTCCCTCCACGGGCGCGAGGTCTTGCTAGACGGCGCGCACAACCCCGACGCTGCAGAAGCGCTCCTCGAGCTCGCTCGTCCCCCCTTCGTGCTGGTCTTCGGCGCCCAACGCAAAAAGCTCGGCGAGGAGACGCTGCGGGTTCTGGAGCCGCACGCCGAACGGGTCGTCATCACGGACGTCCAGGGGGAACCGAGCGCGCTCGCACAGCCGGGGCGAAACCACATCCCGGAGCCCCGAGAAGCGCTTCGGGAGGCGTTGTCGAGCGCTCCCAAAAGCGCTCAGGTGCTCGTCGCCGGGTCGTTCTACCTCGCCGGGCAGCTGCGGCCCTTGTTGCTGCAGAGCACCCTTGGCGCAGGTGCCTCGGGGACGATATCTGCTAGACTCTCCCCGTGAGTTTGTCCCCCGTCGCCGTGCGCGTGCTGGGCGCACTGCTCGAAAAAGCGCACACCACCCCCGAGAACTACCCGCTCTCACTGAACGCCCTCGTGCTGGCCTGCAACCAGAAGACGAGCCGCGACCCCGTCACCGCCTACTCGGAGCGCGACGTCGAGGAGGCGCTGCAAGGGCTGCGCGACCGCGGCCTGGTGAGCTCGAGCCAAGGGGTGAGCGAGCGCGTGGTCAAGCATCAGCACCGCCTTGAGGAGGCGCTCTCCCTCTCGCGCCCCGACCTCGCCGTGCTCGCGGTGCTCATGCTGCGCGGCCCTCAGACCGCCGGCGAGCTGCGCAGCCGCACGGAGCGCTACACGCACTTCCCGGACGTCGCCGCGGTCGAGGCGAGCTTACGGCGGCTCGCCGAACACCGCCCCCCGCTCGCTCGCGCCGAAGCGCGCGCTCCCGGCCAGAGCCAGACCCGCTGGGTGCACCTGCTCGGGGCAGACCCGGAGAGGGCCAAACCGAGAGCGCGCCCGGCTGCCACGCCACCTGCAACCGACGGCCCGACCCTGGAGACGCTGCAAGCGGAGGTCGCGACGCTCAAGCGGCAGGTGGCGCGGCTCTTACAGCACGCGGGGCTCGAGGAGTCTATGACGGCCGATGACTTTAGAGAATAGGGGCGGTGAACCTCGTGCAAGGTCGTGTCTACACCGTTGTGGGGTTGGCCGAAAGCGAGCGCACGTTAGCGGGACATGACACTTTAAGCTCGGAGACGCGCACACCTTCCCCGCCGACGCGCCGCTCGCGGTCCCCAACCGTTTGCTTTACGGCCTCGACGACACCGCGCGCCGCGCTAGCTTCGCCGAAACGCCCGCAGCGGTCGACCTCAGCGCGTTCCCATTTCTCGACCTGGCCCAGAAAGGGCACGCGACGCGCGTGTTCACCGTGCCCTACGGAACGTTGAACGGGCCGGCCCAGACCTTGCCGGACCCACCCAACGCGCTCGGGCCCTCTTTTTGTGCCGCGAGTTAGGGGGCTGGACGCGCTCGGTGGCGCGGTGTCCCCGCCTCTCCAGAGCGCGAGGCGCGCTGCCAAGCCTCGTGACCATAGCTACCTACCCCAGGGAACGCTTGATCACGCTCCTGCGCGACCGGACGCCCGAAACGCACCCCGAAGACGCCGCGCTCGGCTGGACCTCGCACGCGCTGACTATCGCGCCTTGCTCACCGCCCCAACCGCGGCCCTTCTCGCCGTGAGATGCGTCTACGGGCTTTCGCGGGGCGGGCTCGAGCGGGCTTTCGAGGGTTTCCATCACGACGCCCAAGCGGGGACGTCACGCGCCAAAGAGGCGTTGCGGCGACGACACGAACGCGACTTCAGCGAAGCTGACGTGGCGCTGGCCAAACAGGTCGCTCGAGCCTACGGGATCCACCGCACCCCTCCCCGGACACCTCCTGGGGGGCTAACACCCGCTATACTCAGCTTTACGCGAGCGCCGAGAGCGCTTTTTTGTTTGGAGTCTTCATGTCTGGCAAAGTCGGTTTTGTAAGTCTGGGCTGCCCCAAAGCCCTGGTGGATTCCGAGCGCATCTTGACGCAGCTGCGCGCCGAAGGGTACCGCGTGGTGCCGAGCTACGACGAGGCCGAGGTGGTGGTGGTCAACACCTGCGGCTTTATCACCCCGGCGGTCGAGGAGTCGTTAAACGCCATTGGAGAGGCTTTAGCGCACACCGGCAAGGTGATCGTCACGGGCTGTTTGGGCGAGCGCCCCGAAAAGATCATGGCGCGGCACCCGAGCGTGCTGGCGGTGACGGGCCAAGCGGACGTCGCGGGCGTGATGGCGGCCGTGCACCGGGTCCTGCCCCCCGATGACAATCCCTTTACCAGCCTCGTGCCGCCTCAGGGGGTCAAACTCACCCCGCGCCACTACTCGTACCTCAAGATCGCCGAGGGCTGCAACCACAAGTGCGCGTTTTGCATCATCCCGCAGCTTCGCGGGCTGCAGGTGTCGCGCGACGCGGGCGAGGTGCTCTACGAAGCGTACCGCCTGGTCGCGAGCGGCACCAAAGAGCTCTTGGTGATCGCCCAGGACAGCAGCGCCTACGGCGTAGACCTCCGGCACCGCGAGAGCGCGTTTCAGGGGCGGCAGGTCGCGGCGCACCTCGTACCGCTCGTCCGGGAGCTCTCGGACATGGGCGCGTGGGTGCGGCTGCACTACGTCTACCCCTACCCGCACGTGCGCGAGCTCATCCCCTTGATGGCCGAGGGGAAGCTGCTCCCCTACCTCGACGTGCCCCTGCAGCACGCCTCGCCGAAGGTGCTGAGAGCGATGCGGCGGCCCGGCGGCGCCGAGAGCCACCTCAAGACCATCCGGGCGTGGCGCGCGGTCTGTCCAGAGCTCGCCATCCGCTCGACGTTTATCGTCGGCTTCCCCGGCGAGACGGAGGAGGACTTCGAGCAGCTTCTGGACTTTTTGCAAGAGGCGCGGCTCGAGCGCGTCGGCGCCTTTACCTATAGCGAGGTGCCCGGCGCAGTCGCCAACGGCTTCCCGGACCAGGTACCCGAAGCGGTCAAACAGGAGCGGTTCGACCGGCTCATGGCGGTGCAGCAGCGCATCAGCTTGGAGAAAAACCAGGCGAAGGTCGGTCGGGTGCTCGAGGTTATCGTCGACGACTACGGCGAGCTGCCGGGCGAGGTCGTCGGCCGCACCAAAGCCGACGCCCCCGGCATCGACGGCACCGTGCTCGCTACGGGCGACGGGACGACCAAGATCGGCGACATCGTGAGGGTCAAGGTGACCGGCGCGACCGCCTATGACCTCTCGGGCGAGGTCGTCTCGCAGGTCCCGTGGCGGCCGAACGTGCTGACGCTGGCCTAAGCGCGGGCGCCTATAGCGGTTTATGCAGCAGGTAGCGTCTGGTTAGAGACGCTCGCACCTTGATAAGCAGAGAAGAGGCCGCTCGGTCTGCACGTTCCGAGAGGCTACCGGTAGCACGTTCTGTGACCTGTTAGGAGACACCGATCGCGAAGGGGCGCTCGGCACCCCCGAAAGGTGTGTACGCGACCCGTCTAGGACTGGCTGTAACCTGGCTGTGCTGGCTACCGATCCGGCGCGCGTGACGTGCGTCTCACGCCGCACGGGGTGCGCGTCTTAGGGTAAGGCGAAGGAGCTCGACCCGATGGCCCAGCCCGCTGCGCGCACCCCCCGCCGCACCCTGAGCGCCGACGACCTAGGCACGCTCATCCGCCTCGTCTCCGAGGGTTACGTGGTGACCTACCGAGGCTCGAGCCTCAAGGTGCGGCGGCGCTACCGCAGGCTGATCGTCGCCCTTGAAAAGCGCCGCGCACAGGAGCTGAGCGTCGAGGTGACCGCTAGAGGATCTTCGACAAAAACAGCTTCGTCCGCTCCTCCTGCGGGTTCGTAAAGAAGTGCTCGGGCGTGCCGACCTCGACGATCTGCCCCCTATCCATAAAGATCACCCGGTCACCGACCTCGCGGGCAAAGCCCATCTCGTGCGTCACCACGATCATGGTGATCCCCTCTTTGGCCAGGTTGACCATAACTTGCAGCACCTCGCCGATCACCTCGGGGTCAAGGGCCGAGGTCGGTTCGTCGAAGAGCATCACCTTGGGTTCCATCGTGAGCGCGCGGGCGATGGCGACGCGCTGCTGCTGACCACCTGAGAGCTGCCCCGGGTACTTGTTGGCCTGCTCGGGGATGCCGACTTTTTCGAGAAAGTAGCGGGCGCGCTCCTCGGCTTTCGACCGCCGCCACTTGCGCACCCGGATGGGCGCCAAGGTGATGTTGTCCAAAACCGTCAGGTGCGGGAAGAGGTTGAACTGCTGAAACACCATCCCGGTTTCGCGGCGGATCTGATCGATCTTTTTGACGTCATCGGTGAGCTCGATGCCGTCGACGACGATCTTCCCCTCTTGGTGCTCCTCGAGCCGGTTGATGCACCGGATCAGGGTCGATTTGCCCGACCCCGACGGCCCGATAATCACCACCACCTCCCCTTTGTTGACCGACAGGTTGATGTCTTTAAGGACGTGAAAGTCGCCGTACCACTTGTTGAGCCCTTCGATCTCGATGATGCGGCTCCCCCCCGCGGGGGCGTCCGCGCGCACGTTTTTGGTCTCTTTAGCTTCGGAGACGACCGTAACCATCTCTCCTCCTAACGCGTGCCGACGCCCAACTCTTTCTCGAGCTGCCGGCTCGCCACACTCATCCGGTAAGCGAAAAACCAGTACACCACGGCCAAAAAGAGGGAGAGCTCGAGGCGTATACCGCCGACGACCTGCAACGAGGCGTTTTGCTGCGCGACGATGTTGTGCACCTGAAAAAAGTCCGCCAACCCGACGATCAGCACCAGCGAGGTGTCCTTAAAGAGCCCGATCGCCTGCCCGACGATCGCCGGGATCACCGCCTTGAGCGCCTGCGGCAGGATAATGAGCCGCATCGCTTGCCACCCCGAGAGCCCCAGAGCCCGCGCCGCCTCGCTCTGCCCCTTGGGCACGGCTTGAAGCCCGCCGCGCACGTTCTCCGCCATGTACGCCGCCGAAAAGAGCGTGAGCGCCACCAGCGCCCGCGTCAGCGCGCTCACCCGCTCCGGACCGACGTTGAAGATGAGGGGCACCATGAGCGAGGCGATAAAGAGCCAAGAGATAAGGGGCGCCCCGCGGATGATCTCGATGTAGGCGATGCAAAAGAGCTTGATCGCCGGCAGCTTGCTGCGGCGCCCCAGCGCGAGGGCGACGCCGATGGGAAAACTCACCCCGATCCCCACGAACGAGAGCACGAAGGTGAGCATCATCCCGCCCCACTCGCGGGTCGGGACGACGCGCCAGGGGCCCGAACGCACCCCCGGCAGCCCGTAGAGGAGGAAAAACGCCCCCACGAAGGCCGCCGCCCAGAGCCAGGGGAGCGCCCGTTTGAGCGGTGCCGAACCCTGCAGGGCGCTGCCGAGGGCAAACCCGAGCACCGTCGCCACGCTCACCCCGACGTACGGCCAACGCACGCTCTCCCAAAAGAGCAGCGCCACGAGCGTGAGGAAAAAGACCAGAGCAGCGAACTGCCAGAACACCCCGCGGAAGATGCGCCCGACCCCGTCGGTCGCGGCGCCCGCCGAAAGGCCGAGCAGCAGCATCCCCACCCCGACCGCGGCGAGCGGGCGCCAGAGCAGTTCGGCGGGGTAGCGAAAGACCGCGAAGAGCCGGAGGTTGTTCCACACCTGCTGCCACGACGCGCCCAGGAACACCCAGCTGAGCAGCCCGTAGAGGAGCCAGGCCAGAAGCGCCGCGACGAGCACCGTGGTGATCGCGTTCGGCAGCGAGCTAAAGAGGTTTTTGCGCAGCCACGCGCCGGCGCCCGTCTGCACCGTAGGGGGGGGACGCGCGACCACCTTAACGCTCCACCAGCGCGAGGCGCTCGTTGACGATATTCAGGATAAAGGCGAAGATCAGGCTGATCGTCAAGTACCCCGCGATGATGATCAAGATGATCGGCACGGTCGCCCCCGTCTGGTTGGCGACAATGCGCCCGATCGCAAAAAAGTCGGGGTAGGTAATTAGCAGCGCCAAAGACGAGTTTTTCGTGAGGTTGAGGTACTGGCTAATCAGCGGGGGCAAGATGATGCGCAGCGCCTGCGGAAAGACGACCAGGTTAAAGGTCTGCGCGTCGCTCAATCCGAGCGACTTGGCCGCCTCGCGCTGCCCTTTGTTGACCGCCTGGATCCCGCCGCGGACGATCTCGGCGATAAACGACGCCGTGTAGATCACAAGCCCCAACAGCAGCGCCATAAAAGCCGCCGTGAGCCGGACGCCCCCCTCGTAGTCGGAGCGGGGGATCGTCGGCACGCTGAGCACCAAGGGGCCGGTCGGCAACACCTCGACGGTCGCTTCTAATGCCCCCGTCTCCGCCGCCTCATCACCGCTAGCGGTCGGCGTGCGCGGCGCTCCGAAGAGCGCCGCGGGGCTCGCCGACGCCGCCGGCGGGGGCGCCGCCTCGGCCTCCGCCGTCTCCGCCGCCCCCCCGGCGCCGACCGGCTCGAACTGCGGCATCCGGAACTGCCCGTTGCGGTCGGCGACCACGCGGCGCTCAAAGTTCTCGACTGTCAACACGAGCGGCACGCCGTTAAACCCCGTGCCCGCCTCGCTCACCTCTTCGCCGGGGTCGTACTCGCCGTTGCCGTTGCGGTCTTCGTACAAAAAACCCGACGACGGGAAGTTGAGGTAGTGGATGCTGAGGCGCGACGCCGCATCGCTCTCGGGGTCGGCGAAGGTGACCTCGGCGGCGCCGACTTCGTGGTCGCGCAGCGCCGGAAAGCGAAAGGAGCTGTAGACGCGGCGCCGCGACTCGTTAAAGCTCTGCGTGATGTCACGCAGCTGCCCCTCGGGGATGGTGACGCGCACAGCGGCGTAGGGCAAAAAGCGCGACGAGCCCCCCTCCCCCTCGACGAACACGGTCCCGCGCCCCCGGTCCGGCAGGTAGTTCGTAGAGGTCGGCGGGAGCTCGGACGTCCTTTCGGTCACCACGTAGCCCACGGCGGCGAGCCCGAGCGCCGCCACCAGGGGCAAGAGCCACGGGTTGCCGGGGCGCTCGGAGCGCCGGATCTGCACCCACCGCACCCAGACGAGGAGGACAAAGAGCGCCACGGCGCCCACGAGCCACGGCACCCAGGCCGAAAAGCTGTACGACGGGTAGAGCCAGGGGAGCGCCAGGCCAACCTGGCTGAAGTACGCCCCGCCGGGGAGCTCGATAGGGCCCGAGATGCGCGGGGGCAGGGGTACGAGCACCGCGAAAAACCAGAACACCAGCTGCACCGCCAAGGGGGTGTTGCGGATCGTCTCGACGTAGATCGAGGCGATCTGCCGGAGCAGCCAGTTCGACGAGAGCCGCATCACCCCCACCAAGATGCCGAGGAGCGTCGCGAGCACCACCCCGACGAGCGACACCTTGAGGGTGTTTAACACCCCCACCCAGAGCGCCCGCGCATAGGTGTCTGCGGTGTTGTACCGGATGGGCGACTCGCCGATGGGGATACCCGCGCGCGCGCGCAAAAAGTTGAAGTTGGCGGGGATGTTGGCGCGCTCTAAAGCCGTCGTGACGTTGTTGTAGAGGACCCAAAAGCCCATCACCACGAGGGCCAGAAAGATAAGTTGCGCCAAGATACCGATCACTTTGACGTTGCGGTAAAACGGGATGCGTTCTTTGCCCCCGGTGGGCCGTATCGACCGCGTTGCCACGCTTTTCACCTCCCTCGGCGCCGTGCGCCCCTAAACCCAGCGCTGCAGTTTAAGCCCCCTCGTCCCGCGCCGCGTCGGCGGTAGCGTCGTTGCTCCCGCTACTGCGAGAGGCGGCGCCACGGAACGCTGCTGCAAAGACCATCTCGAAGGGCATGCACAGCTTAGATACTTAGACAAGAGGCCGTACCTGCTACGAGAACCGAAACGGGGGCAGCGACGCTGGGCCGCCGCCCCCATCAGGGACCCTCTGGTCGCTTCGCGTTTACCTAAAGGGCATGCCGTAGATGAGCCCGCCCTCGTAGTACTGCGCGTTGAGGCCGCGCGGGATGTTGAAGGGGGTGCCTTCGCCCAGGTTGCGCTCGTAGATCTCGCCGTAGTTACCGACCGCTTCGATGGCGGTAGCGATCGCGTCGGCCTCGAGCCCGATCTGCTCGACCGCGCTCGGTTCGGCGCCGAGGATGCGCTGGATGTTGGGGTTCGTCGAGGTCTCGGCGAGCTCGCGCACGTTTTCAGAGGTGATGCCGTACTCCTCGGCCTCCATCAGCCCGAAGATCACCCACTTCACCACGTCGTACCACTCGTCGTCGCCGTGCAGCACCGCCGGGGCGAGGGGTTCTTTGGAGATGGTCGCGTCTAAGATGCGGTGCTCTTCGGGGTCGCTCAGCGAGATGAGCAGGCTCGCCAACCCCGACTTGTCGGTCGTCCAGGCGTCGACCGCCCCGTCGTCGTAAGCGGCGACGAGCTGGTCGGAGGTTTCAAAGATCACCGGCTCGTACTGGATGTCGAGCGCCGACATCACGTCGGCCAAGTTGAGCTCGGTGGTGGTGCCCGACTGCACCCCGATGCGGCGGCCCTCGAGGTCCTCCAGCGACTCGATCCCCGAATCGCGCCGGACCATAAAGCCCTGGCCGTCGTAGAAGATGACGGGGCCGAAGTTGAGGCCGACTTCGGTGTCGCGGCTGCTCGTCCAGGTGGTGTTGCGGATCAGCACGTCGACCTCGCCCGTCTGCACCGCCGTAAAGCGCTCCTGCGCCGAGAGCGGCCGGTAGGTCACCGCGTCCGCGTCACCGAGCACGGCCGCGGCGATCGCCTTGCAGAAGTCGACGTCGAAACCCTCGTGCTCACCCTCCTCGTTGACCGTCCCAAAGCCCGGCAGCACGTCGTTGACGCCACACACCAGCGAACCGCGGTTACGCACCTCGGCGAGTTTGCCCTGCGCCTGCGCGACCGTAAAGGAGGCGATAAGAACACATAGCGCGCTACCGACGAACCATTTCCGCATGTTTTCCCCTTTCACGTTTGGTGCTTGCCGACTACCTTACCGTTTCGCCCGCCCCCTTGTAAAGCTGTCAGGCGCTGCTTCGCACGTTGTCCCTGCGCGAGGGGGCCCCCGGATAAAAATACACCAAAAAGGGGCGCGCCGTTTGAGATGATGCGGTGCGCCGTACACGTTTCGGGTGACGCGGCGCCATGGGCATGGGCCACCCGGGTGCAGCGGCGTAGATAGCGAACCCCTACCGCAGCTTAGCCCTCCTCTCGTGAGGGCTAGCTAGGGTAGGGGTTTCGCAGCGGGCGCGACGTTACGGCCGGTTCAGCCCACCTGCGCGGTCGCTTCCGGCGGGCCCGAGCGCTGCGCCTTGCCCTCCGTGCGCGCGCCTTCTTGCGCCTCGGCCTCCTCACGGGCGTCGAGCTTCGCCTTGATGCGCTTTAACACCGTGATCTCTTCGAGCGCGCGCTGATCCAAAACGCTGCGGATGTCTTTGATCTGCTGCGCTACCCCGGGGATGACGATCTGCTCGAGCGCATTGACGCGGCGCGAGGTCTTTTTGATCTCCTCGCCAACCAGGCGCAAGCGCGTCTCGGTCGCGGCGACCCGGACGAGCGCCTCGGTGAGCGCCCGAAACTGCGAGGCGGCCTCGAGCGTACGCGCCCCCGCCCCGACGGGCGAAAAGGGGAGCGAACGGTCAAAGGTCGGCGGTTGCACCTGTGGCACCTTGACCCCGAAGAGGTTTTCAACCTTGACGTCAAGATCAAGCCCCGTCCGAGCGGCGAGGCTGAGGCTCTCGACCGCCTCGGGGCCGTCCCACGCTTTGGCGAGAAACAGGCTAAAGTACGCCTCGCGGCCCGCTTGGTTGAGCGCGCGGCGCGCCTTTAAAGAGGCCTGCACGAGGCTAAAAAACTCGCCGATGAGCGCGTCACGTTTGCGCTTTAAGAGGTCGGCGCCGCGGTTGGCGAGCTTGAGCTGCTCGCGGCGCTGCAGCAGATTGGATCGGGTCGGGGCGATCGTTTCGGCCATGGTTCTCCTTTTGCCGTCGTCACGCGTCGGGGGTCAGCAGCACACCGCCCCCCGACCGGACGCTGACGACTAGATGCCCTTTCGCGCTCCCCACAGCTCGTCCATCTTGGCGCCGTAGTACTTGTCGATCTGGTCGCGCGAGAGCCGGGTGAGCTCGCTCTTGGGCAGCATCGACAGGATCGACCAGGCGATGTCGAGCGACTGCTCGATGGAGCGGTCCTCGGAGCCCTGGTTGATAAAGTGCTTTTCAAAGGCGTCGGCGAACTTGAGGTAGAGCTTGTCGTTCTCCGACAGGGCGTCCTCACCGGTGATCGCCACCAACCGCCGCAGGTCGAGGCCGTTGGCGTAGGCCGACTGGAGCTGGTCGGCGATGTTTTTGTGGTCGGCGCGCGTCTTGCCCTTGCCGATCCCGTTATTCATGAGCCGCGACAGGCTGGGGCCGGGGTTGATGGGCGGGTAGATGCCCTGCGAGTGGAGGTTGCGCGCCAGGTAGATCTGCCCCTCGGTGATGTACCCCGTCAGGTCGGGGATGGGGTGCGTCACGTCGTCGTCGGGCATCGTCAGGATCGGCAGCTGCGTCACCGAGCCTTTGCGCCCCTCGACGACCCCGGCGCGCTCGTAGATCGAGGCGAGGTCGGTGTACATGTACCCGGGGTAACCGCGGCGCCCGGGGATCTCCTCGCGCGCCCCACCGATTTCGCGCAGCGCCTCGCAGTAGTTGGTCATGTCGGTGAGGATGACCAGCACGTGGTAGTCGTGCTCGAAAGCGAGGTACTCAGCGGCAGTCAGCGCCATCTTGGGCGTCAAGAGGCGCTCGACCGCGGGGTCGTCGGCTTTGTTGAGAAACAGCACCGAACGCGCCAGCGCACCCGTGCGCTCGAACTCCTGGGTGAAGTAGGTGATCTCGCGCTGGGTGACGCCCATCGCGGCAAAGACCACGGCGAACTCGGAGCCCTCCCCTAAGACCTTCGCTTGGCGCGCGATCTGCGCGGCGAGCTCGTTGGCCGGCAGCCCCGAACCCGAGAAGATGGGGAGCTTCTGCCCGCGCACCAAGGTAATCAGGGTGTCGATCGTCGAGATGCCCGTCTGGATGAACTCCTCGGGTTTCTGACGGGCGACCGGGTTGATCGGCGCCCCGCCGATGGGCAGCCGTTTGTCGGCGACCACCTCGGGGAGGCCGTCGATGGGCTCCCCGATGCCGTTAAAGCGGCGCCCGATCATCTCGCGCGAGACCCCCAAGCGGGCGACGTCCTCGACCAGCCACACCTTCGTCGCCGAGAGGTCGATCCCCGAGGTCTCCTCGAACACCTGCAGCACGGTAAATTTGTCCGAAACCTCGATCACCTGACCACCGCGCTCGCGCCCGGAGGCGTCTTTAATGCGCACGATGGCGTTGTAGGCGAGGTCGGGGGCGTTCTCTAGAAACAGCAGCGGGCCCGAAACGTACGAGACCTCGCTATACTCTTTGCGCAAAAATTTGGTTGCCATAACTCCTCTGCCTTAGGCGGCGACGGCGAAGCCTTGAGCGATCTCTTTGAGGGTGGCCTCTTTGTAGGCGGCGAACTCGTCTTCGGGTACGTAGCGCGCGCGGTTGACGCGCTCGATGACGGGGCTTTTAAGCACGTCGTCGACGGTAGCGCCGGCGTCCAACGCCCGCCGCGCCTGATCGTTTAGCGCGATGATCATCTGCAGCATCCCGTAGGCTTTGCTGAGCGAGCACGAGGCGTCGACCGGGTCGAAACCGTTTTGCTGCAAAAAGTCTTGGCGCAAGATGCGGCCGATCTCGATAATAAGCCGCTCGTTGTCCTGCAGCGCGTCCGGCCCGACGAGCTGCACGACCTCCTGCAGCTCCGCTTCGCGCTGCAAGAGCGCGACCGCTTGGGCGCGCAGCTCGGGGTAGTCCTCGGCGACGTTTTCGCGGTACCAGGGCTCTAAGATGTCGGCGAAGAGCGTGTACGAGCGGTTCCAGTTGATCGCCGGGAAGTGGCGGCGGCGCGCCAAGGAGGCGTCGAGCGCCCAGAAGCAACCGGTGATGCGCAGCGTCGACTGGGTGACGGGTTCGGAGAAGTCCCCACCGGCGGGTGACACCGCGCCGATGATCGACACCGCCCCCTGCTCGCCGGCGAGCGTCGTCACGCGCCCCCCACGCTCGTAGAAGGCGGCGAGGCGCGAGGCCAGGTAGGGCGGGTAACCCTCCTCAGCGGGCATCTCTTCGAGGCGCGAGGCGATCTCGCGGAGCGCTTCGGCCCAGCGGCTCGTCGAGTCGGCCATGACCGAGACGCGGTAGCCCTGGTCGCGGAAGTACTCGGCGAGGGTGATCCCGGTGTAGATGCTCGCCTCGCGGGCCGCTACCGGCATGTTCGAGGTGTTGGCGATCAAGACCGTGCGGTGCATCAGCGGGTTGCCGGTCTGCGGGTCCTCGAGCTCGGGGAACTCGACCAGAACGTCCGTCATCTCGTTGCCGCGCTCCCCGCAGCCGACGTAGACCACGATGTCGGCGTTGCCGTACTTGGCGATCGACTGCTGGGTGACGGTCTTACCCGAACCAAAGGGACCTGGAATGGCGGCGGTCCCCCCCATGGTGAGCGGGAAGAGCACGTCTAGGATGCGCATCCCCGTTAAAAAGGGGGTCACGGGGTCGAGCTTTTGCTGCACCGGCCGCGCCTGCCGCACGGGCCAGGCGTGGTAGAGCTTGAGCTCGGTGCCGTCTTCGAGGGTCGCGATCACATCCTCGACGGTGTACTCGCCCTTGCCGACGATCGTCTTGATCTTGCCCGAGACGTTGGGCGGTACGAGGATCTTGTGGGTAAAGGAGAACTCGGGGACGGTGCCGATGGCCTGCCCCCCCTTGACCTCGTCGCCGACCGAGACCTGCGGGGTAAACGCCCACTTCGTCTCGCGCGAAAGCGAGTTGACGGTGATGCCGCGGTCGATATAGGTGCCCGAAGCTTCGTTGATCTTATCCAAGGGGCGCTGAATACCGTCGAAGATCCCGTTGAGCATCCCCGGCCCGAGCTCGACCGCGAGCGGCAGACCGGTCGACACCACGGGTTCGCCGACCTTGAGACCCCCCGTCTCCTCGTACACCTGCACGAAGGCGGTGTCGCCGTCGAGACGGATAATCTCGCCGACAAGCTTTTCGTTACCGACGCGCACGATGTCGAACATGCGCGCGCCCATCATCCCGCGGGCGATGACCGCCGGCCCGGAGATGCGCTGAATGGTTCCCTCAATCGCCACGTTGTCCTCCTCAGAGCGGCGTCACCCGGGCCCGCGCGGCGCGAGGTGACGCGGTTTCAGCAAGCGGCGCCGCTTCCCCATCCCCTTAGTGTAAGGCAAACCGGTCGGGGGGGTGCGGCGCACGCGCGTGGGTTACTCGAGCTTGACGTCGAAGCCGATCGCGCTCCGCACAAGCTGTTTCATGTAGTCCGTGGCGTCGGCGCCCTCGTCAAACGCGGCGCCGAGGCTCGGCATGGTAAGTAGCACGGGCAGCTCACGCCCCCGCATGGTGCGCGCCGACGAACGGTTGGGGTCGGCGATAAGCCCCTCGTCGACCGCCACGAGCCCGTAGGCGTCGGAGAGGATCAGCTCGTCGAGCACCTCTTGCGCGTTTTCCGGGGTCGCCTCGCGCACCTCGACCCCCGCCAACCGGAAACCCGAGGCGGTGTCACTGTCGGTTAGTACGATCATCCTAGGCACTGCCGAGCTCCTGTTCGAGCTGCGCGCGCGGCACACCGTAGAACTTGCCACGCGCCAAGAGCCTGAGCTTCGCCGCCTCCGTCTCGCGCAGGCGCAGGTAGTGCAGCACCACACCGACGCCCAGAGGGTCGCGCAGGTAGAGCTTGCGGGCAGCGCTCTCGAGCGCGCCGCGCAAGATCTCCTCGGCTTCGGTCAGACCACCCGCCTCGGCGACGGCGGCGAAGCTCGTGTTCGCGAGCGCCTGCGTGTCGCCCGCCAGGAGGCTCTCAAAGGTCGCGCGGCGCACCTCTTTGCCACCCCGCACGAAGAGCTCGTCGGCGGAGACCTCGCCGGTACCCTGCACTTTAAGGGCGGTGCGGATGTTCGTCGCGTCGATCTCGCGCTGGACGTAGCGGACGAAGTCGGCCGGAAAGTCCCCCGACGCGGCTTCGGCGATGAGCACCTCGAAGTAGGCGCGGTCGAGCGCGAGCTCAAAGGCGTAGAGGTCACCCTCTGAGGCGTAGCGCGCCGACGCCTGCGAAAAGGCGCGGCCGAGCGGGTGCCCCGTGATGGCGAGCGCCTGCGCCGCCGCGCTCAGGTCGGGGGCGGCGGCGATGTTCTCGAGCACCGCGGGCTTTAACGCGCCGGCCGGCATGAGCGCCCCCGTGACGTCCTCCGCTTCGCGCTCGGCGTGCTTCGCGCGCGCGATCGCTTTAAGGTTGTGCAGGTCGTAGCGCAGCAGCAGGAGCTTTAACAGGCGCTCCGGCAGACCGTCGGCGACGCTAAGCAGCGTGCGGGTGGTGCTGTAAAAGCTCCGCCCGAGCGCCTCGTCGACAGCGCCCAGGCCCCCACCGTAGCGCGCCTGCGCCTCCTCGAGCTCGCGCCCGTAAGGGGTCTGCGAAAGCGCGTTTAAAAACGCCCGAAAGTCGGAGGCGCCGAGCGCGTCGGTGTAGAACTCGGGCGCTAAAAGCTGCGCTTTAAGGCCGCGCACGCGGGCGTTGATGTAGCCGAAGTCCGCGGGCACCCTACGCCCCTTGCGCAGACCCCTGCGCGCCCTCTCCTTCGGGCTCAGCCATGAGGAGCTTGGAGACCTCCGACGCGAGCTCCTCCCGCGCCGCCCGGAGGCGGTCGAAGAGGGTGTTTTCGACCGTGACGTTGGAGGTCGCTTGGAGCTTGACCCCCCCCTGCACGCTCTCGTCGGCCTCGACCTTGTCGGCCAGACCGCGCCCCTCGGCGAGCTTGCGCGCGCGCGCGGCGTCGTCTGGGTGCACGAAGACCTTGGCGAGGCGTTCGGGGCCGCCGAGCGCCTCGAGCGCCTCGTTAAAGAGCGCCTCGAAGACAGCGCCATAGCGGCGACCATTTTTGATGAGCGAACGGAGCTCGGCTTCGACCGCCGAGAAGACCCCCTCGACCGCCTCGTGTTGCGCCCGCAGTCGCAACGACGCGGCCTCGAGCTGCGCGGCGCTTTTCGCGCGCACCTTCGAAGCCTCCGCCTGCGTCTGCGCTAGGCGCTCCCCCTGAGCGGTCAGCGCTCTCGCCTCCTCTTCGGCTTGAGCGACAATCTCCGAGGCGCGCGCATGCGCCTCGGAGAGGATGGTGTCAATCTCCGCGCTCGCTTCCTTTTCAAGCAGCGCCGTAAGATTGGCCATCGTTAGCCGATCTGGCCGTTGAGGAAGAAGGCGATGACGAAAGCGAAGATGATGATGGTCTCGGGGATCACCAGGTAGATCAGGATCTGACCGAAAGCCTGAGGGCGCTCGGCCAGGGTCCCCGCGCCCGCGCTACCGATCGAGGCCTGCGCGATACCGACGCCGATCGCACCGATACCGATAGCGAGCGCCGCGCCGAGGGCGATGAGACCGTCGCCGATCGAGGCGCCCGTAGCGGCGGCCGCCTGAGCCTCTTGCGCAAAACCGAAGCCAGCGAGGAGCGCCAAGACAAGAAGACCGAGAACCTTTTTCATGCTTTTCCTCCTAGGATGCGGAACGGCCGATACGGACGCCCCGTTTCTTCGTAAAAGCCGAATTTCGTGAAAAATTCGACGTAGTGAAGACGAAGCGGTTGCAGGGTATACGAAATGGCTTTGAGCGTCAAGGCGATGAGGTGCACCGCAAACGCTACCAGAATACCGAGCGCGGGTCCGACGATCGGCAGGGTACCGCCGAGCGCGTAGCCGAGGTCGGTCGCCAGGGTTGCAATGAGCGCCGCCGAGAGACCGACGGCGAAAAGCCGCAGGTACGAGAGGATGTTCCCCGAGTTGGAGATCAGCTCGACGAGCATCAAGGGCAGCCGCGAGAAGATGAGCCCGGCGAAAAAGATGGCGAAGCCGAGCGCCACGAAAAAGAGGACGAAGGCGTTGTCGGAAAGGTTATTCGTCAAAAACCCGTAGGCGAAGGTGACGATCGCGGCGATGCCCGCAAACATCCCGACGCCCTCCCAGAAGTGCTTCATATCGCCGTGGCGCAGCCCGTAGTAGGCGCGCAGCGCCCAGCCGAAAAGCACCTGCAGGGTGCCGAACACGAGCGCCAGCAGGAGTACGGTGTAAAAACCGGACTCGTGCACGCGAAAGATCGCGATGGGGATGACGCCGTGGTAGTGATCGCTATAGGTGGGGTAGAAGATGGGGTTGTTCGGCGGGAAGTGCTCCAAGAAGTTGCCGAAAAACTCGCCGTAGAGAAACCCCCACACCATCGTCCAGGCCGCGCACCAGTTGATCACGGTGCCGATGGGTCGCAGCGCGGTCGACGGGATCACGATACCCAAGGGGCCCAGGTTGAGGTTGTTACCCCGCGCGCCGCGGAGGCGGAACCAGACGCCCAGGGCCAAAAACAGCAAGCCGAAGCCGATGTCGCCGACGATAAAGCCGAAAAACAGCGGGAAAAAGAGGGCGAGCGTCCAGGAGGGGTCGAAGTAGCCGTACTTGGGCGGCGCGAAGAGCGACAAGAGCCCCTCGAACGGCTTGACCCAACCGGGGTTCTCGAGCTTGACGGGGACGTCCTCGTCGTGGTGTTCGTCGGCTTTGCGCACCTCGATGACGAGGTCGCCGCCAAACTGGCGCTCGAGCGCCGCGACGACCTGGCGCCGGTCTTTGGCCGGAACCCACCCCTGCAGCGCAAACCCGTAACGCCCCCCGGCAAGCTCACTCATCACCTCGTAGCGGGCGCGGTGGTTGAGCGCGACGTCGCGCACCAAGCGCAAGCGGCCGCCGTGGACCTTGCCGAGGTGAGCGAGGTCGTCTTGCAGCGTCTTGCGGCGCTTGGGGAGCGTTTGGGCGCGCTCTTGCATCACGTGCACGGCCTTGGCGACGCCGAGGTCTTTAAAGCGCTCCGGCAGCTGCAGTTCGGCCAACCCGAGGCGCGAGAGCAGCGCCTGCAGCTCGGAGAGCTCCCCTTTGAGCACCGCCACGACCGCCAGAAACCCTTTGCCGTAACGCCGCGTCGCGAGCGCGAAGCGGTTATCAAAGGTCTCTTTAAGAGCGGCGCGCACGCGGCTCAAAAAGTCTTCGGAAGGGACCAAAAAGGCCGCCCCACGCAGGTAACGCGACCCCTCGAGCTGCGCGAGCGTCGGGGCGAGCTCCCGAAAGGGGGGCAAGTAGGTGTTGATGAGGTCGAGTTCGTCGTCGATCTCGGCGCGTTCGGCGACGAGCGAGTCGACCTGGTTGCTAAGATCGTTGAGGTAAGCGCGCAGCTCGGAGAGGCTTAAGGGGACGCGGTCTTTGCCGGCGACCGGACCCTCGGCGGCCGAGAGCAGCTCGAGCAGCGCCTCGGTCTTGGCGACCACGCCGTCCCACGCCTCTTGCGCACGCCGGTCGCTCTCTTTAAGCTCGAAACGGGGGAGCGCGTCGCCGTGGGCGCGTACGATGTGCACTACGCCGAGGGTCTGCAGGCTCACGAGAAGGTCTTTGACGATCCCCTTGCGACCGACGACGAGCAGCTGCTCCATGGGCGCGATCACGGCAGCACCCGCTCCAACACCAGCTGCATCGCCCGCTGCTGGTTGCGCTTGGCGCGCTCCTGCACCGCCGCGACCTCTTGACGCGCTCTATCTAGCACCGCGTCGCGCTCACGCCCACTTTCGCGCTCCGCCGCCGCCCGCCGCTCCTGGGCTTCTCTCGCGGCACGCTGGCGCGCGGCCTCGAGGGTGGCTGCCGCTTTGGCTTCGGCTTCTTCGATCACCTTGGCCGCCTCTTGCCGCGCCTCCTCGACCTTGGCCAGGAGGCTCTGCTCCTCGTCGATAAGACGTTGTAGCAGTTTTTCGCCCTGGGCTTCCAAACGACCCTCCTTTCTGACCATAACGACGCCCACCACCGTACGTCTAGGACACCGAGCGAGACCCACCGCGTAGGCCACAGCTCGGCTCGGGTTCGCGTCATCCAGGCACAAAAAAACGCGACGTTACAACTCGCGCTTTGCAGACGTCAGCATAGCAACCCACTAGGGCGGTGTCAACGAAATCGGCGGCGGCTTGGGCCCCGACCAAACTCGCCCGACGACCACCCGTCAACGGGTCGCAAAGCCGTCCTGGAGGGGGGTGAGCGAGGCGCCGGCGGACGGCTACGGGTTCGCGCCTTTGGCGCTAGCACCAAAGCGAAACTGCAGGATAGGGGCATATGTCTCTAGGCGCCGCACCAGCGTGCCATCGGGGGCGTGCTGTGAGATCACGCGCTGACCCCGTTCGGCGAAGAACACGTAGCCCTCTTCGTCGACCCCGAGGTCTTTAAGCGCACCGCTCGCCCCGAGGTGAGGCGGCGCGGCCGTGAGCGTCAGGTGGGGTTGTAGCGGGTAGGGGGGTTCGCGTGCACCCAACGCGGCGCCCCCCCCGAACCCGCCGGCGTAGCGCGGGGTAAGCGGGGCGTCTGGCTCGGGCGCTGCGGCAAAGGACAGCGCAACGGTCCCTAGCTCGCTCCCCGAGAGCGCCATCTGGTGCAGCCGCGCTCGCCCCGCTTCGGCCAGGTAGAGCGTCCCCGTCGGGGCGAGCGCGAACCCCCCCACGGCGAGCCGTTGGCCCTCCGCGCGGAGCTCCCAGACGCCCCGGCAACGCCCCCTGGGATCGAGGCGCTGCACCCGCTGGTTGCCGTAGTCGAGCACGTAGAGGTCACCGCGGGCGTCGACCTGCAGGTCGCGCGGATCGCTAAAGCGCCCTAGCGCCCCCCCCTGACCGCCGAGGCGGGCGAGCAGCTCACCGCGGGCGCTAAAGCGCTGCACGAGGTGCGTTTCGGCGTCGAGGACGAGCAACGTGTCGTCGGGGGAGACGGCGAGCGCCACGGGCCGCAGAAAGTTGCCCGCGTCCATCCCGTAGTGGCCGAAAGCGAGCAGCACGCCGCCCTCTGGACACAGCTTGTAGATCATGGGGTAGTCAGCGCGCAACCCCTCCTCGTGCACCGCGACGTAGAGCGCCCCGGCGGCGTCCTTCGCGCACGCTCGAGGCAGCGCGGGGAGCACCCCGCCGGCGGCCTCGAGCGCGCCGAGCACCGTATGCGGCTCGCCGTCGCGGCTCCAGGCGCGCAGCGCCCCCTCGGGCGAGGCGAGCGCGCAGAGGAGGCGCCCCCCCTCACCCGGCGGAGGCGTCGCGGCGCGCAGCGACGCGGCCTCTAGGCGCGCTTCGACCGTGGCGAGGTCGGGGCGCCGCTGCGGGTCTTTGGCGATCATCGCCATCACGAGCGCCTCGAGGTCGCTCGGAACGCGCGGCGCGTGCTGTCTGGGCGGGGGCGGCTGGGCGAAGATCTGTTGGTGCATCACGACCTCGTACCCGCCGCGAAAGGCGGCTTGGCCCGTCAGGAGCTCGTAGAACACCAGACCGAGGCTGTAGACGTCGCTCCGCTCGTCCGTTTTGAGACCGCGCACCCCCTCGGGCGACATGTAGCTCGGGGTACCGACACGTCCCGGCGCCACGTCGTTCGTCTCCCGCTGGCCTACCCCGTCCACCGCGTCCCACGCGCCCGCGACCCCAAAGTCCATCAGCTTGAGCGCGTCGGGCGCGACCACGACCTCACCGCGCCGCCGCCGCAGGCCGTCGCGGCGCAGCATCACGTTGGCGGGTTTGAGGTCGCGGTGCACGATCCCCGAGGCGTGGATGTAGCGCAGTGCACGCACCGCCTGCAGCATCAGTTCGCGGCTCGTGGCGTAGTCCCCGACGTGTTCGGGGACGTCGACGTAGCTCTCTAGGCTCACGCCGTCCACGAACTCCATCGCTAGGTAGTGTTGGCCCGCGACGCTGCCATGTTCAAAGGTCCGCACGACGTTGGGGTGATCGAGGCGCCTAGCGACCTCCGCCTCGCGGTGAAAGCGGCGCACAAACGCGGCGTCGCGCATAAACGCCTCGGCCGGCACCTTTAGCGCCACCCACCGGCCGTCGCGCCGCCGCCGCGCCCGATAGACGTTCGCCATCCCCCCTGAACCGAGCTTTTCGTGCACCTCGAAGCCAGGGAGGTCCCACAAGTCAGCAGGGCCTCTGCGCCCCTCCACGACCCCGTTGCCCCCACCGCCACCGGGTCTTAAGCGGCGCTCCCCCCGCTGCGCACACCTACCCAAGCCGAGTAGGAGCACACTAGCGCCCAGGATCACGAAGAGGGCGAGGACCACAGGGAGCACCGCTACGCCTCCAGATGGATTTGCCCGCAGAGCGCAACTCCCGCGAGCGTCCGGCAAGGCGCCTGCAAGCATCCCTGACGACTGCGCCAGGACCCCCCCCGAACAGCTTACAGGGTACGGCAGCTACTCTTACAAAAAACCAACACGCCAGAAAACCAGCACGCCTCTGCGGCCCACCCTACGCCGGCGTCGTTACGCGCAGGGCTCCCCCGTCAGTTGCCCTTGGGACGCGGCCGTTTGATGGTCTCGAGGTAAGGGAAGCGCTCTAACAGGCGCCGGTAGCTACAGAAGAGCTCGAGCGCCTCCTCCGCGCTCCCCGGCAGCGCCTTGAGGCGCAAGTAGGCGGCGTGCCCCCCCGGAAAGCGAAACGTCGGCGTGCCGAAGACGTCGAGCGAGGCGGCGCGGTAGTGCTCCTGCGCGAGCACGGTGCGGCATTCGGGGTTCGCCATGTCGCTCTGAAAGCGGCACAAATCGAGCCCCACGGCGGCAGCGACGCTGTGCAGGGTGTCGCGCGAAAAGGGCCTGTGGTCACGGTGCCGCGCGCGCATCAGCTCGAGCCGGAAGCGGTCGTGCAGCTCGCGCCCCTGCCGCCGCGCCGCGCACGAGGCGAGAAAGGGCAAAAGCCCGCGGTTGCCCCCCTCGTCCCCCTCGGTGAGGCGCTCGTTCCAGAGCTGCCACGCGCCACTGCCCGCGCGCGCGGCGCGCTGCGCTTCGTGGTTGCTCTGGTAGAGGCTAAAATGCTGCCACTCGAAGGTGAGCCCCAGAGGTTCGCGGACGAGCTCCACGAGCTCCGCCCCACGCCAAGCGTAGGGGCAGACGTAATCGAAAAAAACCGTGACCACCTCGTTCGACATGAGGGTATTAAAGCCCGCCTTCACGGTGTCCGAGGTAAGCCGTAGCACAGCGCCCTTTGGCGGTGCCGCCAAACCCGTCTAAGATGGCGGCGCTGTCAGCACCCGCCGGTTGCCGTGCGCGGCCAAAAAGCGTCCCTAGGGCGCGCCCTAGGGACCTACCACGAGCTGGCCGTTACAAACGGCTCGCGACCCGCGCTAAAGGTCAGTTCTCCCCCTGCACGGGGCGGGGCGGTTCGCCGATCTCGCCGAAGCGCGCCTCGTACTTGCGGACGTTGTCCTCGAGGCTGCGTAACAGCGCCTTGGCGTGGTGGGGGCTGGTGATCACGCGCGACCCGACCGAGGGCGGGTGCCCCGGGTAGGCGAGGGCGAAGTCGAGGATGAATTCGTCGCGGGTGTGGGCGATGATCGCGACGTTGGCGTAGCGCCCGCGGGCGACCTCTTTGTCGACTTCGAGCTTGATCTCTTTCATGGCCATAGCGTTACCTCCTGCCTCAGCCTACCGCAGAACCCAGGGGGAGCGCTGTCGGGTGTCGGCAACGACCCCACGCCCTAGGGCAGCGCGACCTCCTGCGGCACCGCCCCCAGCTCCGCCGCAGCGGCGTCGCTCTGCTGCGCGAGCACGGCGTTGAGAACCTGCTCGATGGCGTGGTCGGTCAGTTGATCCGTGTCGGCCGCTTCGAGCACCGGTACACCGGCGAGCTTCGCTTGCCGCACGATAAAGTCTTGCAGCGTGCGGATCTCGCCAAAGTGTTCCAGATAGTACTCGCGGCGGCGACGGCTGCCGGTCTGCACCTCGCGCGCGCCGAAGTACTCGCGGTGCAGCTCGGGGTCGGAAACGCACACGACGAGCTCGACGACCGTCGCCTCCTCGAGCTCGAGCGGCAAAAACCCGGGGACCAAGTGGATGCCCTCGAGCACGAGCGAGGTCGCCTCTTGAACGCTGCGGCTAATAATCGCGCCGACGGCCGTGGTGAGCTGCTGCACCTGGCGCTGAAAGCCACGGATCACCCGTTTGCGCTTCGGCTTGGCCGCCTCGCTCGGCAGCAGCTCGGCGCGCCACGCGGTAAAGCTCGAGGCGTGCAGCGCGGGGCTCAGCTCGGCGCTAATCAGCGAACGCAGCGCCTGCCTCACCGAATCGGTCGAGACGATGCGGGGGACCCCCAAGCGGTAGGCGAGCGCCGAAGCGAGGCTCGACTTCCCCACCCCAGGGGCACCGCCGATCAGCACGATCAGCGGTTTCGTGGGGCTGCGGACGCTGTGCAGCAGCTCGTAGCGGCGCACGAACTCCTCCCCCGCCTCCTGCAACAGCAGCTTTTTGACGGTGCGGCGCACCGTCTCCACGCTCACCTCGCGCTCGCCGAGGCGCCACAGGAGCAGCTCGGTGCGCTTGGCGAGCCCGTGCGACAGCTCCGGCGCTAGCCCTAGCGCCATCAGCGACTGCGCCAAGATGCCCCTCGAGTAAGGGAGCGCGCCGCCGTCGCGCCGCACAAGGAGCTCCGAGGGCGCGCCCGCTTTCGCCTCGAAGCGCGCGCGCGCCTCCTGCCCGTAGCGCGCGCCGATGGCGAGCGCGGTGTAGTGCACGAGTTCAGAGGTACCGATGACGCTCTGGCCGGTGCGCCGGAGCGTCCCCTCGACCTGCCGCGCAAGCAGGTTCCCCTCCTTAAAGGAAAACCCCCGCTTTTCAAGCCACGCGGCCAACGTGCGCCGCGAAAAGGGCGCTTCGCCGCTCTCGGTGCGCACGACCAGGGGGACGAAGGGGGGCGCTTCGCGGAGCCGCGCGCTCATCTCCGGACCGTACGCCTCCTCGACGAGCGCGGCGAGCGTCTCGATCAAAGCACCCAGCTTGACGGTCTTGAGTCCCTTTTGACGGTGATGCTTTTCGAGCGTCCGCGCCAGGCGGATCGCCTCATCGGTCCCCAGCCCGACGCCCTGCAGGGCCTCTACGACGGCACCCAAAGTAAAGGGGACCTTGTCGCCATCGCGGATGATGTAGAGCTCAGCGCGTTTCACAGCCCCTCCCTTCGGTTAGGTAGTGCCGCATCATACCCCCCTCGCTGCGCTGCCCCCCATGGGCCGACGCGCCTACGTCGCCCCCCCGAACGCACCAAGCTCTCGCAACGTGTCGAGCAGGTCTTTGAGGATGTTGCCGGTCATCCCCCAGATCAAACGGCGCTGCCAGGTGTAAAAGTGGATGACGCGGCTGAAGTGCTCCAGAACGCGCGTCTCGCTGCGCGGGGTGAGCGCGGCGAGCTCGGCGAGCGGCACCGCGAAAACCTCCTCGACCTCGGTGGCGTTCACCGCCAGGGGTTGCGGCCACGGGAGGACGCCGACGATCGGCGTGACGATGTACGCGGCCGGGGAGGGGTGATCGTGCAGCGTCCCGAGCAGCGCCCCCTCCGGTACGGCGACGCCGATCTCCTCGAAGGTCTCGCGGCGCGCCGCGTCGGCGGGCGTCTCGCCGGGGTCGACGCGCCCCCCCGGGAAGGCGATCTGCCCCGCGTGGTTGGCGAGCCGGCTGCTGCGCACGGTAAAGAGCACCTCGAGCCCACCGGGGGCGTCTAACAAAGGGACGAGCACCGCCGCGCGGCGAAACCCCGGCAGCACCATCGTGTCGCGTTCGCGCGCGGCGAGGGCGCGGCGCAGCTCGAGGAGCAGGGGTGGGGAGGTCACCTGGGGGGCGCGTGGCGGGGCCGCCCCCGGGTCGTTCGGCTCGTCACCCGACACGAGCCTCTACCGCCGGCCTCGTCCCATGGGCGCGCGCGTCCGCCGCCTCGCGCAGCGCCAGCTCGGGGTTCACCCCCTGCGCGCGGGCGTAATCGACGACCGCCAGGAGCAGCGCGCCCACCTCGCCCGCGTCGAGGGCGCTCACGACCGCCTCTTTGGAGCCCGCCTCCCAACCGAGCTTTCGGCCGAGCTCCGCAGCGCGCATCAGGGCGCTCAGACTGCGCGGCACGCGCTCCGCGGGGCTCGTCTCCCCCGTTTCCTTTTCGGCCGCCTTGATCGCCTGCCAGTTACGCACGACCTGCTCGGCGCCCGAGACCCGCACGTCGCCGAAGACGTGGGGGTGGCGGCGCTCGAGTTTTTCCACAATGCCCCCCTCGATGTCCTCGTAGGAGAAGCGCCCCGCCTCCTCGGCGATGACCGCGTGAAAGGCCACCTGCAAAAGGACGTCGCCGAGCTCTTCGGCCATCGCGCCCGCGTCGCCGCTTGAGAGCGCGTCGACCGCTTCGGCCGCCTCCTCGAGCAGATAGGGCCGCAGCGTCTCGTGGGTCTGCTCGCGGTCCCAGGGGCAGCCGTCCGGCGCGCGAAGACGGCGCATCGTCTCTAGCAAACGTTGCATAGGGGTAGTGTACGAAAAATAGCCATGAGTGCTGAGTAATGAGCGCCGAGTGAGCTGTTCTACTCCGTACTTATTTCTGGGGACTCGGTACTTGGATCACCCCCCACTGCCGCCCCGTCCGCCCCCGGTCGCGGCGGTGCGAGTAGAAGCGGCGGTCCTCATAGGTGCAGAGGCCGCTGTCCCAGAGGTTCGCTTCTTGCACCCCGCTCTCTAAAAGCAGCCAGCGGTTGGCCCCCGGGACGTCCAGCAGCACGCCGGCACCGTTTTCCTTAAAGACACCCTCCGGGAACCCCGCCGCCAAAAACGCGCGCGCCACCTCCGGCCCGACCTGGTAGTAGGGTTGCCGGATCGCCGGACCGAACGCCACGCGCACATCTGCCGGGTCGCAACCGAAGCGCGAGCGCAGCGCCTCTACGGTGCGCTGCGCCAACCGGGCGACCGTCCCGCGCCAACCGCAGTGCGCCGCGCCGACCGCGCCGGTGCGGGGGTCGTGGAACAGTACGGGCAGGCAGTCGGCGGTGCTGACGACCAGCCACAGCCCCGGGGTGTCGCTCACGGCGGCGTCGGCCTCCTCCTCGAACCAGCTCGGGGAGGCCTCGAGCACGCGGTCGCCGTGGACTTGGTGAAAGGCGCAAACGTCGCCTTGTGCAGCGCCGAGCACCTCCAGCACGCGCCGCCGGTTCTCCGCGACGGCCGCCGCGTCGTCGCCGCTCGAGAGCCCCAGGTTGAGGCCCGCGTAGGCGCCCCCGCTCACCCCGCCGGCGCGCGTGGTAAAGCCGTGGGGTGCGGCGATGTTGGGCGCTCGGATAAGCTCAGGCATGAACCCGCTCGTCCTCGGCGAACCAGACGAGGAGCGTGATGAGCGCGACCTGCAGCGCCAGCCGCCAGAGCAGGACGAGCGGCGGCACCCACGCCAGCCCGACCGCCGCGGGGTTCACGAGAACCGAGACGGATACGGGCAACGACACCGCCATGAGGAGCGCTAGGCCGTAGGCCGCGGCGCGGCGAACGGGGCGCAGCAGCAACCCGATCCCGCCGAGCAGCTCGAGCACCCCGCTGAGGAGCACCCAGAGCACGGGGACGGGGACCCACGGCGGCGTCAAGCGCACGTAGAGCTCCACGAGGGCGAAGTGCAGGGTGCCGACGACGATGAAAAGCACCCCGACGAGGATGCGCAAGGGCCGTTTAACGCGCTCCATGAACCTCCCTCAATTGGTTGCTCGCCGAGGCCACCAGCTCGAGCTTGCGCGCTCTAGAGAGCCGCTTGATGGCGTGCTCACGCCGTAGCGCCGCCCCGCGGCTCTCAGCCGCCTCCAAGTAGACGAGCTCGGCAGGGCCGTGACGCTTCGTAAAGGCCGCGCCGCGACCCGCGTTGTGCTCGGTTAGGCGCCGCAGCGGGTCGGTGGTGACGCCCGTGTAGAGCGCGCCGCTGCGGCAGCGCAGCACGTAGACGTGCCAGGGCACCTCAACCCTCACGCGGCGCGTCGGGAAGGCGCTCCCCTGCGCGGATGGGCACGCCTAGGTGGTTTTCCGCCGGGGGCAGCGGGCAGCGGTAGCGGGCCGAGTAGGCGCAGAAGGGGTGATAGGCGTAGTTAAAATCGAGGGTGACGCGTCCGCCCGTGGCGGCGCCAGCCTCGAGGTAGCGCCCGGCACCGTAGGTCTCCGTCCCGCTCGTGGCGTCGCGGAAGGGGATGAAAAAGCGCTCCGGCTCCCCGCTCGCGAGGTGCGCCGGTACGAAAAGGGTGAGCTGCAACGTCCTCCCCGCCAGCGTAAAAGTCGCGCGCCCGTAACGCCGGTAGGGCTGCGCGTCGCCAGCGCTCGTCGTGAGCCATACGGTCTGGGGCGGGTCGAAGGGCTCGAGCAGCGCCTCAACCGCGTAGGCCCCGTCTTCGGGGTAGTACGTGAGCCCCGCGAAAGGGCCCTCTACCGGCGCGTCGGGGCTCGACTCGAAGTAGCGGTCCTTGTCGCGCCGCCAGCGCGCCACGGCGCTCTCCTGAGTGCGCGCCATCAGTACGCGCGCACCTCGGCGCGCACGTCACCGAGGCTTAAAAGCCACTCGGTCACGGCGTGCACGGCGCCGTGCACAGTCTCGGTCACGACGGGGTCGCCAAAGGGCTCCAAACCCACGATGAGCCCCCCCGAGCGCCGCGCGCGCACGCTCACTAAGACCTGTTGGCGCAGCTCCGGTTCGTCCACGGTCGCGCGCACGAGCCACTTCTCACCGTGCTCGGGCTCGTCAGAACCCAAACTCCGCGCGACCTCGTGCAAGATGACGTGGCCGTCCCCATAGGGGACGACTTGCTTGCGAAACGTGACCGTCGGGGGCAGCGCCCCCGTCAAAAGTGCGTGTGGCATCGTCTCCTCCCGCCGTAACCCGGGCACCTCCGGCACCACCGCGCCGGTAGCGCGAAACACCTGATAAAAGAGCCTTTTGCCCTGCCCCTTCCACTTAAGGGCGTACTTGGTCTCGAACACGGCGGGGGGCGCTTCGGCCTCCTCGAGCGCGAACGCCCCTGACGCCTCCGCCTCGCGCTGCGCGAACGCCAGGTACTCGGGGTGGTCGGTCGCGAGCAGGATCACCCCGCGCGGTGCGAGGCGGGCGGCGGCCAAGCGGAAAAAGCTCGCGCGCAAAAGCCGCCGCCCTTCGTGCCGCTCTTTGGGCCAAGGGTCGGGGAAGTTGACCGTGATGCTTGCCAAGCTACCCGGCGGAAAAAGGTGGCGCACGGCGAACTCGGCGCCGACTTTGAGCAGCTTGACGTTGGCGACGCCCTCGCGCCGCACCCGCTTGAGGCCGCGCTGGAGGCTCGCCGAGGAGATCTCTAGACCCACGAACCGCTCCTGGGGCGCCTCGAGGGCGCGCCGCACGGTGTAGCGCCCGTCGCCGAAACCGACCTCTACGTGTAGCAGGGCGGCGGGGTCGTGGTGCGGAAACTGCGCGGCCCACTCGAGGGGGAACTGAAAGCGCCGCCACGGCAGCAGCGGCCCGCTCGGCGCGGTGAGAAAGGTCGTGGTGAGAAATCCGGGAGTGGGGCCTGGCATGCTTCAGCCTACCGCAGTTACGGTACCAACAACCTTCAGGCAAAAGGCTACCGTTAAGTGTTGATGAGCAGCGGCCGAGGAACGCGCCAAGCATATAGAAGACTCGGCTCGAGCAAAAACCTTGTCTAGGGAGACAACTAAGTTTAAACCAACGTCGTTACAACCCGCATCAGCCTTCCTCACGCTTTGCACTTGTTACACTTGGCCTACGCACAAGCACCCACAGCCTCAAAAGTCAGGCGATGCTTTAGACTTATGACGTGAGTGTCGTAGAGAACGAGCGCGAAAAAAGGGTTACACAAGCCGATGTGGCTCGCCTAGCGGGCGTTTCCCGCTCGATCGTGTCATACGTTATCAATAACGGGCCGCGTTCAGTTTCAGAGGAGAAACGACAACGGGTGCTTAGGGCTATAGAACGGCTCGACTATCGTCCCAACAAGCACGCTCAGATGCTCATCCAAGAAAAGTGGGAATCGGTAGCCGCGAATCAGCTTGGCGTCGTGATCAGCAGCGTCAACGCTTTTAAAAGGCCTTACTACGGTGAGATTTTGGCGGGTCTCCATGAAGAGGCGCATCGGCGGGGGTACCACATCCGCTTTATTCGCCTTTTCGAGGCGTTACGTAATCCTGCGCTTTTGAACCAACTCATACACAAACACGAGGTCTCGGGGCTTGTACTGCTAGCGCTCGACCAGGTCCTCCACACGGCAGCAGACAGGGAGCTGCTTGAGAAGATCGTCGGACGTGTTAAACGGGTGGTGTGCCTCGAGTGGCACCATAAGGGCTTACTCTCGGTGACCTTCGACCGGTACCGCGCCGCCTTCGATGCTGCCGCACACTTACTAGGTCTCGGCCACCGCACCCTCGCCTACATCGGTCCTGCTGACGAGCGCGTCGGTGGCGTGCGCGCGGCCCTCTCAGAGGCAGGCCTCGCCCTAACGCGCGAGGCCAACGACGCTCACTCGGGCTTTGAACAGGCGGTGGCCCTCAAGGAGACAGCTAGCCTTACGGCACTCGTTGCCGGTAGCGACGAGGTAGCCTTTGGCGTGCTCAAGGCTTGCCACCGTCAAGGCGTGCGGGTGCCCGACGATCTCGCGGTCGTCAGCATCGACAATATCGACCTCGCAGAGTTCGCTCTTCCCGCCCTCACAACCGTCAATGTACCGAAGCGCGAGCTGGGGCAACAAGCAGTGCGGACGTTACTCGAGCAAGGTGAGGGGTTACCTGTAACGGTCACGCTACCTACCAACCTAGTGGTACGTGAGTCATGTGGGGCACGCAAGACCTACTAGAGAATGATT
This sequence comes from Truepera radiovictrix DSM 17093, assembly GCF_000092425.1. Lineage (NCBI taxonomy): Bacteria > Thermotogati > Deinococcota > Deinococci > Trueperales > Trueperaceae > Truepera > Truepera radiovictrix. The sequence continues at coordinate 2,195,381 of NC_014221.1, forward strand.
TGACACGTGTTGACAGCACGATAATACATCCATATGCTCAAAAGCGTTAGACGGCTTGCTACTGCTCGCCTCACCCAAAGGAGCGCTATGTCCCCCCGACCCCACTTCCCCGCGCTGTTACACGGTGCTGACTACAACGCTGAACAGTGGCTCGCCTACCCAGAGGTCCTTCACGACGACCTACAGCTCATGAAGGACGCCGGGGTTAACTGCGTCAGCGTTGGTATCTTTGCGTGGTCGATGCTCGAGCCTGAGGAGGGAGTGTTCGAGTTCGGCTGGCTCGACACCCTCATGGACTCGCTCGCCAACGAGGACATCCACGTCATCCTCGCGACACCCAGCGGGGCGCGACCAGCGTGGCTCTCCGAGCGCTACCCCGAGGTGCGCCAAGTCGACGCCACGGGGAGGCGCCTGCCACACGCGGGACGCCACAATCACTGCCGCACCTCACCGGTCTACCGCGAAAAATGCGGGGCCATCAACCGCCTCCTCGCGTCGCGCTACGCCACGCACCCAGCGCTCTTTATGTGGCACGTCTCGAACGAGTACGGCGCGACCCCCTGCCACTGCGAGCTTTGTTACGCTGCCTTCCGAAACTGGTTACGTAAGCGCTACGGCGACCTGGAACGTCTCAATCACGCTTGGTGGACGACCTTCTGGAGCCACCGCTATCGCTGCTGGGAGGAGATCCGGCCAGTCGATCCTTCCATTCAGGGGCTCATGCTCGACTGGCAACGCTTCACGAGCGACCAGACGCTCGACTTTTTCCTCGCTGAGTCGGCACCGCTGCGCGAGCTGACGCCTAAGGTACCCATCACGACGAACTTCATGCAACCGGACGTGGGACTTGACTACTGGGTGTTCGCACCCCACGTCGACGTCATCTCTTGGGACTCGTATCCGCGCTGGCACCAGCACGGCGTCAGCGATGCAGAAACAGCCGCACGCACTGCCTTTTATCACGACCTACACCGCTCTTACAAAAAGCAGCCCTTTATGCTCATGGAATCCACGCCGTCGGTGACGAACTGGCAGGGGATAAGCCGCCCCAAGCGGCCAGGGTTGCACCGACTCGCCTCGCTGCAAGCGGTGGCACACGGCTCGAACAGCGTGCAATATTTTCAGTGGCGACAGAGCCGTGGCGGTGAGGAACAGTTCCACGGGGCAGTTGTCACGCATCAGAACACTGCAGACACTCGCGTTTTCCGTGAGGTGGCTGCGCTCGGAAGCACACTCCAGAGGCTTACAGACGTGCTCGAGACAAACGTCGAGGCACAGGTAGCCGTCATCTATGATTTCCAGAACGAGTGGGCACTAAGGTGGTCTCAACTCCCCCAAAACGAAGCCAAGGATTACCAGGCCTGCTGTCTAGAGCACTACGGGGCGCTGTGGCGGCAGGGAGTAGCGACCGATATCCTCTGCGCCGACGGCGAGCTGTTACGCTACCGGCTCGTCGTAGCGCCCATGCTCTATATGCTGCGCGAGGGGGTCGCAGAGCGGCTTGAGGCCTTTGTACAGGGGGGTGGCACACTAGTCATGACCCACACCACAGGGCTCGTGGATGCAGGTAATCTTGCCTTTCTTGGTGGCTTCCCAAAACCACTACGCCGGACACTCGGGCTCTGGGTCGAGGAGAGTGATGCCCTCTATCCAGGCCAGGAAGGGCGTATCGAGATGTTGTCCACCTCCAGTATGAGCGGGTGTTATATCTCGCGCTATGTCGCTGACCTCCTTCGCCTCGAGACTGCTCAGCCGCTCGCACACTACACCTGCGAATTCTACGCGGCCACCCCAGCAGTGACCTGCAACGCGCACGGCGCGGGGCGCGCTTACTATCTCGCCACGAGACTCGATGGGAGGTTTTTAAATAAGTTTTATAAACTACTCCTTAGTGACTGTGGCATAAGGACGTTCGAGCTGCCCGAAGGGGTGTCGGTGTCAGTACGCCAAGGAAAGGATAAGTGCACCGTATTCGTCATGAATTTCAACAACGCGCCGCAGAGTGTAGCGCTCGAATCGCTCGGCTTGGAACCTGTGGAGGTAGGCCCCTACGGCGTAGAGGTGGCGACGGCTGCGCGCCAAACTACCTCCTCGTGAGGGCAATCAGCAGGTGATTATAAGGTGCCCCAGTATTTCAACACGTGTTGACAACGCGAACCAAAAACCCTATGCTACCCCAAAACAACCTGGCCGCGTCGGCTCACGAAAGGAGAGGCTATGTCACCTAACTGCTCTTCTTCCACACAAATGGGGAAGATAGCGCTGTGCGCTCTTTGAAGTTAGCCGCCTCGCTTGCGGCGTTCCTTACACTTACCGCCTGTACGAGCCTGGAGATGCCTCAGACGCTCGCGGCACAAGACGGCGTCGCCTACGGGCAGAGCGTGCGCGGCGCGGACGTCTCCACGCTGCAAAAAGTCGAAGACCATGGCGGCCGTTTCTACGGCCGAGGTGCACAAAAAACCCCTCAAGACCCCCTTGTCATCCTGCGTAGTCACGGCGTCAACTACGTGCGACTTAAGCTATGGAAAGATCCTGTAGGCGTTGACGGCTACAATGACCTTGAGAAAACCGTGGCGATGGCCAAGCGGGCTAAACGGACGGGTCTAAGGCTGCTACTGAACTTTCACTATTCGGACTTCTGGGCTGACCCAGGCCGCCAGGACAAACCCGCCGCGTGGCGTGACCTGAGCTTTGAAGCGCTGACTCGGGCTGTCTACGACCACACCGTCGAGACGATGACGGCGCTTAAGGCAGCACGCGCGCTGCCCGACATTGTACAGATCGGCAACGAGATCCAAAGCGGCATCCTCTGGCCCGATGGCAAGACTTGGGGCGAGGGCTCGGGCGGCTTCGACAACCTGGCAATACTTCTGCGCGCCGGTATAGACGGCGTGCGCGACGTTGTGGGCAAGGACGTCAAAATTATGCTGCACCTCGCTGACGGCGCGGACAACGGTCTCTACCGCTGGTGGTTCGACGAGATTACCCGACGCGGCATCACCGACTTCGATATCATCGGCCTCTCCTTCTACCCTTACTGGCACGGCACGCTGCAGGGGCTCAGTCACAACTTGGCCGACATCAGCGCGCGCTATGACAAAGACGTCATCGTCGTTGAGACCGCCTACGCCTTTACGCTCGCCGACGGCGACGGTCACCCCAACATCTTCGGGGCAGCGCAGGCGCAAGCGGGCGGCTACCCAGCCACAGTCGCGGGGCAGGCAGCTTTTATTGAAGACATTCGCCGCGTCGTTCAGGCAGTTCCTGGCGGGCGCGGGCTCGGCGTTTTCTATTGGGAGCCCACCTGGCTGCCAGTGCCGGGCGCAGGCTGGCGCTCGGGCGAAGGCAACGCCTGGGAAAACCAAGCTCTCTTCGATTTCGATGGACGCGCGCTTACACCCTCGCTAGAGGCGCTCGGTCGTCCTCTCCCCACCCTCAAGCGCGCAAGAGCACGCTAAACCGCAAAGGAGTTTAACAATGCAACGCACCCTCACCCTTTTAGCCGCGCTTCTCGCGTTCAGCTTAGGCCACGCCCAACCCCTGACAGTCTGGACGCACTTCCAAGATGAGAGTTTGGGTTGGCTCGAGGCAGAGGTCGCTGCCTTTAGCGCGGCCTTCGGCACCGAGGTCGAACTCGTCTATGTGCCGGTCAATGAAATCGTGCAAAACATGCTTTTAAACGCCCCCGAGGGTCAGGGACCCGACCTCGTTGCCACCATCCCTCACGACCAACTCGGTCAACTCGCCGAGGGGGGCGTGCTCGCCAACATGGCACAGTACGCTACTGAAGACTACGTGGCCGACCTCACCGAGCAGTCGCGCCTCGCGTTCACCTTAAACGGACAACTATTTGGCCTACCCATGTACGTCGATGGCCTCGCCTTGATCGTCAACCGTGCGCTCGTATCCGAGGGCCCGGAAACGCTCGAGGAGCTGCTCAACACAGCCCAAGAGCTGACCACTGCCGACACGTACGGCTTTTTGCAGGTGCAAGAAGCCGATACTTTCTACCACAATTACGTCTGGATCCGGAGCATGGGTGGCTACGTCTTTGGCCGCGACGAGGCAGGCAACCTCAATCCTAGTGACATCGGCCTGGCAAACGAGGGGACGGTGCAGGCAGCCGAGTTTATCCGCAGCCTCCGCTACGACTACGAACTGATTCCGCCCGGGGTCAACTATGACATCATGCACGGTCAGTTTTTGGAGGAGGGTGCGGCAATGGTTGTTAACGGCCCTTGGGCTATTCCCGACTACTTAGCGGCTGGGATCAATGTAGACGTCATGCCTCTACCGCCGAACGAGGACGGCACCACCTACGCGGGCTTTATGGGGGTACAAGGAGTTGTGATGAACGAGTTCTCAGCGAACAAGCTCGAGGCTGCTAACCTTGCCAAGTGGCTTATTCGTGCCGACGCCCAGGTTGGGCTCGCCGAGGCAGGCGGGCGCATCCCCGCCTCGCAGGGAGCAGCCAAGCAAGTAGCGGATGACCCCATCATCTCCGGCTTTGCCGCGGCGCTCGCAGACGCCGAGCCCATGCCCAATATTCCAGAGATGGGTGCTGTCTGGACCCCCATGCAGACCGCTTTGGCCCTTATTTTAGAGAACCCGGACTCGGACATCGCGGGCATCCTAGAACGCGCCGTCAGTGAGATACGTGGCAGCGAGTAGGCAGCGCAGGAGCACATAGGCGTTAGGTAGTTGTTAGGGCTACGGGTCCGCCCGTAGCCCTTGTTGCCGGTGGACTTTGTGCCACCATACTAGGAAGGAGCTGGCCATCGACCTTTCACGTTCGGCGACCGAGTATCTGCCGCAACGGATACGCAGCAAAGGAGCACGCCTGTGGGCGTCCATCGGGCTGCTGCTGGGGGCACTTACGGTTTCGAGCACCGCCGCCGCGCTATTGACTTGGATGGTGCAGCGCGCTTTTCCAGCCGCACCCCCCTACCTCGCGCTCGTATTTGGCGTTCCCATCCTTGTCGGGGTGCTCGCGTGGATCGCGCATCACTTCCATTGGATCATGCCGTGGTATTACCTGCTACCGTCACTGCTCTTTCTGCTGACCTTTACGGTAATGCCGATTGGCCTGACCATCTTCTTAGCGTTTACCGACTACGCAGGAAACCGTAACACGCAGCTCAACCCAACGACGGAGACAACCATCGTGCAGGCTGCTGGAACCCAAGTCGAAACGGCTGACCTCACGTCGCTGCGCTGCGAGGTGCTCTTTGAGGGCTGTCTAGGGGTGCGCGTGCGGCTCTACACAGCGGGCACCTTGGAGGTACAGGGGGTAAACCTCGAGAACAACGTCCTCACCGTGTCACCCGCCCCCCCCGAGGGGCGCACCGTATCTGCAGCTGAACTCGAGCTGACCGAGTTCGGGATCCGCGCGCAGTTCCCCGTAGTAGCCATAGATGGTGACCACCTCACCTTAGGCCGCACGCCACCAGGTGAGGTGAACCTCGAGCGCGTGGCGCTCGAGGTAGCAGGGGAGGTGCTCGAGCGCCGTATCGTCGCCATTCAAGGTACCACCCTAACGCTCGACGCCCCCTTGCCCGAAGGTTTCACCTATACTTCGCTTGCCCGCTACAACGACTTTCGTGTAGTGGGCTGGGCAAACTTTCGCACCATCTTGGGGCAAGCCAACCGCGCTTTGTTGCCGGTGTTTGCCTGGAACCTCACCTTTGCGACGCTCACGGTCCTTATCAACATCGCTGTTGGAGTCTTTCTGGCCGTAATGCTCAACGACCCCGAGCTTAGATTTCGTAATCTCTACCGAACACTCCTTATCGTCCCTTGGGCGCTACCGGCCATTATTACCATTCAGATTTGGCGCGGCCTTTTGAACTACAACTTTGGCGCCATCAACCGCCTCCTGGCACTTTTCGATCTGCCCATCGTCGATTGGCTGGGTGACCCGAACGCCGCTAAGGCAGCCGTGCTGCTTGTCAACCTCTGGCTAAGCTTCCCTTTTATGATGACGGCGACCCTCAGCGCCCTTTCGGCCATTCCTGACGAACTCTATGAAGCGGCTAGGATCGACGGTGCCTCGGCATGGGGCAGTTTTTGGCATGTGAGCGCGCCCCTCCTGCGCAGCGCCCTCGTGCCGATCGCGCTGACAAGCTTTGCACTTTCCTTTAACAACTTTAACGTCATCTTTCTTTTAACCGACGGCGGGCCGGCGACCACGGGTGGCACTTCGACGGCGCGCGCAACTGACATCCTCATCTCCTGGGCCTACAACGAGGCCTTTCGCTCGCAGGGCGGCTTCGCTTATGGGCTGGGTTCGGCTATCTCGATTTTGATCTTTGTCATCACGCTGGCCGTGAGTCTTATCAACTTCCGTGTCACGGGAGCACTGAAAGAGGAGCGAGCGGTATGAGGGCTTGGACCTTCGGTTTCACTGTGACTGCGCTGCTAAGTGCGTGGCCGACAGCAGCGGCGCAGAGCGGTACGGGACGCTTTGTCGTTGTTCCTTACGGGTGGGCCTGGTTTTTATTCTTATTCACGCTCTCGGTGCTCATGGTAGGGCTTTGTGGCTACCTCTACGGGCGCGCCACCAAGCCGATGAAAGCCTTTCGGACCGCAATCACGTGGAGCAAGCACCTCTTTTTATGGGTAGCGGTGCTTTTGACGCTCTACCCCGTTATCTACCTCGTCGGGGTGTCGTTCGGGCGCAGCAACGCGCTCGCCTCTATACCCCCACGCGAAGGCAACCTGCTCGTCCGGGCCGGCGTCTTACCCAACCCCGCCGACTTCTCGCTCGTACAGTATAGGAGGGTTCTCGCTGACACGCACCTTTACCCTTACCAGTGGGGACTGCTCGCACTCTTTACAGCCGCAGCGCTCCTGTTTGTACTGCTTTCACTTGCTCGACGAAGCGGCAAAGAGGGGTGGGTGGCACGCCTACAACGCCTAAGCGGCTGGATCATGCTGGCGGCGGTGGCGCTACTCGTCGTGACCTTGAGCGCCGAGCAGTTTTACACTTTAGACGCCAGCGGCCAACGGCGACGGGCATCTAGCGGCGGCATGATGGTGCTCTATATCCGCAACACGCTGTTGGTCTCCGGCATGACGGGACTCTTTGCCGTCTTGATCTCCACTACGGCAGGTTACGCGTTTGCCCGGATGCGTTTCGAGGGGCGCTACGGCACGCTCCTCGCCTTCGTCTTCGTGCAGATGTTCCCAAGCTTTATGGCGCTCGTGGCAATCTTTTACCTGATGAATTACCTCGGGCTCCTCAACACCTTTACCGGCCTCATCTTGGCCTACTCAGGAGGCGCTATCGCCTTTTCATCGTGGATCTTTAAGGGTTACCTAGAATCGATCAGCCCAAACCTCGAGGAGGCAGCCATGGTCGACGGGGCGACGCGCTGGGGGGCGTTCTGGCGTATCATCCTCCCTATCAGCGTGCCCATGCTGCTCTTTATCTTCCTTTTGCAGTTTATCGGCACCTATAGCGAATTCCTGCTGGCCAACGTACTGCTCACCAGTAACGATAGGTGGACTGTAGGCCTTGGCCTAAGGGCGCTCGCCTCGAATGCGCTAGCGACGCAGTGGGGGACGCTCGCCGCTAGCGCCGTCCTGGGCAGTCTGCCGATCCTTGTCATCTTCTACGCCTTTCAAAACGCGCTGAGCGCCCAGTACATTGCCGGGGGGGTCAAGGGATAAGGATCAAGATCAGAGCGTAAAGACAGCTCACGCGCGACAACGAGGCTTGAGAGGTACAATCACCCGCACGATCTCCTCCTGATCGTCCGTCTCGGCGAGCTTTAAGACGCCCCGGTACCCCTCGGTCTCGGCGTCGTGGAGGCGGGCGTTGCACACGATGCTCGTCCGCCCCCGCGCCTGCAGGTCGAACAGGCCCCCTACTAGCATCGGGTTGATGCCGTAGCGAAGGTGCAGCCGCCCCTGAAGGTGCGCGCGCAGCCCCCACGCGAGCCACGCCTCGCCCTCGGTGACGCTAGGGTCGGGGGGCCACGGGCGCGTCCACGGGGCGAAGTTGGCGCTCGGCTGCACGACGATCTGCGCGCCTAGCGCGTCGAAGCGGTCCACGACCGAGCTGTAAAAGCCGTCCAAGCACACCGCCACCCCGACCCGGCCCACGGGCGTCTCGAAGGTGTGCTGCGCCTCGGGGAGGGCTCGAGAGAGGCCGAGGTGGGACTCGAGCCCCGGCGTCAGATAGCGTTTGGCGGTGCGGTCCAAAAGGGTGCCGGTCGGGGCGAAGGTGTAGGCGACGTTATAGACGCGAGGATCGGCGATATGGGTGCCGCGCACCGCCTCGAGCTCGATGTGCGGCAAGAAGCTGCTACCCGCCACCACGGTCGCCCCCGTACGCCGCGCTGCGGCGGCGAAAGCGGCCGTGTAGGCGCGGTAGGCGGGGAGCGCGCGGGCCAGAAACAAGGCTTCGGGACCTAACGCGCGAAAGCGCCAGGCGGTTCCGAGCACCGCGCGCCAGTACGTCTGTAGCAGCCGCTGAGCGGCTTCGGTCACGCGGCCCGACCCGGCGACGCGGCCGTAGTCGCTCCCCGAAGGCCCCAGCGTCAGCAGGAGCGGTAAGCCTATGGTCTCGGGAAAAGCGATCAGCTTGGGCGCGCCGTCCAGCCCCGCCACGGCCCGCTCGGCGAGCTCGAGGACGCGCGCAGCGAACGTCTCGGCGTCTCGGTAATCCGCGAGGCGCATGGCGGCCTGCACGGCGATGAGGTGGACGGTCACGCTCTAGTGTAAGACCTCACGCTCCGGCGGACATCGACAAGGGATCGCTGAAAGCTAGAGCCCACCGAGCTCCCCGCCTTCATGCGGGCCGCCGCGCGGCTCTTGGACCGGGAGCTAGATGACGCGGCGCTGGCCGTAGACGCCGAAGGGACGGTATCCCGCACCGCCGCCCTGCGCGCGTTGCGAACGCTCGGCGTGGACGGCGCGCACCTCAGCGACCCGCCGACGTGGGGGGAGCTCTGCGGCGCGGTGGCGCAGGTGCTCTAGCACGGCCCAACAGGGTTGCTCATGGCCTGCTGCGGTCGCTCGAGACGCCTGCCGCAGCGCCACCAAGCTCCAACCGTCTTGTTGCGGCAAGCACCCCTGGGACACAAACGCTTGCGGCCTAGCCAAAACCCATGCTCCTTAAGGCGTGAGTAGCGGGTGGGTTTCGGCCGCCTCCTCTTGACAAGGCTGCCTCTACGTGCTCCTATGTAAACAGCTTTCCAACTTGGAAAGTACTTGAAGGAGAAACATGGATAGAGATGAAGCGCAACGTCAGTTAGAGAGCCATGCCCGTCAGGCGCAGCACCTCCAGAGGCGCTACATAAGACCGGTGATGCTCTTTCTGGCCCTTTTCGCCTTTGCCTTCCTCATCACCGGGGGATCTGGGACGGTGCTAGGCAACCTCGTATTGGTGGGCATCTTCGTGGGGTGGGCCATCTTTTCTGGACAGCTCAACAGGGTCACTTGGCGCCGCGAGCAGCACCTCAAGCTCGTCGGGGTGCTCTTTTTGGGCTGGCTTTGGATCATCGTGTGTAACGCCTACTTCGTGAACTGGAACCCTCTGGGCTTGCCCCTCAGCGGGCTCCTCGGGGGGGTGCTAGCCGCCCTGCCGTTTCTCCTGCTCGCGTACCACTACCGTCCATGAAGCACCCGCGCGCCCAACTCGACGACCTCCTGCTCCACCCCGTGCGCTTTTCCATCCTCGCCCTTTTGCACCACGTCGCCAAGGCGGAGTTCGCCGCCGTACGCGACGCGGTCGAAGTGAGCGACTCCGTGCTTTCAAAGCAGCTCAGCGTGCTCGAGGGGGCGGGTTACGTGGCTGTCGAAAAGCGCTTCTTGGGCAAGCGGCCAAACACCAGGTTGTCGCTCACCGCACGCGGGCGTGAGGTGTTCGCCACGCACCTAGAGGCTTTGCAGGCGGTGGTGAATGTCGGGCTCCCCGCAGAGCCCCACGAGCGGGGTGCTGCGAGGCGCGGCGAGGCGTAACGCGCCCCCGTCCGTAACCCCGCCCTCAGTCGCTGCTAGCAGCTATGCGATGATGAAGGCAGCTTGAGATCACAGCTTGAGACGCGAGGCAGCGCGACGCGGGAGGGGTAGGGATGTTAGAAGCTTACGGAAACGAGACCAAGGTGCTGGTCCTTCACCTCGCTAACCTCGAGCTGAGGCTGTGCGCGCTCGAGGGGCTCTCCCGCGACGAGGCGATTGCGCAGACGACCGACGCAGTCCGGCTGTCGCTAGGGGCGATGCGCAACACCCTCCTGCCCGACGACGAGGTAGAGACCCTAAAACACCTCATCGCCGCGCAGTACGACCGGCTAGCCCCCAAAGAGGGTGCGGAGGTGCTCAAAGCCTCCTAGCTCCTCGGCTGCCGCGCGGACGTCGGGGGGTCTGTAGCCTGTGGCTCGTGGTCCGTGGATCACGAACGAGCTATGAGCACTTGCCGAACGCCTAGCTCACAGGGGCTCTGCCCTCGCGCAGCATCCTCACCGGGGGGCGCCTCTAGTGAGGCTGAGTGCGGCGTTGACCGCTCGGTTACGGCCATGGGCCGGACGCCTCGTGGCGTTGACTGTGGGCGCTAGCACCTAGCGCGGAGCCCAAAGGGGCCTTTAGATATCTGCGCCCGTTTCTCATAGCGCCTTTGGTAGACTCTCTCGGTGTCTAGGCTTCGTTTAGCGGGCTACCTCCTGCGCGAGACCGCTGGGCTCTACCTTTTGGGGGTAGCGGCGTTTTGTCTGCTGCTGTCGATCGACACGCTCACCGTGTGGGCGGGTTACTTGATCCAGCAAAACGCGACGCTCGGCGTGATCGCGCGGCTTATGCTCTACCAACTGCCGCTATTTTTACACCTGTCGCTGCCGGTCGCAGCGGTGTTCGCCGTGCTCCTCGCGACCGGCAGGCTCGCCAAGGACTCCGAACTCAAAGCAGCCTACGCGCTCGGGGTGCCGCCTTTGTCGCTCCTCTGGCCGCTTTTGGGGTTCGGTGTGCTCATCAGCGTCGCGGCGCTCCTTAACAACGGCTACTTGGAGCCGCGCGGGCAGATCGCCGAGGACGAACTCGTGGCGTCGTTTTTCAACGCGCGCCCGTCGGCCGAGACGCAGCGCGACGTGTCGTTTCGGCAAGAGGGCGGGCTCTACTACGCCGCGCGCATCCGGGCCGACACCTTCGACCGCACGCGCGCGGAGCTCTCCGGCGTGCTCGTCTACGGCGACGACGGTACCCTCTATAGCGCCCCCTACGGCACCTGGGACAGCGAGGTAAACACCTGGACGCTCGAGGAGGTCGAGGTGCTGCGCGAGGGAGAGGCGCCTCGTTTAGAACCCACCCTCACCCTGCCCTTTACGCTCCAGGCCGACGCGGGGGCGAGCTTGAGCGCCGCTGAGAACCTCACCCTGAGCGAGCTCTACGCCCGCATCGAAGCGGGGCGGCGCGCGGGGCAGTCGGTGCGGGGCGACCTCTTTAACCTACATCGGCGCCTGGCGGACGCCTCGAGCGCGGTTATCTTCGTGCTCATCGCGGGCGCTCTGGGGCTGCACCTGCGCGGGCGGAGCGCCGGTTTCGGTTGGACCATCGTCCTCTTGGTGTGCTTTTTCGCCCTCTGGACGCTCTCGGAGAGCTTCTTCGAGCAGGGCGTCCTCTCACCCGTGGTGGCCGCGTGGTTGACGACCGGGGTGGTCGGCCTCATCGGGGGCGCGCTGGCGCTCGTGAGGTTGCGGTGAGGCGTGCGGTGCGTGGCGTGTGGCGTGTGGCGCGTGGTTTGGATTCGTGTGGGACATCACGCCTTCTGACTCCTGGCTCCTGGCCACCGACCACTAACTACTGGCTACTGATTCCTGACTCCCAGCTTTTAGCTCCTCCCAAGGTCCCCCGCCCATGACCCGGCGCTTCTCCCTGTATCTGGTCCGCGAGATCCTGCCGCTCTACGCGGCGGGGCTCACGGCGCTCCTTATCCTCTTGCTCGGCGCCTTTTTGCTCCTTGAAGGCGTGCTCGCCGACGCGGTCGCGCGCGGGGTCGGTCCGGCTCTGGTGGCGCGCTTTTTGCTCTACAGCATCCCCTCGGCGGCGGCGATGGGGCTGCCCTTGGCGCTCCTTTTCGCGGCGCTCTTGGGCATCACCCGCCTGAGCCAAGACAGCGAGATCAAAGCGGGGCTCCTTCTGGGGCTCTCGCCGCGGCAGTTTCTGACGCCCATCTTGCTGCTGGGGCTGCTGGTCAGCACCGTGAGCTTTATCAACAACGAACTTCTCGCCCCCTGGAGCTATAGGCGCGCGCAGGAGGCGCTTAAAGACATCCTGGTGCAGAGCCCGGAGACCCTGATCGAAGCGGGGAGCTTTTTTACCGACGCGCTCGGGCGCAGCGTCTACTTGGGCAGCATCGCGCCGGGCGGGGTAGTGCGGGACGTGACGGTCATCCAACCGGGGGGCACGGCCGGACCGAGCGAGGTGATCCGCGCCGAATCGGGCGTTCTCGACGAAGCGGCGGGGGTGTGGCGCTTAAACGGCATCCGGATGCTGCGCTACCGCGACGGCCGCGTCGTCTTGGACGCCCCCGCCGACGAGGCGCTGCTACCCGTGCGGGGCCTCTCAGCGAGCTCGAGCACCCCGCCGGAGCTCACGCGGCTGCCCCTGCGCGAGCTTTTCGCGCGGCTGCGCGGCACCAACCCGCAAGACGCCCCCGCCGAGTGGACCGCCCTGCACCGCAAGTTCGCCGAGCCCTCGGCGGCCTTTGCCTTCGCGCTCTTTGCGCTCTCGATCGGCCTCTACTCGTTCCGGCGCAACTTCGGGTTGGGGCTCGTGTCGGTCTTGTTCCTGACCTTTATCTACTACGCGACTTGGAGCGTCTCCAACCTCCTGGGGGCGCAGGGCACCCTTCCGGCCGCCGTCGCGGGGTGGCTCCCCTTTGCCCTCTACCTGGTCGCCGGGCTCGTGCTGCTGGTGCTCTCGTGGCGGCGTTAGTGCGGCGTGTGGCGTGTGGCTCGTGGCGTGTGGCGCGTGTCTTGTGGCGTCTTCTCCGGCAGCATCCTCCTCGCTTTGTGCTACTGGCTACCGGCTACTGGCTACTGACCACCGCTGCCGCCGTCGAGATCCGCGTGCTCGAGGCCGACACCCTAGAGATCCGCCCCATCAGCGTCCCCGGCGGCGAGGCCACCGAGCTGCTCGTCATCACCGGCTCGCCGGTGCGGATGGAGGTCGGTGGCGACGCGATCACCGCCGAGTACATCGAGTTCGACCGCGAGGCGCGGCTCATGCGCATCGTCGGCCCCGGCGACGTGGGCTTCGAGGGCGTCACGACGCAGGGGCGCGACTACCTTTTGGACGTCTCGAGCGAGGAGCTGAGCGTCCGCGACGTGGTGATCTTCACCGAACCCATCGACATCCAAGGGGTTCAGGCGACCCGCATGCCGGGACAGATCGACATCACCGCGGGCGCCTTTAGCCCCTGCAGCCGCTGCGACCAAGAGGTGCAGGACTACCGCTTTAGCGCCGACCGGCTCATCCTCTACCCCGGCGACCGGCTCGTCGCGTACGGCGTCACGGTGTTTGTGCGCGAGCTGCCGAGCATGGTGCTCCCCGTGATGGTCGTCCCCCTCGGCCCCGAGGACCGCCGGCCGCGCTTTAGCGTGTCGCAGGGTTCCGCGACGACCCGCGCCGAGGCCGCCCTCGACTGGCCCTACGTGCTCGGCGCCGACGCGTTTGGCACCCTCTCGCTCCGCTACTACGCCGACGTGACGCCGGGCGCCTCGAGGGGCCCGACCGAGGGACTCTTGGGCGGCCGCGTCGACGAGAGCTACCTAGGGGGCGGTTTCGACGGGCGCTTCTACACGGCGACCGGGGAGGGAGAATTCGGGGTGTTCTACACGCCCGCCTTCGTCGACCCCTTCGCCCCGGGCGGGCGGACGCAAGACCAGCTCGAGCTCACCCTCGGCTACAGCACCCAAGAGGCGTTGGGCGGCACCCAGTTCGAGGTGCTTATAGAGCGCGACGACACCCTCAGTCCGCGCATCTTGACCTACACCGCGCGCGTTGGCGGCAGCTTGGGCGGCCCCCTGGCCCCTTTCGGCGTCCGCTACGTCACGCAGGGGTTTTTCGACCTCGACCCCGACGACGCGGTCTTTACCCCCAGCTACCGCGACCCCGAGGGGCCGCTGCGGACCCTTTCGCGGGTGCAAGTGACCCAAGACGACGGCGTGCGCTTCTCCGTCGGCCCCTTTACGCTCTCGGGGTTGCGCCTCGATGCGGGCGCGTTCGAGGACTTCGCCAACCCGAACAACCTCTCCGCGCAGCTCTCGCCCGTCACCTTGGGGGGGCGGGCGGTCGTCCAGCACGGGCGGCTCTTGGCGGGTCACACCGTCGAGCTCGCCCCCGTGGTGCCCTTTGCGGGCGCCAGCCTCTCGGGCCGCACCACCTTTACGGGTCAGTACTACACCTCGCAGAATACGGGCGGCGAGTTTGAACGCCTGGTGGACTGGAACACCTCGCTCACCGCGCGTCAGGAGTTCGGGGTCGGCTCCCTCGAGCTGGCGCTGCGGCGCAACATCTTAGAGGGCGAGACGCCCTTTTCGTTCGACGCCCGCGCGACGCCGAACAACCGCACCGACCTCACCAGCACCTTCCGCTTCCGACCCGCCGCGTGGTTCGACCTGCAGCTGCGCGAGGTCTACGTCTTCGAGGACGCGCGCGCGATCGACGCCGTCGGCCCCGGCCCTTTAGAGAGCCGCCTGACGCTGTTTGGTAACGTGAACTGGCTGAACGTCAGCCTAGAGCACCTCTACGACTTCGCCGAGGGCGACCCCGGCGTGCTGAGCGGCACGCTGGACGTGCGCACGCCCGAGGGTTTTCTGGAGCTGCCGGTCGACGCCCGCGTCCGCATAGACGGCGCTTACGACCTCGACGTGACGGGCGACCGCGTCACCGGTGCCCCCCGCAACGCGTCCGAGGTCGGCGCAACACTCGAGCTGGGTTACTTAGACCTCGTGCGCCTCGACGCGAGCTCCGGTTACGACTGGGAGGCGCTGCCCGGTTTCGACGAGGGTTTCGACGAGGACTTCGGCGCGCTCGCGCGCGCCGCGGCGAGCCCCGACCTGGCGCCCGCGCAGGCGCAACCGCAGGGCGTGCCGCGCTGGCGGCCGCTCGAGCTGGGCGTCAGCGTCGGCACCCTCCCCGCTGCGACCGGCGCGCTCGGCGCGGAGGGGGGCCTGGGCGCGCGGGTCTTCTACCAGCGCGACCTCAACGTGGGCCGCCCCGAAGCGGTCGGGTTCGAGCTCGCTGCACCCTTGGGGCCGGTGCAGCTCGCCGCGGAGCAGATCTTCGACTTCGCGAGCCGCAGCGACGACTCGCTCTTTCAGCTCACCTGGCCCGGCGTGGCGCAGCTGAGCGGCACCGGTTTCCGGCTCCTGCCCCCCACGCTGCTCGGTTTGACGCCCGACCCGCGGCGCGCGACGACCTATCAGCTCAGCTTGCTCGACCAGACGAACCCGAACGCCGAGGTCTACGAGCTGACCTACCGGACCACCTACGGCCCCTTCTCCGACCCCGTGAGCTTCGAGGAGCGCCTGGGGTTTTTCAACACCAGCTTCGTGGCCAACATTGAGCTGCTGCACAGCTACCTGCAGACCCCCGTCGGGCCCATCGGCTTCGGCGTCGACTTTTTGGGGCAGCTGCTGCTGGCCGACGACGCCCTCGCGGTCAGCTACCTGAGTAGCAGCGACCTGACGCTCTCGGTAGACGTGCTCTCGAGGGTGGGGTTGCAGGGGAGCCTCGCCTACGGGGCGACGTTCGACCCCAGCAGCGGCACCTTTTCACAGCGCGCGCTCGCGCTTAATGACTTCGGCTTGACCGTGCGCGTCCTCGACGACCTCTACGTCTCGGCGCTCATCACCGACCTCTGGGACTTTACGGGGACGCGCGCCGACGCGAGCAGCCCCTTTAACCTGCAACCGATCCTCTACGTCACCCTCAACCGCTGCTGCTGGGCGCTCTACGGCGCGCTCGACACCCGCGACGGCACGCTCTCCTTGACCGTCGGCTACCCCGGCGCCGGCGAGGGCTTTTTCGAGTCCGCCTTTGAAACCCCCTTGGCGCTGCCGCGGCGGCGTCCGGAGGGGGGCTTTTAACGGCAGGTAGCATCTGGTCATAGCAGGTAGCATCTGGTCACGGCAGGTAGCATCTGGTGGACGACGCTCTCACACGGCAAAGCGCCCCCTGCACCCACCCCCCGAGAGGTGGCGGTAGCACCGTCTCGCGCCACCGCTTACGAGAAAGGAGCACGATGCTAGGCGACACGACCCAAGTAGGTATGGCCCAAGGAGCGCTGGCCCCAGCCGGTAAGCGCCGTCCCCGCGCCGCGCGCCTCGGCGCAGCCCTTGCAGCCCTGTACGCGCTCCTCGGCGCGGCGCTCCTGACTGCTTGCACCGGCACCGCCGAGCCCGGCAACCCGGTCTTGCTGATCGTCGGCCAGGGGGACGCCGAAGCGAGCGAGGTCGTGCTGATCGAAGACACCTTCGCGGTGCGGGGGGCGACGCCGGACCGCTTCGCCTTCGTGGCGGGGAGTGCGCGGCCCCTCCCCGCCCCCGCCGTGGCCTACGACGTCGTCGACCGCACCACGACCCGCCGCGAGTTGGTGGTGCTCTCCCGGGGCGCCGCCCAAGCCGGGAGCGCCCCCGCGCAGCTCACCTTTTTCGCGCTGAGCGGCCTTAACGCCGCCAATCCCGAGGCTTTTACCCAGACGCGGCAGCTCGAGCTCGGTGAGCTCGAGATCCTGCCCAACCTCCCGACCCCGAGCTTCTGCCCGGTCGACGTGCAGGTGACCCACAACGGCCTCTACGCGGCGGTGCTGAATAACCCGCAGGTGTGCGGCGGCAACGCCATCAACGCGTCCGTCGACATCCTCGACCTCGCGGGCGGGCGGCTCGTCGAGCGCGTCGCGGGGGGGGTGCTGCCGGCGGGGCTCTTCCTCAACCAGACCCCCGCTGAAGACCTGCTGCTCTTTGCGACCGCGGCGCCCGGGCGGATCAACGTGCAGGCGCTGACCATGCCGCGCCCCGGCGCGACTTTCGGCCCCGGCGACAGCCTCGAGCAGCGCGCCCTCACGACCCTCCAGGTCCGCTTGCAGCAGGGCGCTCTGCAGGACGTAGGTGTTGCCAGCGGGGCGCCCGCCGGCGGCGCCCCCGCGCGGCTCGTCGCGCTCTTTGACGAAGCGCTCATCAGCGTCCCCGACTACCTCGGCGCCGCGCCGCAACCGGACGCGCCCATCGCCACGCCAACGGGAAACCGCCAGCTCATCCGCGACGACACCCTGCGGACACCCGCCACGCTCATCCTGGGAGCGCCGCAGAGCAACCGCTTCACCCTCGTCCCACCCCCGCAGCAGGGCGCCGCACCGGTTCCCGTCAACGGCTTTGTACGCGCCGAAGCGGCGGTGATCCAGGAGAGCGCCGGCGCTGGCTCCGGCTTCGTCTACTTCGCCTCGAGCCTCTCGGGGGCGCAGCTCTCGGTCTTCGACCTGCGCGGGTACCGCGAGGGGAGTGCGCTGAGCGCGGTGCCCTTCGCGGTACCCGAGATCACGCAGCCGAGCTTTGTCACCTGGGTGCAGGCGGCGCCGAGCTTGCCGAGCGCGCCCTAAGAGTGCTCGCGCTCCCTAGGGGCGTGCTCGGCGCGCGCTTCCGGCCCCCCGCCCAAAGCGGGCTTCTGCCCCTCGCCCCAGTAGAGCGTGACGTGCGGGTAGGGGATCTCGATGCCCTCCCTTTCCAAACGGTTTTTGATGCGCCGCCGGAACTCGCGCGAGACCCCCCACTGCTCTTTGGGGAGCGTGCGGAAAAGCACCCGGATCACCACCCCCGACGCGCCGAGCGCCTCGACCCCGGTCACCTCGGGGAGCCCCACGACGCGCCAGCTCCAACCGAGCGCCTCGGTGAGCTTTTCCGCCTCGTCGGTGATGACCTCGAGCGCCCGGTCGAGGTCGCTGCGGTAACTCACCTCGACGTCGACCACCGCGCGCGACCAGTCTTTGCTGGCGACCGTCACCTTGTCGATCTGCCCGTTCGGGATGACGTGCACCTGACCGTCGAGCGAACGCAGCGTGGTGATGCGCAGGTTCACGCTCTCCACCGCGCCCGAAAAGTTGCCGATGGTGACGACGTCGCCGACGCCGAACTGGTCCTCGGCGAGGATGAAAAACCCGGTGATGACGTCTTTGACCAAGGACTGCGCGCCGAAGGAGACCGCCAGACCCAAAATCCCGACCCCGGTAAGCAGCGCCGAGACGTTCGCCCCCGCTTGCGCCAGGACGAACAGGACGAAAAAGGTAATGAGCACGATGCGCGCGCTTGACTCGACGACGTTGCGGATCGTGGCGGCCCGCGCGACCTGACGCTCGAAGCGCTGGCCGCTAATGGGCGTGAGCGCCCGCGCCGTTTTGCGCACGAGGCGCAGGAGCACGTAGATAAGCGCCCCGACGATGATCACGCTGATGATCCGCCCGAGCCCGCCGCCGAGGAGCCAGTCGCGCACCGCCAGGGCGAGCGTCTGCAGGATCGGCACGCGGTGGCGCAGGGCGAAGAGCCCGAGCGTGAGTAGAGCGCCCAGCACCGCCGAGGCGGTGATCAAATAGCGCCGCAGCACCATCGTCCGCCCCCGCTCGGCCTCCTTCTGCGCGTCGTCCCACAGCTCGCGCTTGGCGATGACGTCGCGAGCGGCGCGCGCCCAGCGGTCGATAAAAAACCAGAGCGCGCCGAAGAGCAAAAGCCCGATACCGAGGTCGACGAAGAGGTTGCCGAAAAACTGCAGCGGTGCGGTCTGCACGTCCGTCCACAGCTCGGTGAGCCACGTCGTGTCCTGCACCTCGGCGATGACGTTGAGTTCGAGCAGGGGGACCTCGAGCAGCTCCGCTGCCGTCCCCTCGGCCCCCCCCGTCGGGTCCGCGGTCGCGGCGCCCGTGGGGGCGTCCGGTGCAGCTTCGTCGGCAGGGGCCGTGCCCTGAAAGAGGGAGTTCAACAGGTTAGCCAAAAGACACCTCGTTTCGCGCGGGAAGGAGCGCGTGAGCGTCTACCCGGAGCTTCGGCTGAACCGAGATGAGCGTAGGGTGTTGCATGGGCCTACGCAGTAAGGGATAACAGCGCGCGTCTGTCGAGTACTGCAGGGCGCCAAAGCGCTACGGGGCGCTCCATCCACGATGATACCTGCCCTCACCTTTGTGGCGGCGACGAGGGGCACGCGCGTACCCGGGAGCTATCTCGAGCGAGGCTCCGCCCCGCGCTTTCTAGCCGTGTCCAACCGCCAGTCGAGCGCCTGTAACGCGCGGCTCACGGGCCACACGCCCTTTATCCCATGCGGGCGCCAACGCGGCAACAGCCCCTAGGAAGCCCTAGCTGGCTCCAAAGCCGCCATCCCCGCTTTGATCTTCGGCAGCAGCTCGGCCTCCACGGCGCGCTTGGCGGTCAGGAGCGCGTTTTTGATCGCCCGCGCGTCCGACGAACCGTGACCGATAAACGCGTACCCGTCGACCCCTAGTAGCGGCTGCGCGCCGTACTCGGCGGGGTCGAGGCGCGCGGCGACGCGGCGGAGCGCCGACCTGACCAGGGCGGCCCCGAGCTTCGTGCCGAACCCACCCCCCGTGAGCGCCTCCCGCACCCACCCGAAGATCACCTTGGCTTCGCCCTCGGCGAGCTTGAGCATCACGTTGCCGGTAAACCCGTCGGCGACCACCACGTCGGTAGTGCCTTTGAGGAGGTCGCGCCCCTCGACGTTGCCGTAAAAGGCGATGCCGGGGGTTTTCTGCAACAGCGCGTGCGCCTCGCGGGTGAGCTCGTTGCCCTTTTCGGGCTCCTCGCCGATCGAGATCAGCCCGACCGAAGGGTTCGGAAGCCCGTAAAAGAGGCGCGCGTACACGCTCCCCATGACCGCGAACTGCTGCAGGTGCGTCGGCCGACAGTCGGCGTTGGCGCCCGCGTCGATCAGGGCGCAAAACCCCTTGGCGGTCGGGATGTTGGCCAAAATCGCGGGGCGCTCGACCCCTTTAAGGCGGCCCAGCACAAAGAGCGCGGCGGCCATCGTGGCACCCGAGTGACCGACCGAGACGCACGCCGAGGCGTCTCCCTCCTTGGTCAGGCGCATCGCTTGCATGATGCTCGAGTCTTTGCGCCGCCGCACCTCGGCGGCGTGGTCCTCCATCCGCACGGTGTCGGGGGCGTGATGCACGGGCAGCTCGCCCCCTTGCGCGCGCAGCTCCTGCCGGATCGCCCCCTCGTCGCCCACGAGCACGACCGACACCCCCTCGCGGGCGGCGGCGAGCGCGCCGGCGACGGCCGCTTGGGGCATGGCGTCCCCCCCCATGGCGTCGAGCGCGACGGTGTAACGCGGGGCTCTGTCGTGAGGTGACGTCGTCGGGGAGGGTGAGGTGTTCATGGTCGTAGTATACGTGCCGCTGCGCGCGCGCGACCGGATAGACCGGCCCCGGTGCCCTCGAGGGTTCTCTTACAAGACGCCGCGCCCTTGTTCAGGCGGTAGACTAGCGGGGTGGACGTACGGGTTTTTGAAGCCCCTGCCGGCGAGCGCCTCGACGTCGCCATCGCAGTGGCGCTCGAGCTCTCGCGCACGTACGCTAAAGACCTCGTGCTCGGCGGCTACGTGCAGTTAGATGGGCAACCGGTCGCCAAAGCTTCGACCAAGCTCTCGGGGCGCGAGCTCGTGTCGGTGGTGCTCCCCCCCCCGCGGCCTTTACGCGTCGAACCCGAAAACACGCCGCTCGACATCATCTACGAGGACGACGACCTCGCGGCCATCGACAAACCCCCCGGGATGACCGCCCACCCGACCGCTACGGTCCGCGAGGGAACGGTGGTCAACGCCCTGCTAGGTCGGATGGCGCTCGCCAAGGAGAAGCTCTTCGACCCCGAGGACGAGGACTACCGCCCCGGCATCGTGCACCGGCTCGACAAGGAGACCTCGGGGGTGATGGTGGTCGCCAAAAACGACGCGGCGCACCGCGAGCTCGCGAGCGCCTTTAAAAAGCGCCTCACCGAAAAGGAGTACATCGCTATCGCCGTCGGCACCCTCGAGGACGACCTCTACATGGACGGCCCCATCGGACGCCACCCCCACCACGGGCGTAAGATGACCGTCGGCGGCAACAACCCGCGGAGCGCCTCGACCTACTTTCGGGTGCTCGCGCGCACCCGCGAAGCGGTCCTGGTGCGCGCCAAACCCCACACCGGGCGCACGCACCAGATCCGCGTGCACCTCGCGCACCTGGGCGCTCCGATCTTGGGCGACAGCGTCTACGGCAAACCCTCGCCGCTTATAGCCCGCCACGCGCTACACGCGCAGCGCCTGAGCCTCCCCCACCCCCGCGACCACCACGCGATCACCTTCTCCGCTCAAGTCCCCTTAGACATGGTGAGCGCCTGGGTTAGCCTGGGTGGCACCTGGCCCCCCGAGGGCGAGCCGCACCTCTAGGCTGGGCGCAGCCGCGGTCACCTGGGGACCGGTGGGCTCTGGGCTCGGCGCTCGCCGTGGTCCACGCACCCCAGCCCCTAGCCACGGCGGGCTCGGCGCGTTGGCTAGGGCCCCCGCAGCGCGCCTCCAGCGCGTCTTTAACGCCCCTGGGCGGAACTGAACGCTCACACCGTAACGTTGAAGTGAATTGCGGCACATTCGGCCGTGGTAAAGTGGGAGGGTGAGGTTGCGGGCCAGCGTTTCGGCGCTGGGAGCGAGCACGCCCCGCACCCTCACACCGGCAGCGGCTCCGCTGCCCGCGCTTCAGGACGCGTTCTGGGGAGACGTGGACCGTGCGCACCCCACCTTGCTTTCGTTGCAACCCACGCCGCCCGCGCTACGCCGCGGCGGCCCACCTTATCACCTCGTGCAGCGCCTCGAGGAGGGCGGCGACACCTTTACGTCCTGCTACTTGCGCACGCAGCACCGACGAGGCCAGTGCGAGGGGACGAGTTACAAAGAGGGGGAACCGGTGAACCGCAGTTCACTTCGCAAAATCGCTGTGATCGGCAACTACCCGCCGCGCCAGTGCGGCATCGCGACCTTTACCGCGGACCTCGTCGGGGCGCTCGGTGAGCTTCACGGCCCCGAGGCGGTCTTCGCCGTGGCGATGAACGATACGCCCGAGGGCTACGCCTACCCGCCCGTCGTGCGCTTCGAGCTGCCGCAGGGCGACCTCAGCCACTACGCGCGCACCGCCGACTTTTTAAACCTGCAAGACGTCGACGTCGTCAACGTGCAGCACGAGTTCGGCATCTTCGGCGGGGAGTCCGGCAGCCACCTCCTCACGCTCCTACGCGACCTCAAAGCGCCCGTTGTCACCACCTTGCACACGGTTTTGGAACACCCCACGCCGCAGCAGCGGCTCGTCATCGAGGAGCTCGCCGCGCTCTCCGAACGCCTCGTGGTGATGAGCGAAAAAGGGCGCGCCTTTTTGGGGAGCGTCTACGGGATCCCCGAAACCCACGTCGACCTCATCCCGCACGGTATCCCCGACGTCCCCTTTACCGACCCGACCTTCTACAAAGACCGTTTCGGCGTCGAGGACCGGACGGTCCTCTTGACGTTCGGCCTGCTCTCGCCCAACAAGGGGCTCGAGCACGCCATCCGCGCCCTGCCGCGCATCGTCGAACGCCACCCCGACGTGCTCTACCTCATCGTCGGCGCGACGCACCCGCACCTCAAACGCAAAAACGGCGAGTCGTACCGCCTGTCGTTGCAGCGCCTCGCGCGCACGCTCGGCGTTGAACACCACGTCGTGTTCTACGACCGCTTCGTCGCGCTCGACGAGCTGCTCGCCTTTATCGGCGCCGCCGACGTGTACCTGACCCCTTACGTCAACCGCGAGCAGATCGTCTCGGGGACGCTCGCTTACGCGCTCGGGGCGGGCAAAGCGGTGATCTCGACGCCCTACTGGTACGCCGAGGAGCTCCTCGCTGAGGGCCGCGGGCGCCTGACGCCTTTCGCCGACCCCGACGCGCTGGCCGAGAACGTTTTGGCCGTGCTCGACAACGCCCCCGAGCGCAACGCCATGCGCAAACGCGCCTACCTCTACGGCCGCGAGATGATCTGGCCCGCCGTCGCCGCGCGCTACACCGAGGTCTTCGGCCGCGCCCGCGAACGCTCGACGAGCGCCTCGCAAGTCGCGCTGCCCAAACCGCTCGGCGCCCGCCCCCCCGAGTTTCCGCCCCTGGACCTGCGCCACCTGGAGCGCCTAAGCGACGACACCGGCATCTTGCAGCACGCCGTCCACGCGGTGCCCAACTACAACGAGGGCTACACGACCGACGACAACGCCCGCGCGCTCATCGCCGGAGTGATGCTTGAAGCCTATGACGAGCTCTCGGAGCGGGTGCGGCGCCTCACCCCGCGCTACCTGGCCTTTTTGCACCACGCCTTCGACCCCGCCACGCGGCGCTTTCGCAACTTTATGGCGTACGACCGCACCTGGCTCGAGCCGGTCGGCTCCGAAGACGCCCACGGTCGGGCGCTGTGGGCGCTCGGCACCGTTTTGGGCAGCTCGCAAGACCGCTCGCTGCGGGGCGTCGCGGGGGCGCTTTTCGAGCGGGCGCTGCCCGGTACGCTCGAGTTTACGAGCCCGCGCGCCTGGGCCTTTACCCTCCTCGGCGTCGCCTCGTACCTCGAGCGCTTCGCCGGCGACCGCAGCGCCCAGGGGGTGCAGGAGGCGCTCGCCGGGCGGCTCGTCAAGCTCTACCGCGACAACGCGTCACCGGCGTGGCCCTGGTTCGAACCGCTGTTAAGCTACTGCAACGCCAAACTGCCGCACGCGCTCATCACCACCGGACAGCAGCTCGCTCAGCGCGAGCTGCTCGAGATCGGGCTCCAGAGCCTCGACTGGCTCATGCAAGAACAAAAACCCAACGGCCACTTTTCCTGGATCGGCTGCAACGGTTTCTACCCGCGCGGCGGCGTGCGCGCCACCTTCGACCAACAGCCCGTCGAGGCGCACGCGATGGTCTCGGCGTGCCTCGCCGCGCACGCCGCAACGGGCGACGCGCGCTTTCTCAAAGAGGCTCGCTGCGCCTTCGAGTGGTTTTTGGGCGAAAATGACCTCGGTCTGCCCCTTTTCGATCCCACGACCGGCGGCTGCTTCGACGGCCTCCAACCCGACCGCGTCAACCAGAACCAGGGGGCGGAGTCGACGCTGGCGTTTTTGCTGTCGCTGCTCGAGCTGCGGCGGAGCTCGCTGCCGCCGACGCTGGCCGCGCCAAACCGCCTGACGCAGCTAGACGCTGACCCCGCACCGCCCGCGGTGATCGCCGACTGATGGCGGTGCGCCGCGTAGGCGGCGGGGGCGTCAAGATCGCCATGCTCGCCCCCATCGCTTGGCGCGTGCCGCCGCGCCACTACGGCCCCTGGGAACGCGTGGTCTCGCTGCTTACCGAGGGGCTCGTGCGGCGGGGCGTCGACGTTACGCTCTTCGCCACCGCCGACTCGCAGACCCAAGCGCGCCTCTCGGCCGTCGTGCCGCGCCCCTACGAGGAGGACCCCACGCTCGACGCCAAGGTGTGGGAGGGGTTGCACCTCGCCAACCTCTTCGAGCAGGCGGACGCTTTCGACCTCATCCACAACCACTACGACTTTCTGCCGCTCACCTATAGCGGCCTGGTCCGCACCCCCGTCGTCACGACCATCCACGGGTTCTCGTCGGCGCGCATCCTGCCCGTCTACCGGCGCTACAATGGCCGCACCCACTACGTCGCCATCAGCGACGCCGACCGCCACCCCGAACTGACCTACCTCGCCACCGTGCACCACGGCATCGACCTCGGCGCCTTTACGCTGCGCGAGACGCCCGAGGACTACCTGCTCTTTTTTGGACGCCTCCACCCCGACAAGGGTGCCGCCGAAGCCATCCAGGTCGCCCAAAGGGCCGAGCGCCCCCTCGTCTTGGCGGGCATCATCCAAGACCAGAGGTACTTCGAGCGGGAGATTGCGCCCCACCTCGGCGACCGCGTGCGCTACGTCGGGTCGGTCGGACCGGAGGAGCGAAACCGGCTTTTAGGCGGCGCGGCGGCGCTGTTGCACCTCATCAACTTCGACGAACCCTTCGGTCTGTCGATGGTCGAGGCGATGGCCTGTGGCACACCGGTGATCGCTACCCCGCGCGGGTCGGTGCCGGAGATCGTGCGCGACGGGGTAAACGGTTTTGTCGTGACGGGGCTCGAGGCGGCGACAGCAGCCGTCGCGCAGCTCCCTGAACTAGATCGCCGCGCCATACGCGCGGACGCCGCGGCGCGCTTTAGCCAGGAGCGGATGGTCGACGACTACCTGCGGGTGTACGAGCGGATTTTGACGGCCTAGCCCCCGACCCGACGGCGCGCGGTATGCTCGGGGGTAAGGATGCTAAACCCCTTTTACGAGGTCGCTTTGCTCCTCCTGATCGCCGCGCTCGTCGGCGCGGTGGCGGTGCGGCTCAGGCAGCCGCTGATCATCGCCTTTATCGTGGTCGGCATCCTCGTGGGCCCGTCTGCTCTGGGCGTCATCGACCCGGGCGAGCTGTGGGGGCTGCTGGCGGAGCTCGGCATCGCGCTGCTGCTCTTTGTGGTGGGGCTCAAGCTCGA
Organism: Truepera radiovictrix DSM 17093; assembly: GCF_000092425.1. Classification (NCBI taxonomy): domain Bacteria; kingdom Thermotogati; phylum Deinococcota; class Deinococci; order Trueperales; family Trueperaceae; genus Truepera; species Truepera radiovictrix. The sequence goes on from NC_014221.1 coordinate 2,220,931, forward strand.
CGTGCAGCTCGTGCGGCGGATGGGACCGACCGCGCTTGCCACGGGCCTCGGGCAGGTCGCGTTCACCTCGGGGGTGGGGTTTGTGATCGCGCGCGCGCTCGGGTTAGCGCCGGTAGCGGCGCTCTACGTCGCGGTGGCGCTGACCTTTTCAAGCACCATCATCATCGTCAAACTGCTCTCGGACAAACGCGAGATCGACGCCCTGCACGGGCGCATCGCGGTGGGGTTTCTGATCGTCCAGGACCTCGTGGTGGTGCTCGCCATGATCGTCCTGACGGCGCTCGGCGAGGGCAGCGACCGCCACCCCCTCCTCGAGGCCCTCGCCGTGGGGCTGCGGGGGCTGCTGTTTCTGGGGGGCACCTTCGCGCTGGCGCTGCTGTTGCCGCGGCTGCTACACCTGCTCGCGCGCTCGGCGGAGCTGCTGGTGCTCTTTGCGGTCGCTTGGGCCGTCGCGCTCGGCGCAGCGGGCGACCTTTTGGGTTTTAGCGCCGAGGTCGGGGCCTTTCTCGCGGGGGTCGCGCTCGCCTCGACCCCGTACCGCGAAGCGATCGCCTCGCGGCTCGTGTCGCTGCGCGACTTTCTCCTGCTCTTTTTCTTTATCAACCTAGGCGCCGGGCTCGAGCTCGGGCTTTTGGGCGCGCAGGTCGTCCCCGCTTTGGTGCTCTCGGCGTTTGTGCTAGTCGGCAACCCGCTGATCGTCATGCTGATCATGCGCTGGCTCGGCTACCGCAAACGCACGGGGTTTTTGGCGGGGCTCACCGTCGCGCAGATCAGCGAGTTTTCGCTGATCCTCGCCGCCCTCGGTGCCTCGCTGGGGCACATCGGGCGCGACACGGTCGGGCTCATCACCTTGGTGGGGCTCGTTACCATCGCGCTGTCGACCTACCTCATCCTCTACTCGAACGAGCTCTACACCCGCCTCGCCCCGCTGCTGCGCCCCTTCGAGCGGCGCGTCCCCTTTCGCGAGAGCGAGGGCGACGCCAACGCGGGCGCGCGCGGCGCCGACGCGCTCGTCTTCGGCCTCGGACGCTTCGGCGGTCGGTTGCTGCGCGAGCTGCACAAGGGGGGGCTCACGGTGCACGGCGTCGACTTCGACCCCGAGACGGTGCGACGGTGGCGCGCGGCCGGGGTGACGGCGCACTACGGCGACGCCGAAGACCCAGAGTACCCGGGTACGCTGGAACTCAGCGGCGTGCGCTGGGTGGTCTCGAGCATCCCCCACCTGGAGGTCAACGTGGCGCTGCTGCACGGGCTGCGCCACTACGGCTACGGCGGCCGCGTGGCGGTCACCGCCCACAGCCGCGCCGTCGGCGACGCGCTCAGGGCGGCGGGCGCGGACCTCGTGCTCTTCCCCTTTAAAGACGCCGCCGAGCGCGCGGCGCAGGAGGTGCTCGCGCGCCTCGAGGCCGAGCCCCTCCCACGCTAGGGCCCGCGAAGATCGCGGCGCCTTTTAACAAAGCTTTACGACAAACGGGTTAAAGTCAGCCATGAGCCAAACCGCCTCCTTACCGCACTGGCAACTCACCTCGATCTTCCCGGGGCTCGACGCGCCCGCGTACGCGCAGGCCAAAGCCGAGCTGCGTGAGCGCGTCGAGGCGCTCCGGTCGGCCATGGACGCGCGCGGCGTGGGCGCCGCGCGCGAACCCCTGCCCACCCACAGCGAACAGGTCGCCACCTTCGACGCGCTTCTCGATCAGCTCAACGACCTCTACGTCCGCTTCGCCACGCTGCGCGCCTTTTTGGTAGGCTTTATCGCCACGGACGCCTTTAACGACCGCGCGCAGGCGGAAGCCTCCTCGCTCCAGCCGCTGGGGAGCGAACTCAGCTTTTTGAGCACCCGCTTTACCGCCTGGGTCGGCGCGTTGGACGCCGAAAGGCTCCTTAAGGGTTCAGAGCGCGCGCGGGCGCACGCCTACTTCGTACGCCGCAGCAAGGAGGAGGCCGCGCACCTCATGGGGAGCGAGGCCGAAGAGCTCGCCGCCGCCCTGCACCCCAGCAGCGGGGGGGCGTGGGCGAAGCTGCACGGCGACCTGATCAGCCGCGAAACCCTCCGCGTGACGCTCCCCGGCAGGGGCGAAGCCGAGCTTCCGCTCACCGAGCTGCGCAACTTGCAGAGCGACCCCGACCCCGAGGTGCGCCGCAGCGCTTTTGAGGCCGAGCTCGAGCTTTTGGAGCGCAACGCCGTGCCCTTTGCCGCCGCGCTCAATTCGATCAAGGGCCAGGTCAACGAACTCACCCGGCGGCGCGGTTGGGCGAGCGCGTTAGACGAGGCGATCTTCGAAAACCGCATCAGCGCCCGCAGCCTCGCGGCGATGCAAGGGGCGTGCGAGGCGCACTTCCCGCTCTTTCGGCGCTACCTAGCGGCCAAGGCCAAGTTTTTGGGCCAAGAGACGCTCGCCTGGTACGACCTGCTGGCCCCGGTCGGGGTCGGCGCGCCGCGCCGCTTTAGCTGGGACGAGGCCCAGGCGTTCGTGGTCGAGGCTTTTGGCAGCTACTCGGCGGCGCTCGCCGCGTTCGCGCAGCGCTCCTTTGACGAACATTGGCACGACGTCCCGCCGCGCAAGGGCAAACGCAACGGCGCCTTCTGCATGGGCGTCCCCGGGGTGCAGGAGTCGCGGCTGCTGCACAACTTCGGCGGTAACCTCGACGACGTCTTTACCCTGGCGCACGAGCTCGGGCACGCGTATCACAACGCCTGCGCCTACGCTTACGGCCGCACCGAGCTGCAGAGCGACACGCCGATGACGCTCGCCGAAACCGCCAGCATCTTCTGCGAGACGATCGTGGTCAACGCGCTGCTAACGCGCGCCGACGATCGGGAACGCTTGGCGATCCTGGAGCAGGACCTGCTGGGCAGCACGCAGCTCGTCCTCGACATCCACTCGAGGTTTCTGTTCGAGCGCGCCGTGTTCGAGCGCCGCCGCGAACGTGAGCTCTCGGTCGCCGAACTCAACGAGCTGATGCTCGAGGCGCAGGCGGCCACCTACGGCGACGCGCTCGATGAGAGCGCGCGCCACCCGCTCATGTGGGCGCACAAAGGCCACTACTACAGCGTGGGACGGAGCTTTTATAACTTCCCCTACACCTTCGGCTACCTCTTCGGTTTGGGGCTCTACGCCCAGTACCAGGACCAGCCGGAAGGGTGGCACGAACGCTACGACGCGCTGCTCGCCGCGACGGGGATGGAGGACGCGAACACCTTGGCGGCCCGTTTCGGTATCGACTTAGAGAGCGGGGCGTTCTGGGAGGCGAGCCTCAAGGTCGCCGAGGCGCGCGTCCGCGAGTACGAAGCGCTCGTGGCGCGGTTTTCGCCGTAGACCGGTGCGAACGGGCGCTACGGTTGCCGCACCAACCTCCCGCCCACGATCCTAAAACGCACCGTGCCGCCCCCGCGCGGGGTCATCGCTGGCGGGCGCCCCAAGCGGGCGTCGACGGTTTGCACCGTGATGAGCCCGTCGCTGGCCGTTAGGCTGAGCAGCCGGAGGCCGCGGCCGAGCGCCTGGCTGCCCCGCTGCGCCACCCTTTCGGGGCCGACCTCGACGAGCGTCACGTAGAGCCCACCCGCGCCGGAGACGCGGCGCACCTCGAGGGGGAGCACGAGAAAGTCGCGTCCCTGCGCGCGCACCTCGAGGCCGGGGGCGAGCAGCTGCAACGTGCCGCGGTCCCCGGGGAGCTCGAAAGCGATCCGCTCCCCCCGCAACAACGCCTCCCCGACCTGGAGGGTCACCCCCGTGTCGGGGACCGTGAGGCCGCTGCCGACGAGCGCGGTCGCGCCGGCGTCGACAGGGTGCGCCACAGGGTGCGCCGCCGTCTCCGGGGGTGTGGTGGACGTTGCACCCCTCGCCGGCTGAGCGACGGGGGTGCAAGCGCTTAGGAGCAGGAGGCAGGAGAGTACGACCCCGCCGAGGGTCGCGTCGTCGGCCCGCACCACCAAGCCCCTTACCATCCAGGCGCACACCCGACCGAACGCTGCGGGGTAGGGAGACCCCCTACCCCGCACCCTAGCGGCTCCAGGGCGAGCTTTGGCCGCGCCCAAAAAAGTCGGCGGCGTTTTGACGCACGGTATCGTGCAGCAGCCCGTACAGCGGGTGGTGCGCGGCGGGCCTCAAGAGCGCCTGCGCGGAGACGCGCGCCGCCGCGGGGCGCGGCACCCCGCCCGGCGGGTAGACCTGCGTCTCCCCAGGGAGGGGGCGGGCGTCGCAATGCTGCACCCGCGTCTGTGGCACCGTGCCGTCTAAAAGGTAAGCGGCTACCGCCGCATCGACGCACGCGGTGTTGTAGGGGAAAGCCCCGTGCGACAGCTCGTTTTCGATGTAGATAAGCGCCGCGTTCGGCAGCGAGTCAAAGGCGCGCAGCGCCCCCTCGCTCGGGGTCGCGGCGTCAAAACCGGTCTGCACCATCAGGATGGGGGCCATCTCGCTCGGCGTCTCGGGCATCGCGGCGGTCGGCGCGCCCCAGAAGCCGCACGGCTCGGCCGTCAGGGCCCCGCCCAGTAAGGGATAGCTCTCGTGCGCCTCGTTGCCGCGCCTGATGTAGTGCTCCGCGCCCTGAGGCCAGGGGGCGTCGTTGCAGGTCACGGCAGTACCAACAGCCCCCTCCGGCGGCAGCTCGACCGGGTAGGGGCCGTTCTCCAAAAAGTCGCGGTAGAGGAGGTAGTCCTGCGCGAGGGTGAGCGCGTAGGTGCGGGCGAGTTCGTCGACGAACGCGTCTTCGGCGTACGTCTGCTCGCCCACGAGCGCCGCGAACGCGTCGAAGTTGTCGAGGGTGAGCGTGTCACCAAACGCCTCTAGCGCCTCGTCGACCCCCCGCGCCGCGACGAGCGTCAGGGCGATATCGGGCACCGCTTCGGAGCTGTAGAGCGCGGCGAAGATCGACAGCGAACCCTGCACGAGGACCGCTTTGAGGTCTTCGGGCAGCCCGTCGTAGACCGCGTAGACCTCATCGGCGCTGCCGCCGAGGCCGAAGACCGCGTCGTTGCGCGCGGCAAAGGGCAAGGCGACCTCCCTAAAGGCGCGCTCGAACCCCCGGACGAAGTCGTTAAAGATGGCCTCAAAGGTCGCCGTAAAGTCGACGTTGGCGTCTAACACGATGTTGCCCGCGTGTTGCGGGAAGCGCTTGGCGTACCAAGCCCCCAACCAGGAGCCGTACGAGTACCCCAGGAAGTTGAGCTTTTCGTCGCCCATCACGGTGCGGATCAGGTCCATGTCGCGCACGGTCTGCTCGGTGTTGATGTACTGGCTTAGGGGGGTATTCAAGCAGGCGTCCGCTTGGCGCTCCCCGAGCGTGAGGAGCGCCTGAACGTTTTCGGGCGAGCGGTCGGTGTAGAAGCCCGGCGGTTCGGCGCGCCGGTTCGTCCCGCAGTAGAGGCGGAAGCTCCCCCCTACCCCGCGCGGGGAAAAGCCGACGACGTCGTAGGCGCTCGAGACCGCGCCGAGCAGCTCGGGCGCGGCGGCCTCGAAGCCGAGCTCCGCCCCCCCGTTGCTGGCGAACACCAACCCGAGCAGCGCCCCCAGGATGAGGCCGTCGCCCCCCGGCCCCCCGGGGTTGGTGAGGATCGCGCCGCGGCGGGCGGCTTCGTCCCCGGCGCGCACCCGCAACACGCCCAAGTTGATCGCCTCGCCCTCGGGCACCTCCCAGTCGAGCGGCGCGCGGAGCGTCGCGCACTCGAGGCGGTCGCCCAGAGTCGCCAGGGGCTCTAGCAGCACCTCCGGAAAGATGCTCGGATCACAAGGGGCCCAGGCGACCGCCTGCTCCCGAAAGCGCGCCAGCGCCGCCTCCCGCTCCGCGTCTACGGGGTCGGGCGCTCCCGAGCGGGAGCCGCACGCCGTCAGCAACCAAAGACACCCGAGGAGCAACGTGCGCCTACGTAACCTCATAACTACCTCCAGGGAACTGCCGAAGCTATGGGGGCCAACCCGGCCATTATGCGGAGCTCGCCCGAGCAAGTATGTAGTGCCGAGAGGTTGCGTACAACGTTGCGCGTGCTTACCTCGGCTCTACCCCGCGCAGCACCGAGATCTGCCCCGTCGGCAGGATCAGGCTGCTGCCGGCGTGCAGCGGCCGCAACCGCCGCGCCCGACCCGGCTCGGTCGCCCAGAGCCGCTCCCAGAGCCATCCGGGGTGCCCCGGTACGTCGGGGAGCACGAAGCGCGCGGGGCGCTTGCCGTGAAAGAGCACCAAGTAGCTCTCATCCGGGGCCCCCTGACCCGTTTGCGGCAGCTCCGAAGACGCTTCGCCGCATAGAAGCATCCCCAACGCGCGCAGCTTCGGGTTGTGCCAGTCGCCCTCATGCATCTCACGCCCCTCGGGGTGGATCCAGGTCACGTCGCGGCAACCATTCACCTCGCGCCCGGTTAAAAAGTGCCGCCGCTGAAAGATGGGGTGCGCCTTGCGGAAAGCGATCAGGTCCTTGACGAAGTTTAAAAAGCCCTCCTCGCGCTCGTCGAGCTCCCAGTCGAACCAGCTGATGGGGTTGTCTTGGCAGTAGGCGTTGTTGTTCCCCCCCTGGGTACGGGAGAGCTCGTCGCCGCCCAGGATCATCGGCACCCCCTGCGAGAGCAGCAGGGTCGCCAAAAAGGTGCGTTTGCGCGTCTCGCGATTTTTTAGCACCGCCGGGTCGTCGGTCGGCCCCTCGGCGCCGCCGTTATACGAGCTGTTGTGGTCTTCACCGTCGCGGTTGTTCTCGCCGTTGGCCTCGTTGTGCTTGTGGTTGTACGAAACGAGGTCTTGCAAGGTAAAACCGTCGTGGGCAGTGATAAAGTTCACCGAAGCGAACGGGCGGCGCCCACGGTGCGCGTAGAGGTCGCTGCTACCGGTGACGCGCGTCGCAAGCTCGGCCGTGAGCCCCTCCCCGCCGTGCCAGAACGCGCGGACGGTGTCGCGGTAGCGGCCGTTCCACTCCGACCAGTTCCAGGGAAACCCGCCGACCTGATACCCGTTGGGGCCCACATCCCACGGTTCGGCGATGAGTTTGACCTTCGAGAGCACGGGGTCTTGCTCGATAGCCTGCATCATCGTCGCGTGCATGTTGACGTCGTCGAAACCGCGCGCGAGCGAGGTCGCGAGGTCGAAGCGGAAACCGTCGACGTGCATCTCCTGAACCCAGTAGCGCAGCGAGTCGGTAATGAGGCGCACCACGGCCGGTTGGGTGGCGTCTAGCGTGTTGCCGGTACCCGTGTAGTCCATGTAGTAGCGGCGCTCGTCGGGTTTGGTCTTGTAGTAAGAGACGTTGTCGATCCCCTTAAAAGAGAGCGTCGGCCCCATCCGGTTGCCCTCGCCGGTGTGGTTGTAGACCACGTCGATGAGCACCTCTAAGCCCGCTTTGTGAAGCGCCCGCACCATCATCTTGAATTCCTGCACCGCCGCTTCGGGGCGCGTCGCGTAGCCCGGGTGCGGCGCGAAGTAGGCGAGCGGGTTGTACCCCCAGTAGTTCGACAACCCCTTGTCGACGAGGTACTGGTCGTTGGTAAAAGCCTGCACCGGCAAAAGCTCGATGGTGGTGACGCCGAGCGAGGTCAGGTGCTCTAAGATGGGCGCCGAGGCGAGCCCCAGGTAGGTCCCGCGCAGGTGCTCGTCGACCTCGGGGTGCAGCTTGCTGATGCCCTTGACGTGCGTTTCGTAGATGATCGTCTCTTCCCACGGGATGTTGGGGTGCCGGTCATCCCCCCACTCAAAAGCGTCTTCGACGACTCTCCCGAGGGGGGCGTAGGGGGCGCTGTCCTCGTCATTAAAGCTGAGGTCCGCTTGCGGGTCGCCCAGGCGGTAGGCGAACAGCGCGCTGTGCCACCGCGGCTCGCGGCCGAGCGCCTTGGCGTAGGGGTCTAAAAGCACTTTGTGGGGGTTGAAGCGGTGCCCGTGGTGCGGTTCAAAGGGGCCGTGCACCCGGTAGGCGTAGAGCTGTCCCGGATAGATCCCGATAAAGTAGCCGTGCCACACCGGTCCCGTGCGTTCGGGGAGGGCGATGGTCTGAGACGGCGCCTCCGCTTCGGGGCTATCGAAAAGTAGGAGTTCAACGTGCGTCGCGTGCTGGCTGTAAAGGGCAAAGTTGACCCCCAGACCATCCCACGACGCGCCCAACGGAAAGGGGTGTCCAGGTCGCAGTTCCACGTCGTTACTCTACGTGAGGGGGCCACACCAAAGAGCGCACAGGCGTACAAACGCCACGTCACACAACCTCTGCGCACCCAACATGTTGTGTATAGGTGAGCGACAACGTTTCAATCAGCCCGAAGCTATAAAAATCTTCACATTTCGCGCAGCACAGTGTCATAATGGCCCTCATGCCCGACCCTACCGACATCTCGTCCTCCGCCGACAGCCCCCTTTCCAAAGAGGCCATGATCGAGGAGCTCAGCGCGCACGCGCTGCCGCTCATGTGGGCGCTGCGGCAGAGCGCCGCGCGCACCTTTGAACCGCTCGGGTTCCGCACGGTCAGGGCCCTTCTGTTGGAGCTCGTCGGGCGCGGCCTCGCGCAACCCAAAGAGCTCTCGGAGGCGCTGCAGCTCGTACCGCCGGCGGTGTCGACGATGATCAGCGAGCTCGAGGCGCGCGGCCTCATCGTGCGGCAGAGCGACCCGAGCGACGGTCGGCGCGTTCACCTCGAACTCACAGAGGCGGGCGAACGGGAGCGCGCGCGCCTGCGCGAGGCGTGGCAGCGCACCTTACACGCCCCCCTCTCGGCTCTCGGCGACGACGAGCTCGAGCTCGGGCTGCGCCTGGTGCACAAGTTGCGGGCGTCGGCCTCGGGCGGCACCCTCTAGCGCACCACGAAGCTACATCACCAACCGGACGCGTGGAGTCCCGGGGTAGCTTTTAGGCGTCAAGTCAGGGGAAACACGCGTCGCGCATCCGGCTACACGACTTGCGCCACCTGCACGCTTTTATGGCGATTCGTAGCGGCATGGACGCGAAAGTGCTAGGGTCTGTCTGACAGAAGGGCTGACTGATGTTTTAGGGTAAAGGCATGGCACGGACGGACTTAAGCGAGAAACAGTGGCGAGCGTTAAAAGCGCATTTACCTGCGAATCCCCAACGCGGCCACGCCTACGTTGACCATCGCCGAGTTATCAACGGCATTTTGTGGCGGCTCAAGACTGGAGCACCTTGGCGAGATGTTCCTGAGCGCTACGGAGCCTGGCAAACCTGCTGGGACCGGTTCACGAGGTGGGAACGTAGCGGTGACTGGCAGCGCATCCTACAAGCCCTTCAAGCGCATGCCGACGCCACAGGCGATATTGACTGGGACGGAGCGGCCTTGGACAGCAGTCACATCAAAGCCCACCGGAGCGCTGCAGGTGCGAGAAAGCGGCCCGCCGAGGGCGAAAAAAGGGGGGCTTGACAGATGAGTGGTTAGGCCACTCGCGTGGCGGGCATACCAGCAAAGTTCATGTCTGTGCTGATGGGAAGGTTCGCCCCCTGTCCCTTGTCGTGACCGCCGGGCAACGCAACGATGCCGCTTGGTTGGAGCGGGTGCTCGACGAGATACACGTACCACGTTTAGGTAGAGGGCGACCCCGAAAGCGCCCCTCACAGCTCCGCTTGGACCGGGCTTACAGCTTTAAGAAGCAGCGCCAAGGGTTGAGGCGACGGAACATTCGCTGTATCAGCCCTGAGCGAGAAGACGCCAAAAAGCACCGGCTCGCCAAGGGCTCCAAAGGTGGGCGTCCACCTGCTTTTGATACCAAGGCGTACAAGGGGCGCAACGTCATTGAGCGCTGCATCAACCGACTTAAAGACTTTCGTGCTGTAGCAACCCGCTATGACAAGCGGGGTCGGAACTACCTCGCGGGCGTGCTTGTCGCCTCCATTATCCTCTGGCTCTAATCAGTCAGACAGACCCTAGCTGACCGATTAGGGTATAGCCGCGCGTCTTTCACCCTCGACCGCTACACCCACCTGGTTGCATCGCAGCGGGCGCAAGCCGCCGTGAGCCTGCTCAACTTCCTGCCCAAGCGTGACCCGAGCACTGCGAACTAGCCCGTCCCGTAGGTGCAAATAAGGTGCGAACGCACCCAAAAAGAGAACCCGCCACTTCCGGCGGGTTCTACGTCTTGCGTCTCTGACGCTTCTTTTTTGGTAGGCGCGGGCGGGATTGAACCGCCGACCTCTACCGTGTCAAGGTAGCGCTCTCCCACTGAGCTACGCGCCTGTGCACTGGCCACCTGCGCCCGTGGTAGGTGGAGGCGCCGACCGGATTCGAACCGGTGATGGAGGTTTTGCAGACCTCTGCCTTACCACTTGGCTACGGCGCCAAGGACCCAAGCCTATCATGAGGCGAGGGTGCTGTCAATCGGGAAAACGCCAGCGGCTGCGCCCGTACTCCTCGAGCCACTTGGCGTGGGCTGCCGGGGCGTAGCCGTGGTTGAGCCTGAGTTCGCCGACGATGCGACCCGCGTAGACGAGCAGCAGCTTGACGCCGTCGCGCTCGGGCACCACCACCGCCGAGAGCGAGAGCGCCTGCAGCGCTCTTTCGGCCGCCCGAAAGAGCACCTCGGGCTCCGCCGCTGCAGGACGGGGCGGGGCGACCCCCTCGAGCCCGATGGGGACCGGCTCGAGCGACAGGGGGTCGAGGTTGAAGCGGCCATACGCCCCCGCAGCGTCCCCCAAAAGCACCCGCAGCTCGCGCTTTTCATCGCGCCGACCGTGAACGTGCTCGAACACCGCCAGCACCTCGAGGCGCGTCAGTAGCGCCTCCCCCGCCTGCAACGCCGTGGCCGGATCGAAGGCTGCGGCACTTGGGGCGCGGCGGCTCGGCCCACGCCCGTCGGGGGGGCCGGGCTGCGCCGTCGCCCACACCAAAGTGAACAGAAGGAGCGCCACGAGGGGCGCCCCTAGGTGGGGTCTTCGCATCACGAGGCAGCTTACCCCTAAAAGCCGCGCAACCCCTCTAGAAGATGACGTCCGGCCTTCGCGACCTCCCGCGCAGCCTCCGCGTACGATGGCAAGGGGCTGTAGGGGGAGGCGAAGGCGGGGGGCAGGGGCGCTCCCTCGGTGCTGGCGACGGGCGACACAGCGCGGCTTAGGAGGTCATGGGCCGCCGCGCGCAGCCGCGACGGACGCTCGTCTTCGGGGGTGTAGAAGGCGAGCTCGCGGTCGAGCCGGACGAGCTCGTCTTGCGCGCGGTAGGGCGCTTCGAGCGCGCGGCGTTCGGCCCTGCGGCTCCGGCCGCGCCCCGGCCCATCCCCCAGGAGCGCGCCGTACCCCTGTTGCAGGTGTTCGGCCGCTTTGTAGAGGTCCTCGGCCGCTTTGGCTTTGCGCTCGCTCAGAAAGAACGCGCCGCTCGCGTAGTCGGCGTTCGCCTCCTGCAGGAGTTCTTGGGCGAGCTCCAGCAGGTTTAGGGGCAGCGCCTCCGTCGGCGCTTCCGCTTGGCCTTGGGGGCTGGCGCTCTGGAGGTTCGCGAGCGCCACCGAACGGGCGTAGTCGAAGCGGTAGGCGCGGCGGGTCGCCTTTTGCAGGGCGCTCGCCGCCCGTTCGGCTTCGCGCCAAGAGGCTTGGGGAGCGAGCGGGGGGAGCGGCAGCTCCGCTTCGGGCGCGCTCGGTGCGACGTTCTGGGTCGTGGTCTGCGGGGGCGCGCTCGGCGTCTGCGCCACCCCCAAACCGAACAGGGTGACGGCCGACAGGGGGGCCATCATGAGCGCATAGGCTCTCGGGGACCGACGTGACAAACGCAGCAAGTGACGCATAGGCTCCTCCTAAGATTTCCAGCTCGAGCCTAGCCGCCTTGGCTGAAGCGTTCACCACCCCAACCTGAAGGGAAGCTGAAGCGGAGGGTGACGCGCGCCCCCCCGTGTGGCGCGTTCTCGGCCACGACGTCGCCGCCGTGAACCGCCATCACCGCGCGCACGATGGCGAGGCCCAGACCGGTGCCACGCGCGCCCTCCCCCCCCGCTGCACCCTCGCCGGCGGCGCCGTAGACGAAGGGCTCGAGCACCCGCGCCAAAAGCGCCTCCGGAAACCCGGGGCCCGCATCCTCGACGACGAGCTGCGCGCGCCCCTCGCGCGACAGGACGCTCAGCGTCACGGGTGGCGCGCCGTAGCGCTCGGCGTTACGCAGCAGGTTGCGCAAGGCGACCTCAAGGAGCTCGGGGTCGGCGCGCGTGTAGACCGGCTCTGCAGCCCCGGCGAGCGCCAGGTGCGGAAAGCGCTCCCGCACGAAGGCGCGCAGCTCCAAGGGGGGGGCGCTGATACGCGCGCGCCCCTCGAGCCGCGCCAGGGTCAAGAGCGCGTCGAGTAGCCCGCGCATCCGCGCCATCTCGCGCAGCGCCCCCGCGAGCGCCCGCGGCTCGTCGGGGCGCCGCTGCAACACCTCGAGGTAGCCGCTTAGGGCCGCTAGGGGCGTGCGCAATTCGTGCGACGCCTGCGCGGCGAAGCGCCGCGCCGAGCGCTCCTGCGCCGCCGAACGCTCGAGCGCGCGCGACAGCTCGCGCAGCAGCTGGTTGAGCCGCTCGGCGATGGGGCGCACCTCGGGGAGGTCGGGTACGGCGAGCGGGGCGAGGTTATCGGGCGAGCGCCGGGCGATCGCTGCGGCCATCCGGTTGAGGGGGGCGAGTACAAGCCGCAGCAGCTGGGCCCCCAAAAGCCCGACGAGCGCGAAGAGGCCGAGCGCCGCGAGCGCGTAAGCGCTCAGCAGCCGCTGGGTAAGCGTCCCTATCGCCCCGGCCTGTACGCTGAGACCGACCGCACCGCCTTCAAGCGGTACGACGGCGAAGAGGGCGTCGCCGTGGAGCCCCGTGTAGGTCGCGCCCGCCTCGAGCGCCCGGCGCACGCTCTCGGGGAGCGTGTGGGCGGCCGTGTCGGTAAAGCGGAGCGCGCCGCTACCGGCCCCCGCATCGGCCCCCTCCTCGGTGTGGTAGACAAAGCCGTAACCGCCGAACTCGTTGGCGAGCGCCGCGAGCGGCACGAGGTCGCCGGGGGTAACAGCGCTATAGAAGCCCAGGCGCACGAGCAGCGCGTCACTTAAGGTCGCCAGCGAGGCCCGCCGCGCCTCCTGGAGGGTAAACGCTCCGAGCGGCACCAGAACGAGCAGCAGCGCGCTCAAAAGCAGCAGCGTCAGCCGCGCCTGCAGACTTAAGCGGCGCGGCACCCCGAAGCCGCGGCGCGCTCTACGCAACCTCACCACGCCTCCGGGCGGTAGCGCCCCCCCGGTAGAGGCGCCCGCAACAACCGCGGACGGCGCAGGTCGACGCGTTGAGGCAGCGCCTTCACGCGGGCGTCTTCAGGTGAGGCGCTTTCACGAAAGGTCGGCCTCATCGAGCAGGTAGCCGTAGCCGCGCACGGTGCGAATCATCGGCGGGTCACCCAGGGCGCGGCGGAGGCTTGAAACGTGCACCTCGAGCGTGTTGGGGTCGACCCGCTCCCCCCAGAGGCGCTGCATCAGCGCCTCACGCGAGACCACCCGCGCCCGGTGCTCGAGCAGCACCTGCAAGAGCGCGAACTCCTTGGGCGCGAGCTCGAGCGGCACGCCACCACGCCACGCTTCTCGCTTGTCGGGGTAGAGCCGCACGTCGGCGGCGCATAGCGCCGTGACGGGGCGCTGCAACCGCCGCCAGAGCGCCTCGATGCGGGCGACGAGCTCAGCTAAGGAAAAGGGTTTGACGAGGTAGTCGTCGGCGCCGAGGCGCAACCCCCGCACGCGGTCCTCAATGGTGTCAAGAGCGGTCAAAAACAGCACCGCCACCTCGCGCTTGGGGTTGTGTGGGGTGCGGATCGCTTCAAGGACGCGGTAGCCGTCGGAACCGGGGAGCAAGATATCTAAAATCACCACGTCGATGGCCTCTTGCGCGAAAAGCCGCAACCCTTCGCTCGCCGAAGCGGCCGTCACGACCTCGAACCCTTCAAAACCGAGCCCGAGCTCGAGCGACTCGCGAATCCCAGGGTCGTCTTCGACGAGGAGCAACCGGGGGCGCGGGGGCGTGAGGGGCGAGGTCTCGGGTAAAGGCATGCCGTATGGTAACGCGCCCCTCGGCGCTGCACCTGGCGCGGCACAACGGCCGTGGGGGCGCAGCACCTGCGGTGAGGCGACGGCGCGTAGCGCGAGGCGTGGTGTAATGTGGTGTGCGGCTCCACACCGAGCTCCTTTCGCCGACCCCACCCCGCGACGTCGCGGTGGTGATCGATGTGCTGCGGATGACGACGACCGCGAGCAACCTCTTTGCGCGCGGCCTCAGCGAACTCTTCGTGGTCGCCGAGCTCGACGACGCGCGGGCGCAGGCCGCGCGTACCGGCGCGCTCCTTTTGGGGGAGCGCGGCGGTCACCCCGTCCCCGGCTTCGACGGCGGCAACTCGCCCCTAGAGCGCCTCGAGGTCGCCGGGCGCAGCGCGGTGCTCTGCACCACCAACGGCTCCAGGGCGGTCGCTGCCGTGGCACCGGCGCGGCACGTGCTCTTGGGGAGCGTCGTAAATGCGCGGGCGACGGCGGCGCGGGCGCTGACGCTCGCCAAAAGCGGCATCACCCTGGTGTGCGCCGGGACGCTCGGGCGGGTGTCGCTCGACGACGTCGTCGGCGCGGGGTGCGTCGCGCGCGAGCTGCTCAAGCTCGAGCCCAGCTTGCGCACGGGCGACGCGACCGCCCTCGCGCTCAGCCTCGTCGAGGGGCAGCGCGACCTTGGCGCCCTGCTGCGGCGCGCGGAGCACGCCAGGCACCTGCTGACGCTCGGCTACGCCCGCGACGTCGCCTTTGCCGCCCGCCTCAACGCGCTCGAGGCGGTGCCCGAACGCGACCCCAAAAACCCGCTGCGTTTTACCCTCCCGGAGCGCTAGTTTGGACGCCCCCCCGCCCCTTTTCGTCGCCGCGGTCGCCGTCGTGATTCGCCGCGAGGGCACGGTGCTCGCCATGCGCCGCGCGCGCACCAAAGACGCCGGGGCGGGGCTCTGGGAGACGCTTTCGGGGCGCGTTGAAGCGGGTGAAGACCCCCTCGAGACAGCCCGACGCGAAGTCCGCGAGGAGTGCGGGCTCAGGGTCGCGTTCGAGGCGCGCCCGCTGACCGCCTACACCGCGACGCGCCTGGATCATCCGATGATCGTCCTTGTCTACGCTGCCGACTACCGCTGCGGCGAGGTCACTCTGAGCGCCGAACACGACGCGTACGCGTGGCTCACGCCGGAGGCGTTCGCCGCGCGCACCCCCCTCGCCAAACTCGCCGCGGCGGTTCGGCTCGCCCTCTCCCGCTAAGCATCCCCACCTTCACCCTAGGCCACGCGACTCGGGTATGGTAGGTCATGCTCGGGCAAGCTCTGAAAAAGCGCGAAACCATCCTTGTCACCACCACCCCGCACCTAGAGGGCCTTCGCATCGCGGCCTATCACGGGGTCGTGAGCGGCGAAGCGATCATGGGAACGAACATCTTCCGCGACATCTTCGCCGGCATCCGCGACATCGTCGGCGGGCGCAGCGGCGCCTACGAAAAGGCGCTACGCAAAGCCAAAGCGATCGCGCTGCGGGAGATGGAGGAGGAGGCGCGGCGGCTCGGCGCCAACGCGGTGATCAGCGTGGCCATCGGCTACGAAAACATCTCCCTACGCGACGGCAGCGGGATGCTCATGGTGTGCGCGAGCGGCACCGCCGTCACGATCGCTTACTAGGGAAGCTCACCGGGACCGGCTGGTCACCGCTCGTTGACTTTCGCGCACGGCCCTGCTACGATACCCCGCAATGACGCCCCCCCGCTCCCCCCAACGCGCGCGCCGCAATAACGACCGCAGGAGGCTCGGGGCTTAAGCGTCGAGAAGGCCGACGTCGCTACCCCGAGGCTACCCCTCGGGGTTTTTTCGTGGCGCGGCGTCACGGCACCCCGGCGAAGCCGCGACGAGGAGACCTATGAGCACACCCCCTACCCCACCCGCCGAACCCCTTCAGCGCCACCTCATCAGCGACCTGCCCGAGGCACTAGGGCAGACGGTGACGCTGCAGGGTTGGGTCTACAGCCGCCGCGACCTGGGCGGCATCCGTTTTCTGCTGCTGCGCGACCGGAGCGGCGTGGTGCAGTGCGTCTTCGGCAAAACCGAGCTGCCGCTCGCCGAGTCGTGCGTGCGGGTCACCGGTCGGGTCGCCGAGAGCCCCAAAGCCCCGGGCGGTCTGGAGGTGCACGCCGAGGCGCTCGAGCTCATCACCAACGCGGCCGAACCCCCCCCCATCGAGATCCCCAAAGAGGCGTGGCACGTCAACCCCGACACGCTCTTGGAGTACCGCCACGTCTCCTTGCGGAGCCCCAAGGCGCGCGCGGCGCTCAAGGTGCAAGCGGAGCTCGTGCGCGCTTTTCGGGAGGTGTTGAGCGCGGAGGGCTTTACCGAGATCTTTACGCCCAAGCTCGTCGCCGCCGGCGCAGAAGGGGGCGCGGCCCTTTTCGAGGTCGACTACTACGGCAAGCGCGCCTACTTGGCACAGTCGCCGCAGCTCTACAAACAGATCATGGTCGGCGTGTTCGAACGGGTCTTCGAGGTCGCGCCGGTCTATAGGGCCGAGCTGTCGCACACCTCCAGGCACCTCTCGGAGTACCTGTCGCTCGACGTCGAGTTGGGGTTTATCGACTCCGACGAGGACGTCATGGCGCTCGAGGAGCGCCTGCTCAAGGCCATGATGCGCGACGTCGCCGAGCGCTGCGCGCCGGAGTTCGCGCTGCTGGGGGCCGCGGCGCCGGACCTCAGCGCGCCCTTTCCGCGCCTGACGCTCCTTGAAGCGCGCGCGTTGGTGCGCGAGCGTTACGGCCACCAGACGGGCGGTAAAGACCTCGACCCCGAAGCCGAGCGGCTCGTCGGGCGCTGGGCCAAAGAGGAGCGGGGGTCGGACTTCGTCTTTGTCACCAACTACCCGCAGGCCGCGCGCCCCTTTTACACCTATCCGACCGACGACGGGCTCACCCGCGGCTTCGACCTCCTCTTCCGCGGCGTCGAGATCACCTCGGGGGGGCAGCGCGTCCACGAGTACGGGACGCTCATCGCGCAGCTTCGCGCGCGCAACCTCGACCCGGAGGCGTTTCGCGGCTACCTCGAGGTCTTTAAGTATGGGATGCCCCCCCACGGCGGTTTCGCCATCGGCGCCGAGCGGCTCACCGCGCTCCTTTTGGGTATCGCCAACGTGCGCTTTGCGCGGGCTTTCCCCCGCGACGGCAGCCGCTTGCACCCCTAGGTCCCCCTAGCGGGACTCGGCGAAGAGCGGCGTCAGGCGCTCCGCGCGCGGGACGCGGTGACAGGCGCGGCAGCGCGGCTCGTACGCCTCCGCTGCGCCGACGAGGATGACGGGGTCATCGTAGTGCGCCGGATGCCCCCCGATGAGCCGCTGCGTGCGGGTCGCCGGGGCGCCGCAGCGGACACACACGGCGGTGAGCTTGGTGACCGATTCGGCGCGCGACAAAAGCTCCGGCATGGGTCCAAAGGGTTCAGCGCGAAAGTCGAGGTCGAGCCCGGCGATCATCACCCGCTTGCCGCTTTCGGCGAGGTCGCAGGCAAAACCGACGAGCGCCGCCGAGAGAAACTGCCCCTCGTCGATAGCGACAACCTGCACCGCCTCCGAGAGCGCCGCGCGCATCTCCTCCACGTCGCTAACGGCGAGCGCTTCGAGCGTGCGCCCGTTGTGCGACGCGACCGCCTGCGCGTGGTAGCGCCCGTCAAGCGCGGGTTTGAATACCTGCACCCGCTGCTTGGCGATAAAGGCGCGCGTGACGCGGCGGATGAGTTCTTCGGACTTGCCGGAGAACATGGGGCCGACGATGAGCTCGAGAAAACCTCCGCGGAAAGGGTGAAACAGCATAGGGCACTCTACCGCAGAAGGCCGCGCGGCCTGGAGCGGCGCGCGGACCAAACAGAACACCCCGCGTTGCCGCGGGGTGCCTCCTTTAAAGAGAAGCTTAGTTGCCCTGGTTGTCCTGGTCGTCCTGCTGGTCTTGCTGACCCTGCTGATCTTGTTCGTCTTGCGCGCCAGCTTGATCCTGCTGGTCTTGTTGCTGACCCTGCTGCTGGTCTTGCTGGTCTTGGTCCTGCTGGTCGTCAGCTGGCTCTTGCTGCGCCCCTTGCAGCGTCGTCCCGACGAGCAGCACCTCGAGCGGCTCCGCTTCGAGCGGCGTCCCGATAACGAACATCGTGTAGACGGTGTTGACGTCGAGCTGCGAGTCGGCGAGGCTGATCGCGGCGGCCGGCGACTCCTCGATGCGGAGCTCGAGACCCGCGGTCTGCGCCGGGTCGAGGTCGTTATAGTTGCTCACGTCGCCGAAGGGGACGTTGCCGATCAGCACGTTGACGTCGTCCGTCGCGGCGGCGTCACCAGCGGTCGCGTCGGCGGCGGCGCCAACGTTGACGAGCGACACCTGCGCTACCCCGGGCGCGGCGTGTACCAAGCGCACCGTCACAAGCTGCTGCAGCGCGGGGTCGGCGACCGTGCCGGTCGTCGCGGCGGGGTCAGCGGGTTGCGCCGCCGGGTCAGCGGGTTGTGTGGGTTGCGCAGCGGGGTCGGCAGCACCCGTCGCGGGGTCGACGGGTTGTCCCGTCACGGGGTCGACCGGCTGACCGGTTTCGGGGTCGGTGGCTTGGCCCGTCGCGGGATCGATGGGTTGCAAGGCGGGGTCGGCGGGCTGCAGCGCCGTCAGGGTCGTGACGTCCTCTTCGAGCACCTCGAGGCGGAAGCCGAGCACGTCACCCGTGCCGCCAAAGCCCAAGAACCCGCCGTCATCGGGCGCCGCGGTCTGATCGAGGCCGCCGGGCGCCACAAGGCCCATCGCCGCGATCGTGTAGTAGCCGCCAGCAGCGAAGTTGAGGTTTTCTTGGAACGCGCCCCCTTCCGTCGACACCACCACGTCGTAGTCGCCCGCTGCGACGGCGACGTAGTCCGTGACGTCGCGGTATTCGATGTTCGAGAGCGCGTCGGCGTCGGCTGCAGCGTCGTTGCCGCCGAGTAGACCGCCGCCCCCCAGCTCCACGTTAACTGCCGGCGCGTTCGGCGAGAGGTGCGCGACGCGGACGAAAGCCGTCTCGGCGGGGTCTTGCTGCGCCACCGCGAACGCTAAAAGCGACGAAGCGGCCGTTGCTTGAATAAGCTTTCTCATAGTTGCCTCCTCTTACCCGATGGTGCCGGATGTCACACCAGCAGACTTTCGTCCACAACACAGTTGCGATGAGGGGCTTTCACATCGGACGCACATCTTGGCCGTGGGGCGCGCAAAACCCTACTCAGGGACGCTACCTGTATGAGGAAGTCAGTTGCCTTTGGGAAAGAGCATGAGAAGCGCACTAACGTGCTGATACTTATTCGTGATGCATGACCGTGCTACGTTGTGGCGTAGAGCGTCACAGAGCCGTGGGCGGGTGGGGGCGCCGGTCGCCCCGAACGATAAGGTCTTGCAAAAACCGTTGAGAGAAAAGCTTACAGCGTCCGTAGCAAGAAAGCTGCCTTACATCTCTCCAGACGTAGCCTGTTACGATTGCGCCTGTATGCAAGACTCTCCACGTTCCGCACCGCGCATGCACGGCACTACCATCGTCGCGGTGCATAAAGACGGCGTCACGGCGATTGCCGGCGACGGCCAAGTCACCTTGGGCGACACCATCGTGAAAAAGGGTGCTACCAAGGTACGCAGCCTCATGGACGGGCGCGTCATCACCGGTTTTGCGGGCGCCGTTTCGGACGCGTTCACCCTGCTCGAGAAGTTCGAGGGGTACCTGTCGACGTACCGCGGCAACCTCATGCGCGCGGCGGTCGAGACCGTCAAGGAGTGGCGCACCGACCGGATGCTGCGCAACCTCGAGGCCATGCTCATCGTCGCCGACGCCGAGCAGATCCTCACGCTTTCCGGCGCGGGCGACGTCATCGCCCCCGACGAACCCATCGCCGCCGTCGGTTCGGGGGGCGCCTACGCCCAGGCCGCGGCCACCGCCCTTTTACGCCACAGCGACATGAGCGCCGCCGAGATCGCCGAGACCGCCCTCCTGATCGCCGCCGACATCGACATCTACACGAGCGGTACGGCGACCGTGCTCAAGGTGCCCGACACGCAAGACACCGACGAAAGCGACGAAGCGGTCCTGCAGGGCGCCGCCCGCTCGCAAACCGCCACCCAAGAGGACGCGTGATGCTCAACCTGACCCCCTTAGAGATCGTCGAGGAGCTCGACAAGTACATCATCGGCCAGCACAAAGCCAAACGCTCGGTAGCGGTGGCGCTGCGCAACCACTTTCGCCGGCGGCAGCTCGCGGGCGAGATCCAACGCGAGGTGACCCCCAAAAACATCCTGATGATCGGCCCCACGGGGGTCGGCAAAACGGAGATCGCGCGGCGCCTCGCGCGGCTCGCTAGAGCGCCCTTTGTCAAGGTCGAGGCGACCAAATTTACCGAAACGGGGTATGTCGGCCGCGACGTCGAATCGATGGTCCGCGACCTCGTGCAGGCGAGCTACGTCATGGTGCAAGAGGAGCAGCTAGAACGCGTCAGCGAGCGCGCCGCCAAAAACGCCGAGGAGCACCTTCTAGACGCCCTCTTGCCGGGCGGCACCGAGGAGGGGCGCGCGAAGATGCGCGAGCTTTTAGAGGCGGGCAAGCTCGAGGACCGCAGCATCGAGATCGAAGTCAAAGACGAGCGCCCGCAGCAGATGATGATGCCCGGTATGGAGGAGATGGGCCTTAACCTCCAGGAGATGATGTCGAACCTTCTGCCCAAACGGCGGGTGCGGCGCAAGACCACCGTGCGCGAGGCGCGCGAGGCGCTCCGCGGCGAGGAGGCGGAAAAGCTCATCGACCACGATGAGGTCTCCCGCGAGGCGATCTCCAGGGCGGAAAACTCGGGGATCATCTTTATCGACGAGATCGACAAGGTCACGGGCAGCGACAACACGAGCGGCCCCGACGTCTCCGGCGAGGGGGTGCAGCGCGACTTGCTGCCCATCGTCGAGGGGACGCAGGTCAACACCCGTTACGGCCAGGTCAAGACCGATCACGTGCTCTTTATCGCCGCGGGCGCCTTTACCGCCTCGAAACCCTCGGACCTCATCCCCGAGCTGCAGGGGCGCTTCCCCATCCGGGTCGAGCTCGAGGAGCTCTCCGCGAGCGACTTCCAGCTGATCTTGACCAAACCCCAGTACTCGCTCACCAAGCAGTACACCGAGCTCCTCAAGGTCGACGGCACGCGGCTGCGCTTCGACGACTCGGGCATCGAGGCCATCGCCGAGTACAGCGCGCGCGTCAACGCCGACGTCGAGGACATCGGCGCGCGGCGGCTCCACACGGTTTTAGAGACCGTCTTGGAGGACGTGTCGTTCGCGACCAACTTAGGCGACGTGGTCATCGACCGCGCCTACGTCGAGAAAAAGCTCGAGGACATCGCCTCGGACGAGGACCTATCGCGCTACGTGCTCTAGGCTTCGTCGGCTCGGGCTCCTTTGAGGCGTCTAGAGCGTGTATAGTAGACCCTTGGCGGGGGCGCCCTCTGGGCGCCCCCATACCTTGCCCCGAGCACCCGCTCACCTTTCAGCACGCTCACCCCCCTTAGGACGCACTATGGACTACCGAAACATCGCTATCGTTGCGCACGTCGACCACGGCAAGACCACGCTCGTCGACGGCATGCTTAAGCAGTCGCACATCTTCCGCGACAACCAACTCGTCGCCGAGCGGGTGATGGACTCAAACGACCTAGAGCGCGAACGCGGCATCACCATCTTGGCCAAAAACACCGCCGTCACCTGGCGGGGCGTTAAGATCAACATCGTCGACACACCCGGCCACGCCGACTTCGGCGGCGAGGTCGAGCGGGCGCTGGGAATGGTCGACGGCGTATTGCTGCTCGTCGACGCCGCCGAAGGCCCAATGCCACAGACCCGCTTCGTGCTGCGCAAAGCGCTCGCGCGCGGCCTCAAACCGGTCGTTGTGGTCAACAAGATCGACCGCAAAGACGCGCGGCCCGACGAGGTCATCAATCTGACCTTTGACCTCATGGTCGAGCTCGGCGCTAGCGACGAGCAGCTCGACTTCCCGATCGTCTACGCGGTCGCCCGCGAGGGGCGGGCCTGGCTCGAGCTCGACACCCCCGGCGACGACCTCACACCGCTCTTCGAGACGATTTTGCAGCACATCCCGGCGGCCGCAGCCGACACCGAGGCGCCCTTTCAGCTGCAGGTGACCAACCTCGACTACTCGGACTACCTGGGCCGCATCGCCATCGGACGGGTGCGGCGCGGGCGGGTGCGTAAGGGCGAGGGGGTGCTGCGCCTCATGCGCGGCGGCGAGAGCGTGCGCGCCCGCGTCACCAAGCTCTACACCCACTTGGGGCTCGAGCGCGTCGAGGTTGAGGAGGCGCTCGCGGGCGACATCGTCGCGCTGACCGGTGTCGAAGAGGTGCAGATCGGCGACACCCTGACGCACCCCGACGCACCCGAAGCGCTCCCCGCCGTCTCGGTCGACGAACCCACGGTCTCAGTCACCTTTAGCCCCAACACGAGCCCACTCGCCGGCAAAGAGGGGAAGTTCGTCACCAGCCGCCACATCAAAGAGCGCCTCGAGCGCGAGCTGCTGACCAACGTCGCGTTGCGCGTCGAGGAGCTCGGCGGCGAGAGCTACCGGGTCTCCGGGCGCGGCGAGCTGCACCTAAGCATCCTCATCGAACAGATGCGCCGCGAGGGGTACGAGTTTTCGGTGTCGCGCCCCGAAGTGATCATGAAAGAGCTTGACGGCGTGCTGCTGGAGCCCTTTGAGCACGTCGTCGCCGACGTTCCCGAAGCGGCCATGGGGAGCGTGATGGAGTCGCTCTCGAGCCGCCGCGGCACGCTCGTAAACCTCACCCAGGAGGCGGGTCGGGCGCGGCTCGAGTTCTCGATCCCTAGCCGCGCGCTGTTTGGTTACCGCACGCACTTTTTGTCGATGACCCAGGGCGAAGGGCTTTTAAACCACACCTTTGACGGCTATGAAAAGAGCGTGGGCGGCCTTAAAACGCGCCTGAACGGGTCTTTGGTGGCGATGGAGGCGGGCGAGGCGTTTGCCTACGCGATCTTTAAGCTCCAAGACCGCGGGGTCTTCTTTATCGACCCCGGCACCGAGGTGTACGTCGGGATGATCGTCGGGGCGAACGCGCGCGCAGGGGACCTCAACGTCAACGTCACGAAGAACAAAAAGCTCACCAACGTGCGCGCGGCGACCGCCGACGACAACATCACCCTGACGCCGCCCAAAAAGCTCACCCTCGAGGAGGCCCTGGAGTACATCGCCGACGACGAGCTCTTAGAGGTCACCCCGAAGAGCATCCGGCTCCGCAAACGCATCCTCGACCCCAGCTTGCGTAAGCGTGAGGAGAAGGTCACCGCGGGTATTTAGTCCATTTCATTTAGTCGGCTCGACCCACCAAACCCCTGGCGTCAACGTGTCTAGCGTGAGCGGGGCGCCCGCAAAGCGCCCCGCTCCGTTCGTGCGTCGGCTGCGTTGGTGACGCGCGTCGCAGCTCTGACACCCCTAATGACACCCCTAACACACCTCGGTGCGCAGGGCGAGCTCGCGCGTATCCTCTGTAGCCTCTGAGGCGGCCTCGAGCCAGATCTCTCCGTAGCGCTCCCCCTGCTCCGCGCGCACCTCCCCCTCTTTGACGAGTTCGAGCAGCGCGCTAAACCCGACCACCACGGTGGGCCAGTCGCGCGCGCCCATGAGCGCCACCAGGGGTGCGCGGCGCAGGCGGCGCAACCCGTCGCGCAGCCGCGCCATCGCCACGGGGAGCGTCAGGCGCTCGATGGCGAGCTCGAAGTACGCCACCGCGCGGTGGCGGGTGGCGAATTCGGCCAAACGGCTCAGCTTCGGCGCGAGCGGGCGGGTGCGGCGTGGGTACGTCGGGCTCGGGGCGCGCGCCGGCAGCACGCGCGCCTGCGCCTCGCGGCGGCTGCGGAGAAAGTCGACCGCCTCCTCAAAGGCCTCTAGCGCCAGCACCGTCTCGAGGACGTCGCTAGGGACCGTTTCGCCCGCGTCGGAGGTCTGGGGGGGGCGCGGCAGCAGCAGGCGCAGCTTGAGCTCGACGATGCGGGCGAGCGCCGGCAGCGTCTCGGTGGCCACTTCGAGGTCGCGGCGCAGCTCGCTGTAAAAGGCCAGGTAGCTTTCGACCAGCGCGAGCACGTCGAGCGCTTCGGGGGCGAGCTTGCCCGTGCGCAGCGCGTGCGCCAGCTCCCCCACACTCCCCTCGAAAACGGGGGTCACCACGTGAAAGCGTTGCGGGGCAGGCGCAGCCGCCTCAGGGTTCACGGCACACGCTCTGCGCTTCGCTCTCGCCAAACGCGTCGGCCGCCTCTAGCGCCACGGGCGCCCCCTCGAGCTCGGCACTCTGAAGATGCCCGAAGTCGTTGACCCGCTCGATGAGAAATTCGCCGTCACGAAACACCAGACAGGTGACGCCCGTGTGTCTCAGGTGAAACCGCTTGCGCCAGCGCGGGTGCTCGACACCGAGGACGTAGCTGAGGAGCATCTGGATGGTACCCGAATGCGTCACGGCGACGATGTGGGGCACCTCGGGGAGACTTTGAAGCCACGCGACCGCGCGCGCGCGCAGCTCCCCGTAGGACTCCCCCCCCGGCGCCCGCTCCGCAAAGGCGTTTTGCGACCACGCCGTCCAGTGGGGCGACGCGAGGCGCTCGGCGAGCGTGCGCCCCTCGAAGTGGCCGAAGTGGACCTCTTTCAGGCGCGCGTCGCGCACGATCGCACGCCCCGGAAAGGCTAGCTCGGCCGTCTGCAGGGCGCGTACGAGCGGGCTCGAGTAGACCACGATCTCGGCTCCCTGAAAGCGCCCCCGCAGCGCCTCGGCTTGACGCCGCCCCCGCGCGGAGAGGGGAACGTCGCTGTGGCCCTGAACGCGGCCTTCGAGGTTCCAGTGGGTCTCAGCGTGACGAATGAGGGAGAGCTGGCGCATGCCAAAAGCCAGTTTAGCACGGCGGCAGCTGGCGTTTTGGCGTTTGCGGCGTCGCCGACGCAAAGCGCTTACCCATCAAAAGAGCCCAACCGACGTTTGTGCGGTTCGTGCGGCCCGTATACTCTAAAACGGTGAGTCGCGGACGCCCTTTTGGTGAGTCTGTCCGCAACGATCTCGCTCATTGAGAGCCGCTCATAGCTCGAGCCTTTTACACACCGTTTAAAGGGGTGACGTTATGCAGTACCCGTTTTTAGGTGCCACCGTCGAACCGGGGGGCGTGCGCTTCCGGGTGGTCTCACCCATCGCTCAGCGCATGGAGCTCGTCGTCGAAGACGGGGGCGGTCAGAGCAAGCTCTACGACATGACGCGCCAAGAGGGGGGGCTTTTCGAGGCGTTTATCGCGGGGCTCCAACCCGGGGCGCGCTACCGCTACCGGATGGACGGGGGGGACACGCTCTACCCCGACCCCGCCTCGAGGTTTCAACCCAAAGGGGTACACGGCCCCTCCGAGGTGATCGACCCTCACGCGTACAACTGGCAGGACGCGGGTTGGGCGGGGGTGCCGCACCAAGACCTGGTGTTTTACGAGCTGCACGTCGGCACCTTTACGCCCGAGGGGACCTACGAGGCGGCGCGGGCCAAACTGCCCTACTTAAAAGAGCTCGGCGTCACCGCCGTCGAGCTCCTGCCGGTGGCTGCCTTTCCGGGGGAGCGCAACTGGGGCTACGACCCGGCGGCGCAGTTCGCCCCCGCGCACCCCTACGGCCGCCCCGACGACCTTAGGCGCTTCGTCGACGAAGCGCACCGCCTCGGGTTGGCGGTCTACCTAGACGTCGTGTACAACCACTTCGGCCCCGACGGCGCCTACGTCGTGGGGCTCAACCCGCAGATGTTCACCGCCCATCACCACACCCCCTGGGGTCAGGCGATCAACCTAGACGACGAGGGATCGGCGGCGGTGCGGGCGTTTTTCCTCGAGAACGCCGTCTACTGGCTTCGCGAGTTCCACCTTGACGGCTTTCGCCTCGACGCCACCTTCGCGCTCGTCGACGACTCGCCGAAGCACTTTCTGGCCGAGCTCGCGGAGGTCGTATCAAGCGTCCCCGGTTGGCGGCGCCTGCTGATTGCCGAAGACCCGCGCAACATGCGCGCGCTCGTCGAACCGCGCGAGCGGGGCGGCTACGGCTTAGACGGCATCTGGGCGGACGACTTCCACCACCTCGTGCGGCGCCACCTCGCCGGCGACCGCCACGCCTACTACGCCGACTTTACGGGCAAGATGCAAGACATCGCCACGACCCTCCAGCAGGGGTGGTTCTACACCGGCCAGCACTCGGCCCATTGGGGCGGGCCGCGCGGCACCTCCACGGACGGCCTCAAACCTGAGAACTTCGTCCTTTGCATTCAAAACCACGACCAAGTCGGCAACCGCCCGCAGGGCAACCGCCTGACAGACGACGTCTCGCTCGACGCCTACCGCGCGGCGAGCGCGCTGCTGCTCTTCGCGCCGCAGCTGCCGCTGCTCTTTCAGGGTCAGGAGTGGGCCACCAAGACCCCCTTTCTCTACTTTACCGACCACAACCCCGAGCTCGGCAAACTGGTGAGCGAGGGGCGCAAGGAGGAGTTTAAAGACTTCCCCGCCTTCCAGGGCGACGTCCCCGACCCGCAGGACGAAAGGAGCTTTCTGCGGAGCAAGCTCGACTGGGGTGAACTGGACAAAGAGGCGCACGCGGGCGTCCTGGCGCTCTACCGCGACCTCTTGGCGCTGCGCCGCGAGCTCTCGGGGGACATCGACATCGTGCACGTGACCGACGAAGGGCTCGTGGCGCGGCGCGGTCCTTTCACCTTGCTGCTCGCTTTTCAGGGCGGCACGACCCTGCCGCTGACGGGCGAGGCGCGGGTGCGGCTCGTGACCGAGTCGGCGCGCTACGCCCAGGGCGGCCGCGAACCGACCTTTGCAGAGGACGCCGTGCACTTCCCCACGCCGGGCGCCGCCATCGTCGAGGTGCGCGCGTGAACGCCTCCTACCGGCTGCAGCTCACCCCCGAATTCACCTTCGAGGACGTGCGGCGGCTTCTGCCCTACTTTCAGAAGCTGGGTGTCAGCCACCTCTACCTCTCCCCTATCACCGAAGCGCGCCTAGGCAGCACGCACGGCTACGACGTCATCGACCACAACCGCGTGCGCGAGGCGTTCGGCGGGCGCGAGGGCCTCGAGCAGCTCATGCAGGAGGCGCTGGCGCACGGCCTGCGGCTGATCCTCGACTTCGTCCCCAACCATGCCGGCGTGGGTCCGCGCAACGTGCTCTGGCACGACGTGCTCGCCTACGGCCCCCACGCGCCGCACGCAGGGCTTTTCGACATCGACTGGAACCCCCTCAAACCCGAACTCAAGAACAAGGTGCTGCTGCCCTTTTTGGGCGCACCCTACGGCCAGGTCATCGACGAGGGCGGCTTCGGCCTCGCGTACGCGGGTGGCCGCTTCTACCTCACCTACTTCGACAACCGCTTCGCGCTCTCCCCAGCGACCTACCCGGTCATCTTGGAGAAGCTCCTGCCGCTTTTCGAGCGCACCGACGCCTACTTCGACCTTAAAGACCTCCTCGAGGCCTACGAGGCGCTCGAGCCGCACGAGGTCGAGAAAGCCGAGGGGCTCCGGGTGCGCCTCACGGCGCTCGCCGAACGGCTCGAGCTGCAGCTCCCCACGCTCACCCCTCAGGAGATGCACGCGCTCTTGGAGCGGCAGTTTTTCCGCCTCGCGCACTGGCAGACCGCCGGTTTCGAGATCAACTACCGCCGCTTTTTCGACATCAACGAGCTCGTCGCGCTCCACATGGAGAACCCCGAGGTCTTCTGGGCGTCGCACAAGCTGCTCGGCGAGCTCGCCACCTCCGACGCCCTCGAGGGGGTCCGCATCGACCACATCGACGGGCTCTTCGACCCGCAGGGGTACCTCGAGGGGCTCAAGGCGCTAGGGGTCAAGAAAGCCTGGGTCGAGAAGATCCTCGCGTCGGGGGAGGTGCTGCCCGAAGGGTGGATCACCGCGGGCACCTCCGGCTACGAGTTTATGAACGACGTCGTGGGCGTGCTCACCTACCCCGGCGGCGAGGAGCCGCTGCTGCGGAGCTACCGCCGCTTCATGGGGACGGTCAAACCCTACGCCGACGAGGTCCACGACGCCAAACGCTTGGTGATGGACACGAGCCTAGCGGGCGAGCTGGCGCGGCTCGCCAACGAGCTCGACCGGCTCTCCGAAGCGGACTACCGCACCCGCGACTTTACGCTGCCGTCGCTCCAAGAGGCGCTCGCCGAGGTTATCGCCGCTTTTCCGCGCTACCGCACCTACTTGCCACACGACCCCGAGGAGGCGGCGAAGATCATCACCGAGGCGGTCGAGGCGGCCAAACGCCGCAACCCGGCGACCGAGCTTTCGGTGTACGACTTTATCCGGCGGTGCTTGCTCGAGCCCGGTCCCGAGGCGCTCGAGGAGGCCAGAAAGGCGTTTGTCGGGCGCTTTCAGCAGTACACCGCGCCGGTGACCGCCAAGGGGATCGAGGACACCACCTTTTACCGCTACGTCCCCTACATCGCGCGCAACGAGGTCGGGGGCGAACCCGAGCACTTCACCACGCCGCTGCACGCCTTTCACGCGCACGCGCGTTTTCGCGCTTTTCGCTACCCCGAAAACCTCCTCGCCACCGCCACCCACGACCACAAGCGGGGTGAGGACACGCGCATGCGCCTCGTGGCGCTGAGCGAGCTGTCCGAGCGTTGGGAGGAGACGGTCACCAGAGTGCACGAGCGCGCGCAGGCGCTCCGGCGCGCGCGGAGCACCGCCCCCTTTACGAGCAGCGCCCCGGGCAGCGACCTCTACCTCCTCTACCAGACGCTCGTCGCCCTGTGGCCGCAAGGCGCCGACGAAAGGGAGCGCGAAACGCTCACCGAACGGCTCCTCGGCTACATGGAAAAAGCCATGCGCGAGGCCAAGCTGCGCACCTCGTGGCTCAACCAAAACACCGAGTACGAAGAGGAGATGCGCACGCTTGTGCGCGAGCTTGTCAGCGACCCCGAAGCGGCGGCGATCATCGAACCGCTCGCCGCCGAGGTCGCGCGCCTCGGGTTTCACAACACCCTCGCGCAGACCATCCTCAAGCTCACCACCCCAGGGGTCCCCGACTTCTACCAGGGCACCGAGCTCCTGGACCTCTCGCTCGTCGACCCCGACAACCGCCGGCCGGTCGACTACGAGGTGCGCAGCGCGATGATCGATGCGCTGCAGGCGAACCTCGCCGCCCCCGACGCCGACACCTTGCGGGGCTGGATGGCGGCGCAGGACCCACGCGCCAAGCTCTTTTTGAGCGCCTTTTTGCTGCGCGTGCGGGCGCAGCACCCCGAGCTCTTTAGCGGCAGCTACCGCGAGCTCGAGGTTGCTGGCGAGGGCGCCGAGCACCTCATCGCCTACGCCCGCGAGGGGGGTGGCAAGGCGCTCGTGGTGCTCGTCACGCGTTTTCCGGGCCACGCCGCAGCGCGCGACCTCTCGGGCGTGAGCGTGACGCTCCCCGAAGAGCTAGCCGAGCGCGACTGGCTCGAGCTGCTCTCCAGCGAACGGCTCGAGGGGGGGGTGCTGACGCTCGGCGACCTCCCCCTGCCGTTCGGCGTGCTCCTGAGCCAGTAACGCGCGCAAAAGCCGCGGGGCACCCACCCCCTAAGGCGGAGGTGGGGCGGGGCGCTCCGCGGCGTCTTAAGCTGGGCTTAAGGTTGCGCGCGCATAGTTAGCCGTTTCACGATGTCGGGGAGAAGGGAGGGGGCTTTGCGTGGCGTTTTGCGGTGAGCGTGCTTCCGTAGCGCTCACCACCGTGTGGGGCGACCTGCCCCTATCAACGCAGGAGTCACTATGGCTCGCATCCGCTCCGCCACCCTTTTAATCGTTCTCCTCCTCGTCACCGCTTGCAGCAACCTCTCCGAGACCCCCGTAACCACGGTAGACCCGCTTTTTGGCGCCAAAACCCCCGGCGCGGAGACGGTGCGTCATCTAGCCGTCAGCGAGGAGGGCATCTTTATCGGGGGTCTATGGAATGGCCGTGAGGCCCTCGTCAAGTTCTCGCGGAAGGGGACGATCCCCTGGACCAAGCGCCTGCCGCAAGAGGCCGAGGTCAAAGAGGTCACGGCCGGTCCGGAGGGCTCTGTCTACGTCGTTTACGTCAAAACGTACGCGCCCTTTGGCGGCCCCTATACCCAGCGAGACATTATCCTTGGGCGTTACGACCGGACTGGTGCGCTGATCTGGGAGCGCACCCTAGCAGCAGACCTCGGTAGGTGGGTTTCAGCGACCGCTGCCGCCGACAAAAACGGCACCCTCTACGTCTCTATGCCGCGCTCACGCGAGTTGCGCAGCTACCGGCCCGATGGCAGCCTCGTCTGGCGCAAACTGATCGACGAGGCCATCCTCGACTTGGACGTGTCGGCAAACGGCTTTATCCACACCGTTTCAGAGATTGAGGAGGTCTCTGCGGCGATCTTTTACAGATTGACGCGCTATAAACCCAACGGCATCCCCCTTTGGAGCGTGCCCTTACCCTACACGGACGACCCTCAAAGGGTTGCAGTAGGCAGAGAAAACGAAATCTACGTGGCGACCAACAAAGAGGAGTACCCCCACGAGTGGTACACGACGCTGACCAAGTACAACAGCCGCGGCGCTCGGGTGTGGACGCGCGACGTGCAAGACGCCATCGGCTTGCGCCTCGACGGGCTCGATGCCGACGCGCAGGGCAACGCTTTCATCGCGCTGACCAACCCGGATTGGGGCGCAGACGAAAAACCCAGCCGCTTCAAGGAGTTCTATACCTATAGCCCGAGCGGTCAACGCCTCGTCTACAAACGCTTCGACCTCGGCAGCGAGGCGCCCCTCGTCGGTCCCGCCGCGCTCTCCCCTACGGAGGTCTACCTGGCGACCTCAGGGGTCGGCGCCGAAGGCAAAGACGGCCTTCTGGTGCGGCTCGAGGGTCTGACGGGGAGGGTCACCTGGCAGCGCTAAAGTACCCCCCCGCCGAATGACGCTACCCGAGTGACGTTATCCAAATGACGCTGACGCCCCGGTCGTTACGCCGGGGCGTCAGCGTGCCGCTTGGGCGCGTGCCAGGTTCTTAGGGCGGAGCGCTACCGGCTATACTTAAGCGCCTCCATCAGCTCCTCGACGATCTTGTCCGCGTCACCGCGCAGCGCAGCGGTGGTCACGTGGTCGCGGATGTGCGCGCGCATCACCTTGTCGCTGACCTTGCTGAGCGCCCCCTGCACCGCGCTCAACTGTTTAAGGACGTCGACACAGTAGACGTCAGGGTCTTCGAGCATCCGCAGCACGCCCGCGAGGTGCCCATGGGCACCCTTGAGTCGTCGAATGGTCTCCTGGCGGGTCGCAGGGTCGAGGTGTAAGCAGGGGTCGGCCTTCTCGACCATCGGGTCTGGCACCGTTTCCATCCGCTATCCGTCCGTGAGGGCTGCGCCAAGGCGCTGGAGCTGGAGGCGTCTTACGCTGGGCTGTATCTGCATGACTTCCCCTTCCACCCCAGGGGGGGTGCGTCTCCTTTAAAGTGTAGCACGGAGCCCTCCCGCTGAGGGTTCGCCACAACGCCCAGAGGACCCCTACGTGTTCTCGGGAACACCTTGTCTGCACGCCGTAGGTTTATGCTGATTTCACTTTCCACCCCCCCTGGGGTGGGTACAGATAGGAGGACGCATGGCTGAGGAACCGTTGCCGGGTTCGCCGCGGGCCGAGAGACCTTCAAGCCTCGAGAAAACCGGGGAGCGCCTCCGCGACCGCGTGGAGCACGCGCGGCCGTTAGGGGCCGCTCATGATGACCCCCGCAAGCAGGGCCACCAGGGGCACGGTGCCCATCACGCGCACGGCGGGCACAAAGGGCACGAAGGACACGACAAGCACGCCGGACACAGCGCCCACATGTTCCGCAACCGCTTCTGGCTGTCGCTGGCGCTCACGCTGCCCATTCTCTACTTCGACATGCACTTTCAGGAATGGTTTGGCTACACCGCCGTGCAGTTTCCCGGCGTGGGTTGGGTCCAGCCGGTTTTGAGCGTCATCCTCTACTTCTATGGCGGCTGGCCCTTCCTGGAGGGCGCGCTGCGCGAACTCCGGGCCCGGCAGCCCGGCATGATGACCTTGATTGCGCTCGCCATCAGCGTCGCGTTCTTCTACAGCCTGGTGGTGACCTTCGGCGTCATCGAGGGGATGCCGCTCTACTGGGAGCTCGCCACCTTGATCCTGATCATGGTCTTGGGCCACTGGATCGAGATGGCCTCGGTAGAGGGTGCCAGCAGGGCGCTCGAGCACCTCGCCTCGCTGGTGCCTGTGAGCGCGCACAAGCTCGTGGGGAATAGAACCGAAGAGGTTTCAGTAGACGCGTTGAGAGCGGGCGACCGCATCCTCATCCGCCCCGGTGAACAGGTTCCCGCCGACGGCGTGGTGATGGACGGCGCCTCGAGCGTCAATGAAGCCTTTCTCACCGGCGAGTCGCGCCCGGTCCCTAAAGAGCAGGGGGCTGAAGTCGTCGCCGGGGCGGTGAACGGCGAAGGGGCTTTAACCGTTGAGGTGAAGCGCACGGGCGATCAAACCACCCTGAGCCAGATCCAACGCCTCGTAGCAGAGGCCCAGGCGTCGCGCAGCCGCTTCCAGAACCTCGCCGACCGCGCCGCCGGCTGGCTCACCTACATCGCCGTGGGCGCGGGCACGCTCACCTTCCTAGCCTGGCTGCTGCTCGGTTTCGACCTGAACTTCGCCATCACCCGCACGGTGACGGTGCTGGTCATGGCCTGCCCGCACGCCCTGGGCCTCGCCATCCCGCTGGTCATCGTCAACGCGACCGCCATGAGCGCCAAAAACGGCATCCTGGTGCGCAACCGCGAGGCGTTCGAGCGCGCCCGCGACCTCAAAATCGTCGCCTTTGACAAGACCGGCACGCTCACCGAAGGCAAGTTCGGGGTGCGGAGCGTCTACACGGGCGGCGTGGCCGAGGAAGAGGCGCTGACCCTGGCCGCTGCACTCGAGGGCCGTAGTGAGCACCCGCTCGGCAAGGCGATCGTCGAAGAAGCCGACGCGCGAACCCTGGGCGTTCCCGACGTGCGCGACTTCGAGGTGGTCGCCGGGAAGGGCGTCGCCGGAACCGTGGACGGGACCCGCTACCGCATCGGGCGGCCCGAGTGGGTGAATGAGGGGGGGTTGAGCCTCCCCCCTGAGCTTCAGCGCGGGCTTGACGAGGCCGAGGGGCGTGGTGAAAGCGTCATCGCCATGATGGATGAGGGGCGCGTGCTCGCCCTCTTTGCCCTCGCCGACAAGGTGCGTGGGAGCGCCAAGGAGGCGGTGAAACGGCTCAAGGAGGCAGGCGTCCAGCCCGTCATGATCACCGGCGACGCCGAGGCGGTCGCCAAGACCGTGGCGCAGGAGCTGGGCATCGCGCGCTATCACGCCCGTGTGCTGCCGGAGAACAAGGCGCGGATCGTTCGAGAGCTCAAGCAAGGCGGCCCGACCGCCTTCGTCGGCGACGGCATCAACGACGCCCCCGCCCTTTTGGAAGCCGACCTCGGTGTCGCCATCGGCGCGGGCACAAACGTCGCCATCGAGTCGGCGGACCTGGTCCTCATCGAGGACGACCCGCTCGATGTGGTGCGCGCCCTGCGGCTCTCCAAAGCGACCTACAGCAAGATGATTCAGAACCTCTTCTGGGCCACCGGCTATAACGCGGTCGCGCTGCCGCTCGCGGCGGGCGTCGCCTACGCCTGGGGAATTCTGCTCTCCCCTGCCGTCGGCGCGGTCTTCATGAGCGCCTCGACGGTGATCGTCGCGGTCAACGCCGTGCTCCTTAGACGCACGAGGCTGGCGTGAGTGCGGAGCCCGGTGCCTCTTCTGTGCTCCATCTCACTACCCACCCCAGGTGGGGTGGTAGATTAGAGGGAGAAACCGCTACCGTCCCAAAAGGCTACAGGCGGCGGTGGTTTAAAGCGTGATGACCATGACGGATAAGACCTTGACAGCGTGGATGGTGATCCACCGTGAGAGGACCAGGAGATGCGACAGCCTGAGACAACCGACCTGAGGCGCCTGAGCGTGGGCGTCCAGGGCATGACCTGCGCGAGTTGCGTGGGCCGCGTCGAGCGCGCCCTCAAGAACGTAGAAGGGGTAGAAGAAGCTTCAGTGAACCTGGCGACCGAAAAGGCGAACGTCACCTTCGACCCACAGAGGGTGGGTGTGCCTGCGCTTTTGACGGCCGTCAAAGAGCGTGGCTACACGCCAGTTACAGCGCAAGCCAGCCTCAGCGTCGAAGGGATGACCTGCGCGAGTTGCGTGGGCCGTGTCGAGCGGGCGCTTACGAAGACGGTAGGCGTACTGGACGCTACGGTCAACTTAGCGACCGAAAAGGCCAGCGTCACCTATCTGCCGGACGCGGTGGATCTAGGCCAGCTCAAAGCTACGGTCCGCAAAGCGGGCTACGAGGTGCGTGAGGAGGCTGCAGGCGCGGACCGCGCCGACACCGAGCGCGAGGCGCGCGAGAAGGAGGGCAGGGAACTCCGGCTCGAGCTCACCCTAGCCGCCGCCCTGACCCTACCCATCTTCCTGCTGGACATGGTTCCCATGATGATCCCGCCCCTGGGCGCGTGGTTCCACGGACTCGTGCCGATGGCAACCCTGTACTACCTGTTTTTCATTCTGGCGACCGCGGTGCAGTTCGGCCCCGGCTTGCGCTTTTACCAAAAGGGCTGGCCCGCCTTGCGCCGCGGCGCCCCGGACATGAATTCGCTGGTCATGCTGGGCACCACAGCGGCCTACGGCTACTCGGTGGTGGCGACCTTTCTGCCGGGGCTGCTGCCCGCCGGGACGGTCTACGTCTACTACGAGGCCGCCGCGATGATCATCACCCTCATCCTGGTCGGCCGCTACCTCGAGGCCCTCGCCAAAGGCCGAACCAGCGAGGCGATCAAAAAGCTGCTCGGGCTCCAGGCCAAGACGGCGCGCGTGGAACGAGGGGGGCAGATGCTCGAGCTGCCCATTGATGAGGTTGTTCCCGGCGACACCGTATTCGTGCGGCCGGGTGAGAAGATCCCCGTGGACGGTCGCGTGGTTTCGGGGTCGTCGTTCGTGGACGAGTCGATGATCACCGGCGAACCGATCCCGGTGCAGAAGGGCGAGGGCGACGAGGTGGTCGGGGGCACGATCAACAAGACCGGCGCGTTCCGTTTCGAGGCCACCAAAGTGGGCGCAGAGACGCTGCTCGCCCAGATCATCAAGATGGTCGAGGACGCGCAAGGCTCCAAGGTCCCGATTCAGGCGCTCGTCGACCGGGTCGTGAACTACTTCGTGCCGGTGGTGCTGCTTATCGCCGCACTCACCTTCGGCGTCTGGATGCTTTTCGGGCCGCAGCCCGCGCTGACCTTTGCGCTGGTCAACGCCGTGGCGGTCCTGATCATCGCCTGCCCCTGCGCCATGGGCCTCGCCACCCCGACCTCCATCATGGTGGGCACCGGCAAGGCCGCCGAGATGGGCATCTTGTTCCGCAACGGGGCGGCCTTGCAGACGCTCCAGGAAGCGAAGGTGATCGCCCTCGACAAGACCGGCACCTTGACCAAAGGCAAGCCGGAACTCACCGACTTCAGCGTTCAGGGTGGTTTCGAGCCCAAGGAGGTCCTGTCGCTCGTCGCTTCGGCCGAAGCGCACTCCGAACACCCCATCGCCGAAGCGATCGTGGCGAGCGCCAAGGCGCAGGGCGCTAGGCTGCTCGAGGTGCAGGACTTTAGCGCTACGCCCGGCTTTGGCGTCGAGGCAAGGGTCAATGGGCAGCTCGTGCAGGTGGGCGCCGACCGCTACATGACCCAGCTAGGGCTAAACGTAGCGCTCTTCGCCGAGGAGGCCGGGCGGCTGGCCGACGAGGGCAAGACGCCGCTCTACGCGGCCGTGGGTGGGAGGCTCGCCGCCGTCATCGCGGTCGCAGACCCGATCAAAGACTCGACGCCCGAAGCCGTCCACGCGCTTCACAAGCTCGGCCTACGCGTCGCCATGATCACCGGCGACAACCGCCGAACCGCGGTCGCCATCGCCAGCGCGCTCGGTATCGACGAGGTCCTGGCCGAGGTGCTCCCGGGCGGCAAAGTGGACGCCGTCAAGGACCTCCAAGGCGAGGGCCGTAAGGTCGCCTTCGTCGGCGACGGCATCAACGACGCGCCCGCCTTGGCGCAGGCCGACGTGGGCCTCGCCATCGGCACCGGCACCGACATCGCCATCGAAGCCGCCGACGTGGTGCTGATGTCGGGCGACCTGCGCGGCATCCCGAACGCGCTCGGCATCTCGCAGGCCACCATTCGCAACATCAAGCAGAACCTCTTCTGGGCCTTTTTCTACAACACCAGCCTGATCCCCGTCGCCGCCGGGGTGCTCTACCCCTTTTTCGGCGTCCTGCTCAACCCGGTCCTCGCCGCGGGCGCGATGGCGGTCTCGAGCGTCTTCGTGCTCTCCAACGCCCTGCGGCTGCGCGGCTTTAGGCCGCCCATGCGGGCGGACACGGGCACCCCGCGGCGCGCCGAGCCGCAGGTGGCGGCCGCCTAAGCCCCTCGAGGCCCGTATCGGAGCGAACCCTGAGATGTAGCCGTAAGGAGCTAAACGTGAACAACACCCTTAAGCGCACCCTCATCTTACTTGTCGCCAGCACCGCCTTCGTAGCCCTCGCCCTGGCCACGGGGCTAGGACCGCAGACGGGGGGCGAGCCCTCACACGACATGCACGCCGCGCACACCGTGGCGGTCGACAGCGAAGAGGCCTTTATCGCCCACATGATCCCCCACCACCAGGAGGCCGTAGAGAGCGCCCAGGCGGTGCTGGCGACCACCGAACGCCCTGAAGTTCGCGAACTGGCCCAGAACGTGATCGCTACCCAGACCGAGGAGATCGTCCTGCTCCAGGGCTGGCTCGAGGCGTGGTATCCGGACGCGACCGCCGCCGTCTACGAGCCCATGATGCCCGACCCGAGGGGACTCAGCCCCGACGAAGCCGACCGCGCCTTTTTAGAGGGCATGATCGTGCACCACGGGGGCGCTATCGAGATGGCGCAGGCTTATCTGGACGGCGACTTCGAGAAACGTGGCGAGGTCGTCGCCTTAGCCGAGCGCATTATCGCGGCGCAGCGAGCGGAGATCACGCAGATGCAGGGGTGGTTGACGGCGTGGTACGGGGGGGAGTAGCGCACCCCAGCACCTCGGTTTCGGTGACCTTCGCGCCCCATCCAAGCGCTGGTCCAGCTAGCGAGCACCCAGCCTGTAGCTTGTGCTCCATAGGCCACAAGCTACAGGCTACGAGCCCCTTCCCCCTTCCGAAACGTCCACGCGAAAGCTTCGGGATGAGGCGTCGACGGGACCTAGTCGGCAGCAAGCCCCGCGCTGCTCAAACCGACGTTGTTCTTTTCGAGCGCCCGTTCGGCGCGGTACGACGAGCGCACCAAGGGACCCGAAACGACCTCCAAAAAGCCGCGTTTTAGCCCCTCCTCGCGGTAGCGCGCGAAGTCCTCAGGGGGGACGAAGCGCGCCACCGGCAGGTGCGACGCCGTCGGACGCAGGTACTGCCCGAAGGTGACGATGTCGACGCCGATGGCCCGCAGGTCGTCTAAGGTTTCAAAGATCTCCGCGTCCGTCTCCCCGAGCCCGAGCATGAGGCTCGTCTTGGTCAGCACCTCTGGGCGCGCGCGCTTGGCGTAGGCGAGCACCTTTAGCGTCTGGTCGTAACCGGCGCGCGGGTCGCGCACGGGGTGGGTGAGGCGGCGGACCGTCTCGAGGTTCTGCGCGTAGACCTCGACGCCGGCGTCGAGGACCTTCTGCACGTCCTCGGTCTTGCCTTGAAAGTCGGGGGTGAGCGCCTCGACGGCGGTCTCCGGGTTTACGCGCTTGATCTCGCGGATGCACGCGGCGTAGTGCCCCGCGCCGCCGTCGGGTAGGTCATCGCGGTCGACGGAGGTGAGCACCACGTACTTGAGGCCCATCAGCCTGACCGAGCTCGCCGCCAGGCGCGGTTCGTCGGGGTCGAGGTAGCCTTTCGGGTTGCCGGTGTCGACCGCGCAGAAGCGGCAGGCGCGGGTGCAGACCGACCCCATCAGCATGATCGTCGCGGTGCCCGCGTTCCAGCACTCGCCGATGTTGGGGCACATCGCCTCCTCGCACACCGTCGAGAGGCGGTGCTCGCGCACGGTCTTTTTAACCTCGCTGTAGCGCGCGCCCGAGGGCAGCTTGACCTTGAGCCACGCCGGTTTGCGCACCTTGGGTTCGTTCTCCGCGCCTTTGCGGTAGACGCCGTTTTTCACGACTTTGGGGGGCCTTTGCGGCGCCGGCGCGGGCGACGCCATGGGCAGCTCGAGCAGATCCGTCGGGTCGATCATAGGCTAGCCTCGGTTTCTGGGGTCGGGTCGGAGGGGACAAAGGGCACGGGGGTGTAGCCGAAGGTCTCGCAAAACGCCCGTACGAGTCTGGGTTTGACCTCCTCCAAGGTGACCGGGCGGCCGAGCAGCGCGCTCAGGCTGGTCACGCCCTTGTCGCGGATGCCGCACGGCACGATGTAGGAAAAATGGCTGAGGTCGGTCGCGACGTTCATGGCAAAACCGTGAAACGACACGTTGCGTTTGATGGCGACCCCGATGGCGACCACCTTCTCGTCGCCGACCCAGACGCCCGCGTAGCCGGGGGAGCCGACGCTCGGGATGCCGTACTCGGCGAGCACGGCGACCATGACCGCCTCGAGGTTGCGCAAATAGCTCCTGACGGCGCGGCCGACGGGCAGAATCGGGTACCCCACCAGCTGGCCGGGGCCGTGATAGGTCACGTCGCCGCCGCGCTCGATGTCATAAAGCGAAAACCCCTGCGCGGCGAGCGCCGCCGGGTCGGCCAGCAGGTGCTCGCGCCCCCCCTTTTTGCCGAAGGTGATGACCGGCGGGTGTTCGACGAGGAGCAACGTCGGCGCGAGGCGCCCCTCGGCGACCGCCGCGTGGGTAGCGAGCTGCACGTCCCAGGCGGCGCGGTAGTCGAGCCGCCCGAGGTCGCGCACGAGCAGTTCCGTCACCCCCCGATGATAGCACCCACCCCCCAGGCCACGCGTCGTTTGGGGGGCGCGAGGCGCGCTAGAAGTAGACGTTGGTGCCGAGCGAGAGCTTGGGCACGGTAAGCAGCGGCAGCGGGAAAAACGTGAGGTTGGACCCTACCAGCCCCACCGCCGGCAGCGAGAGCTGCAGCTCGAGAAAGAGGCCGACGCGCTGCAACCGGGCCTCGAGCCCCCCGAGCGCTCCGACGTTAAGGGCGACCGCGGTGCTCGTGACGTCACGCATAAAGTCGTAAACGCCCCCCTGAACCAAGAGGCGCGGGCCGACGCCGCCGTAGGCCATCAAAAAGAGCTGCGGCTGAGCGCCGTCCGGGCGGTAGGTGTACGACAGCGCCGAAGCGGCGAGCTCGGCGCCGAGCTCGCCGCTAAAGGCTTGTACGGTGTAGGCGACGCTAAAGCGCGCGTCGGCGTTGTCGCCGAAAAGGGCTTCCTGGCCGTAACCGACCATCGCCCCTTGGCCGAAGGTGCTGAGTTCGGCCGCCAGGGTGGCCCAGCGTTCGGGCGGCGCCGCGCGTCCGAAAAGCCCCTGCGCCGAAGCAGCGGAGAGAGCGAGCAAGAAGAGGAGCGCAGCGAGCCGGCGAGCGACGTGTGGGGGTAACATAGCGCGATTGTACGCCGCCCTCGTAACCCTTTGTGGGTTAGGTGAAGGGAAGCTCAAGGCTTGTTCTTTGCCCCCTCATCCGAGTATAGTGGCGCTACCGCGGTTGAGCAGCTGCTTTGTCGTGGCTCGAGCTTGCTCGAGAGTTTTGTTGGTGCGCCCAGCGCGCCAAAAGGAAGATAGGTAACAAGATGGCAACAGGCAGAGTGAAGTGGTTCAGCAACGAAAAAGGCTTCGGCTTTATCGAACAAGACGACGGTGGCGCGGACGTGTTCTGCCACTTTTCGGCGATTACCGGTAGCGGCTACCGCAGCCTCAACGAGGGCGACGAAGTCGAATTCGAGGTTGAACAGGGTCAAAAGGGGCTCCAGGCGAAAAACGTGACGGTGACAAACGCCGCCCCCGCCCCGCAGCGCGGCGCGCGCTACTAAGCGTCCCAGCAAAGACGAGCGCCCGCTTCACGCGGGCGCTTTTTGCTGACATTTGGCAGGTATCTGGTCAGAGGCGCTCTCACACCGCTAAGAACGTGCTGATAAGAGGCGCGCTGCGCGCACGCTCTGAGAGGCTACCAGTAGCCACGTCTCGTGGAGCTGCTAGTCCTACCGACGCTGGCATCATAGACCCTCATAGAATGGCCGCCATCTCCCCTTGCACGCGCCTCGGGTGGGGTGACTAAGTACCTCCCGGCTAACATTGCGAGCTTCAGCAAAGAACGCTGAAGCTCTCCATTACCGCCGAGACGTACTCTCTTCCTGACTCGCTCCGCTCGGGTTGATCTAAAGCTCAACCAGGAGATACTTAGCCGCGCCGCTCCAGCGTGAGCGCGCTCCTTAACCGCACCAGGGACTCCTGCCAACGCTCGAGCTGCCGTCTGCGCGCCTCCGCCTCATCGCGCCCGTAGGGCCCCTGGGTCAGGGTCAGCAGCGTCCCCGCGTCGCGCCGCTCAAAGTCCACGACCACCTGCCGCTCGGCCTCGCCGGGTGAGCGCCAGGAGAAGGCGAGCCGATTTCCGGCGATCACCTCCGCGAAGGTCCCCGTCACCGCTCCCTCCGGAAAACCGTAGCGGTAGCTCCCCCCCACCCGCGCGTCGACGCTCGCCTCCGGCGGCCCCCAGAGGCGCAGCTTGGCCGGTTCGACCCAGTAGGTAAAGAGCGCCTCCGGCGGCACGCCGCGGTAGGTCTCCCAGATGCGGAGGCGGCCGTCGGCGGTCGTCAGGTGATCCACTACTCCGCCGCGACGAAGCGGTAGAGCGCGCCGCCGAAGTCCGCGACGTAGAGCTCACCCGACTCGTCCTCACCGAAAGCGACGACCGGAAAGGCCGCCTCCAAAAGGAGCGCGCGGGTGTACCCGTCGCCCTCCGGCACGGCGCGCCAGATGTTACCGCTCACAAAGTCGCCGAAGACGTAGCTGCCGCGGAGTTCGGGCAGGGCCGCGCCGCGGTAGACGTACCCGCCCGTGACGGAGCGGCCGTCGCCGGAGGCGTGGCTGTAGGAGAGCACCGGCAGCGTCAGCCCGGTCTGGTCGCAGCGCTCGGGCGGCTCGCGCGGGGCGGCCGGGTCGAAGCAGTGAGGGCCCTCCATGCGGTTCCAACCGTAGTTCTCGCCGCCGGGGCCCCCCGCAGGCTGACGGTTGACCTCCTCAAAGGCGTTTTGACCGACGTCGGCGATCCACAAGTCCCCGGTTTCGCGGTCGAACGAGAAGCCCCAAGGGTTGCGCAACCCGTACGCCCACGTCTCGGGGGCGGCGTCCGCGCGGCCGACGAAGGGGTTATCGTTCGGCACCGCGTAGGCCCACCCTGCCGTCTCGCCGTCGCCGCGCGTATTGACGTCGATGCGCAGAAGCGAGCCGAGCAGCGTGCGGGGGTCCTGACCGTTCCCCTCCGGGTCGCCGCCAGCGCCGCCGTCGCCCAGACCGATGTAGAGGTAGCCGTCCGGACCGAAGGCGAGACCGCCGCCGTTATGGTTGGCGTAGGGTTGCGCGACCGTCAACAGCACCCGCTCGGAAGCGGGGTCGGCGAGGTTGGGGTCACCTGAGACGGTAAACTCGGCGATCACCGTGTCGCCCTCTAGGTCGGTGTAGTTGACGAACAGCCGCCCGTCGTCGGCGTAGTCGGGGCTAAACGCGAGCCCCAAAAGCCCCTGTTCGCTGGTCGTCGAAACGCGGCTCGAGAGGTCGAGAAAGGGCGCCTCACGAAGCGCTCCCCCTTCGATCACCCGGATGAGGCCGGTTTTTTGCGTGACAAAAAGTCTATCGGATCCGTCGCCCGCATGGGTGACGCTGGTGGGCTGCTCGAGCTCGGAGGTGACCGGCTCGAGCGCGACGCGCACGTCGGCGGGCCCGGGTGGTGTGGGCGGCGCGTCGGGTGGGGGCGTCCCCGCCCCCGCTTGGGGTGTGTGGCAGGCGATGAGGGTACCGAGAAGCAGAAGGCCGCTAGGCCGGCAAAGGGTCGCTAAGCGCATCGAAACCTCCCCAACGCACCTTAACCGAAAGGCGCCGCAGGGGCTGTTAGCGCGCGTCGGGTGGCGCCGCCGCAAGGATGCTGCCATCGTCACCGAGCGGCGGGTAGGGCAGCCCCTGCGCCTCGAAGAGCGCCGCTTGGCGCGGGTAGAGCCAACGAAACGCCCACGCGTGCAGCTCTCTCTCGCTGAGCTGCGGCGCGTCGTACAGCCCCGCCTGCAGGCGCTGGCGCTGCGCCTCGAAGAGGATAACCGCTGCTGCCACGGAGACGTTAAGCGACTGCACCATCCCGAGCATCGGGATGACGATGTGCGCGTCG
The DNA here is from genome assembly GCF_000092425.1 of Truepera radiovictrix DSM 17093. Lineage (NCBI taxonomy): Bacteria > Thermotogati > Deinococcota > Deinococci > Trueperales > Trueperaceae > Truepera > Truepera radiovictrix. The sequence goes on from NC_014221.1 coordinate 2,263,294, forward strand.
GCGGCGTCCGCGGCCTCGCGGGAGACGCCGTGCTTTTCGTTGCCGAAGAGCACGCAGGTCGGCCTTGTGTAGTCGACCTCGCGGTAGTCTAGAGCGCGCCCTGAAAAGTGCGCGGCCAAAAGCTGCACCCCCCCGAGCGCCGCGCGCGCTTCGGCGAGCGACCCATGCACCCGCAGCTCGACCCACTTGTGGGCGCTCGCCGAGGTCTCGTTAAAGGTCGGCACGCCGCCCGTCGGGTTGAGCGCGTGCACCACCCCGATACCTACGGCGTCGCAGGTGCGGAGCATGGCGGAGAGGTTGTGCGGTTTATGCACGTTTTCGGCGAGCACGCTGAGGTCGCGCTGGCGCTTTTTCAAAACGCGGAGGATCTTGTCGTACCGCTCTTTCGTCACCACTCAAGCATACCGCCGTCGGTGTCCACACGGCCTTGACAGCTCCCGGCGCAGCAAGTATTATCACCCTTGCTGCGCCGAGGTGGCGGAATAGGTAGACGCGCCAGCTTGAGGGGCTGGTCTCCGTTGAGGAGGTAGGGGTTCAAGTCCCCTCCTCGGCACCACGCCACACTACAGGAGCCCGACGCAACACCCGCGTCGGGCTCTTTGCTTGCTCTATAGAACACGTGAACACCCGGCTCCCTCCGCTTGTCAAAGCGCCTCCGGAGAGCCCCGAGGTCGTAGACAAAGCCCCTTACCCTGAAGCGCTGCGCGCACGCCTCTCGTCGTCACGGCTCCTCACCGGACGCGGTGAGCCGCACTAAAGCCATCCCGTAGGTGCAACCCCCCAAAAAGAGCACCCGCCACTTCCGGCGGGTCTTACTTTTACTGTCCCTCTTTTACCGTCCCTGACGGATTTTATGGTGGTGCACCAGGAAGGACTCGAACCCTCGACCTATCGCTTAGAAGGCGACTGCTCTATCCAGCTGAGCTACTGGTGCATGGGCGTCGGCCGGGCCGACGCCCTTAGTTTACCCTACCAGGGCCCTAGCGGGGCAACGCGGCCGCACGTTATTGCGGAACCTCGAGCCCCTGACCATTCGCGCGCACCACCTCGCGGTACCACGCCCCGCTCTCCTTGAGCACGCGCTCTTGGGTGGCGTAATCGACGTAAAAGAGGCCGAAGCGCTTGCTGTAGCCCTTGGCCCACTCGAAGTTGTCCATGAGGCTCCAGGCGTAGTAGCCGCGCACATCGACCCCTTGGCGCATGGCCTCCTGGAGGGCGGTGAGGTGCAGGGCGTAGTAGCGGACGCGCTCGGGGTCATGAACGCGCCCCCCCTCGAGGCGGTCGGGGTAGGCGGCGCCGTTTTCGGTGATGTACAGGGGGGGCAACGCGTAGTCGCGCTTTAGCCGCACGAGCAGGTCGGTGAGCCCCTGTGGGAAGACCTCCCAGCCCATATCGGTGTGCGCCTCGCCCGCCGGGACGTTCCGAAAGTGCGGCCACGCTTCATCGTGGGCGACGACGGCGCGGGAGTAGTAGTTGACGCCCAGAAAGTCGAGGGGCTGCGCGAAGCTCTCGAGGTCGCCCGCCGCGATCTCCGGTACGGCGTCGCCGTACCCCTCCCACAGGTCCTGCGGGTAGCTGCCTTTTAGGAGGGGGTCCAGAAACCAGCGGTTGAAAAAGCCGTCGAAGCGCGCCGCCGCCGCCTCGTCTTCGGGCGCCTCGCTCGCCGGGTAGCTGGGCGTGAGGTTGAGGACGATACCGTGCTCTGCGCCGGGCGCGTTCGCGCGCAGCCGCGGCAGCGCGAGGCCGTGGGCCACGTAGAGGTGGTGGGCGACCCTGAGGGCGAGCTGGGGGTCGCGCAACCCGGGTGCGTGCTCACCGGTGGCGTGACCCAAGATGGCGATGCACCACGGCTCGTTAAAGGTCGCGCAAAAAGCGAGGCGGTCGCCGAGGCGCTTGGTGACGACCTCAGCGTAGTCGGCGAAAGCGTAGGCGGTGTCGCGCGAGCCCCAGCCCCCGCGGTCTTGCAGCGCCTGTGGCAGGTCCCAGTGGTAGAGGGTGGCGTTGGGTTGCAGGCCGCGCTCTAACATCCCGTCGACCAGACGGTCGTAGAAGTCGAGCCCCTTGACGTTGACCTGCCCCCGCCCCTCGGGGAAGACGCGCGGCCAGGCGACCGAAAAGCGGTAGGACTGAACGTTTAAGCTCGCGATGAGGTCTAGGTCGCTCTCCCAGCGGTGGAAGTGATCGCAGGCGACCTCGCCGGTGTCGCCGCCCTCGATCCGGCCGGGGGTGGCGCAGAAGGTGTCCCAGATGCTCGGCCCGCGCCCGTCTTCGTGCGTCGCCCCCTCGATCTGAAAGGCCGCCGTCGCCACGCCCCAGACGAACCCCGGCGGAAAGCCCCCCGACGGTTCCGTAGCGGTGTCCGTCGCACGCTCGGCGGGCATTATCTCGCCCCCAACAGGAGCTCGACGGTGAGCTGGTCGAGCCGCTCGAGCCCCGGCCCCCGAGTCCGGAGGGCGGGCAGGTCGAACGCCTCGGCTTTCAGCGCCTCGGCGTTCTCGGGGCTAAAGCGCCCGAGCGCCTCCAACCGCTCGTCGCGGACGCGGTACGCCTCCAGAGCGGCCTTGATGTCGGGGTCCTCCTTAAAGCGCTCGACCTTCTCTTTAAGGAGCAGGTAGGTCTTCATACACCCTTCGGCGAAGGCCCACACCCCCGCCTCGTCCTCGGTGCGTAGCGCGTGCGCGTCGAAGTGCTTGGGGCCGTCGTAACCGGACTCCTCGAGCAGCATAACGGTAAAAAAGGCCGCCTTGAGGTTTTCGGCACCGAAGCGCAAGTCTTGGTCGAAGCGGCTCATCTTCTGGTCGTTGAGGTCGACGTGAAAGAGCTTGCCCGCGTCGAGCGCTTGGGCCAGCGCGTGCGGGAAGGAAAGCCCGGCCATCGTCTCGTGGGCAAACTCGGGGTTGAGCCCGAAGAGCTCGGGGCGCTCGAGGGTGGTGATAAAGCCCAGCGCGCTGCCCACGGTGGGGAGGAAGATGTCCCCCCGCGGCTCGTTGGGTTTGGGTTCTAAAGCGAAGCGGAAGCCGTAACCCTGGCTCTCCGAGTAGGCCGCCAAAAAGTTCAAGGCGTCGCGAAACCAGCCCAAAGCGTCGAGGAGCTTGCCGCCAGCGTCGACCTCCGCGCCCTCACGCCCCCCCCAGAAGACGTACACCTCAGCGCCCAGCTCGGCGCCGAGGTCCATGGCGCGCATCGTCTTCTGCAGCGCGTAGGCGCGGACGCGGGCGTCGGCGCTCGTAAAGGCGCCGTCTTTAAACACCGGGTCGGTGAAGAGGTTGGTCGTCGCCATGGTGACCTTGAGGCCGGTGTCAGCGAGCGCCCGCTTAAACGTGCCGACGATACGGTCACGCTCCTGGGCCGAGGCGCCCTGTGGGACGAGGTCGTTGTCGTGCAGCGAGACGCCGTAAGCGCCCCTTTCGGCGAGCTGCTGCAGGCTGTAGGTGGGGTCCAAAGCGGCGCGGGTGGGTTCGCCGAAGGGGTCGCGGCCGACGTTGCCGACCGTCCAGAGGCCGAAGGTAAACTTGTCGCTCTTCTGCGGGGTGCGGGTCATGAAAACCTCCTAAACAAGCGAAGATAGTGTGCGCCCGCCGAGGCGTCTTTTTCAGGGCGCACCTCTCGAATCGAACCGTTTAGCCGCTTAACGCGCCGCCCAGAGCATCCCCCTGAGCATTATCGTCCTCGCCTCCGGCACCTCGAAGTCCTGGCGCACGTGGCCCAACGACGAGTAGAACACCCGTCCGGCCCCGAAGCGGCGCTTCCACACCACCGGCATGACCGTTCCAGCGATCCACGGAGCATTGCCGTACTCCCCCGAAAAGGTCGTCGTCGCCAGCACCTCGTTGCTCGGGTCGACGTGCATATAGTACTGCTCCGAAACCATGTCAAAGTCGTCCAAACCCTGGGTGATGGGGTCGTGGTGATCTCGGATGTTCACCCGGTAGGGGATGATGTCCCCCGGGTGCGCCACCCACTGCCCACCGACCATCCACTGGTAGGCGACGCTCTGCCGGAACGCGTCGGCCATGCCGCCGTGCCACCCCGCTATGCCCACCCCGCCGCGCACGGCACCGAGCAGCCCCGCCTCCTGCTCCGGCGTGATCTGGCTCATCGTCCAGATCGGTACGATGAGGTGCAGCGACGTCATGTAGGCGTCGTCGGTGTAGACGCCCAGGTCGGAGACGACGTCGACCGCAAACCCCTCGCGGCGCAGCAAGCCCGCGAAGAGCTCGGCGCACGCCTCCGGCTCGTGCCCCTCCCAGCCGCCCCAGTTGATCAGCGCGCGCTTCATGAGGTCGCGCTCACCGCCGCCTCGAGCCTCCCCTGGCCGACCCCTAAGGGCAGCGGTTCGGGGCGCTCGCAGCGGCTCTGGATGGTGACGTGTGTTCCGCGTTCGGCGGCCTCATGGAGCGACTGCATGGTGTCTAGAACGTGAAACGCCAGCTCGCCGTGACAGCGGTGGGGCCGGCCTGCGAGGAGCGCGTGCGCCAGGTCGGCGGCGCCGATACCGCGCATGTTGTCGGTGTAGGCGTTGACCGGTTCCTGGGGTTCCCACGCCTCGGCACCTGCTGCCCGCACCCGGACCTCGCCGCCGAAGTGGTTGGGGTCGGGCACCTGCAAGCTGCCCAGCTCCCCGTGCAGCTCAATGGGGTGATGGGTGTGGTGGTGGACGTCGAAACTCATCACCAGCGTGACGAGCGCGCCGCTATGAAACTCTAAAGTTCCGGAGACGTGTGTCGGCACCTCCACCGGGATCACCTCGCCGCGCCGCGGTTCGCTCATGATGGTGCGCGTAGGGTAGCTCATCGCCGCCGCCGCGCTCACCCGGCGCACCGGCCCCAAGAGGTGCACGAGCGCCGTGAGGTAGTAGGGCCCCATGTCGAACAGGGGACCGCCGCCCCGGCGGTAGTAGAAGTCGGGGTTGGGGTGCCAGCGCTCGTGGCCGGGGATCATCATAAAGGCCGTACCGGCCACCACCCGGCCGATGGCGCCGCTGTCGAGAACAAAGCGGGCGGTCTGCAACCCCGCCCCCAAAAAGGTGTCGGGGGCGCAGCTCACCCGGAGCCCTAGCTCGGCGGCCTTGTCCAGCACGGCGCGGCCCTCGTCGCGGTTCAGCGCCAGCGGCTTCTCGACGTGCACGTGTTTGCCCGCCTCGAGGGCGGCGCGCGTCACCTCGGCGTGGGCTTGCGGCACGGTGAGGTTGAGGACGATGTCGAGGTCGCCTCTGGCGAGCAGCGCTTCGACCGGCTGCGCCTCGACGCCCCACCGCCGGGACGCGCTGAGGGCGGCCTCGGGGATCCGGTCGGCGCACGCGACGAGCCCCAGCACGGGAAACGTTCGGACGGTCCTAACGTACGCATCGCTGATGGTGCCGCAGCCGATGAGGCCGACTTTGACCTTCGGCTCGGGCCGGTGCGGCGTCATGGGTGCACCTCACGCGTCTTCGCGGTAGCTGAAGTAGTCGAAGTCGGCATGGCGCCTCCTCCCGCTCAGGTCTTGGGCGCAGAGCCCGATAAAGGTCCCCGTAAAGCTGAGCCCCTGGCAGTAGTCGTCCGAGAGCTTGCCCGCGTCGAAGCGCGGGCCGACTTCCCGCCACGCCCCCGGTTCGGTGGCGTAGGCGAAGCGAAACGTCTCGCGCTCAAAGCGTACCTTGAGAAAGACGCGCGCGGCGCCCTCGACGGACACGTCCTCGTCGAGCGCCTCATCATAAACGCTGTGGTCGCACGTGAGGATGTTGAGGCTTTTGCCGAGCACCTCGTCGCGGCTGAGGCGCAGGTACACCCAGTTGTTCGCCTGGTAAAACGCCACGAGCCCCGCCATCTGCTGAAACGTCTCGGGTTCAAACTCTACGCACGTCTCCGCCTCCGCGACGTGCGCTTGCAAACGCCTCGCCACGAGGCTCTGACGGTGCCGCGAGATGAGCGACTCGCGCCCCCGGAGGCGTAAAAAGCCGGGACGCTCACGCAGCGACAACCAGCTCTCATCGTGCGGGACGCGCAGCGTCTGCCAGTGCGGGCTCAGCGTGGGCGCGTCAAAGTCATCGCGCTCGTTTTCAGGGGGGAAAGGGTGCGCCGGGAGCGCGGGCGCCGGGACCTGCAGCTTGGGCGCGTTGTCGCCGCCCGCCAAGCGCGGCCAGTCGCCGCGCGGCCACTCGAGCCGCTGCAGCGCCGTCTCGCGGCCCAAGTTGCAGCGCCCTAGGGGCGAGAGCGGCCTACCGCAGAGGTGCGCGAGGTACCACTCGCCCGTCTGCGTCTCGACCAGCGAGCCGTGGCCGGCTTTTTGCAGCTCGAGCTCGGGCCTGCCGCGCGAGGTCAGGAGCGGGTTGTCGGGGTGCACCTCGTAGGGCCCGGTGAGCGTTTTCGAGCGCGCGAGCGTTACGGCGTGCTCGTACGTCGTGCCCCCTTCGGCGGTGAGGAGATAGTAAAAGCCGTCTTTGCGGACGATGTGCGGCCCCTCGGTCACGCGCAAGTGGGTACCCCTAAAGATGTTGTGCACCGGCCCGACCAACTCCCCGGCGGCCGGGTCGAACTCCTGCAGGAGAATGCCACCGAAGGGGTTTTTCCCCTTGCGGTGGTCCCAGATCATGTTAAGCAGCCACTTGCGCCCGTCTACGTCGTGAAAGAGCGATGGGTCGAAACCGCTCGAGTTGAGGTACACGGGCTCCGACCACGGGCCACAGATGTCGGGGGCCGTGACGAGATAGTTGTGCGCGTCCTTAAAAGGTTCGCGCACCCCCCACGTCTTGACGTCGGTATAGATCAGGTAAAAGAGCCCGTCGGCGTAGCTCAGGTGGGGCGCCCACACCCCACCCGAGTCGGGGTTGCCGATCATGTCGAGCTGGCTCCGCCGGTCTAGCGCGCGCCCCACGAGCCGCCAATGCACGAGGTCGCGCGAGTGGTGCAGCTGCACGCCAGGAAACCACTCGAAGGTGGAGGTGGCAATATAGAAGTCGTTCTCGACGCGCACGATCGAAGGGTCGGGGTTGAAACCGCGCAGGATGGGGTTTTGGATGTACGCCCGCGCTTCGTCGGTCCGGGGGGGAGACAGGGTATCGGTTAACGTTTCGGACATCTGCAGCTCCTTGCTGTAGCAGATAGCATCTGGTCGGTTACGCGGCCGCTATCACGCGGGTGCGGCACACCTTCGAGATGCCGCTTGCAGACTTGAAGTCGGTGAGCATGCCGAGGATCGTCATGCGCGTTTCACGCGGCGCCCCGTAGGCTCACCGCTGACTCTCGAGGTAACTTCTCAGCCACGTCATCGCGGGACGCGGTTCATCAAACCAGTCGATGAGGTACGCGTTCGGCTTCCACATGGCGCCCGCGCGGTACCCCCAGAGCGTCACCCCGGCGACCGCCTCGTGCTCCCAGAGCACCGGAAAGAGGCTCCTGTAGAGTTCTAACTGCCGCGCGTCGTCGGCGGTCTCGAGGTCGAGTTCGGAGACGTAGATGGGCACGCCGAGCTCACCGAGCGCGTCTAGGCTCGCGCTTACGGTCTCGGGTGAGACGGTCTCGAGGCCGTGCGCCTGCACGCCGACGCCGTCGATGAGGCCGCGCTCGTCCAGCAGGCGCACAATCTCGGCGTAGCGCTCGCGGTTCGCCTCGCAGCAGAGGATGTTGTACTCGTTGATGAGCAGCTTCGCCTCGGGGAGCGCCTCACGCGCCCGCTCGAACGCCCACACCACCCAGTCCCAACCCGTCTCGCCGTCGCCACCCAGAGCCTCCTTGTAGCTAGGGGGCGCGTGCAGCGGCTCGTTGACGACGTCTACGAGCGCGACGTCCGGGTAGCGCTCAGCGAAGGCCCAGATCCACGCCTCGACCGCCGCGCGCTGCTCAGCCGGCGGGAGGTCGCCTAGCCAGCGCGGCTGCTGCTGGCCCCAGACGAAGGTGTGCTGTTTGACCGGCAGGTCGTGCTCGCGCGCGTAGGCGAAGATGCCGTCGAGCACCCCCCAGGTCATCGTCCCCCGCTGCGCTTCGACCGAGCCCCACTTGCCCGCGTTTTCGGGGGTGACCTGGTTCCAGAGGGTGGCGAAGTCCGGCTCGAGCTGCGCGCCCAGGATGTTGCCCAAAAACTTGTCGTGACCTCTAGCGAGCTGCGCGTGACCGAACGTGAGGGCGAGCAGCACGAGGAAAACGAGGGCGCGACGCATCGCGCTTAGCCACCTGGGCGGCGCGCCCTTTGAGGGGGCCGGGAGCGGCGTGCGGGTCATGGAGTCTCCTTTACCGTCAGCGTGTGCGGCGCCGCCGTGAGCACCGTGCCGTCGGCGAAGGTGACGGTGCGCGGCGCGCCCGATGGGTTGTAGGCCAGGTAGGTGCGCGCGCCCCCCTTGGCCAAGACCGCCGTCTGCGGGGCGTTGGCGGTGATTGGCTCAGGGCCGCCGTAGCGACGCAGGCTAGTCAACCAGTGCAGGACGCGCGCGCGGCTCTCGCCGAACTCGGGGCGGAGCTCCGGACTCCAGAGGGCCAGCGCCTCGTCGGGGTCGGCGAGCGCCAGGTACGACAGGGCGATGTCGGGCCAATAGTGGGGGCGCGTGCCGACGAGCATGTGGTGGTAGTTGCGGCGCACGAAGTCCGGTGCCAGCCCCAGGTAGAGCGAACTCGCGGTGACCGGCAGGAAGTTGATGCCGTGAACCGCTTCGGGGTCCGAGGTCCACCAGGTGGTGTAGGCGCCGCCGTCGCTCCAGAGGATGCCGATGGCGGTATGGGGGTAGGCCGCGGGGAAGTTGCCTCCCTCGGCCAACCAGTACTCCCAGACGGCGGCAGTCTGGGTCGCGTAGAGGTAGACGCCTAGCTCGAGGAGCGCCGCGTCGCCGACCGCGTCGGCCCAGCGGATGAGGCCGGCGGCGAAGTTGACCGCCTCCGAGGAGGACTCGAGGTTGTTCCCGCGCCCGTACATACCGCTCCCGGAAGCCCAGCCGTGGCCGAGGTAGGGGTCTAACGCGCGCAGAAAGGGGAACAGCGGGTCGCCCCTGGGGGCGGCGACGTCGCGGATAAGGAGCGCGACCACCTGCCCCCAGGTCTCGGCCCAGGCGGGGTCGCGCTCGGCGACGCTGGCAGCAGCCTGCAGGAAGTAGCCGTAGTGAAAGGCGTGGTCGTTGAGGCTGTGGTCGAGCCCGTGCGAGGTGGGCGCGGCGATGAGAGCCCCCCAGGTGGCGTTGTAGTAGAGGAGCGGCAGGCTCTCGGGGGTGAACCAGAGCTCGAGCCGCTCCTTAAGGGCCTCCAGCAGCGCCGCCGCCGCCTCGGTGTCCCCGAGCTGCTCGGCAATAGGCAGCAGCGCGGCGAGCTTGCCTAAGCTCTTGCCGTCGGCGTACGAGTCCGGCATCCGCGTCTGCCCCACGAAGAGTGGGAAAAAGACCTCCTGCTCCATAAAGTCGTCCAGCAGCGCCCGCAGCGCCTCGCTCGCCTCGGCGGCGAGCGGCAGCACCGGCAGGACGCCGCGGTAGGGCAGGCGCAGGGTCACGCGGTCGGTTTCGGCGAGCGTCATGACGCCGCGCGGCGTCTCGTAGTGGAGCTCGGTCAGCGGCGCGTCGGTGTGCTTGTGGTGGAGCGGGTAGAGCCCCATGAGCGCCCCCTGCGGGGCCGTCAGCGTCAAGGTGACCTCGACCACCCCCTCGTCCGGCAGCCAGCGCCAGGAGGCGCGCGAGTCGGTGGGCGGGTGGTGCGCGTAACGGGCGAAGCGCGTGAGGAGCGCCTCGTCGGCCTCGGGGAGCGCCGCGACACTCACAAGCGCCCCGGCGCCGCTTTCCTCAAGCGGCCCGCCGAAGCTCGCGCCGCTGAGCGTCCAAGCCCCGGGGTAGAAGACCGCGTAGTGGCGCCCCCCCAGGGTGACGCCGAGCGCACCGGGGGCGTCGTGCCAGACCTCGGGCGGCTCGCGGAAGCGGATGGCGGCCGGGCCGTCTAGCTCGAGGTAGGCGTAGGGCAGGCCCTGCCCCAAGGTCGCGCGCAAGGCGCGCGCCTCGTCCGGCGCCTCGCTCTCCCAGCGCACCGCGACCGTCCAGTCGCCATACCCCACCACGCGGGCGGCGTCGGCCGTGAAGTCGGTCATCCCGACGACGAGGTCCGCGCGAAAGGGCATCTGGAAGCCCGTCTCGTCGACCTCGAGCGTCGGATAGCCGAGCGCCAGCCCCTCGGGGCGCGCCTGGTAGCTCAGCGGCCCAGCGTAGATCGGCTCCGAAAACGCCGTCCAGAGGAGCGAGCTCCACCAGCGGTTGGTCGGTACCGGACCCTCCCAGGCATCCCGGTAGGGGGTGTCGGGCGGGTCGATGATGTTGGGGGGGCGTTCGGTGACGTAGCCGCCCGCGCCGAGGCCGACGGGCGCCACTTGGACGGGCGCCGCCGGGACGCCCAACGCACCCGCACACAACACACCCGTACACAACAAGAGGGCGAGAGGGCGCTTCACGGCGCGCCCCTCACGAGCACCACCGAACGCGCCGGTACGGCGACGGGGGCGCCCGCTGCCTGCACGGCCTCCCGGTAGCCGAGCAGCGCCTCGAAGGTCGGTTCATCCAGCGTGTTGACCTCGAGGGTGCCCGCGACGCCCTGGAGCGTGACGCGAACGGCTTCGTCGCCGCGGTTGACCAGAAGCAGCTGCACGCTTTCCGCGCCGCTCTCCCCCGCTCCCCCATCGTCCGCTACCGCGTAGGCCGTGAGCAGGGGCGCCCCGGTACCAACGGCGCCGTCGGCACGGACGTCCAGCACGGTGCCCGCGAAGTCAGAGAGCATCTCGAACACGTAGTAGGTGGGGCGCACCCAGCCGCTCCCGTCGATGAGCCCGTGACCGCCGAAGCCCTGCAGCGCGAAGTAAAAACCCGCGACGCCCTCCTGCGCGAGCTGCCCGAGCACGTCGGCGAGCCACAGCGCCGCCGTCACGTCCTCGAGGTGTCGGTAGGAGGCGGTGCGCCACGAGAGGCCGAACTCGGTCACCGCGAGCGCGGTGTCTTTGAGGTAACCGCGCGGGTTGTGCTCGGGGCTCCTCAGCCACGCCCGGTAGCGCCGGATCTCCTCGCCGACCCCCTGCGAGGTCGCAAGCGCCGCCGCGTCCTCCCAGGTGCCGTCGGTCGGGTAAACGTGCCAGGTGAGCACGTCTAGTAGCTCGCCGCACCCGAAGAGCACCGCGCGCAGGTAGTCCTCGCCGAGGGGCCTCGAGCCCGACACCGCCGGCCCGGTGATGCGGTTGTCGGGGTTCACGGCCCTTAGCGCCGCCGCGAAGCCCGCCAGGCGCTCGCAGTAGACCTCCGGCGTCCAAGCGGCGTCCATCCGGTTCTGCGGGTAGAGGTCGGGTTCGTTGCCGACCGCCCAGTGCCGGACGGGGACGCCGATGCTCTCGAAGTAGCGCGCGGCCGCCGCGGCGTGCTCGGGCCCCTCGAAGAAGTTGGCGACCACCCACACCTCGGGCTCGCCGAGCAGCTCCCACTGCACCCTAAAGGCGTCTATCATGTCGGTGGTGAGCGGGAAGTTGTCGGCGTCGTTGCCGGGGGGAAAGCGCAGCGCCCGGACCCCCACAGCCTCCCACGCGGCGGCGTAGAGCGCGACCTGCATGGCGAGGCCGTAGTTAAACCCGCTCGGCCGTTCGGCGCGCGCCGCGCCTGCGGCCCTCGGCTCGAGCGTGAGGGTGACGCTCGCCGCCGAGGCCACCGTCAGGAGGGAGAGGGCAAGCAAGAGGGTGCAGCGCCACCACACCCTCCCCACCAGACGTTCGAGCTTGCGCCCTGCCACCTCAGCCCCGCCTCATCCTTTGACCGACCCCGCCGTGAGACCGTCGATGACCTGCCTCGAGGCGAAGACGAAGATGATAAGCAGCGGCACCACCGCGAGCGCCGTGCCGAACAAGACCGCCCCCCAGTCGGTTTGGATCTGCCCCTGAAGGGTGCGCAGCGCCAACGGGATGGTGTAGTTCTCCCTCGAGTTGAGCACCACGAGCGGCCCCAAAAAGTTGTTCCACTGCCCGATAAAGGTCAGCAGCCCAAGGGTCGCGAGGCCGGGACGAATAAGCGGCAGCACGATGTTCCAGTAGATGCGAAACTCCGAAGCGCCGTCGATGCGCGCGGCGTCCATCAGCTCGCGCGAGATGGCCGAGGCGATGTACTGGCGCATCAAAAAGATGCCGAACGCACTCGCCATACCCGGAAACCACACCGCGCGGGGGGTGTCGAGCCAACCGAGCCACTGGATGATCAGGTAGTAGGGGATGATGCCTAAAAGCGGCGGGATCATCAGCGACACGATCAGGATCGCGAAGAGCACCCGCTTAAAGCGGAAGGTGTACATCGCGAAACCAAAGCCGCCCAAGCTGCAGAAAAAGAGCGTCGTCACGGTCGCCATGAGCGCGATGTAGACGCTGTTCCAGATGTTGCGCAAAAAGGGCAGGCGCGCTATCAGGGCTTCGTAGTTGCGACCGAGAAACTCTCCAAACCATAAAGGTGGCGGCGCGGAGAAGATGTCGGTCTGGGCGTGGGTCGCCAGCACGAACATCCAGTAGAAGGGAAAGAGCGTCAGGAGGGCCAGCGCGATGAGCAGGACGTAGAGCACGAGTTTACCGAGGGCCGTACCGATCGCCGGCGCTTTGCGCGTGCGGGTGGCCGAAGCGGGAGCGCTCGCTTGCATCACGCCTCCCCCATGCCGCCACGCCCGAAGAGGTAGAAGTGCACGAACGTCAGGGTGCCGATCACCAAAAAGAGCAGCCACGAGATGGCGGCGGCCATGCCCATGTCGAGCCACTCGAAGCCGGTGCGGTAGAGGTACATCGCCACGGTCATCCCCGCCTGCCCCGTACCGCCGGTACCGCCCGTCAGGATGAACGGCTGGTCGAAGAGCTGCAGGTTGCCGATGATGGTAAAGGTCACGGCAAAAAAGATCATCGGCCGCAACAGCGGCAGCGCGATGTGCCAAAAGGTCTGGAGGATGTTCGCACCGTCGATCTGCGCGGCTTCGTAGTACTCGCGCGCGATGGTCGTCAAGCCGGCGACGTACAGCACCACGTTGAAGCCGAAAAACTGCCAGATCACCAAGATGGAGATCGCCGGTTTGATGTTGGGCGCGCGGCCGAGCCAGTTGACCGGCAGGTTCTCGGCCAGACCGCCGAAGAGCGGAGCGCTCCACGGGGCCGTCGCCAGGTATGCGAGCGCTTGATTGAGGATGCCAAACTGCGTGCCGAAGATCGTGCTAAAAACGAGCGCTACCGCGACCGACGAGGTGATGTAGGGCAAAAAGTAGATGGCGGTGAGCGGGTTGCGCAGCCTCCTCACCCCCATGGTGAGGGCGAAGGCCAGCGGGATGGCGATCAGGTGTTGCGGCAGACCGCTCACGACGGCGATCCAGAGGGTGTTCCAAAGCGACTGCCAGAACCAAGGGTCCTCGACCAAGAAGACGTAGTTTTCCAGCCCCACGAATTCCATCGAACCAAGCCCCTGTACGGGGTTCCAAGCCTGAAACGAGAGGTAGATGGAAAAGAGGATCGGGAAAAGCCCAAAGACGGCGAAGAGCAGAAAAAACGGGCTCACGAAAAAATAGGGGGCGTAGCGGCGCTGAAAGCGGTCGAGGCGGACGCGTAAGGGGAGCCGGGGGGAGGGCGCCCCGGCTCGTTGGGTGATTCCAGCCATAAAACTCCTTACTGCGGGGGCGACCCCCGCAGTCGCAGTCTCCGTCCTCTAGCGGCGCGCGCGGCGTTCGACGAGCCTCTGCGCCTCATCGAGCGCCCCCTGCACGTCGCGCCCCTCTTCGAGGATCTGCGTCAGCGCCGAACCGAAGATCTCGTCGGCGACCACGTCGCCGGGGTAGGTCGCAACCCCTTGGATGCGCTCGGCGATCTCGGCGAAGAGCACGCGCGCGGGCTGCCCCGCGAGGAAGTCGAGGGGTTCTTCAAACATCGGGTCGCCGTAGGTCTCGGGCATCGCCGGAAAGGCGTTGATGGTCCTAAACGCCTCGAGCTGGATCTCGGGGTCGGTCGTCAAAAACTTGATCAGCTCCCAAGCGGCCTCCTGGTTCTGCGACTGGGTGGGGATACCGTAAAAGGACCCGCCCCAGCTCACCAGCACGCCGCCGGGCATCTCCGACGCGCCCCAGAGCCCAGCAGTGTCGGGGGCCATCCAGGTCTGCAGGTGCCCGCCCAACCAGGCGCCGGAGAGCTCGGTGGCGACCGTGCCGCGCCGGAAAGCCTCGTACCACTCGTTGCTCCAGGCGCCGATCTGGGCGTCTAGCCCCTCTTGGCGGATCTGCTGGGCGATGGTTGCCGCCTGGACGAAGCGCTCGCTGTTAAGGAGCGGGTTGCCCTCGGCGTCAAAGAAGATCCCCTCGCCTTCAGGGATGTCACTCCGGATGATCGCGTTGGCGACCGAGGCGGCGTCGGCGATCAGGTAGACGTCCCCGAGCTCGCGCACCTGCCGACCGTACTCGAGGTAGGAGTCCCACGAGCTGATGATCTCGTCAACGTTGGCACCTGCGGCCTCGAGGTGGTCGCGGCGGTAGTACATCACGCCGGGGGCGATGTCGGTCGGCATCGCGATCTGGCGCCCGTCGGGGGTGCGGGCCTGCTGCCAAGCGTAGCTCACGAAAAGGTTTTCATACTGGTCAGCGCTAAAGGGCTCCTCGCTGAGGTCGACCAACCCCCCTTCAGCGACGAAGCGGGCGATGTAGCCGATCTCGACGGCGACCACGTCGGCGGCGCCGGAGCCCGTAGCGAGCGCCGTGACGAGCGCGTTGTGATGGTCGTTAAAGCCGAGCGTACGGATCTCGACCTCGATGTCGGGGTGCTCCTCTTGAAAGCGCGGGAGCACCCGCTCGACGTGTTCGTTGAGCGGCTCGAAGAGGCCGATGGAGATCTGCGTCTGGGCGGCGGCGAGGCCCAGGGTGGAGGTAAGAGCGAGCGCGACAAGTTTTTTCATGGTCTACCTTTCAACAGTCGGGTGGCTTTAGATCCTCTACCGGGGGTTGGGGCTACTCGCTGGCGGTCACATGGGGGCTCCTTCTCCTCTCTAAACCCTGAGGCGGCGTGGGCGTAGGGGGCGTCTCGCGGGCAAAGCGTTACTCACCGCTCACTAGCGCGAAGCGGTCAAAGTTGCCGAGACCCTCGCTGCCCGTGAAGAGGACGTAGAGGTCCTGCGGACCTGCCTCGGCGGAGAACTCGGTGCTTAAGGTAGCGAAGGTGTTCCAACCACCGGTGCTTTCGGGCTCGAAGCTTGCGGCGAGCGGACCGTCCAGCGCGCCCACCCGGACCTCGACGAGGCCGCCGACGGCGTCGCGCGCGTAGGTCGCCTCGAAGCGGGTGTACGAGCTCCGCACCTCGACACCTCGAAAGAGCAGCCAGTCGCCGTCGTCGGCGTTGCCGACAAAGCTGCCGTAGACCTCGGTGCCCGACTGCTCATCGAAGCTCTCGGCCTCGAGCTCCAAGCGCGCCTCGGTGCCGACGCGACCGCTGCGGCCAAACTCGAAGTAGTCGAAGTTGCCAAACGCGTCGACGTCATGAAAGGTGAAGAAGAGGTCGTAAGCACCCTCGAGCGGGGGCAGCGGGACCTCGAGCGTGGTGAAGGTGCCCCAGCTCCCCGTGCTCGGAATCTCGACGCTGATGGTCGCGGCCGCCTCGAGGCTGCCGAGTCTGAGCGCGAGGGTGCCGGCCGCCTCAGAACCTTTGGCGTAGCGTATCCGGAGCACGTTGTAGTCGCTACGAAGCTGTGCGTTCCGGTAGAGCACCCAGTCGCCCGCGTCGATGTAGGCGATGATGTCGCCCGCCGAGACGATCCCCTGCGCGTCGTCGTAGTCCTCCGCTTCGATGCGCAACCGCACCTCATCACCTACGCGGGGTTGCGGTACATACTCGGGCACAGGGCAGTCACGGTTGCCCGCTAGATAGCAGCGCAGCCACACCAAAGCGGGGCGTTCGCTCCCGTCGGCGCGCAGGAGATAGGCGTCGGTGCGCCAAATTTGGTTCTCCTTGTAACCCCAAAAGGTGACGCCGGCGACCGCCTCGTGCTCCCAGAAGACTGGGAACAGCTCCGCTAGGCGGTTGGCTTGCTGCGCGTCGTTGGCAAAGTTAACGTCGAGCTCGGTGATGTAGATGGGCAGCCCCGTCGCGGCGAGCAGGTCGAGGTTCTCGCGAAGGGTTTGCAGGTCGGTGCGCTCGAGAAAGTGTCCCTGCTCCCCGATGCCGTCGATTAAACCGCGCTCCTGTAACAGCGCAACGATCTCCAGGTACTGCTCGGTACTTTCCCGCCTAAAAAGGATATTGTAGTCGTTGAGGTGCAGCTCAGCTTCTGGAAAGTACGCGCGCGCCAGCTCAAAGGCGCGAATCACCCAGTCCCAACCCGTTGCACCGTCGCCACCGAGGGCCTCTTTATAGCTAGGGGTTTCATGAAGGGGTTCGTTGACGACATCGATAAAGTCGATATCTGGGTAGCGCTCAGCAAGTTGGCGCATCCAGCTCTCAAGCGCCTCAAGCTGCTCTGCTTGCGAAAGCCCAGCGAGCCACGCCGGCTGCTGACTGCCCCACACCAGCGTGTGTAGGCGGAAGGGAAAGGCTTGCTCCTTGGCGTAGGCGTAGGCGCGGTCGAGATCGGTCCACTTCATCACGCCGCGCTCGGCTTCGACGCTACCCCACTTACCCGCATTTTCTGGGGTTACCTGGTTCCAGTAGGTTGCAAAAGTAGGATCATCTTGCGTGTCGTTGGGCCAGATGTTGCCGACAAAGCGCTCGCGCGGCGTGCAGGTGCGGCCGTTGATACTTAGCAGCTCGGCCCGCACGCCCTCGGCGCTGCCACGGCCCGCGAAACCAAGGCGGTGCGTTCTCCCCTGCCGCAGCGGGGCGCGGCTAAGCTGGCGGGGCGCGCTCACGAGGTAGCCACCATCTGCCTCCCGCTGGAAAACGCCCCCTTGGGTGCTGATGAGGTCCGCTTCCTCGGCAAAGCTGAGCCGTAGGACAAAGGCCGTCGCGGGCTCGCCCGAGCGGTTGGTGAGCTGTAGCTGCCCCTGGAAGCGGCCTGCTGGGTTCGCCCTGACATCTAGCGACAGGGTGTAGCCGCAGCGTTCCTCGGTTTTAGGGGGGGTGGGCGCAGCTGCCTGTTCGAGCGAAGGGGATTGGGTGGCGCAGGCAGCGGCCACCAACATGACCAAAGCGAGATAACCGAGACGGGGGTTTGGCAACTTCACAAGCACTGTTCCTCCTCATGTTGAGCGCTGGTGATGGCCTCAGCCTTCTAGGGGTCGGCTGTGCTGATCACGGAGTCTCTGGCGACCAGCACGGGATCAAACCTGGTGGTCACCTCCTTCGGCTTCTCAGCGCCGAGCGCAGCGAGTGCGAGTCGCGCCGCCGCCCTGCCCATCTCGGCCAGCGGTTGGCGGATCGTCGTGAGAGCGGGAAAGAGATAGCGAGCGAAGAGCACATCGTCGTAGCCGATCAGCGAAACGTCCTCGGGCACCCGTAACCCGTGGGCGCGGAAGGTGTGGAGGGCGCCAGCGGCCATCTGGTCGTTGCTGGCAACGATCGCGGTAAAGGGGCGGCCGCGTGCAAGCAGCTCCTCAGCCCCGCGCTGCCCCCCCTCTTCGGTAAAGTTGCCCGCGATGACCAAGCGCTCGTCGAAAGGGAGGCCAGCGTCGTCAAGGGCGCGCTTATACCCCTCTAAGCGGTCACGCGCGTCTTTGATCGCCAGCCACCCGGCGAGGTGCGCGATCTGGCGGTGGCCGTGCTCGATAAGGTGCTTTGTCGCCAAGTAGCCCCCCGCGACGTTATCGAGGTAGACGCAGCGCCCAGCAAGTTCGGGAATAAGGCGGCCCACCACGATCACGGGGGTGTCGCCCTGCGCCCAGCGCACGAGGTCGTCGTCGGGCAGCGCTTCAAGCTGCAAGATAAGGGCGTCGGCGCGGCGCTGCTTGAGGGACTCGACGGCCCGCCTTTCGAGGCTCGCCTGAGCGTGCCCGCTTGAAACCAGCAGGTGCAACCCTTTTGCCTCGGCGACCTCTTCGATACCCCGCACGATGCCGCTATAGAACGGGCTGGAGATCTCGTTGATGACCACGCCGATCCCCCCCGAACGGTTGGTCACCAGACCGCGCGCAAAGGCGTTGGGTTTGTAGTTGAGCGCCTCGACCGCCTCGAGCACCCGCAGGCGGGTTTCTTCGGCCACGGGTACGGTGTTGTTGAGCACCCGCGAAACCGTCGCCATTGAGACCTTGGCGCGGCGCGACACCTCTTTGATGGTCGTCACTCGCTGCTCCTATGAAAACGCTTTCATGGAATTGTAGTAGAAATTTTTGGCCCCGTCAAGCCGGTCGCGCGACCTCTAGGGGAGCGCAGGGACCGTTAAGCGTGACTTTGTAGGGTATGGGGGGCGCCAGCGTCGAAACAGCTCGTCGCCAATAGGGGCGCGGCTGAGGCGGCGCTGGGGTAAGTGGCAGGTAGCCAGTTCGGCGCACAACCGTCACCGCAAGCCGGGTTCGGCCAACGTCGGCGATGCTGAGCGCGAAACGCACGCTTAGAGCGACGCAGACCGCTATGTGGGGGTGCTGGATGCGTCGGGGTAGTACCCGGGGTCATCACCGATGGGACGCGCCCGAGACGGATGGGAAGCGCACCACAAGGGGTGGCCCCTCACCGAGACCGCCCCGGTACGGCCACACGCAACCACCGGTCAAAGCCAAAGGCGCCCCCCGTCGTGAGGCGCCCCTAGTGCTTGAGACCTACTTGCTGCCTTTAACGTCCTTGTGGCGCTCCACGCACTCGAGCACGAGTTTGTGGGCTTCGTCGACGTCGTGCCAGTCCTCGATGATCGTCTCTTTGTGCTCGAGCTGCTTATAGATCTCGAAAAAGTTCTCGATCTCCCGGAGGTAGTGCGGCCCGACGTCTTTAAGGGAGTTGTACGAGTTGAAGCGGGGGTCAAAGACCGGTACCGCCAAGATCTTCTGATCGCGCCCCTTGTCGTCGGTCATCTCGAGAAACCCAAGCGGGCGCACGTCGAGCACCGCCCCCGGAAAGCTCGGGCGGCCGATCATCACGGTGATATCTAGGGGGTCGCCGTCCTCGGCGAGCGTGCTCGGGATAAAGCCGTAGTCGCCAGGGTAGTGCACCGCGCTGTAGAGCACGCGGTCGAGGCGGATAATGTCGTACTCGGGGTCGTACTCGAACTTGTTCGAGGAGTCCTTGGGCACCTCGATCACGGCGGTTAGCACTTCCGGCACGTGGCGGCCAGGTGGCAGTTGGTAGAGTTTCATGCAGCTCCTAAAAAGAGGGTTTGGCGCGTCCGCGCGTCCGCCGACCACTATACCAACTCGCTTAGCGCGCGGCCCGACCGGTCATCGCAGGGTCACCGGAAACGGCTGGAGCTACGGCGACGTCGCGAGCTCCAAAAAGCGCGCGTGCACGCGGTCGTCGCCGGAGAGCTCGGGGTGAAACACGCTCGCCAACACCCGCCCCTGCGCCGCCATCACGGGGTCGCCCGCGTACTCGGCGAGCACCTCCACCCCCTCCCCGACCCCGGTGATCCGCGGGGCGCGGATAAACACCGCCGGAAAGGGCCGCGCCATCCCCGCGATCGGCACCTCCGCCTCGAACGAGGCCACCTGCCGCCCGTAGGCGTTGCGGGCGACTTTCACATCGAGGAGCCCCAGACGCAGCTGCTCGGGGCGTCCCTCGATCTCCCTAGCGACCACGATCGCCCCCGCGCAGGTGCCCCAGATGGCCCCGCCGCGCGCGTGAAAGTCCACGATCGCCTCGTCGAGACCGTACGTGCGCATAAGCTTCGCCATCGTCGTCGATTCGCCGCCGGGGATGACGAGGCCGCAGAGCCCCGTTAAGTGCTCGGGCAAGCGCACCTCGCGCACCGCAGCGCCCAAACGCTCGAAAGCGCGCCTGTGCTCCCGAAACGCCCCTTGCAGGGCCAACACGCCGACCGTCACGCCCTTCATACGCTCATCATGACACGCGCGCCGCGGCTGCCCCGCGCACGATCGCCTCCGCTACGACCTCCTGCGCAGCGACCGCGAGCAGCGTCAGCGGCACTTTGGGGCCGCGCCCCGTCGACAGCGCGAAGGTCGTATCCCCGTCCGACGGGGTGTGCGAGGGGCGGGTCACGCGGGCGATACCGACGTGGGCGCTCTGCGCGAGCACGTACGCTTCGGTCTTCGAGAGCGGCGCGTCGGTCGCGACCACGACGAGCGTGGTGTTGGTTCCCGCAAGGGCGTCCGTAAAGGTCTCGAGCCTCCTCTCGGGGGGCGGCCGGCGCCCGTCCGCGAGGCGCGCCCCCGCGACCACCGCGCCCGTCGAGGGGTCGACGAGGTCGCCGACCGGGTTGGCGACGCTGAGCGCAGCGACGACCGCCCCCTGGACGGTGCGAGCGGCGCTCCCGAGACCGCTCGGCTCGGCGCGCTCAAAGCCCAGGTACTTGCCGCAGCTCGCGCCTGTGCCCGCGCCCACACGACCCTGCGCGATCGGCGCGGCGCTCGCTGCCTCGAGGGCTGACCGCCCCGCCTCCGCGTCGGGGCGCGGCAGCGGGCGCCCGACGCCGAGGTCGTAGATCACCGCTGCGGGGACGATGGGAACCACGCCAAAAGGCGTCGGAAAACCCACACCGCGCGCCTCGAGCGCCTCGACGACCCCCGTCGCCGCCGCGAGACCGAACGCGCTGCCACCGGAGAGCACCACCGCGTGCACGCGCTGGACGCTCTTTTCAGGTGCCAAGAGGGCGGTCTCACGCGTTCCCGGCGCCCCGCCGCGCACCTCCCCCGAGGCGACGCACCCCTCGTCCGGGCACACCACGACGGTACAACCCGTCTGCGCTTCGGGATCGCTCCAGTGGCCGACGCGCAACCCTGCGACGTCGCACAGGGTGCCCACAGGTGCGCTCTCTCGGGCCACGCTCCTCCTTTCAGCTACCCAAGGCTGACCTACCTAGGCCGCGCACAAACGCTGCGCGGCCTAGGTAACAGCGGTCGGCTAGTTGCCCCAGTCGAGCCAACCGACTCCGTCGTCGTCGGTAGAGGCGCCTGCAGCGGCACCCTCATCCGCACTGGCCTCCACGTCACCGCTAGGCTCGGCGACCGCGGCCTCCCCTAGCGCGTCGAGCGCAGCCGAAGCGCCTTCCTCATCCGGGATACCCTCGAGCATAAAGCCGTTTTGCTCGCCCTGCAGCTCCCCTTGAGGGTTCGGGGGACCGAACCCCCCACCCTCCTGCGCTGGCGTCTGCGCGACTTGGGTCGTCACCGGCAGCGGTTGGGCGTAGGCTTGCACTTCGCTCGGGCTGATCTCGCGCCACTCGAGCGCCTCCAAGGGGGTCTCAGCGGTCGCGCGCGCGTTCGTGCGCGTGTCGATGGGGACGGTGATGTTGAGGTAGCTAAGGGGCTGGGCGCGCGCCCCTGGCTCGGTGCCGCTGACGAACGCCACCCGCGTCCCCTCCTCGGGGCTCGGCGCGGGCATCCCGGTCTGCAGGTCGATCTCGCGGAACACGATCCCCTCGGGGGCCGTGACCTCCCTAGAGGGGGTGCCGGCGAGCGCCTCCTCGACGAAGTTGCGCCACACCCAGACCGGCTGCCTCGAGCTGTTGACGAGCTCGCCACTTGGCATCGTCTTTGGCAAGCTGCGGTTGTCGTCGTAACCGATCCACACCGCCGCGACCAGCTCCGGCGTCAGGCCGACAAACCAGATGTCGCGCTCGTCGTTTGTCGTCCCCGTCTTCCCCCCGACCCAGCGCCCGTCGATCGCGGCGCGGTTGGAGAGACCGAAGGGGTCGCGGTCGGTGACGTTGCCGCGCAGCATGTCGAGCATCAAAAAGGCCGTCGTTTCGCTCCACACCTGCGTGCGGCGCGGCTGCGCTTCGTAGAGCACGTTGCCCTCGGCGTCGGTCACGCGCTCGATAAGGTGCGGCTGCACGTGAACGCCGCCGTTGGCAAAAGCGCCCATCGCGCTCGCGTGCACCAGCGGGGTCACCTCAAAGGCGCCGAGGGCGATCGACGGGACCGGCAGCAGGTTGTCGTAACCGAGCTGCGAGGCGCGCGTCACGACCGCTTGGGGCGTCAGCGCCTCGACGAGCTTGACCATCGGGATGTTGCGCGAGCGGTCGAGGTGCGAGCGCAGGGTGCGGAGCCCGTCAAAACCGCCGTCGTGGTTGCGCGGGGTCCAGGGTTCGGGGCGGCCCGGCTGCTCAAAGGCCGTCTCATCGTCGGTGATGAGACTCGCCTGGGTAAAACCGCCCTGCTCGAGCGCGGTCGCGACGATGATCGGTTTGAACGAGCTGCCGGGTTGCCGGCGCGCGCTCGTCGCGCGGTTAAAGGTGTCGCCGGTTTTGGCGTCGTCCCCAAGGCGCCCCCCCGCCATGGCGCGGATCCCCCCCGTCTGCGGGTCGATGCTGACCAGCGCCAGCTGCGCCTCCCCGGGGAGCAGCCCCTCGGGGTCCTGCGCGGCGCGGTTCGCCGCCTCCTGCTGGCGCGCGTCGATGGTGGTGTAGATGCGAAACCCCCCGGCGCGAAAGAGCAGGTTCGGAAACAGCCGGTTCATCTCGTTGCGCACGGCGAAGACCACGTGCGGGTTTAAGCTCGAGCCCACCGTGCGCGCAACCCGCGGCTGCACGTCTAGGCGTTCGGGCTCACCGACGATCTCGCCCGCTTCGTCGTACTGCACGCGCCACCCGATGGGCTCTAGCGGGTAGCGCCAGGCGCGCTCGGCCATCTCTTGGCTCACCACGCCCTGCTCGACCATGTTGTTGAGAACGACCCGCATCGCGCGGCGCGTCGCGGCGAAGTCCTCGTAGTTGGTTTCGGGCGCCGGCAGGAGCCGCACCAGGTAGAGCGCCTCGGCGAGGTTGAGTTCAAGCGGGTCCTTGTCGAAGTAGGCGCGCGAGGCCGCGTGGATGCCGTAGAAGTTTTTGCCCCAGTAGACCACGTTGAGGTACTGCTGCAAGATCTCCTCTTTGGTGAGGCGGCGCTCGATCTCGATAGCGAGCATGAGCTCCTTGACCTTGCGCTCTAGCGAGCGGTCGTTGGCGAGATCGGCGAGCAGGGTGTTTTTGGCGACCTGCGTCGTCAGCGTCGAACCGCCACGCCCTTGCCCCCCCAGGAACTCCTCGTAGGTCGCCCGCAAGAGCGCCAGGGTGTCAAAGCCGTAGTGACGGAAAAACGCGTCGTCTTCGGAGGCGACCAGGGCCGCGATGACCGCCGGGGAGACCTCATCGAGGGTTACGACGGTGCGGTTGGTCGGCGCCCCCCCCTCTTCGGTCACGGGCAGGATCTCGTCTAAGAGCTGCCCGTTGACGTCGAAGATCTGCGAGGTCGCGGTGTACTCGAGCTTCTCGATCTCGCTTACGGGCGGCAGCTCATCCGCCCAGCGAAACGCCGAGGCGGTCAGAAAGGCTGCCACCGACAGCGCGGGGGTGAGAAGCAACAGAAAAAGTCCCTGCAAAACCTTCACGGGGCCACTATAGCAAACGCACATGTGAAAGCCCGACCCCGCTGCGACGG
The DNA here is from genome assembly GCF_000092425.1 of Truepera radiovictrix DSM 17093. Classification (NCBI taxonomy): domain Bacteria; kingdom Thermotogati; phylum Deinococcota; class Deinococci; order Trueperales; family Trueperaceae; genus Truepera; species Truepera radiovictrix. Next base: position 2,286,714 of record NC_014221.1, read on the forward strand.
CTGCGTCTCGCACATCATCGCGCGCCCCGGGGTTACGGGGGGGGGTTTACAACGCGCGAAGATGTGTTAGACTTTGTAGGCGAGCGCACCGCTGTAGGTGCGCGGCTATCAGCGGCTTGGGGCTGTGGCGCAGTTGGGAGCGCGCGTGAATCGCACTCACGAGGTCAGGGGTTCGAATCCCCTCAGCTCCACCAAGAGAAACACCGTCTAGGACGTTACAAGCAAACCCCCGCAGCTCTGCGGGGTTTTCGCTTTTGGGGGGGATTGCACCTTATTTGCACCTACGGGGTTCTTAGTTCGTCCCGGTCTCTACCCTGCCCAAGAGCACATCTAGGCTTATCGCGGTGCGCTCCCTATGCTCTTCGAACATATGCGAGTAGCGGCGCAAGGTAAAAGAGGCGTCGGTGTGTCCTACGCGGTCGGCTATGGCCTGAGGGTCTATGCCCTGCTTCACCAGAAGAGACACGTACAGATGTCTGAGGTCGTGTAGACGCGCGTGCGGCATGTCAGCGGCCTTCTTAAGCTGTCCCCAGCTCCGTTCAAAGTTGCGCGGGTGAATGGGCGTGCCTGCTTCGGAGACGAACACAAGCCCGGTGTCAGGCCACATCTCCCCCAGCGCCGCGCGCTGCGCCTCTTGCGCCCTGCGGTGTGCCTCGAGCACGGCGTACATGTCCGGGGTGATCGCGATGCGCCGCGTGCCCTGAGCGGTCTTAGGCGGGCTGTAGATAAAAGCCCCGTCACGATAGGTGAGCTGCTACCGAGTGTAGAGCTCACGCTCGCTCACGTCTACCCAGCGCAGCCCCAGCAGCTCGCCACGGCGTAGGCCGGTCGCCATCACGAGGTAAAAAGCAGCGAAGAGCCTATGCGAACGCGCGGTGTAGAGGAAGTGGGCAGCCTGTGCGCTGCTCCACAGCTCCATGTCTTTACGGGCCGCCTTGAGCGGATCGGTAGCCTCTACCGGGTTGCGCGTCACAAGCTGCCAGCGGATCGCTTGCTTATAGGCGCTGAAGAGCAGTGTGCGCACGGCGTTCGCTGTCCGCACCCCGGTCGTGTCGGCAAGTTCCCCCATAAGCGTCTGCACGTCGAGCGGGGTGAGCTTGTCGAGGTTCTTGCGCCCCACCTTGGGCGTGATGTGCTTCTCAGTTAGGCGCTTGTAGGTGTCTACCGTGCTCGGTTTCACGTGCCGCGCTTTCTCGTCTAGCCAGCGCTCGAGGAAGTCTTTGACCGTCAGTTTCGTGTCTGAGTAGGGACCGCTCGCTAGGCGCTGCTTCAGCTCGGCGACCTTGGCGAGCGCTTCGGCCTGCGTCTTGCCGCTCACCCACCGGAAGCGCTGCTTTCCCGCTTTGTCGTAGCCCACCGTTACCTTACCGCGCCAGGTGCCGTTAGGCAGTTCGAACATAGAGCCCTCACCGCTTACCCGCTACCCCGTACACGTCGCGCTTATCGTCCTCTTGGCGGATGCCGATGACGACCACCGTTACCCGTCCCTCAAGTACCCCCACTTGATAGATGGTGCGGTAACGCTGCCCCGCCGCCCGAAGGCTCCGGTAGTCCTTGAGGCTCCCACTTAGCGGCTTGCCTTTTGCCATAGGCTCAGTCTCGAGTTCAGAGGCTTTGCGGATGATCGCCGCGCGCGTCCGGGTGTCAGTGATCGCCTCGAGGTCGGCGTCCGCTTCACGAGTAAAGACAACCTCAAAGGTCAACGCTTCACACCGTACTTCGCCGCAATGTCCTTGAGGGAAATCATCTTGGTCTCGCCCGCCTCATGCCGACGCACGCGCTCTAGGATGTCCGGAATCTCGTCCAAAACCGCGTCCGTCTCGGGGTCGCCGGTGTAGGGCACGCCCGCGGCGGTGAGGCGCTCGGGGGCGCTTTGAACGTCGTGTTCGTACTCGAGCAGGTCGGAGACGGCGTAGCGCTTGCCGGTAAGCTGCTCTAGGCCACACAGCACCCGTCCGGCTACCTCTAGGTCGATCCGTTCGGGTTGCTCGCTGGCGAGTCGGTAGAGGGTTGTGCGCGACACGCTGCGGCCCGCCTCTGCAAGACACCGGTTAAGTGCATAGACCGTCACCCGTTCCCGGCGTAGCAAGTCGTGTAGTTTCCATTTCAGTACGGGTCCCATACCTCGATAGATCAGTACAGGGCGTATTGTAGTGTAGAGCAGTCCATCATAAATTAACAGTATGTAAACACGCGTGGTGCTATAGGGGCGTCAAAGGGTGATCCGCGGCCAAGGTGCACATCTCTAACAGAACAGGAGCCTGCCGCCACCGGTCTCAGCGTCACACACGGCGGCTGGCTCAGCATCTCTAACCTCATCACCTCTCCTCACGCGCGCCACGAAGGGCTCGCCTCCGCCGCGGCGGCAGCGTTTTTGGCTCGGAGCCGCCAGCAGCGCCGCCGCTTGGCCCAACTCCAGGTTCCGAGGATGACGGGGCGGCTCGGCTACGCGTGGCGCCGGTTTAAAGCCCTCTGCCTGGCGACCTCGAGACGCCCCGAGGCGACCTCATGGCGCGTTAAGCTGGGGGCACCAAGCTAAAGACGCCTTAGGAGGTCACCATGCTCGTCGGCATCTCCCCCGTTATCGGCCCCGACCTACTCGCCACCCTCTACCGCATGGGTCACGGCGACGAGATCGTGCTAGCGGACGCGCACTTCCCCGGCGACGCCTGTAACGCGCGGGTCCTGCGCGCCGACGGCCTCAAGGTCACGGCGCTCCTCGAGGGCATCTTGCCGCTTTTCGTGCTCGACACTTACGTCCCCGCACCCCTTGTGATGATGGCAGCCGTTCCCGGCGACACCTTGGACCCAAACGTCGAGGCGTCCTTTAGAGCGGTTGTAGACCGCTTCTACCCGGACACCCCAGCGGTTGCTCGCATCTCCAGAGCCGACTTCTACGCTCGAGCCCGCGCCGCCTTTGCGGTCGTCATGACCGGCGAGACCGCCAAGTACGGCAACCTGATCTTGACCAAAGGGGTTACGCCGGTTTAGGGTTCGTGCAGACCTCGCGCCGCAGTTTTCTGGCGCCTGAGTACTGACCCCTGACCCCTGACCGCTGTTTTCGTCTCCTAACGTGTTGACTTTCGTGCCCCCTTTCACTAGAGTGGGGAGCGGCACAGACCTGCTGCGCCTTTTTACCCCACGGACTCAAAGCTTAGGTGCTGTTCTAAGTACGGGTTGAGGTTCAAGCAGGCCCAGAAAGGAACCACCATGTTTCATGACCTCCCCTTGCGGGCGTCCCTATCGCGGGCGCTCGAGGCGAAGGGCTTTTCTACCCCTACGACCATCCAAGCCGCTACCTTGCCCCACGCGCTCGCCGGCGGCGACGTGCTTGGTTTGGCACGCACCGGCACCGGCAAGACGCTCGCTTTTGGCCTGCCGATCGCCAACCGTCTAGAGCCCGAGAGTGCGCGCGGGCGCGCGCCGCGGGCGCTGATCCTGACGCCCACGCGCGAACTCGCCCTGCAGGTCGCGGGGGAGCTCGAGTGGCTCGCCCCCGAGCACAACGTCGTCACGGTCTACGGCGGCACTGGTTACGGCAAACAGGCGAGCGACCTCAAACGCGGCGCCGACATCGTCGTCGCCACCCCCGGCCGCGCCGTGGACTACTACAAACAGGGCGTCTTGCAGCTTTCGCGCGTCGAGGTCGCCGTCTTGGACGAAGCCGACGAGATGCTCAACGCGGGCTTTGAAGAGGACGTTGAGCTGCTCCTGGCCGCGACCCCACAGGAGCGCCAGACGCTGCTTTTTTCCGCCACCTTGCCCCGCTGGGCCGAAAGCCTCGCCGCGCGGCACCTGCGCGACCCGCTGCGCGCGAACGTCACGAGCGACGAGAGCGTCTCGTACGACGAGGTGGCGATCGAAGCGCCCCTGGCATCTCGCTTGGGCGTGCTGAGCGACGTGCTGCACGTTCACGGTACGGGGGCGTCCATCGTCTTTACCCGTACCAAAGCCGAGGTCGACGAGCTCGCCAAGGCGCTCACCAGCCTCGGCCACCTCGCCGAAGCGGTCCACGGCGACCTCAACCAGGTGCAGCGCGAACGGGTTTTGGAGCGCTTCCGCGCCTCACAGGTGACCGTTTTGGTGGCGACCGACGTCGCCGCACGTGGCCTCGATATCCCCGAAGTCGACCTCGTCGTTCACTACCGCTTCCCCGAGCAGCCCGAGCGCTACCAACACCGGAGCGGTCGGACCGGTCGCGCGGGGCGCGCGGGCACCGTCGTGCTGCTCTATAGCCCCCGCGAACGGCGCGAGCTGGCCCTTTTGGAGCGGGCTATCGCGCGGCGCATCGAGCGTGCCGGCGCCCCCCGCCCCCAAGACGTGCAGCGCGCGAAGCTCGCCGGTCTGCAGCGCAACCTCGCCGCTCAGCGCGACGACGACCGCTCGGCGTGGCGCGCGGTCGCGCAAGCGTGGATCGACGCGAAAGACGTCGACGCTCTGGCGGGCTTGCTCGCGCTCACCCTGGGCGGCGCTCCCGCACCGCGCAGCTTGCTCACGGGTGAGGAGGGCTGGACGACGCTGAAGCTCACCGGCCGCCCCTTGAGCGTGCCGCAGACCGTGCGCATGCTCAAGCAAGCCGGCGCCGGCGACATCGGTCGCGTTCAGAGCGCTAGGGACGGCGCCTACGCCGACTTGCGGCCGGAGGAAGCCGAGCGGCTGGGGGGCGAGGTTGAAGGTCTTCAGATCGAGGAGGCCACCTATGTCGAAGCGCCCCCCGCCGACACCCGCCCTCGCCGCCCCACCCGTCGCCCCGAGGGGCCGCGCACGCGCGCGCCGCGCTACCGGGCGTAATCGTAGCTTCGGAAAGACCGCGGCGTGCGGCGCGTGGTTCAAAGCGTCACGCGCTGCACGCCCACAACCGGCTAAAACGTGAAAGAGGAGGCAGGCGCCTCCTCCTTTTGGTGATCGGTGACGCGTAGCTGCTAACGTCGCCCTTGAATGGCTTTGACGATAAAGAGCAGCACGACCGCCCCGATCACCGCGACGAACAGACTCGGCAGGTTAAACCCCGTCACGGTCGGTCCGGCGTCGAGGAAGTCGAAGATAAAGCCGCCGATAAACGCCCCGGCGATGCCGACGATAATGTCGAGCAAACAGCCCTGTTGGCGGTTCGTTCCGGCGATCAAGCTGGCGATCCAGCCGGCGAGGGCACCCAGAATAATCCACGAAATGAGACTCATCGTTGACCTCCTTGCACAAGTTTAGCGGAAAAGGCGTCCTGCACAAAGCGCGGTGAGGGCGCCGTGCTATCTCGCGCGTGCTACCTTGCGGGGGTGAGCGAAGCGCACCCCTTACCGACGCACGTGATCGGTGATCTGCACGGCCACTTGGCGGTCTTCGAGGGGCTGCTTGGGCGCGCCGGGTTGTGTCGTGACGGGCGCTGGTCCGGCGGCGCGGCGCGGCTACTGCTGCTGGGCGACTTTTTCAACCGCGGCCCCCAGGGGTTAGGGTGCTTAGAGCTCGCGATGCGGCTGCAGGAGGAGGCTGAGCGCGCGAGCGGCGGGGTGGAGGCGCTCATCGGCAACCACGACCTGCTCCTTTTGGCCGCCTACCGTTTCGGAGAGGGTTCCGGCTCGAGCGGAACGTTCGTCACCAGGTGGCGCGACAACGGGGGTGTGGCGGCCGACCTCGAGCGCTTCGGCGACGCCCACGCCACCTGGCTCAGCGCGCGCCCCGCGCTCTTGCGCGCGGGCGGCACGCTCTACCTGCACGCCGACGCGACGTTCTATGACGCCATGGGCGCGAGCATCGAGGCGGTCAACCGCGCCTTTTGGACCCTTCTAGCGGGGCGCGACGCGGCCGCTTGGGAGCGGCTGCTGGACGCTTTTGCCGAACACAAGGCGTTTTGGGGGGCGGGCGAGCGACGCGCGCGGGGGACGCTCGAGCGCTTCGGCGCGCGGCGGCTGGTGCACGCGCACACCCCCATCTCGAAGCTGACGGGACAGCCCTCCGCCACCGTCACGGCGCCCCTGGTCTACCACGGCGGCCTCTGCACCGACGTCGACCACGAGCTCTACCGCGGCGGCCCCGGTTTCATCTACCGCCCTTGACGGCGCGGTGCAGTTTCATGGGGCAGCGCGGCGACGGCTTCGCGCAGCGCCGACGCGCAGGGGCTCGGCTGCACCGGAAAGCGCAGCAGCGGCACCCCCGCAGCCGCCAAAGCGCGCTCCACGAAGGCGTCCCTGGCCCTGCGCTCAGGCCGCGCGTGCGTCTTGTCGTCGAGTTCGATCGCGCAGAGGATGCGCGCGCTGTGGGGGTCGCAGAGGGCGAAGTCGACGTGTTTCGCGGCGATGCGGTTGCGTGCCCTCTGCCGCTCACTCGGGGCAAGCCCCCCCTTTACGCTCACGAGGTCGCTCAGACGGACCTTGCCGAACACGCGGTAGGGCTGGCCCTGCAACGCGGCCTCGAGCTGCCGCAAAAACGCCCTTTCGGCGGGCGTAAAGAGGGCCGCGCGCGCCACGTAGGGGTAGGTGGCGGGCTCGCGGCGCGCCCGCTTGGCGCTTAGCAACGTGACGATGAGAAGCACGATGAGGAGCGCGAGGGCGAGCAGAAGGGCGGGAAGGGGGAGGTCTAGGGGCAACGAGAGAGGCGACGTCATGGTCAAAGCATGATACGCAGGCCCGAGAGAAGACGCTGCTGCATTCTCCACACCCGGCGACGCTGCCCGAGCGTCCTGCTACCCTAGAGCATGAACGCCATCACCGTACACCGAGACAAGCTCGTTTGGGAAGACGTCCCCGACCCCCGACCCGCCGCCGGCGAGGTGCTCGTGCGGGTGCGCGCGGCGGGCGTCAACCGCGCCGACCTCGCGCAGCGCGCGGGCCACTACCCCCCGCCGCCGGGGGCGTCCGAGATCCTGGGGCTCGAGGTCGCCGGGGAAATCGCCGAACTCGGTCCTGGCGTGAGCGGTTGGCGGGTCGGCGACCGCGTCTGCGCGCTTCTCGCCGGGGGCGGTTACGCGGAGCTCGTCAACGTCCCCGCGGCGCTCCTCATGCCGGTTCCGGAGGGGTGGCGCTTCGAGGAGGCCGCCGCTCTGCCCGAGGTCTTTTTCACGGCTTTTCTCAACCTGTTTCTCGAGTGGAACCTCAAAGAGGGGGAGGCCGTGCTCATCCACGGCGGCGCGAGCGGCGTGGGCACGGCGGCCATCCAGCTCGCCGTAGCGGCGGGCTGCACGGTGTTCGCCACCGCCGGCACCCCCGAAAAGGTCGCCGCGTGCGAGGCGCTCGGCGCCACGGCCTTTAACTACCGCGAGGAGGACTTCGCGGAGGCGCTGACGCCGCACGTCGCGGGCGTCGACGTGGTGCTCGACATGGTCGGCAAAGACTACCTGGCGCGCAACCTCAGGGTCCTCAAAACGGGTGGGCGCCTCATCGTGATCGCTACCTTGAGCGGCAACCGCGCCGAGATCGACCTGCGGCTGCTCATGCAAAAGCGCCTGACGCTTAGGGGCTCGACCCTGCGAAGCCGCCCGCTAGGCGAAAAGGTCGCCCTCAAAGAGGCGTTTATGGCGCGCTTTTGGGAGCGCATTGAGGCGCGGCGGCTACGGCCCCTTATCGACAGCACCTTCGACATCCGCGAGGTGGAAAGCGCGCACGAGCGGATGCGGGGAAATCAGAACATCGGCAAACTCGTGCTGCGCGTCCCTTAAGGTTGCTTAAGCTATCTAAGGGAGACCGGTCACAAAAAAAGAACTCTGAGAGGATCTCCGCCGGGGGGGGCAGCGGGGTGCGGAGATGCAACCCTCAAAGTTCTAGGTTAGTTTACACCAAACGCCGCAGAATGCAAGTGCCTTTTGGCGTCTTTTGCCCTCACCGCTCCTAATCGCGGTGAGGGGGAGCGATAACAGCAGCGCTGAAGCGGGGTGCGGGCGCCGAGCCCTACCGCCGCCGCTTGTTGGCCACGTGGATCGCCATGCCGTGCGCCGCTTCGGCGGCCTCCATAAAGCTCTCGGCGATCGTGGGGTGCGCGTGCTGGGTGAGCGAGATGTCCTCCAAGGTAGCCCCCATCTCGATCGCCAGCGCCGCTTCGGCGACCATGTCGCCCGCGGCGGGTCCGACCATGTGAAAGCCGAGGAGCAGATCGGTCTCCTCGTCGCCGATGACCTTGACGAGCCCCTCGGAGACGCCTAACGTCATCGCCCGACCGGAGGCCGCCAGCGGAAAGACGCCCACGCGCACCTTGTGCCCCGCGTCCTTCGCCTCCTGCTCGGTCATCCCGACCGACGCGAGCTCCGGGCTCGTGTAGACCACCGCCGGCACGATGGTGTCATAAGCGGCCGGCTTGCCGGCGGCGTGCTCGGCGGCGACGATCCCCTCTTTCATCGCCTTGTGGGCCAGCAGGGGCGGTTTGGTCACGTCGCCGATGGCGTAGATGTGCGGCACGTTGGTCTGCATGTGCGCGTTTGTCGGCACGAAACCGCGCTCGACCGTCACGCCGACCTCCTCGAGCCCCAACCCCGTCCCACGCGGTTTGCGCCCGACGGCGACCAGGATCTTGTCGACGACGAGCGTCTCTCTCTCCCCGCCCCGCTCGAGGGTGACCTCGATGCCGTCAGCGGTCTTTTTCTGGTTGAGGGCCTTTGTGCTCGTCAAGATCTTGATGCCGCGCTTTTCAAAGGACTTGCGCAGCTCTTTGGCGGCGTCGCGGTCGGCAGTCGGGACGATCTCGTCCATGAGTTCAACGACCGTCACGTCGCTGCCGAGCGCGTGGTAGATGTCGGAAAATTCAAGGCCGATAGCGGAGCCGCCGATGGCCAAAAAGCGCTTCGGCACCTCCGACACCAAAAGCGCCCCCGTCGAGTTGACGATGCGCTCGCCGTCCGTCTCGAAACCCGGGATCTCGATGGGCTCCGAACCGGTCGCCACGATGATCTTCTCCGCCGTCACGCTCCGGTCGCCGACCTGCACGGTGTGCGGGTCTTTCAAGGTCGCGCGCCCCTCGATGAGGTCGACCTTGTTGCCCTTTAAAAGGCTGCGCACCCCGCCGGTCAGCTTCTGCACCACGCCCGACTTCCACGCCTCGAGCTTTTTAAGGTCCACCTTGGGTTCGCCGAAGTCGATGCCGTAGCTTTTGGCGTGCTTCGCCTCGCGCAGGTCCTCGGCGACGTGGAGTAGCGCCTTGGTGGGGATGCAGCCGACGTTCAAGCAGACGCCCCCCACATACTCCTGTTCGACGCACGCCGTTTTTTTGCCGAGCTGCGCGGCCCGAATCGCCGCGTGGTAACCACCCGGCCCCGAACCGATCACCAGAACTTCGTAGTCCATCGTCCCTCCTCTTGGGGTGAGGCGCCGCACCCTAGGGGCGCCAGCCGCTCCTCACGGGCTAACGGTAAGCACAACGGCCCAGTCTACCGCGCCGCGGGGGCGCGCTTTGAAGTGCGGCGCTTTGGCGAGACCAGGTAGCCGAACCGAGCGGCTCAACGACGCGGGAAGGTCGCGCGTCAAAGCGCGCTGTGCGATAGTGGAGCGTGTCGCTCTTGTTGCACGTCGGGCCGCCCACGGAGGCCGACGTTCGGCGGTGCCTGGAGGCGCAGCGCGCGCAACCGCTCTCGTATGGCGCAGTCGGGATGAGCGCGCGCCGAGAGGTGCCTAGAGGCTTCTCGAGGCGGGAAACGCACGCTCACCTCGGCGACGGCGAGGCGGTGTTTCACCGCGCCGTACGGGCGCTCCGGAGCTGGGCCGTCTACCCGCGCTGGATGACCCTCTACCCGGTAGCGCCCCCCGTGGCGCGCGGCACGGTCGTCGCCATCGGCACGGGGTGGGGGCTCTATACGGTGAACCTAGTACGGGTCACCGACGTCCAGGAGGGGGCGCGGCGCTTCGCGTGCGTTTTGGGGACGCTGCCGCAGCACGTCCTCACGGGCGAGGAGCGCTTCAGCGTGACGTGGGACGCAGCAAACCGCGTGGTCTACAGCATCGAGGCGGTCTCTCGCGTGCGCCATCCGCTCGTCCGCTTGGGCGCGCCCGCCGTGCAGCTCGTGCAGGCGCGCTTCGCCAGGGATTCGGTGCGGTCGGTCAGGGCTGCGCTCTAACCCCGCCACCGACACGACATCTGGGCCCCGGTTCGGGGCGCCGAGCGCGCTCGGGCGCAGCGCTGCTTGGAGGTTGTAGCTCGAGCTGGCTGAAGTATGGCAGGACACTTCAGGTAAGCTAGCGTGTGCCGCTATTTTCACGCTCAGATGACAAACTCTTCGCCGTAGCGCAGACCAACTTCGCTACTGAGAAAGAGCTACAGAAACTCGTCGAGAACAATTTAGCAGCCATTTTCAACTGTCGTTTGGTTGCCTCTGAGTTCTCTACGGGTCAACAACACGCGGGGCGCATCGACACCCTTGGGCTCTCCGAAGACAACAACCCTGTCATTATCGAGTACAAAAAAGTCGAGTCTTCTGCACTTATCACACAGAGCTTGTTTTATCTCTCATGGATTCAAGACCACAGGGGCGACTTTGAGATTGCAGCGCAAAAAGCCCTAGGTAATGACACCAAGGTAGATTGGTCGGACATACGCGTCATCTGCCTCGCACCGAACTACAACAGATACGATCTACACGCTGCTCAAGTCATCGGCGGAAGCATAGAACTGTGGACCTATCGACTCTTCGATAATCAAACGATCTACTTTGAAGAAATTTTACAAAAAGCTTACGCGCCCCCAGCCGTAACCGAAACCGCTTCCAGACATTCGGTTGCGACGACCGTCGGCAAAAAAACCATGCTGACGAGACCGTCTGCAAGCTACACCTTTGAAGAGCACTTGAGCGGTAAGTCTCAGGAAATTCGAGACCTGGCTTATGCGGTTCAAGACTTCGTCATGGGCCTTGACGCTGCCATAGAGGAGGCGCCCAAAAAACTCTACGTGGCGTATCGTATCTCGCAAAACATCGTCTGCATGGAGGTTCGAAAAAAGCATCTTGCCCTCTACCTCAAATTGGATCCCCGCGAGGTCTCTGGTCCGCCAGGAATCTCTAGAGACGTGAGTAGAATCGGCCACTTCGGCACGGGCGACTTGGAGATCATTGTCAAGTCACCCGCTGACCTCGAGGCAAGCAAACCCTTTCTTGAACTTGCCTACCGCAGAGTTGGAGGATAGCCAATTGACTTTGCGCCCCCGCGCGACTACCATACGCTTATGCCCGTGGCAACAAACCTCCTACAACTAGGTGGGCCGAGGCGCTAGCGCGTTCGCTGCTGCCTTGTGGCCCTAACCGCACGGTTAGGGTTTTTTCTTTGCCCGTTTGCGGTTGTAGAGACCGTCAACTAGAGTGGAGACGTTATGACGACCCAACCCGAGGTGAGCTCGAGCGCCCCTTACCGCTCCGAGCGCTATAACCCGCAGGAGATCGAGCCGAAGTGGCAGGCGCGGTGGGCCGAGCTGAAGCTCTATGAGACCGACCTTGAGAGCGACCAAGAGCCCTTTTACTACCTGACGATGTTCCCCTATCCGTCGGGCGACCTGCACATCGGCCACTGGTACGCTTTCTCCATCCCCGACGCCTACGCCCGCTTTAAACGCATGCGCGGCCTTAACGTCCTCTTCCCCATGGGATTTGACGCTTTCGGGTTGCCCGCCGAAAACGCCGCCATCAAGGCCGCCCGTCAGGGGGGGAGCGTTCACCCCGCCACGCTCACCTACGAACGCATGGCCCACATGGAGCGGCAGTTCGCAAAGATGGGCGCCTCGTTCGACTGGTCCAAAAAGGTCGTCACCTGCGACCCCGGTTACTACCGCTGGAACCAGCTCTTTTTCCTCAGGATGCTGGAGCGCGGCCTCGCCTACCGCAAGGCGTCCTTTGTCAACTGGGACCCCGTCGACCAGACGGTGCTGGCCAACGAGCAGGTGGTGAACGGACGCGGGGAGCGCTCCGGCGCGCTCGTCGAACGCCGCTTGATGCCGCAGTGGCACTTTAAGATCACCGCCTACGCCGAGGAGCTCTTAGACTTCTCCGGGCTCGACTGGCCGGAGAAGGTCAAACTCATGCAGACCAACTGGATCGGCCGCTCCGAGGGCGCCGAGGTGCGCTTTAAGACCGAAAGCGGCGACGAGCTCGTCGTCTTTACCACCCGCCCCGACACCCTCTGGGGGGTGACCTTTATGGTGCTCGCCCCCGAGCACCCGTTGGTCGAGAAGCTGACCACGCCGGAGCAGCGCGAGGCGGTCGCGCGTTACGTGAAAGCCGCCTCGCACCTCAGCGAGATCGAGCGCCAGGCGACCGACAAGGAGAAGACGGGCGAGTTTACGGGCGCCTTCGCCATCAACCCCGTCAACGGCGAACGCGTCCCCATCTGGATCGCCGACTACGTGATGATGGGTTACGGTACCGGCGCCGTGATGGCGGTGCCCGCTCACGACGAGCGCGACTTCGCCTTCGCTCGAGCCTTCGGGCTGCCCGTCAAACCGGTGATCGCCGCCTCAGAGGGCGCCGAGGTAGACGGTGAAGCGATGACCGAAGCCTATACGGGCGACGGCGTGATGGTCAACTCCGGCCCCTTCGACGGGACCCCGACCGGCAAGGGCACGCCGGAGGGGATCCACAAGGTGATCGCCTGGTTGGAAGCGAAAGGCAAGGGCAAGGGCACTGTCACCTACCGCCTGCGCGACTGGCTCATCTCGCGCCAGCGCTACTGGGGCACCCCCATCCCGGTGCTCTACTGCGACCGGTGCGGCTTGGTCCCCGAGCGCGAGGAGAACCTGCCCGTCTTGCTCCCCGAAGACGTCGCCTTTATGCCCACGGGCGAGTCGCCTTTAAAGCACCACGCGGGCTTTTTGAACGCGACCTGCCCGTCGTGCGGCGGCCCCGCGCAGCGCGAAACCGACACCATGGACACCTTTGTCGACTCGTCGTGGTACTGGTTCCGCTACCTCTCCCCCGACCTGCAAGACGCCCCCATCGACCGGCAGCGGGCGCGGCGCTGGACCCCCGTCGACCAGTACACCGGCGGTATCGAGCACGCGATCTTGCACCTCCTTTACGCCCGCTTTTTCACCAAGGTGCTCCGCGACCTGGGTTTCGTCGACGTCGACGAACCCTTTAAACGGCTGCGCAACCAGGGGATGATCCTGGGCGAGGACAACGAAAAGATGTCCAAGTCGCGCGGCAACGTGGTCAACCCCGACGACCTCGTCGCCGAGTACGGCGCCGACACGGTGCGCGCCTACCTGATGTTTATCGGGCCGTGGGAGGCGGGCGGCCCCTGGAGCAGCACCGGTATCGAGGGCGTCGCGCGCTTTTTAAACCGCGTCTGGGCGCTGCTCACCGAGCCGGTCGAAGCTACCGGGGGCGACCCGGAGACCCGTAAAGCGCTGCGCCGCGCCGTGCACCACGCCATCAAGGAAGTCACCGAGGACTTAGAGGCCTTCGGCTTCAACACCGCCGTCGCCGAGCTGATGACGTTGACCAACGCCATGAGTCGGGCCAAACCCGCCCTCGCTGGAACGGACGTCTGGGAGGAGGCGACCGAAGCCCTGTTGCTGCTCCTCGCCCCCATCGCCCCGCACCTCGCCGACGAGCTGTGGGAGCGCTCCGGCCGCGCGGGTTCGGTGCACCAGCAAGTCTGGCCGACCCCCGACGAGGGCGCCCTGGTGCAGGACACGGTGACGATCGCGGTGCAGGTGAGCGGCAAGCGGCGCGGCGAGGTCACGGTGCCCAAAGGCGCCGACGACGCGGCCGTGCTGGCCGCCGCCAAAGCGGAGCCCAACGTGGCGCGGCACCTCGAGAACGCGCAGGTGGTGCGGGAGATCGTGGTGCCGGGGCGGCTCGTCAACATCGTCGTGCGCAAGTAGCCGGTCGTTACAGGGCGTCCAAACGGCGGAGCCGGAGGCTATGCACCTCCGGCTCCGCGCCCGTCGCGAGCGGTGCTGCCACCATCACCCCGCTGCCGGCACGGGGCTATGGTGGCGGTATCCCCTTCTCTCCACCAACCCGCTCGAGCGTTGCGAGACGCACCGAGAACCGATCGCGCGGCTCATCAGCAGCGTATGCGGGGGTTAAACGGGCCGCCTCGGCTTGTGACGGCAAAGCGTGCAAGCTGTGGGGCGCGAAAAAGGCGCCCCGCTCGGGAGCGCCGCTTTGGCGGAGAGAAGGGGATTCGAACCCCTGATACGGGTTACCCCGTATACACGCTTTCCAGGCGTGCTCCTTCAACCACTCGGACACCTCTCCAGGTAACGAGCTTGCGCCGTTTCGCCAACCAAACCGCGGGCCGTGCAAGCCTACGGCCTCAAAGTCTAGCAAGTTTCATCCAGCGAATCAATGGCGGAGGCTGCGGGTTTTCGCTCGCGGCGCTCGGCCCGCTGCCTAACAGGCGACATAACTCCCTAAAGCCGGCTGACTAGAATAGAGCCGGTGCTGCGATGCGGCAGCGCGCCGAGGCGCTTTCACTGCAACGCGACGGGGCCGCTACGGCCCATCTCGTCGCGACACCTATGACAACGCGCTTTTCAAGGAGGCGTCATGCTTAGAGATCGGCTCTACAACCTCGAGACCCCGGAGGACGTGCAGCGGTTTCTCCAGGAAAACCCCAACAGCATCATTTTCAAAGCGGGCACCTGTCACAAAACGATGCAGGGCTTTGGCTTTTTGCAAGAGCAGCTTGAAACCAGAGACGACCTCCCCGTCGGGCTCATCCGCGTGGTGCAGGCGCGCCCCGCGAGCAACTTCGTCGCCGAGCAGACGGGCATCACCCACCAGTCGCCGCAGGTGATCCTCTACCGGGAGGGGGAAGCGGTCTTTGACGTCGACAACTGGGACATCACGCCCGAAACGCTGCAACAGGGGCTCGCGAAAGTGCCCTACACCGGTGCGGCGGCAAGGGGGGCGGACGCTGCGCGCAGCGACCTCTCGGTCTACTTGCACCTGCTCGAGCAGTACCTCTCGGGGATGATCGACGACCGTCAGTTCGAGTTCGCCTACACCACGACCTTCCGCGACGACGCCTCCTTGCGGAGCCGCGAAGAGGTCGAAGTCTTGGGGAGCATCTTCGGCGACGTCGACCGCCACCTCGAGATGCACCTGATGATGGGGGGGCGCTCGAACAGCGACGAGGTCCGCAAGCGCGCGGAGGCCGCCTACGAGCGGCTGCGGGCCCTCGCGCAGTAGATCGCTCACGCGACGTCTCGCACGTCTCGCGAACGTACCGTCGTGCCAAGGGCGCACGGTCGCGCGTACACGCTCCCCTCAGCGAAAGCCGGGGCCGGACGAACGCCCGTCTCCGGCTCTTGCAAGAGGCCTCATGAAGCGTCCTAGCGCCGACGCTCCGTAACCTCTCGCCTAACCAGAGCTTGCAGGACGAGTGCTAGAATCCGTTCATGTGTAGCCCGCTCGGCCTCCACGCCCGCCACACCACGGGGCGCGCCCCATGACCTCTGAGCGCGCCCGTGGGGGCGCGCCCTCGCGCACCCCGTGGTGGCAGCTCGACCTCACCGATCTCGGCTTCGTCTACGGGGTGCTCTTGGCGCTGTCGCTCACGCTGATCAACCCGTGGGGCACGCCTCGGGGGGGCATCTGGACCGACCCGAAGGTCTACACGCTTATCGCCCTCGCGCTCCTCACCTGGACGGTGCTCGGTGGTGTTGCCGTCACCCGTTGGCGGCGCCGACCGACAAGCCCCGTGAGCCTGCTGCGACGGGCGCCCCTCTCGCGGCTCTGGGTCGCCGCGGCCCTGTTGTGGCTCGCGTTTCTCGCTTCGGGGTTTGTCACGGTGCTCCTGAGCCCCGTCTCGTTTCAGAGCGCCCTGATGCCGCAAGTCGAGATGGGTGACGGCTGGGTCTATTGGGCCTGGACGGCCGCCTTTACCCTCGGCAACGCCCTTTTGCTCGCGCGCTTCCCGACGCTCTTTAAAGCGCAGCTCCTCGGGCTCCTCGCCGGGGGCGTCATCTCATCGCTGGCGGTTGCCGCACAGAGCTGGAACTGGCAGCTCGACTTTACCGCCACGATGGGTCGAACGCTCTCGCCGGTGTGGCTTGAAAGCCGCATCCACCAGGGGCAGATGCCGATTGGCTTGACCTCAAACCGCGGGCACGTCGCCTTTATCCTCGCCGCGCTCGCGGTGCTAAGCGCTCTAAGCCACCTCCGCGGGTGGTTGCGCGCGCACGTCGCTTGGCCGCTCTACGCGCTTCTCCTCGTCGGGCTCTACCTCACCTCGTCGCGGGGGCCGCAGCTCGCCTTTGCCGTCGGCATGCTCTACTTGTTCGTTCGTTTCTGGCGCGAGCGCCCCGCACGCGCCAAGCTGCTCGCTCTAGGCGCCCCCCTCATCTTGGGGGTGCTCGCGCTGGGCGTTATCGGGCTCGGCCCATCGCGCAACCTGCCCTCGCTCCGGCTCGCGCTGACCAACCTCGACGCGTTTACCTCGGCGCGCGCCTACCTCTGGCCCTCGGCGGTCGCGGGGATTCGTGAGCGGCCGCTTTTCGGGTGGGGCTTTAACGGCTACGGCCTCGCGTGGCCGCACGTCAACGACTTCGACGAGCGCTGGGCGATCCAGCTCGCCCGCGACGCCCGGGGCCAAGCCATCGGCGTCGTGAGCATCGGGCGCCACAACCACAACTTCTTCCAGTACGTCGGCACCGACGGTAACCTCTACCTCGGGCGGGTGCTCACCAACAAGGCGCACAACATCGTGCTCGATACGGCCGTCTCGGTGGGGCTCGTCGGGCTGCTGCTCTACGGCGCGCTCTTCGGGGTGTTCGTCTACGCCGCGGCGCGGGGGCGGGGGTACGGGCTCGAGGCCATCGCGGTCGTCTACCTCGCTTTTGGGTTTACCTGGTTCGAGTCGGCGCAGTACAGCCACCTAGCGTGGTGGGCCCTGAGCGCGGGGCTCGCCTTCGCACTCCCCCGCGCGCGGGAGGTGGTGCAGCAACCAGTCAACGTCGTGCGGCGCGACCCCGCCGCGTAGACGCACATGGGGCCGGTGCGTGAACTTACCGAGCTCGCCGACTTGCGCCGCTGCGAGCGGGTGCAGCGCACCGTGTGGGGTGGCGATGAGCTCGAGGTCACCGCCGCGTCGCAGCTTAAAGCGGCCGTTCACGCGGGCGCCCTCGTCGCGGGCGCGTTTGAGGGCGACGAGCTGCTCGGCTTCGTCTTTAGCTTCCCCTCCTACACCCGCTGCGGGGACGGGTGGCGCGTCGGGCAGCACTCGCACCTGCTCGCGGTGCGCCCCGAGGCACGCGGGCGCGGTATCGGACGGCAGCTCAAGTGGTTTCAGCGCGCGTGGTGCCTCGCGCGTGGCGTCACGCACGTCACCTGGACCTTCGACCCGCTGCAAGCGCGCAACGCGCGGCTCAACCTCGAGCACCTGGGCGCCTACGCCACGCGCTACTACCCCGACTTTTACGGCCCCTTGGGCGGCCTCAACGGCACCGGACCGAGCGACCGGCTGCTCGCCGAGTGGCCGCTCACGGCACCCCACGTCGCCGCGCTCGCTGCGGGGGAGGCGCGCGCGGCGCCGCCCACAGCGGTCGCAACGGGGCTCGAGCTTGATCCCGAGGGGCGCCCCCTCGTCCACCGCGTCCCCGCCGACGCGCAAGCGGTGCGCCTGGAGGTCCCCGCGCGCGTCGACCTGCGCGGCGGCGACCCTTTAACGCTCACCTGGCGCCTCGCGCTGCGCGAGGTGATGCAACCCCTTTTGGCGCGCGGCTTGCGCGCGACGCGCTTTTTCCGCGGTGGGTATCTCCTCGAAGCAGCCGCCCACGCGCCCGACGCGTAGCGGGTGGCGACGAGCCGCGCTCCCACCGGACACGTCAAGCGCGCGCGACCTCTTGTCAACGTAAGAGCGCCTCTAGCCAGATGATACCCGCGAAAAAACCCAGCCGAAGCTGGGTCCTGTAGAAGCTGGGTACGTTGTAAGCGACGTTTAAAAGCGCTGACGCGGCGAACGCTGAGGGCGCGGCGCGGCGGGCGCGGCGTTGATCACCTCGACGTTTTTGGCTTGCAACCCCTTTTGGCCCTGTTCGACTTCAAACTCGACTTCGTCGCCCTCGTTGAGGCTGCGGTAGCCGCTCGCGTTGATCGCGGAAAAGTGGCAGAACACATCGGCGCCCCCGCCATCTTGCTCGATGAACCCAAACCCTTTTTCGTTGCTAAACCACTTTACTCTGCCTGTTGCCATGCCAACCCTCATCTGCGCGCCAAAAGCGCGCATGAACTTTGCTGCCGCAGCGCCTCTGGCGACCCTCGGGCTGCCCGAAGTTGTGTGCCGCGTGCAGCCCTAACTATAGCCCTAAGCCCCCGAAAAAGCAATCTGGCGCGGCGCGCGTTGGACACAGCGAGCGCCACGGCACCGTGGTAGAAAGAGGCGTGTCACACTCCGCCACCCCCGTAGCCGACGCGCCGCATAGCCCCCCCAAACCCGAGCGCATCTACCTTTCGCCGCCGCACTTGGGGGGCGCCGAGCGCCGCTTCGTCGCCGAAGCCTTCGACAGCAACTGGGTCGCCCCCTTAGGCCCCAACGTCGACGGCTTCGAACGCGACCTCGAAGCCTACACGGGCGCCGCGCACGCCGCCGCGCTGAGTTCCGGCACCGCCGCGCTGCACCTCGCGCTGATCCTCCTGGGCGTCGGGCCGGGTGACGAGGTGCTCTGCTCGAGCTTTACCTTCTCCGCCTCGGCCAACCCGATCCTCTATCAGGGCGCCACCCCCGTCTTTATCGAGTCCGAAGCGGACACCTGGAACATGAGCCCGGAGCACCTCGAAAGGGCGCTCGCGGAGCGCGCGGCGCAGGGTCGGGCGCCCAAGGCCGTCATCTTGGTGCACCTCTACGGGATGCCCGCCAAGATGCGCGAGATCATGGCGCTCTGCGAACGCTACGGGGTGCCGGTCATCGAAGACGCCGCCGAAGCGCTCGGCTCCACCTACGAGGGCCGCGCGCTCGGCACCTTCGGGGCGATGGGGGTGCTGTCGTTTAACGGCAACAAGATCATCACCACCTCGGGGGGGGGCGCGCTGCTCTCGGACTCCGAAGCGTGGATCCGCGAGGCGCGCTTTCTCGCCACCCAAGCGCGCGACCCCGCCCCGCACTACCAGCACTCCAAAGTCGGCTACAACTACCGCCTCAGCAACGTCTGTGCCGGCATCGGACGCGGTCAGATGGAGGTGCTAGACGCGCGCGTCGCCGCGCGGCGGGCCAACTACGAGCGCTACCGCGCGTTTTTCGCCCCCTATCCCGGCGTCACCCTGCTGGAGGAACCCGCAGGGATGGTGAGTAACCGCTGGCTCACCTGCGCCCTCTTCGACCCGGAGCGAACGGGCGGCGTCACCCGCGAGGACGTGCGGCTCGCTTTGGAGCGCCACAACATCGAAGCCCGCCCCCTCTGGAAACCCTTGCACCTGCAACCGGTCTTTGAGCGCTACCTCTACTACGGCGACGGGCTCTCCGAGAGGCTCTTCGACCTCGGCCTCTGCTTGCCTTCGGGCAGCTCCCTAGACGACGCGGCGTTCGCGCGCATCACGGACGTGCTGCAAAAGACGCTGCCGACGCCCTAACCGAAGACCCCCTCGCGGCCCTCGCTCCGTTGCAGGTCGATCTGGGTCGCCGCTAGCTTGAACGCCTGCGCGCTGGTCGCCGCGTGCAGACCGGTGTCGAAAGCGATGGCGCCAGCGGCGTAGAGGTCGGCAAGCGCGTCGTCAAAGAGCTGCATGCCGTCTAACTTGGAATCCTTAAGCGCGTCGTAGAGCTCGCCGTAGCGGCTCTCGTCGCGCAACAGGTCTTTGATACGCAAGGTGCCTTTCATGACCTCCAAGGCGGCGACCCGCCCCCCGCCGACGCGTGGCAAAAGCCGCTGCGAAACGATGCCGACGAGCGCGTCGGCGAACAGGATGCGCGCCGAGGCGCGTTCGTAGGGGGGGAAGAGCTCGAGCACGCGGTTAACGGTGCGCACGGTGTCGAGCGTGTGCAGGGTGCTCAGCACCAGGTGCCCGGTCTGCGCCGCGCTGATGGCGGCCGAAGCGGTCGCGTAGTCGCGGATTTCGCCGATCATGATGACCTCGGGGTCTTGGCGCATGGCGGCCACCAGGGCCTCGCTAAAGGAGAGGGCGTCGACGCCGATCTCGCGCTGGACGATCACCGAGCGTTTGGGGCGGTGCAGGTACTCGATGGGGTCCTCGACGGTGATGATCATCTTGTTGTGGACGCTGTTGATCTCGTCGATGATGCGCGTCAGCGTCGTCGATTTGCCCGAACCGGTCGGCCCGGTGACCAAAATGAGGCCCTTTTCCTGATCGCGGAAGTAGCGCAGCAGCTCGGGGGCCAGGTTGACCACCTTGAGCTGCGACTCGTCGGAGTTGATCACGCGCAGCACGGCGCTCACCGAACCGCGCTGGCGAAAGAGGTTGACGCGAAAGCGGGCGACGCCGGGGATGCTGTAGGCGAGGTCGACCTGATGGTGCTCTAAAAACCGCGCCTTCTGCCGCGCGTCGCACATGATGTCTACGAGCGTCGCGGTCACCGCCGGGGTCAGCTTGGTCTCCCCTACCGGGGTCAAGCGGCCGCTAAGGCGCACCATCGGCAACAGACCGGCGTGCAGGTGAATGTCCGAAGCGCCGCGCTGCACAAAAGACGTGAGCATGTCGTTAAAGGTCACGCCCAAGTGTAAAAACGCCGCCTACTTAGCGGCGCGTAAAAGGTCTCATCGCCCCCGGGTTCAGCCGCCGAAAGGACCCCTCAGCGGTTGCAACGGCGTCGTCTCGTCCGTTTGGCCGTAGGGGTAGCGGTCGTAGTTGGTCAGCTCGACGTAGCCGACGCCCGCCTTGGAGCCCGTCACCGCCACCGCCCCCTCCCAGTAGACGACGCCGGTCGAAGCGCGCGTATTCATCTCCTGCTCGGGGAAAACGGGCGTCACCGTCAGCTCTAGGCCGTGCGCGGGAACCGCGACGCGCCACCCCATCGGGTAGACCGCGCCCGTCTCCGGGCTCGTCCAGGTCGCGCCCGTCGGCGTTACCGAAAAGTCCTCCGCGCCGAGGCCCAGGGTCTCGCTGGAAGCCGTGACAAAGCTCCCCGCTCGAGCCGTGTACGCCCCGCTCGGTTCGCGGATGAGGTAGAGCATCAGCTCGGTGTCATCCGTAAACTGCACGCTAAACCAGTCCCACCCCGCGTAGCTCGACAGGTCGAAGTCGCCCCACTGGTGGTCGTGCCACGCCTCGCCGGTGACGCGAAGCGTCTCGCACCCTAGCCCCAAGGGGCCACAACCGCGCCCCAAGGTCCCCGTCGCCGCCATGCGCGTGTACGACACGTAGTAGCTCGTACCGCCGGGGCCCATGCTCTGGATGCCGGGCGGGTCGCCGTGCAGCGCAGCCGGTTTGGTGGGGGTGAGCGTGAGGTCGAGCGCAAACCCCCCCTCGGCGGCCCGGATGCGGTGGCTCACCCCGTCCGGGGCGCGCTCCGCACGCCAGTTGGCGACGAAGACCTCGAGCTCGTCGCGAGAGGCGCCCGCACCGTAGCCCCAAAAGTCGGCCCGCTCGCCCATAACGAAGCGGCGGCCGGTCTTGTCGGTCACCGCGAAGTGCGCCACGTGGCCGCGCTCGAGCGTGTGGTAGAGCGGGTAGACGCCGAAGAGTTTGATCTCGGGAGGGACGAACGCCTTGAAAAAGGTGAGCTCGAAGCCGTACGGCTCCCCCGTTTCGGTCTCCAGGTGCCCCGTGTAGTACCACCACTCGATGGGGGCGTCGTGGGCCGCGTCGTCGCGGGGCAGCTCGACGGGGCGGACCGGATATGGCGCGTCGTAAACGCTCGGCGCACAGGCGCTTAGGGCGAACACCGCCAGCAGGGCGGGCAGCGAGGGGGCTGCGAGGGGGCGCATGCTTCAGCTTAGAGCTTCGCGCGCTAGGGGGTCGGGGCGTTAGCTCTCAGTTGTGGCGCCACGACCCGGGAGCGACCGCTGCGGTTCCCGTACGGGTTCGTGGCCCGTAGTGCGTGGCTCGTGGTCAAACCCCCCCCACGCGCGCTGCGCTAGACCCCCCCAGGCTCCCTCGAGCGGTCGCGGGCGCGCGTGCCCGCAGCGCCGACCCCTTCGCCAGGTTCGCTCTCATGGAGCGCGGTAAGATGACCTATGGCAAGACCGTTTCGTCTTCTTATCCTCTCGCTCGCCGCTTGGCCCGCCGCCCTCGCCGCTGCGCCCGAGGTCAATCTCCCCGAGGGCTACACCCCGACCCCGCTGCTCTCCGAAGAGCCCGTGCGCGAATTTAGCGGCGCCGACGAGGTGCTAGCCCCCAACACCGACTACGGCGCGGTGATGGTCACCAGCCAAGGCACCCTGATCCTCGACCTCTACGAAGACCTCGCCCCGCGCACGGTCAACAACTTCGTCTTTTTGGCGCGGCACCGCTTCTACGACGGGGTGGTCTTTCACCGCGTGCTGGAGGACTTTATGGCCCAGACGGGCGACCCCACCGGGACGGGGACCGGTGGCCCCGGGTACACCTTTGACGACGAGTTCGCCGAAGGGTTGCAGCACGACCGCCCCGGCCTGTTGTCGATGGCCAACGCCGGGCCCGACACCAACGGGTCGCAGTTTTTTATCACCTTTACCGAGACCCCCTGGCTCGACGGGGCGCACGCGATCTTCGGCGAGGTGACCGAAGGCTTCGAGGTTCTCGACGCGCTGCAGCGCATCGACCCGAGCCAACCGAGCGCCATCGTGGCGCCCGCGGCTTCGCTCGCTGAGCTCTCGCAGCAGGGCGTGACGCTCGCCGGCGACGCTGACACGACCGTCGAAGCGTACCTCGCGGGGCAGCTAGGGGGCCTGCCGGCGCGCGGCGAGCGCTTCGAGGTCGACGGCTTTAGCGGCGTCGTCGGCCAGGGCGGCGGCGGCGAGACGCTCGTCGGCTTTTTCCCCGAACCCGACGTGATCGAGTCGCTTATCATCATCGAGCGTCCGCGGGAGTAGCCCCGCGAGACCGCTGCGCGACGCGTTCGTGCAGCCCGCAGCGAGACAGGCTTTGCAAGGGCGTTGTAGCTCCGCCCAAGCCGACTGGAGGCACCATGGAACAGTACACCGCGGACGGTTACCGCGTCGCCGAACCCTTAAGTGAAGCGCGCACGACCTCGTTTCGGCGCGCCGACGAGGTGCTGGCGCCCGGCAAAGACTACCGCGCCGTCCTCGAGACCAGCAAAGGCCGCATCGTCGTCGACCTTTTCCAGGACGACGCCCCGCGCACGGTCAACAACTTCGTCTTTTTGGCGCGGCACCGCTTCTACGACGGGGTGGTCTTTCACCGCGTCTTGGAGGACTTTATGGCCCAGACGGGCGACCCCACCGGGACGGGGCGCGGCGGCCCCGGGTACACCTTCGGCGACGAAACCGACAACGGCCGCCGCCACGACGGCAAGGGGGTGCTGTCGATGGCCAACGCTGGCCCCGACACCAACGGGTCGCAGTTTTTCATCACCTTTACCGCCACCCCTTGGCTCGACGGCAAACACACCGTTTTCGGCCGCGTCCTAGAGGGCGAGGCGGTGCTCGACGCGCTGCAGCGCGTCGACCCGAGCCGCGGCGCGCGCGTCCAGCCGGACACCCTCGAGCGCGTCTACATTTTAGAGAGCCTCTAAACCGGCGGTGGGGGGATGAGGTCTCGCGTGACCTTTTATGACCCAGGGCCGCTCGAGGACGGCGACCTCGAGCTCGTTTTAGAGCGCACCTACCGCGGCTCCCGTTCGCTCGGGCTCGCCCCCGCCTACGCGTTTTCGATGCGTCAGCGCGAGACCGGGGTGCGCATGGGTGACATCGACCTGCGCCTTTCGAACGATCCCTATATCGTCCTCTACGCCGGGCACATCGGTTACGGCGTCGAACGCGCCTACCGCGGCCACCGCTACGCGGCCCGCGCCTGCCGTCTGCTGCTGCCGCTCGCCAAAGCGCACGGGTTGGACCCCTTGTGGATCACCTGTAACCCCGACAACCTCGCCTCGAGGCGCACCTGCGAGCTCGCGGGGGCGACGTTGGTCGAGATCGTCGAGGTGCCCCCCGGGACCGACCTCTACCGGCGCGGCGAGCGGGAAAAGTGCCGTTACCGCATCGACCTCGCCACCGTGCAGCGCGCCCCCGCTGCGGTAAGGAGCGCCCGCTGAGCCCCTTTGAATTCGCCGTTCTCATCGTTATCTTCTTCGTCACTAGCGTGATCGGCGTCATGACGGGGGCCAACTCGCTGATCACCATCCCCGTGATGCTGCAGTTTGGCATCCATCCGGGGGTCGCGGTCGCGACGAACATGCTGGCGCTCACCTTTATGAGCGTCGGTGGGGCGTTGCCGTTTGTCGGCAAAGGGGTCTTCGACCGGCGGCGCCTCCCGCTGTTCGTTCTGCTGACCCTCCTTTCGTCGGCGATCGGCGCGTACCTCGTCACGCTCATCCCCGCCGAGGCGATGAGCTTCCTTATCGCCTTTTTCATGCTGGGCGTGGCGACCTTTGTGGTCCTCAACCGCCGCGCTGGGGTGACGCCGCGCCAGAAGGTAGGATTCGGCGCCGCGTTCGCCGGCTACCTCCTGACCTTTTTGCTGGGCGTCTACGGCGGCTTCTTTAGCGGCGGTTACGTCACCATGCTGACCACGACGTTCGTGGCCCTTTTCGGGATGACCTTTTTACAGGCGATCGCCACGACCAAGATCATCAACTTTTTCTCGTCGCTCGTGGCTACCGGCGTCTACGTGTGGGCCGAGCTGATCGATTGGCCCCTGGGAGTCGCGCTGAGCGTCACCATGTTCGTCGGCGCCGCCATAGGCGGCAAGCTCGCCCTCAAGTTCGACAACAACGTCGTGCGGCAGGTTTTTTTGGTCGTCGTGGTCGCCCTGGCCGTTAAGACGCTCGTCTTCGACCTCGACTGGGACATGCTCGCGCGCCTCGTGCAGACCGCTCTGGGGACCGCTTAAGGGGCGCTCGGTGACGGCAGGGGCAGCGCACCTCTTGGACCTTCGGATACCTTAATATTTAAGGTATAGACGTTTATTAAGGCATTTGTCTACACTATGACTTGGGCGCACGCGACCTTCGAGTGGGACGAGCACAACCTCGAGCACATCGCTCGGCACGGGGTCTCAGACGACGAGGTCGAGGCGGCCAGCACCGACCCCTGCCGCGTCCCCTTCTCCGCGCATAGCGGTCACCTCGGACTCATCGGCAAGACGACGAGCGGTCGCGTGCTGGTGGTTATCCTCGCGCGGCGCGGCGGGGGCCGCTGGCGTCCGGTGACGGCCCGCGACGCGAGCCCGCGCGAAAAGCGCTCCTACCGGCGGCGGACGAAGCGGTAACCGATCAAAGCGGTAGCCGATCAAGCGGTAGCGAGCGCCCCTAGAAGGTTGCTGAGCGAGGCGCCCACGGTAGCGCCAGCAGGAGAGGACGATGAGCCGCAAACGTAGCAAGATCCCCCTAACCGACCCCAAACAGGTCCCAGAGGTCATGACCGAGGAGGAGGCGCGCGCCTTTTGGGACAGCCACGAGGTCACGGAAGCCTACCTTGCAAAAGCCGCGGTGCGTGAACCGGAAGGGCCGCCCAAACGCACCCCGACAGCGAGCCAGAGCATCAACTTGAGGCTCGAGGTGAACACCTTAAAACGCCTCAAGGCGCTGGCCGCGCGCAAACAGATGGGCTACCAGACGCTCCTCAAGACGTTTTTAACTGAGCGGCTCTACGAGGAGGAGAAGCGCGAGGGCGTGCTCTAGCAGCCGGTTTCCACTGGCCGTCCTGGATGTACAAGTGGCCTCTGGTTTGGTCCGCAACCGCCACCCTGGACGGGTTGCGCGCACGCCTTCCGGAGATGCAAAGCGCCGTGGGCGCCCCCACGCCCTCACACGAGCCGTTGTGCAAACCCCTTTTGAGTGTCGCTGCCAGCAACGCGTGCAGCGTCCTTGTAAACCACGTCAACCACACCCCGCGCCGACGGGGCCTCCAAGCGCGCCGTTACAGCGGGATGTTGTTACAGCGGGATGTTGCCGTGCTTTTTAAAGGGCCGCTTCTCCTCCTTGTGGGCGAGCATCCGCAGGTGCCGGATGAGGTGGCGGCGCGTGTCTTTGGGGTCGATCACGTCGTCGATGTAGCCGCGCCCAGCTGCCCAGTAGGGGTTGTCGAAGCGGGCCTTGTACTCGGCGATCTTGGCCGCGCGCGTCGCCTCCGGGTGCGGCGAACTCTGGATCTCACGGCGGTAGATGATGTTCGCCGCCCCCTCCGCCCCCATCACCGCGACCGCCGCCGTCGGCCACGCGAGCACGATGTCAGCGCCCATGTCGCGCGAATTCATAGCCAAGTAGGCGCCGCCGTAGCTTTTGCGGACGATTAAAGTGATTTTGGGGACCGTCGCCTCGGCGTAGGCGTAGAGCATCTTCGCGCCGTGGCGGATGATACCCGCGTGCTCCTGGGCGACGCCGGGCAAAAACCCCGTGACGTCGACAAAGGTCACGACCGGCAGGTTGTAGCAGTCGCAGGTGCGGATAAAGCGGGCGGCCTTGTCCGAAGCGTCGATGTTGAGGGTACCGGCCATGTGGCGGGGGTTGTTCGCGACAATGCCGACCGCCTGACCGCCGAGGCGGGCGAAGCCGCAGAGGATGTTTTTGGCGAAGTCGGGTTGCACCTCCAAAAACTTGCGGTCGTCGACCACCGCGCGGATCACCTCGAGCATCGGGTAGGGGCGCCGCTGGTCGGGGTGCACGATCGACAAGAGCTCCGGCGTCTCGCGCGTCTCGGGGTCGTCGGTCCCCTTAAAGGGCGGTTTCTCCTTCGCCGACTGCGGTAAGTAGGAGAGCAGCTCGCGGATGGTAGCGATCACGCCCATGTCGTCGTCGGCCTCGAAGTGCGCCACCCCCGACTTGCGGCTGTGCACGTCGGCCCCGCCGAGCTCCTCGAAGCTCACGCTCTCTTTGGTGACCGAGCGGATCACCTCCGGCCCGGTGATAAACATGTAGGAGGTGCCCCGGCTCATCAGCACGAAGTCCGTCAGGGCGGGGCTGTAGACCGCGCCGCCGGCGCACGGCCCCAAGATGGCGCTGATCTGCGGCACCACCCCCGAGTAGACCGCGTTGCGGTAGAAGACCTCGCCGTAGCCGGACAGGGCGTCGACCCCCTCCTGGATGCGCGCCCCCGCCGAGTCGTTGAGGCCGACGATCGGCGCCCCCGTCTTTACCGCGAGGTCCATCACCTGAGCGATTTTTTGCGCGTGCATCTTGCCCAGCGAACCGCCCAAAACGGTAAAGTCCTGGCTAAAGACGAACACCGTGCGCCCCGACACCGTACCGTAGCCCGTCACCACCCCTTCGCCGGGGGCGGCGACGCCGGCCATCAGCTGCGCCCCCAAGTGTTCGGCGAAGACGCTGAGCTCGACGAAAGAGCCCGCGTCCAAAAGGGCGTGGATGCGCTCTCTGGCGGTCATCTTGCCCGCTTCGCGCTGCTTGTGCTGCCGCGCCTCACCGCCCCCCTTGTGGACCGCCTTGCGGCGCTCCTCCATCTCGGCGGTCAACTCGTTCATCCAGGCGAGCGTGTCGTCGACCCCTCTAGCCATGTCGTGTCCTCATGAGCCCAAGCATACCCAGAAAGGGTGGGGACTTTGACAGTGTTCTCAGCGTCAAGAGCACGCACACGTCGTCACGCAGCCCACCGCGTCATCAGCGCACCGGCGTGGCTGCCCGTCGCCCCCCACCGGACGTCTACCATCTGCGGCGGTCAGGGGGCGTTAGCGCGCCTCGTCGGCG
Organism: Truepera radiovictrix DSM 17093; assembly: GCF_000092425.1. NCBI lineage: Bacteria > Thermotogati > Deinococcota > Deinococci > Trueperales > Trueperaceae > Truepera > Truepera radiovictrix. The sequence continues at coordinate 2,314,373 of NC_014221.1, forward strand.
CTGGGTAGGGGGTCCGGCGTCGCAGCGCTTTCGGCCCCCCCTCGAGCCCCGTCACCCTGGCCACCGTCACTCTGGGCGCGCGGCTGCGGGCGCGTGACCACGCGCAGCTCGTCGGGGTAGACAAACCCCTGCTGCCGAGCGAGCTGTTCGCGAAAGGTGGCGTCGTGGCGGTGCCTCAACACGGCCCGCAGCTCCTCGGCTTCTTGACGCAGCGCGCTGAGCTCCCCCTGCAGCCGACGGATTTCGCTCTCGGTGTAGAGGAAGCGGTTGACCTCGAGCCCCAGCATCAAAAGGGCGTGAAGGCCGCCGACAAGCGCGATCAGCGCGAAAAGCCGCGCGCCGAGCCCCGTCCCGAAAAGCCGCCCGAACGCGGAAGAGGTCTCGGAGGACACCGCTGGCACCTCCTCGGGTGCGCTCGCACGGCGGACGCGCACTTCAGACTTCAAAGGGCGCTCCAAAGGGTGGGGTCGGGACTCGGTCGAAGGTCGTCATGGTTGCTGTCGCCGCGTTCTTGAAGCCGAGTCTACCAGGTCGCGCGCGACCTGGTTCAAGGGCGAGGCGCCCCCGCCCCCCGCGCCACAAGCCGGCTGCAACGCCACTTTTATGATACATTATGACTCATAAACCTGAGGAGGCCTCGATGACCACACGCCCCCCGAACTGCCCTTACGCTCACAGCCACCGGCACCGCAAAAGTGGTCGCGGCGAGGATGGGGGGCGCGCCATCGAGCACCGCGGCGATACTTGGCACCTGCGCTCTTACGCGGCGGTCAAACAGGTCCTGCGCGACGGCGACCGGGTACGTCAAGGGATCGACGCCGCCCTCGGTGCCAAGGCCGCACTCCAGACTCGCCAGCGCAAACCCGTCATCTTCCAAGACGGCGCCCCCCACCGCGAGCAGCGCGCCGCCATCGCTCGCTTTTTTACCCCCAGCGCTGTCGCAGCGTATGGAGCGCTGATCGAAGCGGCCAGCGAACGGATCCTAGCGGGGCTGCGCCGAAGCGGCCGCGGCGACCTCAGCGCGATGAGCATGCAGCTCGCTGTGGAGGTCGCGGCCCAGGTCGTGGGGCTCACGAACGCCCGCAGACCCGGCACCGACCGCCGCATCGCCGCCTTGATGTCGCAAGCACACCCCCGCACGCGGCTCGGCCGCCGCCTCGCCGCGCTACACAGCCAACTGAACGCGCTGCGCTTTTACCTCCTCGACGTACGGCCGGCTATCGCCGCGCGCCGCAAAAAGCCACGCGAGGACGTGATCAGCCACCTCCTCGCTCAAGGTTACCGAGACGTCGACATCCTCACCGAGTGCATGACGTACGCCTTTGCCGGTATGGTCACCACGCGTGAGTTTGTCGGCATGGCCGCTTGGCACCTGCTCGAGGACCAGGCGCTGCGGCGCGACTACCTCGCAGCGCAGGAGCCGGAGCGCCACCGCATCCTGCACGAGATCTTACGGCTCGAACCGGTCGCCTCGCACCTCTACCGCCGGACGGTCGCCGAGGTGAGGCTCAGGCACGGCGGCGAGACCTACACCGTTCCGGCGGGCGCGCTTTTGGTCCTCGACCTCCGCGCCGCCAACGCCGACCCCGAGGCGGTCGGCGCCGAGCCGCTCGCGCTGTGCCCGCAGCGCCCCCTCGCGCGCGGCGTCCACCCCTTTGCGCTGAGTTTCGGCGACGGCGCGCACCGCTGCCCAGGGGCCTACCTCGCGATCAAGGAGAGCGACCTCTTTTTGCAGCAGCTTTTACGCTTGCCCGTCATCCTGCAGCGCCCGCCGCGCCTGACCTGGAGTGACCAACTCGGCAGCTATGAGCTGCGCGACGTGACGCTCGAGCTTGCCAGCGCTGGCGGCTCGGGAGGCACCACCTGAAACACGCTTCTGGGCGCATTCGGGGTAGAAGGGGGTATGGCGCTCTTCTCTCCACTGACGCTACGCGGCGTCACTTTGCGCAACCGCATCGCCGTCTCGCCGATGTGCCAGTACTCGGCCGAGGACGGAAGGGCCAACGACTGGCACTTCGCGCACCTCAGCGCCCGCGCGCTCGGCGGTGCGGGGCTCGTCTTGACCGAAGCGACGGCGGTCGAGGCGCGCGGCCGCATCTCCCCCGAGGACTTGGGGCTTTGGAAAGACGCGCACATCGCGCCTTTAGCGCGCATCAACCGCTTTTTGCGGGACCAGGGCGCCGTACCCGGCGTCCAGCTCGCCCACGCGGGGCGCAAGGCCAGCACCTACCGACCTTGGGCAGCAGAGCGCGGCACGGTGCCCCCGGCGGCGGGCGGCTGGCGGAGCGTCGGCCCGAGCGAAGCGGCGTTTCCCGGGCTTTCGGCGCCCAAAGCGCTCGACGAGGGGGAGCTGCCGGGGATCATTCAAGCCTTTGCCGACGCGGCGACGCGGGCCGTAGCGGCCGGCTTTCAGGTGATCGAGCTCCACGCCGCGCACGGCTACTTGCTGCATTCTTTCCTGTCGCCCCTGACCAACACGCGCACGGACCGCTACGGCGGCCCCTTCGAAAACCGCGTGCGGCTACTGCTCGAAGTCACGGAGGCAGTGCGCGCGCGCCTGCCCGAGGAGCTGCCCCTATTCGTACGTCTCTCGGCGACCGACTGGGTCGCGGACGGTTGGCAGGTCGAGGACTCCGTGGCGCTCGCGCGGCTTCTCAAAGAGCGCGGCGTCGATCTCATCGACTGCTCGTCGGGGGGCGCGGTGCCTGGCGTGACGATCCCCGTAGGGCCGGGCTACCAGGTGCCCTTGGCCGCGCGGGTGCGCCGCGAGGCCGGGGTCGCGACCGGCGCCGTCGGGATGATCACCGAGCCCGAGCACGCCGAGGCGATCGTCCGCTGCGGCGAGGCCGACCTCGTGCTGTTGGGGCGCGAGCTGCTGCGCGACCCCTTCTGGCCGCACCGCGCCGCCGCCGCGCTCGGTGCCGCCCCCTTCTGGCCGCCGCAGTACGAACGCGCCGCCTTCTAATGGCTCACTTGTCCTTACGTTACACCGCGGCGGGTCGTGCACCATGGGCCTTCTAGGCGCCCACGTCCCCACCGCAGGGGGATTAGCCAACGCCCCCACCAACGCCGCCGCCATCGGCTGCGAGGCGTTTCAGCTCTTCGTCAAAAATCCCAACCGTTGGGCGGCTGCGGCGCTCACAGAGGCCGACGTCGCGCGGTTTCGGGCGGCGCACCGCGAGCACGGGAGCCGAAGCGCCGTCGCTCACGCGTCGTACCTGGTCAACCTCGCGGCCACGAACCCCGAGACGCTCGCCAAATCGCGAGCTGCGCTCGCGGACGAACTGCGGCGCTGCGACGCGCTCGGCGTCCGTGGGCTCGTGTTGCACCCCGGCGCGCACGGCGGGGCGGGTACCCAAAAGGGCCTTGACGCCGTCGCGCGCTCGCTCGACGCGGTGCTCGCCCAAACGCCGGGGGACGCGGCCGTGTGGCTCGAGAACACCGCCGGTCAGGGCACCGTCCTCGGCCGCACGCCGCAGGAGCTGGGCGCGATCCTCGCGCGCTGCGACCACCGCGCGCGCATAGGCGTCTGCCTCGACACCTGCCACGCGTTCGCCGCCGGTTACCCCATCCACGAGGTGGCGGGGCTCGCGGCGTGGCTCGAGGAGGTAGACGTGCAGGTCGGTTTGGAGCGGCTCGGCTGCTTTCACCTCAACGACGCGCAGTGCGCCCTCGGCTCTCGGCGCGACCGGCACGCCAACATCGGGGCGGGAAAGATGGGCACGGAGGTGTTCGTCAGGCTTTTGAGGGACGCGCGCTTTACAGCCACGCCGATGCTGCTCGAGACCCCGCGCGGTGAGGACAAACTAGGGCACGCCCGCGACCTCGCGCGCCTGCGCGCCCTCGTGAACCGGGACGCAGTGCCCATGGCGGAACTCACCCCGTGAACGCGCGCCGCACCGCGTCGCTAGGACCGTTCCTTCTAGCCCTCGCTCTCGGCGCCGCCGCGACGCGCTTGGCGGAGAACGCGGCTGCGTTCGTCGCCCTTATCGTCGTCTTCGCCGCAGCGCTCTGGTTGTTGCAACCGAAGCGGCGTGCGCTGCCTCGGCATACACCCAGGGTACAGGTGGGCGAGCGGCGCCTCACGAGGTTGGCCCCCGAAGGTCGGTCCAGCCCTCTCGTCACCGGTACGACCGTCGTCTGCAAACGGATCACCCCGGAGCGCCAGGAGTGGGTCTCGAGCCGCACCGGCCGCCTCTACGACGTGTCGTGCCACAACGGCCCACCCAACGCTCGCCCCGGCGACCGGGGTCGGGTCGCGGTCACCGCTACAGGTTGGCGGATCGTGCCCGACCCCGTGCCCCCCGACCTAGACTAGACACTACCCCTAGCGCGCCATCACCTTTGACGGCGCGCTAGGGGGATTAGGCTGAACTAGGCTGAGGGCACTACCAGCCGCGCTCTAGACCTCTTCCTCGTCGTCGTGGTCGGGAACGACAAAGGGGATCAGCGTCACGGCGCCAAAACCGACGACGGCGAGCGTGATCATAATCAGTGTAAAGAAGTTTTCCATAACAGCCCCTTACAGCGTAGTAGGTCGTTGTGTCGCGACGCGCAGCGGCGACGGAGCGCGTCCGCCAACGCCAGTATAACGCGTCGAACCGTCGGCTCCGGCGGCGAGAGGGTGCTAGTCGAGGTGAAACACCTCTTCGAGCTCGAGCATCATCTCGTCGGGGCGCGCCCCCTCGGGCAGCTCGAAAAAGGGCGCCATCTGCGCCTGCCACCGCGCGTTCACCTCGGTCGCCGCCATCTTCGCTCGTGCTGCCTCGAGCGATTCTGGCGTCTCGAAGTAACCGAACAGCAACCCATCGGCCCGCATAAAGAGGGTGTAGTTGTGCCAACCGGCTTCTCTTAGCGCCGCGCGCATCTCTGGCCAGACGTTTTGGTGTCGCGCCTTGTACTGCTCGAGGAGTTCAGACTTTACTTTCAGCACAAACCCTACGCGCTTGTTCGGCATGGGTGAGCATACCGCAACCCCCGCCACAGCGTAAAAACGCCCCACGGGTCCCCACCCGCGGGGCTTTTGCGGCGCAACCGGCCAAGGTCAACCGCAGGTGTAGTCTACGTGGTTTTGCGTCGTGAGCGCTGTGACGAGGGCACAGTGCGCCTCCTCACGCGTGCTGGGAGCGGCCAACGTACCTTTGGCAGCGAGGGTCCTAGCAAGTTTACAGGGCCGCCTCGGCGGCCCTTTGGCGTCTACAGGTGCGTTCTTACTGCGTAGCCAGCATCAAGACCATGGCAGCCGGCAGTACGGTCTTGCGAGGCGCATTCATATGGTGTGCCTCTGTAAGGGCGTACGTCCTTATAGTAGCGTCTAGTAGCTTACCCGTACCGTCCCAAGGCCCGGTTACGTAGTAAGGCCAACCGGCGAACTGCGACCGCGTCCCCCGCGTCGTCGCTCGCGCCTGCAACCCGCCCCGGTCGCTACTGCCACAGATCGTCGGGGCGTAGGAGTTGACGTCGTCGTCCATGACGAAGCTCGTAAAACCGTTCGAGACCTTGCTCATAAAACCGTGATCGGCGAAGACGCTAAATTCTTCGAGCGCCAGGTCCTGGAACGCCTGCATGGTGTGGCGCAGGTAAACGAACATCTGGCACCCCATGTTGCTGTAGCGCCTCACGTCGCTGATGCGGTGATCCCAGATGAACGCGGGGCCGGCGGGGCTGTCGACCTCGATCATGTGGTTGGCGACGTTGTTCGCCATGCGCCGCGCTTCGCTGAGGTACCTGCCATCGCCCGTCAGCTTGTTCATGTAGTAGTGGTAGCGGATCCACTGTGAGTAGGCGTGGGTGAGCTCTTTGGTGATAAAGGGAAAGCCCGTGGGCCGGTTTTTCCGCTGGCGCCACTTCGCCTCGAAATGGTTTTGCAGGTAGTCGGTCCAAAAGGCCGCTCGCTCGGCGTAACGGGGATCAGCGGCATTCTGCTGAAAGACGTAGGCAGCAGCCGCCACGAGCGAGTGCGTGAGGATCTCGTCCATCTCGTGGTAGTCGTCGCCGATGAAAGGGGCACCACTAGGTTCGGTAAGTGTTAAATAGCGCCAGTTCAGGTACCCATCGCCGTTATAGTCCCGCAGATCGGCGCGGGTCAGCTGCATGAGGCGGTCGATCTCGTCGAGGAGCTGAGGGTCGCGCGTGATGCGGAAGACGGTGATCAGAGTGGTGACGTGAGTATTCAGCGAGCGGCCAATTAAGAAGAGGTCGCCGCTCGAGGCCCACCTAGAGGGGTCACTACCAGCTAATGCGGAGTGGGTGTGGTACTTGGGATGCTCAATGGCACTCATCAAGCGGTCGTACCAGAGTCGCACCTCCGCGGCGAGTTGGTTGCGGCTGAAGTTCGGGTTGGCGCGGAGCGTGGTGTAAGAACCGCGCGGGCGCTTGCTGCCGGGTGCTGGAGCCGGTTCGGGTTGCGGCGCTGGAGGGGTGGGTTCGGGCGTAGGTTGCGGCGCCGGCGGGGTCGGTGCAGGAGCTGGGGTGGGGTCGGGCGAAGGCGCTGGGGCTGGCGGCGGAGGCGTGGGCGCTGGCGCGGCAGCCATCTCGTAAGTGATCGTGAGCCTCGGCCCGTCAGTGGCGCTCACGTCTCGCGAAACCGCCGAGCGCTTCGTCCGACCATCGCCGGAGATCACGAACGCCATGGCGTTGCCACTTCGCCAATTGGGTCGGTTGACGATCTCCTGCACGATCGCCGAGAGGTCGGCTGTACGCACCGCCTGGCCGACCTCCCAAGGACGCGGACGCCACAGGGCCGCAGCCGTCGTCGTGGGTCTTTGGCTCAGGTTGCGGTTCGCCGTCGTAAACCTCGGGGTGTTGTCGGCGCTGATGCCACGGACCGTCAGGGTCAGGCTACCGCTGTCCGCCGCGGAAGCTTTGAAGTCGATGTGAGCACCCGTAATGCGCGCGCCGCGGGGTACGGTGACGTTGGTAAAGCGCAGACCGACGCTCTGCGCCACCCCGCCTTCGACAGAAAAGTCGAGCGAGCGGGTGCTCGCCCCCGTGCGGATGGTACCAGTCGCCGTCTCCTCGATGTCGTCCTCGGGGCTCGCGAGCGGCAGCCTCACCGAGCCACCTGTCTGGGGGGTGGGGGTAGCCGGTGACGTTACAGGAGCCGAAGCCTGCGCGGGTTCAAAACTCACGACGAGCACAGGAACGTTCGCAGGGTTTCCGCCGAAGGCGATCGCTGCACGCTCCCCGCGCCCGTCGCCGGTTACGATCAGCGCGAGCGCGTTGCCGCTGCGCCAACCGCTGCGGCTGACGACCTCTTGAATGACGTCCTTGAGCTCGGAGCTGCGCCCCCAGCGGCCTTGGGTCCACGCCACCGGACGCCACGTCGCGACCGCCGCGGTCGTCGGCCGCGAGCTGATATTGTGGCGCGCGCTCGTGAATGTGGGCGCGTTGTCGGCGGCTTGGGCGCGCACCTGTAACGTCACGGGGCTCGAGTGCGCGAGCCCCGCACGCACCTCGAGGTGTGCCGAGGTGATCCTAGCGCCTCTTGGGATCGCGAGGTTTTGAAACCGCAACCCGACGATCTGCGGCACCCCTTGCTTGGCCGAAAAGTCGAGCAGGCCGCCATCGAGCTCCATCCGGCCACCCGTAACCTCTTCGGCATCGTCAGACGCAGCCACAATGGGGATACGTACGGTCGTCGGGGCTGAAAGGGGCTCGAAAGCAGGTAAGGCGTCGTCGATACCGCGGCTGCACGCGCTGAGTAGGAGCAACCCGAGCAGCGCCAAGAACAGAGGACTCCTGCGGACGGATGCGTTCATCTTCTCCTCCACCCCGTGGATTTGGTGTCGCGTCGCAGCTAGAGCTCCGGAGCCTGGGGAAGCTCACGGATCCAAACCGGGTACACGGCGACCGGTTTGGTCCATCTGCTCGGCGTTGCAGCACATTTGAGGTGGAGCGCGGCAGCTCCCCTCGGCCGGTTGCGCTACTGGCTCGACCCGCTCCCAAGCGCCCATATACAGGAAACGGGTGTCAAAGCCTCCGAGGGGCGGGGTAACCCCTCAACGGAGAGAAGCTTAGCCCGCGCCAGATGAAGGGAGTGTGAAAAGTTTTTAATTTTTGCGGATGTGCGAGACTTAACGTTAAACCTCGCGGAGCCCTCCTGCGCGTTTTGTCAACGGGTGGCTCCGAGACCGTCAACCACACCGCCACGTCACCGCAAGCTGAGCGCAAACGCTGCCGCTAACCTGAGCCATGGAAGGAAGCTTCGCCGCCACCTCGCACCCGCTTCCGGTGCAACGCGCCGCGCGCTCACGCTTTCGCGGAGCCCGCGCGAGCCACCGGCCTAGCGGGCAGCCCGACGTTTTTCTCCTCGCAACTCCCGGCAGCGGCTCGAGCTGGCTCACGAAGCTGATCGAGCGTCAGCCGGGGTTTCGGTGTGTCGACGACCCCTTCTGTCACGCCAACGCGTCTTTGCACACCGCTCTGGGTGCGACCACGACCGAGACGTTTGGTGGCGACACGACAGGGTCACTCGAGCGCTACTTCCGCAACCTCTGCCAGAGCACCATGCCACAGGGGGGACCTGCCCCCCGCCGCCCCTTTTTCCGCCGCACAACCCACCGCACGGTGCTCCGCATCGTTCGTCGCAGCGAGAGCGTCGTGAGCTGGTTGATGGTGCACGCGAACGAACGCTTGGGGGGACGGAGCCTCCTGTTGGTGCGCCACCCCATCGCCGCGAGCCTTACGCAACGGCTCTCCCCACACCTTGAGATGCTCTTACAGCGTCAGCACCGCTACCTTAGCGAGGCGCAGCGGCGCGAAGGGGCACGTATCGTAGCGTGCGGGTCGGACCTCGAGCGCGGCGTGCTCGCTTGGTGTCTTTACAACCTGCGCGCTCTGGGGTCCCGCTCCCCCCACTGGAACGTTCTCAGCTACGAGCAGCTCCTTTTAGAACCCGAACGCTCGGCGCTCTACCTCGCTGATTGCCTCGCCCTGCCCGATACGGCTCGGCTCCTAAAGCAGCTAGGGCGCAGTCGCAAACGCCCTGGCTCCGGCTTAGAGCGGCAGATCGACGGGTGGCGCGAGCGGGTACCCGCGACTCAAGAGCGGCAGCTCATGGGGCTCCTCGAGCTGTTTGCGCTCGGGGCGTATAGGACGGGTGACCCACTGCCCGCACCCGACCTCTGGCTCTCGGCGCCGCACGCTGCGCAACCGCTCCCTAGGCACAGACCTGGGGGTCTATCTACATGGACACTGTCCGTTTACGGCTAAGTCTCTACATCGGTACTCTTTCGTCAAGCCGCAATATCTCTTGGGAGTCTTTAAACCCCTTAGTTCTCAGTTGACAAAGCTTGACCAAAAGCTACCTGGCCAATGATCGAGCTATACTGCTATCGATTAAAAGCAGTTACTTTCGGAACGGTCTTCAGTTGACCGTCTTCGTTCGCCGCGACTGGAAGTCCATCAGGACGTAGCGACCGATCGTGTGCGGCGTCGTGAAGTACGCTTTGCCCCGCGTCATCGCCGAGACGCGCTGCACGAACGCGATGAGTTCGGGGTCGCGCGCCAGCATAAAGGTGTTGATCTGAATCCCGGCGCGGCGGCAGTTGCCGACCTCGCGCAGGGTTTCGCCTAAGACCATCGGATCAAGCCCGTAAGCGTTTTTGTAAACCCGTCCGTTCGGCAGGGTGATCGCCGAGGGTTTGCCGTCGGTGATCATCACGATCTGCTTCATGTCCTTGTTCTGGCGCTTAAGCAGCTTTTGCGCCAAGCGCAGCCCCTCGGCGGTGTTCGTGTGATAAGGCCCTACCTGCGCCTGCGCCAGCCGCGCTAGGGGGATCTCCTCGGCGGAGTTGTGAAAGAGCGCGAACTGAATGGTGTCGCCGCGGTACTGCGTCTGAATCAGGTGCGCTAGGGCCAACGCGACCTGTTTAGCGGGGGTAAACCGGTCCTCGCCGTAGAGGATCATCGAGTGCGAGCAGTCTAGGAGCACCACTGTCGCCGCCGACGAGTAGTACTCGGCCTGCAGCACCTGCAAGTCGCCATACTCGAGCTCAAAGGTGCCGTCTTCCCTGAGGCCGTGCTTAGCGGCGTTTTGAAAGGTCGTGGCGACGTCTAGGTTGAGGGTGTCACCGAATTCGTAGGGTTTGGATTCGGCGGTCGTTTCGACGCCGGTCGTCTGAAACTTCGTCTCGTGGGCGCCGACCGAGGATTTGCCGGCGCCGCCCAAGACGTCGCGCAGGGTGCGGTAGCCGAGAAAGTCGATGGCTTTGTTTGTCAGCTCGAACGTGACTTGGCCGGGGTCGCGGTCGGGCCCCTGCCCCCCGAGTCCCGGTTGGGTGGGGTCGCTCTGCTCGTCGCCACCGGTCGGTTTGAGGTAGCCTTCGCGCTCGAGCCGCTGCGCGAGCTCGCGCACCACCTCACCGAACTTCGAGTCCATCCAGTTTTCGGCGTTCATCGCCGCCTCGATCATCTCCTCGGAGACGAGCTCGTGGTTGATGAGCGCCTCGGCGATGGCGTCGTAGAGGTCTTGGAGCGTCTGCTGGTAGTTGGGGTCGGGGTCCCAGGGGTTACGCCGGAAACCCGACTCCAAAAGCCGGTCCTGAATCATCTTCATCAGGTCCGCCATGTCGAGGTCGTCTAGGGTCGCCTCGTACTTGCTGTAGCGGGTCGTGGGCATGTGCCTCCTTTGGAGGACAGGGTTCAGTGGTCAGTAGCTAGAAGCCAGAGGGGAAACCCTGCCGACTTCTGACTGCCGACTTCTGGCTTCTGCCTAATTCCACCGTCTCCTCGAGACCTGGGTCATGTCTGGTTCTGCGGCGCTGTAGCCGCGCTCCTCGCTCCGAGCGACCTGTTTGCGGGCGTAGAGCCCCTCGAGGACGAACTCGGCGGCGACCGCGACGTCTTGGGGCTGCCTGCTCTCAGCGAGCTGGCGCGCCGCGTCTAGAAGCCCCGGCACCCGCGCGAAGAGGTCGATAAGCTGCTCCGTGCGCAACGTGTCGGGCACCTTGAGGGCGTTGTCCTCGTCGAAGTAGGTGGTGATCGGCTCCGTTGCGACGCCGCTCGCGCGGCGCCCGAAAACCTGCGCGACCGCGCGCCGCACGATGTCGCGGGCGACCGCCTCGCCCCCTTTGAGCTCGCCCTCGTACTCGAGCTCCAACTTGCCGGTCACCGCCGACAACGCCCCGTAGAGGTCGGTCACACGCGCGATGGGCGCTTCGCCCAAGGTGTAGGCGCGGCGCTCGGCGTTGCTGAGGACGTTTTCCAAGAGGCTGATCGGCAGCCGCTGCGACACCCCCGAGTGCTTGTCGACGCGCGCGTCGTCGCGGGCGACGAAGGCCACCTCCTCGGCGATCTCGGCGACGAAAGCGGGCACGCGAACCGTTTGATCCCGGTCGGTCCACGCTTCTTGCGCGGTGATCGCCATCCCCTCCTCGACGGTTGCCGGGTAATGGGTGCGGATCTCCGAACCGATACGGTCTTTTAGGGGCGTGATGATCTTGCCGCGGGCGGTGTAGTCTTCGGGGTTGGCCGAAAACACCAACATGACGTCTAAAGGCAGGCGGATGGGGTAACCCTTAATCTGCACGTCACCCTCTTGCATGATGTTAAAGAGCGCCACTTGCACCTTGCCCGCGAGGTCGGGAAGCTCGTTCATGGCGAAGATGCCGCGGTTGGCGCGCGGCAGGAGGCCGTAGTGGACGCTGCGCTCGTCGCCGAGCTGCGTGCCGAGCTTTGCCGCCTTGATCGGGTCGACGTCGCCGATGATGTCGGCGACCGTAACGTCGGGGGTCGCGAGCTTTTCGATGTAGCGCGCCTCGGCCGGAAGCCACGCCACGGCCGCGTCATCACCCTGTTCGGCGACGATGCGCCGCCCCTCGGCGCTAATCGGCGCCAGGGGGTCGTCGTTGAGCTCACTGTCGCGCAGCACCGGGATCTCGGGATCGAGCAGGTCGGTGAGTTGGCGCAAGATGCGCGTCTTTGCCTGACCGCGCAGCCCCAGCAGGATAAAGTTGTGGCGGCTTAAGATCGCGTTGACCACCTGCGGCACGACGGTGCTCTCGTAGCCGACGATCCCCGGGAAGATGGGGCGCTTTTCGCGCAGACGGCAGATGAGGTTGTCGCGCAGCTCCTGCTTGACGCTGCGCCCGGCTTTAGCGGCCCAGGGGGTACCGCGCAGTGCGCCTAAGGTCGTCTCTTTCATAGGTCTCCCAACGTGAGCAAGGGTACAAAGGCCCTATCGAAAACGTTTTGGTCACCCACGACGTATCGTGCGAGAAGGGGGCATCAGCCGCCCTGGCCGAGGTTTTTGGGGGAGCGGACGAGGCGAACGAGAGCACGCAGGAAAGAGCCAGCGCCGTCCGGAAGGGTCGTGACCCTGGCTAGCCGGCACCGGGTGTTGGGGCGCCGCTACGCGCCCGGACGTTCGTGTCGTTCACCCTAGAAATTTTAGCACCCCCAAACGAGCGGTTTATGTGTGAGGAAGACCTTTTCGGGGGTGCTTGCGGGGGCTGCCCATGGCGTCGGCTGCAAAGGCGTAGAATCGTCCGCGTAGCGTCCCAACCGGGTCGCGTGCGGGCTTGGGTGCGGCGCTCCCCAAGGGGGTCAGGGTGGACTTGTCGGAGTGGCTCCTCGTCGTCTCGGGACTTCTCGCCTTGGCGGTGCTTCTCGGCGCGCTCGCCGAACGCGTTCGCCTGCCCGTCACCGCCGTGCTCACCGTCGTAGGGGTCGCCGCTTCGTGGCTGGGCGGCCAGTTCGGCGTCGCAAGCCCGCTCCAGGGGGAGGTGTTCGAAGAGGTCGTCGTCTTTCTCTTTCTGCCGGTGCTCGTTTTCGAGGCGGCGTACGGCCTCTCGACCCGCGCTTTCGTGCGCAACTTGGCACCGATCCTCGTGCTCGCGATTCCGGCTGTGCTCGTCGCCGCGCTTTTCGTCGGTTTCGCCCTCTTCTGGGTGCTCGGCGTGCCCCTAAGCGCCGCGCTCCTTTTTGGCGCGCTGATCTGTGCGACCGACCCGGTCGCGGTCGTCGCGATCTTTCGCGAGCTCGGCGTCCCGAGCCGTCTTCTCACCCTCGTCGAGGGCGAGAGCCTGCTCAACGACGGCGTCGCGATTGTGCTCTTTAGCATCCTGCTCGCGGCGGCGCTCGGCGATGAGGTGAGCGCGCTTGCAGGGGTCTGGGAGTTCGTGAGCGTCTTTTTGGGGGGCGCAGCGATCGGCACCGCCGTCGGTCTAGCGGCCGCCTTGGCGCTGCCGTGGCTCGAGCACCTCCCCGCCGCCGCCCTCTCGGTCGCGGTGGCTTACGGCGGCTTCGTCCTCGCCGACGCGGTGCTCGGCTTTTCCGGCGTGATGGCGACCGTCGCGGCGGGGCTCGTGCTGAGCGCGCTAGCGCCGAGCCGCGCCTCGGAGCGCGTCCGGGCGTCGTGGCGCGAGCTGTGGGAGGCGCTCGGCTACGTCGCCAACGCCCTCTTGTTCCTGCTGATCGGGCTGGCGATCGACCCCCTGCTCTTCGGCGAACACCTCGGCGCCGTCACCCTGGCGGTCGCCGTGGTGCTCGCGGCGCGCGTCGCGGCGGTCGTGCCGCTCGTCTCAGTGGTTGAGCGCCTCGCGGGGGTGCCGCCGGTGGGCTTTCGCAACGAGGCGGTGCTTATCTGGGGGGGGCTGCGGGGCGGGGTCGCGCTCGCCCTCGCGCTGCCCGAAGAGCTGCCCCAACGCGAACTCTTCGTCGCCATGACGGGGGGCGTGGTGCTCGCCACCTTGCTTCTTAACGCAACCACCGTCCGGACCCTCGTGCACCGCCTGGGGCTCGACCGACCGACCCGCGCCGACCGGTTTCTAGCGGACGGCGCGCGGCTCTCGGGGGTGCGGGCCGCGCAGCGGCAGCTAGAGGCTTTGGGGCTCGACGAACCGGCCGTCGTCGCGGCGCTTAGAGCGGCCGAGGAGGCGGTGCGCAGGGAGCTCGCGCGCATCGACCTGAGCGCCGACGAGGAGCTCGAGGTGCTGACGCGGCGCGGGCTCTTCGTCGAGCGCGACACCTATCAGCGGCTGAGCGACGCGGGGCTCTTGCCGCCGAGCGCGACGCGCGCGCTGCTCCACGAAGTCGACGACCAGATCGAGGCGTTGGGGGTCGGGCGCGTCACGCTCGAAGGGCTCTACGAGCGCCCGCGCCCCCGCCTCGACCGGCTCTGGGAGCGCCTCAGCGGCCTGCTCCCCAGCCCTTTGGGCGATGACCCGACCGAGCTGGCCTACGCGGAGGCGGCCGCGCGGCGGCTCGCCGCGCGGCGCACGGTCGAGGCGCTCGAGCTTTTCGAGCGCCTGCCGAACGTCCGCGCCGAGACCCTCGAGCGGGCGCAGCGCACCTTCGTGCGCTGGGAGGAGGCGGCGGTGGCCGCTCTGGACGAACTCGACGGCCGCGCGGCGCACGACCTCATGGGGGTGCACCGGCGCCAAGCCGAGGCGCTCTGCCGCGTCGCCGCCGAGGACGCCCTGCGCGAGCTCGCCGACGTCGGGCTGCTCCCCGCCGCCCTCGCCGAGCGCACCGCCGAGGAGGTCGCCGCTCGAGCCGAAGCGTAGCGGCGCGCCCCGCACGCGGCCGCGCGAAACCTGTAGGGGACGCCGCTCGTCCTGCCGCGCGCGACCCGGTAAGCTGGGCCATGACCGCCGAACTCCTCAGCGTGGGCACCGAACTCCTTTTGGGTGAGATCATCGACACCAACAGCGCCTGGCTGGCTCAAGACCTCGCGCGGCGCGGGGTCGACGTGCTCTGGTCGCAGCGCGTCGGCGACAACTTGGGGCGCCTTATCCAGGCGCTGCAGCAGGCGCTCTCGCGCAGCGAGCTGGTGGTGATGTGCGGCGGCCTCGGCCCGACGAGCGACGACCTCACGCGCGAAGCCATCGCCGCCGTGCTGGGCGAGACGCCGGTCGTCGACGCGGGGCTCGAGCGCGAGCTGCGCGCGCGCTTCGCCTCGTACCGCGCGGCGATGCCCGAGGCCAACCTCAAGCAGGCGTGGCTGATCCCCTCGGCGCGAGCGCTCCCCAACCCCTTGGGCACCGCCCCGGGGTGGCTCGTCGAGACGCGGCTAGACGGGGTGCGCCGGCGCGTCGTCGCCCTCCCTGGCCCCCCCCGCGAGCTCACGCGGATGTGGCTCAGCGAAGCGGTGCCGCGCCTCGAGCTGCCCCCCGCGGCGCTCTACACGAAAACGCTCAAAACCCACCTCATCGGCGAGTCGGCGGTCGCGGAGCGGCTCGGGAGCCTCACCGACGGCGCCAACCCGAGCGTCGCCACCTACGCCAAACGCGACGGCGTGCACGTGCGCGTCGCCGCCAAAGCCGACACCCCGGAGGCCGCTAGAGCGATGGCCGCGAGTGTCGAACAGGAGGTGCGCGCGCGGCTCCGCGACAAGCTGTGGGGCGAGGACGACGACGAGCTCGCGGGGCTCGTGCTCGCCGCGCTCAGAGCGCGCGGCGAGACGCTCGCTACCATGGAGTCGCTGACCGGTGGGCTCTTGGGGGATCTGCTCACGTCGGTCGCGGGCGCGTCGGCGGCGTACGCGGGGGGTCTCATCACCTACCAAACGGCGCAGAAGGTCGCTTTCGGCGTCCCTCGAAAGCTGTTAGACACCCACACCAGCGTCTCCGCCGAGGCAGCGGGGGCGATGGCCGCGGCTGCCGCCGAGCGCTTCGGCACCACTTACGGCCTCGCCACGACGGGGGTCGCGGGGCCCGAGCGCGCGGACGGCAAACCGGTCGGCGAGGTGCACCTCGCCGTCTACTACCGCGGCGAACGCAGCACCCGGAGCCTGCAGCTACCCCCCCTCGAGCGCAACTGGGTCCGCGAGCGCGCGGCGTTCGGCGCGCTCTCCCTCCTCTGGACGGTGCTGCGCGGCGACTAGACCCGCGGCGCGTCCATGCGGCGCCTCAACACGCTCAGGAGGTTAAAACGCGGTAACGTGAAAGCGAGCTCGACCGCCCTACCACCCGAACCCCAGCTGGTTGGCGGCCGCTTGAGGAGCTGGCGCGACACCCGCCGCGGAGCGCTTAGGGGCGCCCGGTCGGCGCGTTGGGTCTCGCGACCTAGCCCCCTTACCGAAAGACGCAAGGAGGTCCTGATGAAGGACACCGACAATCCCTCCGCCCCCTCGGGGGCGCCACCACAGCTCGACCCCGCACGGCGGCGGAGCCTGGAGAGCACGCTGTCGCAGATCGAGAAGCAGTTCGGCAAGGGCGCCATCATGCGCCTCGGCGACGACCGCTCGCTACTCGACCAGGGCGTCATCCCCACCGGCTCGATGTCCGTCGACCTCGCCCTGGGCGTCGGCGGCGTCCCCAGAGGCCGCATCATCGAGATCTACGGCCCCGAGTCCGGCGGCAAAACCACCCTCTCCTTGCACGTCATCGCCGAAGCCCAGCGCCTGGGCGGCGTCGCCGCTTTTGTCGACGCCGAGCACGCGCTCGACCCCACCTACGCCAAAGCCCTGGGCGTCGACACCGACGAACTCCTCGTCTCCCAACCCGACACCGGCGAGCAAGCTTTGGAGATCACCGAGCTCCTGGTCCGCTCCGGCGCGGTCGACGTGGTGGTGGTCGACTCGGTCGCCGCTTTGGTCCCCAGAGCCGAGATCGAGGGCGAGATGGGCGACGCCCACGTCGGTCTGCAAGCCCGGCTCATGAGCCAAGCCCTGCGCAAGCTCACCGGCGCGCTCGCCAAAAGCCGCACCACCGCCATTTTCATCAACCAGATCCGCGAAAAGATCGGCGTCATGTACGGCAACCCCGAGACCACCCCGGGGGGGCGGGCGCTCAAGTTCTACGCCTCGGTCCGTTTGGAGGTCCGCCGCAAGGGCGACGTCAAGTCCGGCGCCGACAAGGTCGGCAACCAGGTGCGGGTCAAGGTGACCAAGAACAAGGTGGCCCCGCCCTTTAAAGAAGCCGAGGTCGAGATCCTCTTCGGCAAAGGCATCGACAAGCTCGGCGACCTCATCACCATCGCCACCGACTTAGACCTCATCCAAAAGTCCGGCTCCTTTTACAAGTACGACGGCGTTACCATCGGTCAGGGCAAGGAAAAAGCCGCTAGCTACCTCCTCGACAACCCCCACCTCATCGACGCTTTGCGCCAACGCGTCGTCGCCGCCGTCCGGGGGGGGGCGGAAGCCGGGGATGAGGTGGACGCCCTGCGTGGGGGCGCCTGATGGGGGGTTTTGGGGTCGTTCTCGCGCTGCTTTTGGGCCTCCTTATCGGGGGCGCGGTGGGGCTCTTGTGGCGCCGGCAGCGCGACGACGAGATCATCGCGCGCGCCGAAGCGGAGGCCGACAAGCGGCGGCGCAGCGCCCAGGAGGAGGCGCAGCGCCTCGTCGCGGCGGCGCAAGCGCGGAGCGACGAGCTGCTAGCGGGGGCGCGCGAACGCCTCGAGGAGGAGGCGCGGCGCGCCAAGGCCGCCCTCGACGAGGAGCTCCGGCGCACCCGGCAGGTGTTCGACTTCGAGCTCGCCCGTCTGCGCGAGGACGCCGAACGCGACCGCGAGAGCGCCCGCGAGCTGCGCGAGGAGCTCCGGCGCGACCGCGAGCGCCTCGACGCTACCGAGGAGCGGCTGACGCGGCGCGGCGAACAGCAAGACGCGCGCGCGCTCAAGCTCGACGACCTCGAGGAGCGGCTCGACCGCCGCGAGGAGGCGCTCGAAGCGCGCGAGGAGGCGCTCGAGGCGCAGCGCAGTGAGGTCGAGCGGCGCCTCTACGAGGTCGCGCAGCTCACCCGCGAGAGCGCCACGGAGATGATCCTCGCCAAGCTCGACAGCGAGCTCGAGCGCGAAAAGGCCGTGCGCATCCGCGCGCAGCTCGAGCGCGCCGACAGCGAAGCCAAACGCAAGAGCACCAACATCTTGGCGCAGGCGGTGCAGCGGAGCGCCTCGGAGGTCTCGGCGGCGATTAGCGTCTCCGTGGTGCCGATCCCCAGCGACGCCATGAAAGGCCGCATCATCGGGCGCGAGGGGCGCAACATCCGCGCCTTCGAGTCGCTCACCGGGGTCGATCTGATCATCGACGACACCCCCGAGGCGGTGCTCCTCAGCTCGTTTAACCCCATCCGCCGCGAGGTCGCCAAGCTCGCCCTGACCGAACTCGTCACCGACGGGCGCATCCACCCCGCCCGCATCGAGGAGACGGTACAAAAGGCGCAGAGCGAGATGCAGAGCTATATCCGCGAGCGCGGCGAAGAGGCCGCTTTAGAGGCCAACGTCGTGGGGCTCAAACCGGGGATGCTGCAGCTTCTGGGCCGCATGCACTTTCGCACGTCCTACGGTCAGAACGTCCTCAAGCACTCCGTACAGGTCGCCCACCTCACCGGCATCATCGCCGCCGAGATCGGGCTCGACGAGGCGCTCGCGCGCCGCGCCGGGCTCTTGCACGACATCGGCAAGTCGATCGACCGCGAGATCGAGGGGACGCACACCGAGATCGGCGCCAACTTGGCGCGGCGCTTCGGCGAACCCGACGAGGTCGTCGACGCGATCGCCCATCACCACGAGCTCGAGCTCGCCGAAACCCTCTACCCGGTGATCGTCTCCGCCGCCGACGCGATCAGCGCGGCGCGGCCGGGGGCGCGCCGCGAAAGCCTAGAGAGCTACCTCAAACGGCTCGAGGGTTTAGAGACCATCGCCACCAGCTTTCCCGGCGTCGAGAAGTCCTACGCCATCCAGGCGGGCCGAGAGATCCGCATCATCGTCGAACCCGACAAGGTCGACGACGCCTCGGCGGTACTGCTAGCCCGCGACATCGCCAACCGCATCGAACAGGACATGGAGTACCCCGGGCAGGTGCAGGTGACCGTGGTGCGCGAGTCGCGCGCGGTGCAGTACGCGAGGTGAAGAGCAGCCATGAGCAGCGAGTAACGAGCCATGAGTAAAAGCTCGGCCCTTATGGCTCATCGCTCATGGCTCGTTGCTCATTGCTTCTTTCTCCAGCATTTGTGTATACTCCCCTTTGGCATACTCGCCCGAGGGGCGACTTTTTTGTGGCGGCTTTAGCGGCCCGCGGTGTTTACCTGCCCCAAACACGGTTTTTGTGAGGTTGACCTTGTATCTTTCCCAAAAGGCGCTCCGGCGCACGGAGCTACGGTGATCGGCGACGAACTCCGCATCTTCTGCGGCGGGGCGACGCCCGAGCTCGCGGCGTCGGTCGCGCGGCACCTCGGCCGCGAGCTCTCGCAAGGGTGGGTCTCGAGCTTTCCCGACGGCGAGTCGCGGGTGCAGATCGACGAGTCGGTGCGCGGTGCGGACTGCTACATCGTGCAGTCGACCTGCTCCCCGGTCAACCACAACTTGATGGAGCTCTTGGTCTTTTGCGACGCGCTGCGGCGCGCCTCGGCGTGGCGCATCAACGCCGTGATCCCCTACTTCGGCTACGCGCGGCAGGACAAAAAGGTGCAGGCGCGCGAACCCATCACGGGCAAGTTGGTCGCCAACTTGCTCGAGACAGCGGGCGTCGACCGGGTGATCAGCGTCGACCTGCACGCGGGGCAGATCCAAGGGTTTTTCGACGTGCCGGTCGACCACCTCACCGCCCTGGGCATCCTGGGGTCGCACCTCGAGCAGCAAGACCTCGCCAACAGCGTGGTCGTCTCCCCCGACGTCGGCCGCGCGACCGAGGCGCGGCGGCTCGCCAACCACCTGGGGCTGCCCATCGCCATCCTCTACAAGCGCCGCAACAGCCCCACCGATACCAGCGTGACGCACGTTATCGGCGAGGTCGCGGGGATGCGCCCGATCATCGCCGACGACATGATCTCCACCGCGGGCACCATCTCGCGGGCGGTCGAGGCGCTGCTCGAGCTCGGCGCTCTGCCCGACATCCGGGTCGTCGCCACCCACCCGGTGTTTACCCCGCCCGCCCTGGAGCGCCTCGCGCACCCCGCGATCAGCGAGGTGTTCGTCACCGACACCATCCCCTACCGCGGCGACGAACCCAAGATCAAGGTGTTGTCGGTCGCCGAGCTTTTGGCGAGCGCCATTCAGAACGTCCACGACAACAGCTCGGTCAGCTCCCTCTTTCCGAGTTAGTCCCTTTACCCACCACCCAAAGGAGGCACCATGAACCTTACCGCCCAGAGACGTACCCCCGGCAAGACGAGCGACCTGCGCGCGCAGGGCCGTCTGCCCGGTGTGGTCTACAACAAAGAGCTCAACATCCCCGTCAGCGTCGAGCTGCGCGAGTTCGACAAAGCGTTTCGCAGCCAAGGGGTCGCGAGCCTCATTAACCTGCAGCTCGACGGCGAGAGCCACGACGTCTTGGTGAAAGCGGTGCAGATGGATAAGCGCCGCCGCGAACCCCTCCACGTCGACTTCTACGCCGTCACCGCGGGGCAACCCGTCGACGTCTTCGTCCCCATCAACTTCGTGGGGACCGCGATCGGCGCTCGCGAAGGGGGGCAAGTGGACGCGCAGCGCCACCAGGTGCACATCCGCATCCTGCCGCGCCTTATCCCCAACCACATCGACGTCGACGTGAGCGCCCTCGCGATCAACGACTCGCTGCACCTTAAGGACGTCCTGTCGGCGCTGCCGAGCGAGGCGGAGGTGCTCGACGACCTCGAGGAGACGCTGATCACCATCTTGCCGCCGCGCGCCGAAGAGCCCGAAGAGCCCGCCCAAGCGGCTGAACCCGAGGTCATCGGCGAGGACGGCGACAGCGACGACGGTGACGACGCCGCCGCGTAAGCGCCCGCGGCTTATCGTCGGGCTCGGCAACCCCGGTCCGCAGTACGAGAACACCCGGCACAACGCCGGGTTTCTCGTTGTCGACCTTTTAGCCGCGCGCCACGGCGTCGCCTGGCGCAAGGAGCGGCAAGCGGAGGTCGGGCGCTGGGGCGACGTCACGCTCCTGAAACCGCTGACCTTTATGAACCTCTCGGGGGCCGCCGTGCAGGCGCAGATGACGAAGCTGAGGCTCTCCCCCGCCGAGCTGCTCGTCGTTCACGACGACCTCGACTTGCCGCTCGGGCGGCTGCGGCTGCGCGCGGGCGGGAGCGCCGGCGGGCAGCGCGGGGTGCAAGACACCATCTACCGGCTCGGCCCCGACTTTACCCGCCTCAAGGTCGGCATCTCTCGGCCACCCGCGGGTTGGAAGGTCGAGAACTGGGTGCTCAGCCGCTTTCGCGAGGAGGAGCGGGCGCTCGTCGAAGCGGTCGTCGCGCACGCCGCCGACGCCGTCGAGGTGCTTTTGGAGGCGGGCCTAGAGGCGGCGATGGCGCGCTTTAACGGGCTCGACTTGCGGCCAGAGGCGGGTGCGCAAGCACACTAAACGGGTACGTCCGCGGTCTCCTGCAGCCACGCCTGGACGCGCGCCCGAATTTCGTCGCGCACCTCGCGAAACGTCTCTAACGTCGCCGCTTCGGGGCCCTCAAAGGCGGCGGGGTCCTCGAACGACCAGTGGCGGTACTTGACGGTGCCGGGGAAGACGCGCGGGCAGTTCGCCTCGGCCTCACCGCACACCGTGATGACGTAGTCGAGGCGCTCGCGGCCGAGAAACTCCCTGACGCTCTTTGAGCGCGCCCCCTCTAGGCTGATACCCAGCTCCGCCATCACGCGCACCGTGTAGGGGTTGACGCCTTTCGGCTGCAACCCGGCGCTGTGCGCTACGAAGCGCTCACCCGCGTGCTCGTTGACAAACGCTTCGGCCATCAAGCTGCGCGCCGAGTTGCCGGTACAGAGAAAAAGGACGTGGGTTTTGCGGCCGTTCATACCTGCTCTCCTCTCTCGAGGGGGTGCCCCCTCGACGTCGCCCTGCCTACCTCCGCCAAGGGGTCCGTCCGGCGCGTCCACAGGTACTGCGCGCTCAGAGCCGCCGCGACGGCGCCCAAGCAGGGCCCCACCCAGTAGACCCAGTGCGCGCCCCACTCGCCGCTAACGAGCGCGGGGCCAAAGCTGCGCGCGGGGTTCATCGAAGCGCCCGTCAGGCTGCCCCCGGCGAGCGCCCCTGCGCCCACCGTCAGACCGATGTAGAGCCCGTCCATGGCGTGCTTGCGGATGACGATGCTGGCGATGACGAACACCAGAAAAAAGGTCAAAACGGCCTCGACGCCGACACCCGCCCACGGGCTCAATCCGGGCGCGAGCCGCGTCGCGCCGTAAGCGACCCCCTCCAAGCGGTCGGCGCCGCCCCAGAGCGAAAGGGCGCTTACCGCGACGACCCCCGCCGCGAGCTGCGCGCTCCAGTAGAGCGGCACCTCGGCGAGGCGCGTGCGCCGCATCGCCCAAAAGGCGAGCGTCACGGCGGGGTTAAAGTGCGCCGCCGAGATCGGGCCCACGGCGGCGATCATCACGGCGACGGCACAGGCAAAAGCGAGCGCGACCGCGAGCGCCTCCAACCCCGCGGCGATCGCACCGACGCCGACGAAGACGAGGGCGAAGGTGCCGATAAACTCCGCCAACCACACCCGCACGGCGTACCTACCCCTCCCGAGCGGTGCGCGCTGGCGGGAGCAGCTCAGCTTCCGTGGGCAGGGCGCCGCGCGACAAGGCCGCTACGAGCGCGCGGCTCATCTCCCCAACAGCGTCGCGCACCGCGCGCCAGCGCGCTAGCGGCTCCCCGCTGGGGTCGGGGAAAGCGACGTGCAGCCGCCGCGTCCGCGCGGGGTACGCGGGGCACGCCTCGTTGGCGCTGTCGCACACGGTCAAGACCACGTCGAAATGCCACGGGTCGGGGAGCTCGAAAAGCGTCTTGGAGGTGTGCCCGGAGAGGTCGATCCCGACCTCGCGCATGACGGTAACCGCTTCGGGTTTGACGCGGGTCTTTTCGGTGCCCGCCGAGAGCACCTCGAGCGCCACGCCCGCCTCGCGCGCGTGGTGCCGCAGCCACCCCTCGGCCATCTGGCTACGCGCCGAGTTGTGGGTGCAGAGGACGAGCAGGCGTAGCGGCCGTTCAGGCGTCACGGGTGACCTCGGTGCGTGCGGCCCTAGCCGCGCACGCAAAGCGCCCCAGCGCCCGCTCCAGCGCCTCGAACGTTTCGGGCAGCAGCTCGTAGTAGACCCAGCGCCCCCGCTTGTCGGCCCGCACGAACCCCGCTTGGGTGAGGAGCTTCATGTGGTGGCTGACGGTCGGCTGCGAAAGCCCCAAAAACGCCTCGAGGTCGCAGCCGCACACCCCGTCGTCGCGCGAACAGCAGCTCTGGATGGGGTCGACCAGAAACGTCAGGATCGCCAAACGCACGGGGTCGGCGAGCGCCTTGAGGGTGGTAGCGAGCTCGTTGGTGTCTTCCACGCCCCTACAGTAGAACGGTCTATCGACGCATGTCAATCTATCTATGTTTACGAACACGCGCTGTCCCCGCCACCGACACCTCCCCCGTCTGAGATCGGGGCGCCAGACCGCGCGGGGCCGCAGCCTTCTCCCCGGCACTGCCTGCGGGGCGACGCCGCCAAGCCAACAGGTTTTCACACGTGCTCACATCCTCGCACACGGCGCCTTTTTGCAGTACAGTGAGGCGTCACGCACGCGGCGCCACGAGGAGGTTGGGTATGGTCCGCTACGGAGCACACGCGTTCGTCTGGATCGGCGACTGGACCCCGGAGGCGGGGGACGCCACCATCCGCAAGGCGGCGGAGACGGGGTTCGACTTTCTCGAGATCCCCCTCCTGCGCCCCGAGACCTTCGACGCAAAGCGTCACCGGCGCACCCTCGAGGAGGTCGGCTTGGCGGCGGTCTGCTCGCTCGCCCTACCGCGCGCGGTGCACCTGCCGGAGAACCCGGAGGGCGCCAAGCGCTTCCTGCTGGCGGTGCTCGACAAGCTAGACGCCCTCGGCTGCACCTACCTCGCGGGTTGCATCGGCTACGCGCTCGGGGCGCTCACCGGCGCGCCGCCCACGCCGCAGGAGCGGGCGCAGGTCGTCGACACGCTGGGCGAGGTCGCCGAGGCGGCGCAGCGGCGCGGCATCACGCTCGCCCTGGAGGCGTGTAACCGCTACGAGACCCACCTCTACAACACCCTCGCGGACACGCGCGAGGCGGTGCTCGCTACGGGCGCCCCTAACCTCAAGCTGCACGCCGACACCTACCACATGAATATCGAAGAGGAGGGCTTTTACACCCCCCTCGTCGAGGCCGCCGACGTGCTCGACTACGTGCACATGAGCGAAAGCCACCGCGGGCTGGTCGGCAGCGGCACGGTGAACTGGCCGGAGGTGTTTCGCGGGCTTAAAGACGCGCGGTTTTCGGGCGCTCTGGTGCTCGAGTCGTTCGCCGCCATCAACCCCGACATCGCCGCCGCGACCTGCCTCTGGCGCCCCACCAACCACCCCTCGGAGGTGCTCGCCAGCCGCGGTCTGGCGTTTTTAAAGGCGGGGGCGGCGGAGGTGGGGCTTTAGCGTTTGCAGCGCCCTAGAGCGGCGTGGTGGGTACAACGCGGCACGGCGCGGCGCACGGGGATGGTACAAAGAGACCTACGCGTGGCCGGCGCGCCGATGACCGCACGGGTCACCTACCATCGCCACGGTGAGGCGGCGCCACGGGTACTTGAGGCCCAGAGGGGCGTAGGAGGGCTATGGCGCGGGCGCAACCAAGAGCAACCTCCCCGCGAAGGCGGCGCGCATCCACCAAGCGCTCTCCAGAGCGCTCGAGGGGGCGGGTGAGGCCCGGCCCCTCGAGCTGC
Source organism: Truepera radiovictrix DSM 17093 (assembly GCF_000092425.1). NCBI lineage: Bacteria > Thermotogati > Deinococcota > Deinococci > Trueperales > Trueperaceae > Truepera > Truepera radiovictrix. The sequence goes on from NC_014221.1 coordinate 2,338,945, forward strand.
AGACGGCGCGCCTCGTGATCTTTTCCGACCAGCACCGCGGCGCGCGGGGCGGTGACGACCAGTTCCGCAAAGCCGAGCGCGCGTACAACGCCGCGCTCGCTTGGTACTTCCGGCGCGGCTACACCCTCGTGGTCCTAGGCGACGCTGACGAGCTCTGGAAAAACGCGCCCGCCAGCGTCGTGGACGCTTACGGCTACACCCTGTCGCTCGAGGCCGCCTTTCACCGCGAGGGGCGACTTTTGCGGGTCATCGGCAACCACGACGACGACTGGCTCCTCGGCGACACCGCCGCGCGGCACCTGCAACCCCTCTTCGGCCCCACGCCGCTCACGTTTCACCCCAGCCTGCTCTTTAGCGTCCGCGACGGGGGCCGCGAGCTCGGCCGGCTCTTTTTGGTGCACGGCCACCAGGGCTCGCCCATGAGCGACCGCTGGGCGCACCTGTCGCGCCTCGCCGTGCGCTACCTCTACCGGCCGTGGCTGCGCCTCACGGGCGTGTCCCTCGACACCCCCTCTAAAGATCCGCGGCTACGCTACGAGCACAACCTCATCATGCACGCGTGGGCGGCCACGCAGCCGGGGCTCGTGCTCGTCTGCGGCCACACCCACCGCCCCGTCTTCGAGTCGCGCTCGCACCCCGGGCAGCTGCAGCAGCGCTTGGCGGCGCTCGAGGCCCGCCTAGCGACGCACCCAGGCGACCGCGCGCTGCAAGACGAGGTCGCCGCCGCCGCCGCCGACCTCGAGTGGGTGCGCTCGCAGGAGAACGAACGCCACGGCGCCGAGGGGGACGACGCGGGCCCCACCCCCTGCTACTTCAACGCCGGCTGCTGCTGCTTCGGCGACGGCGACATCACGGGGCTCGACATCGAAGGGGGCACCATCCGGCTCGTGCACTGGCCCGACAAGGAGGGGCGGCCGCGCCCGCTGGTGCTCGAGGAGGACAGCCTCCAAGAGGTCTTCGCGCGCGTTTCGTAGCTGCTTGCGACGCGCGCTCGGCGCCTGCGCGCGTCGCGGGCGCTGCACCTGGACACTGCACCTAGACGCTGCAGCTTACCCCGACGGACATCTGTAACGGGGCATCCTGTTCTCCACGGAGCCCAGCGCCTACTATCGCCTCACGGGGGAGACACCACAGCGAAGGAGAAGGCTATGAAACGTCTGTTTGCGCCCACCCTTCTAAGCGCGATGCTGTTTAGCCTCGTCGTCACCGCTAGCGCGACCACCGAAGGCACGGCCGAGGTCGAGGGCGCCGTGACGGGCGGCGAGATGGTCGGGGAGATGACCGACGTCACCGTCCAGGTCGCCGAGAGCGACACCCTGGGGGCCCACCTCGTCGACGGTGAGGGGATGACGCTCTACCTCTTTTTAAACGACTCGGAGGGGGTGAGCACCTGCGAGGGCGAGTGCGCCGCCAACTGGCCGCCCCTGTTGACCGACGGCAACGTCGTCGCCGGTGAGGGGGTCGACCCCGAGCTGCTCGGCACCACCGAGCGTTCAGACGGCAGCCTGCAGGTCACCTACAACGGCTGGCCGCTCTACTTCTGGGTGCAAGACGTCGCGCCGGGCGACGCCACCGGCCAGGGGGTCAACGATGTCTGGTACGTCGTCTCCCCCGAAGGCGAGGCGATCACCGAGGAGCAGGGGGCCAGCGCAGAGGGGTACTGACGGGGTACTGACAGCGACAGGCACCCGCGGCACGGGGCGCGCCCCGTGCCCTTTTTTGGCTCTCCCGGCGCCACGCCGCAAGGAGCTCGCCGAGAGAGCGCTTCGCCGCCCGACCCGTCGCGGGTGCGCTAGAAGAACTCGAGCATGCGCGCGTTCACCTGCGCCGCCGCCTCGTGCTGCACCCAGTGCGTGGCGTTCACAAAGACCAGCTCCCCCGCGTCGCAGAGCGCTAAGCTCGGCCTCGCCAGGCGGCGCGACAGGAAGCGGTCGCGCTCCCCCCAGAGGATGAGCGTCGGCACGCGCACCCGCAGCGGCCCCCGCAGCGCCGGCGGACGCCGCGCCGCCGCACGGTACCAGTTGAGCGCGGCCGTGAGCGCCCCCGGCTGCGACCACGCCACCTCGTAAAAGGGCAGCGCGCCGCCAAAGGTGCCGGGGCGGGAGGAGCCCGTGAGCGCCCCCCGCAGCGCACGCCAGCGCCCGAACCGCAGCAGCGCCTCGGGGAGGTGGGGAAGTTGGACGAAAAACACGTACCAGCTCCGCAAAAGCTGCTCGGGGCTGCGGCGCAGGGCCCGCCGCATCACCTGGGGGTGCGGGACGTTGAGGATGACGAGCTTGCGGACGCGCTCGGGGTGCCGCGCCGCCACCCACCAAGCGACCGCCGCGCCCCAATCGTGGCCGACCAGGATCGCCTCCTCGCGGCCCGCCGCGCGGATCAGCCCCAAGACGTCCCCGGCGAGCCGCTCGAGCGCGTACGCCGCCACGCCCCGCGGCTTGTCGCTCAGGTTGTAACCCCGCTGGTCGGGCGCGAGCACCCGGTAGCCGGCGGCGGCGAGCGCCGGCAGCTGGTGGCGCCAACCGAACCAGAACTCGGGGAAGCCGTGGAGCAGCACCACCAGGGGGCCCTCTTCGGGCCCCGCCGCCACGACATGTAACCGCACCTCCCCGACGTCTACGTAGAGGTCTTCGGCGTTAAGGCCCTCGGCGAAAAGCTCTGCAGAACCCGTCATGCCTCAGGGTGCACGGTTTAGGTGCGCAGCAAAGGGTGGGGGGTCACGGAACGTCCGAGCTCCCCGCTCGCCCAAGGTACCGAGGTTACCCCGAGGCTCGCGCATGACGCACCGGCCTAGTGCACTAGCGCCTGATAGGCGAGCCGGACAAAGTCCTTTTCGGGCTGCTCGAAGCCGACCATGTACTGGGTCATAAAGAGCCCGACGAGCTCCTCTTGGGGGTCGACCCAGTAGTAGGTCTTGGCCGCGCCCGACCAGCCGAACTCGCCGACCGAACCCGGCAGCCCCGACGCCGCGACGTCTAGTAGCACCCTCGAGCCGAGCCCGAAACCGTACCCCAGCGCGTAGACCCCGCCGATCTCGTAGGGCAGCAGCGCCGCGGGGAGGTGGTTGAGGTGCATAAACGCCACCGTCTTGGGCGCGAGGAGGCGCACCCCGTCGAGCTCGCCGCGGTTTAGGAGCATCTGGGCGAAACGCAGGTAGTCCGTGATGGTGGAGAAGAGCCCGTGACCGCCGCGAGCGAAGTCGGGCGACGCCGAGGGGTAGGTCGCCTCGACCTCCTGGCGGCCGCTTTTCCCCGCCTGCCACGCCGCGAAGCTCTCGGAGAGCGTGTGGGTAGCGATGTCGGGGTTGCCGTACATGGCGGCGAGCCGATCGCGCTTGTCGTGAGGCACCCAGAAGCCGGTGTCGGTCATCCCTAAAGGACCGAACAGGCGCTCTTGCAAAAAGTGCTGCAGCGACGTCCCCGACAGGACCTCGATAAGCCGCGCGAGCACGTCGGTCGCGACGCTGTAGTGCCACCTCGAACCGGGGTGAAAGGCGAGCGGCAGCTCGGCCAAGGCGTCTACGACCTCCGCTAAGGAACGGCTCGCGTCGCCCATCGGCTGCGCCTCACGGTAGCGCGCCCCGGCGGGGGCGTCCTCGAGGAAGTCGTACGTCAACCCTGCGGTGTGCGTAAACAGGTCGCCCACGAGGATCGGGCGCGCCGCCTCGACCTCGCGGCCGTCCGGCTCGAGCACCCGCATCCGCTCAAAGGCCGGCAAAAAGGCCGCGAGCGGGTCGGTGAGCAAAAAGCGCCCCTCTTCAAAGAGGGTCATGAGCGCCGTGCAGACGACCGGTTTGGTCATCGAGTAGATCCGGTAGATCGTGTCCAGTGTGAGCGGAAGGTCCCGCTCGCGGTCTCGCCACCCCACCTGCTCGGCGTAAAACACCCTGCCGCGCCGCGACAGCAGGGTGCTGATGCCGGGGTAGCCGCGCCCGTCGACGTACGCCTGCATAACCGGACGGATGCGTTTAAGCCGCTCGGTGCTAAAACCGACCGCTTCGGGGGTTACGTCAAGAAGCTGCACGCTCACCACACGCCTCCTTGAGGGCGCGGCCTAGGCACCTACCGCGTCGCCGTCGCAGCGCCGACGTGACACCGACGTGACACCGTGACACCGTGACAGCAACGTGACGCCAAGGCGCCAGCTCGGACCGCGTAAGACGACCTTAGCAGAACGGCGGCGGGTCGACTGCAAGAGAGGGCGACAGATAGCGAGCGACGGGTGTTGGCGCAGGCTGCAGCTCGAGCCGAAGGCGCACCCAACCCTTGAAACTATACCGTCCAGACGGTATAGTCAGGCCATGATGGAGAGCTCTGCCGACACCCGCAGCGACCTTTTGAGGGCGGCCACCCGGCTCATCCTGCGCGAGGGGGCGGCGCGCCTCACGCTCGCCGCCGTCGCCGCAGAGGCCGGGGTCAGCAAGGGGGGGCTGCTCTACCACTTCCCGACCAAAGACGCCCTTATCGAGGGGCTCATCGAGCACTACGCGCACACCTTCGCCGCGCAAGTCACCGCCTTGGCCGCGGGGGAGTCGGGGCCGCAGCCCCTGCTGCGCGCCTACGTGCGGGCGACCTTCGCCGAGGAGGGCGCCTCGAGGGAGCTCGGGGCGGCCGTCTTGGGGGCGGCGCTCCTCAACCCGGGGCTCCTCCCGCGCTTTCGCGAGCAGCTGCAGGGGGCGGTCGCGCGGCTCGAGGCGGGGGCGGCCGACCCGGCGCGCGCCACCGCCGTGCGCCTCGCCGCCGACGGGCTCTGGTTTACCGAGCTGCTCGGGCTGACCGACCTCGCGCCGAGCGCGCGTGGGGCGCTCGAGCGTTGCTTGCTCGAGCTGTTGGAGGCGCGCTAGTGGACCTCGCAGCTTACCTCGGCAAAGCCGCCACGGCGTGGTTTTTGGGCTTTTTCCCCTTTTTCGAGATTTACGTCGCTGTGCCGAGCGCGCTCGCTTTGGGCCTCGACCCCGCCTCGGCGGTCTTGTGGCCCGTCCTCGGCAACTTCGCGCCGGTCCCGCTGATCCTTTTCGGTTACGAACAGCTGATGCGCGTCGGGGCGTTTCGGCGCCTTTTGGGCGGGCGCACCTCGGCCCGCTTTACGCACCTCGTGGAGCGCTACGGCGCCCCCTTCGTCCTCCTCATCACCCCCTGGATCGGGGTGTGGCTGGTCGCCGCCACCGCCCGCGCGCTCGGCATGGCGCGCCGGCCGCTGCTTTTCTACGCGCTCCTCAGCATCACGGTCTACGCCGTGGTGATCACCGCGGGCCTCAACCTCGGCTTTGAGGCCCTCGGGGGCTAGGCGCCGCGTTCAAAGGCGGCGAGCAGCTCCAGGTGGTGCGTCTGCGGGTAGAAGTCGAAGGGCTCCAGGCGCGTGAGGCGCCACCCGGCCGCGCAGAGCTGCGCCGCGTCGCGGGAGAAGGTCGCGACGTCGCACGAGACGTATAACAGGCGCGTCGCGGCCGAGGCACTCAGCGCCGCGCGCGTCCCCTTGGCGAGCCCCGCGCGCGGCGGGTTCACGCAGATGAGCTCGGCCTCCGGCAGCGCCCCTAAGCGGCGCGCGTCTCCTTGGCGGAACTCGAGGTTGGCGAGCCCCAAGCGCGCCGCGTCGCGCGCCCCCCGAACCACGCTGCTGCGGTCGAGCTCGAGCGCCACGACCCGCTCAAACGACGCCGCCAGGTGCATCCCGATGGCGCCGCCCCCCGCGTAGAGGTCGAGGGCGAAGCGCCCCTCCCCCGCCCAACGCGCGAGCTCGGCGTACAGGCGGCTCGCCGCCGCCGGGTTGGGTTGGGCGAAGCCGGTCGCCGAAACGCTGAGGTCAAAGGGGCCGTAGCGCTGCCGGATGACCCGGGCGCCGGCGAGGCGTTCGGTTCCGCTACGAAAGCGCCCGCGCGGGTCGAAGGGGGCGTAGGCGACGCCGACCACCCGCCCCCCCTCCGGGGCCTCGCCGAGCAGCTCGTGGGCGGCGCTCAGGTAGTTGCGCGCCGAAGCGCTCGCGATCAGGCATAGAAGCGTCTCGCCCGCGTCGTTGGTGCGAAAGGCCAGCTCGCGCACCCCCTTGGGTAAGCCCAGCGCCTGGACGCGCGACCACGCCCCGTTGAGCGCGGGGGTCGCCACCGGATCGCAGCCTAGAGGCACCACCTCGTGGCTCTCCGGGCGGCGGTAACCGAGCGCGGCGCCGTCGGTGAGCGGCCCACCGCGCGCGACCGCCGGTTGGACGGCGTGCCGGTAACCCCAGGGGGCGGGCGCGGCGACCACGGGGAGCACGCTGGGCAGCTCCGTTGGCTTGAGCGCGCGCGACAGCGCGTCTTTGACGACCTCGCGTTTAAGCTCGAGCTGGTGCGCGTAGGCGATGTGCGAGTAGTCGAGGCCCGGGTGCTCGCTCGGCTGGGTGCGGTGCGGGCTCGCGTCGACGACCTCCGTGACCACCCCCTGCAGCACCCCCGCGCGCTCTTTGAGCTCTACCTTGACCCGCTCGCCGGGGAGGCCGCCGCGCACGAGCGCCAGGCGTCCCCCCGACAGGCGCGCGAGCGCCACGCCGCCGTGGACCATCTTCTCGAGCCTCAAAAGCATACCCGCGCAGCTTACCGCACCCGCTCCCCGCGGGGCGCGAAGCGCAACACACCCAGCGCTAGCCGCCCGCAAGGTCACCTCAAACCCCAGCGAAGGGAACAGCGCCCCGCGTGTGCCGTGCGATCGCTGCCGTCAAAGCGCTAAAGCGCTCACCACGTACACCGCGTACACCGGCGCAACCGACGCCCACACGCCCTGTGCGACCACAGACCGGGCAGATAGATGAGAGGCGCTCAGAACAATCCACCAAACCGCACGGGGCGGGTTTGCTATACTGCACGGCGATATGAAACGTTCCCTTCAAGAAATCGTCGAACTCGTCGTCTTCGCGCTCGTCGCCCTGTTGGTGCTCACCGGCGTGCTCTGGTTTACGGGCTGGCTGGTCGGGCTGCTCGGCATGGTCTTTATCTGGGCCGCGGGGCTTCTCTGGTCGCTGCTCCGCTGGCTCGTACCGATCGCCATCATTATCGCGGCCGTGTACGCGCTCGTCCGGCTGCTCCAACGGCAGAGCCAACGCGCCGCCGCGCCGTCGGTGACCAGCGCCAACCCGGACGCGGCCACGACCGGTGACGCCGCGCCGGCCCCCGCCGCCGCACCCGTAACGACCATCGACGCCTCCGGCGAGCCGGTCGACCCGGCCGCTGACATCGCCGCGAGCACCCCCGCCGGCGACCCCGCAAGCAGCGCCGCGGCGGTCGACGCTTCGGGTGAACCGGTGCCCACGGTCGACGCCGAACCCGTCACGGAGGCGCCCGCGGACGTCGCCACCGGCAACGTCCCCGAGTCGGGGGAACCCGTCGCCACGGTCGACGCCGAGCTCGTCGAGGACAAGCCTGCCGATGGGCAAGACGGCGAGGGCGAAGCCGCCAAAGACGAGACGCAGGAGAAGGAGAAAAAGGACTGACGCCCTAGCGCGTTACGCTTACGCTCTCCCCCGGCCGTGGCCGGGGGTTTTTGCTTCCGTTGGGGCGCCTCGACACCACCCTATCGACCTCCGGCTTTCGCCGAGTGGCGCGCCTCAGCGCAACGCACCCTAGCGACACCGCGGCGCAGCACCCTAGGGAGCCGGTGCACCCGACTGCCGGCGTGCCGAACGGGTCGCTTTACCCTTGGCGCAGCACTCGCAAGAAGGTTAGTGCACCCCCTTCGTCGCGCCGCCGTCGACCACGAGCGTTTGTCCGGTGATGTAAGCAGCAGGCACCGACGCGAGAAAAAGGACGGCCGCGGCGATTTCGGCGGGGTCGGCGAAGCGCTTGGCGGGGATGCTCGCCTCGAGCCGCGCCCGCGCCGCCGCGTCCTCGAAGAGCTCGTTGAGGCGCTCTGTGGCGGTGTAACCAGGCGCTACGTTGTTGACCGTCACCCCGTCGGCAGCGACCTCGACCGACAGGGTTTTGGCAAACCCCGTGACCGCCGCCCGCAAGGCGTTCGATAGGGTGAGGTTTAAGATAGGCTCTTTGACCGAGACGCTCGTGATGTTGATGATGCGCCCCCAGCGCGCCGTGCGCATCGCGGGCAACACACCATCAGCGAGCCGCACCGCTGACATCAAGGTAAGCTCGTGCGCTTTAGCCCACGCCGCTTCGGAAAGCGCCGTCGGCGTGCCCGCGGGCGGCCCCCCCGCGTTGACCACCAAGATGTCGGGCGCCCCCAGCTCCTCCCGGACGCGCGTCAAGAGCCGCGCGATCTCATCCGGGCGGCTGACGTCGGCGGGGATACCGACGGCGCGCCCGCCCAGCGCTCGAAGGGCACTGACAGCCGCCTCTAGGGTCGTCGCCGTGCGAGCGCTTAACGCGACCTCTACCCCTTCGGCCGCAAGACCCTTGGCGACCGCTAGACCGATACCCTGCGACGCGCCCGTAACGAGCGCCCGTTTGCCCTCGAGTCCCAAATGCATAGGGCTACTATAGCCCTTAGGCGCGGCGCGGCAGGAGTTCGGTGCGTGCGAGCGCCGCGAGGTCGCTCGCGCCGGCGCAGTGCATGGCTACTCTGAGCTCCCAGAGCAGCGTCTTGAGGTGCGCGACGACCGCCTCGGCCGACTCGAGCGCCGGCGCGAGCAGCGGCCGCGCGAGCGCCACCACCTGCGCCCCCATGGCGAGGGCTTTGGCCGCGTCGAGCCCCGTGCGCACCCCGCCGGAGGCGACGAGCGGCATCTCGGGGAGCGCGCGCCGCACCCCCAAAAGCGCGTCGGCGGTCGGGATACCCCACTCGGCGAGCTCGGGGTGGCGCAGCTCGCCGTAGCGGGCGTACAGCTCGACCTTGGCCCACGAAGTCCCGCCGGCCCCGGCGACGTCGAGCGCCGCGAAACCGGCGCCCTCAACCGCCGCCGCGACGGCGGGCGAGAGACCATGGCCGACCTCTTTGAGGAGCACCGGAAAGGGGAGCTCGGGCACCAGCGCGTGCAGCTTGGGTACGAGGGCGCTAAAGTCCGCGTCGCCGCCGGGTTGCAGCGCCTCTTGCAAGGGGTTGGTGTGGAGCGCCAAAGCGTCCGCTTGAATGAGCGACACGGCCCGCGTCAGCTCGGCAGCGCCGTACCCCTTGTTGAGCTGCGCGACGCCCAGGTTGCCGATCAATAGCGCCTCGGGCGCGTAGCGGCGCACCTGGAACGAGGCGAGCGCCTCGGGGTGCTCGAGCATCACCCGCTGCGAACCGAGCATGAGCCCGATCCCGAGCCGCTGCGCCGCCTCGGCGAGGTGGCGGTTAATGAGCGCCGCGCGCGCCGCGCCCCCCGTCATCGCGCCGATCAAGAGGGGTGCGGCGAGCGGCTTTCCGAGAAAGCGCGTGCGCAGGTCGATCCGCGACAGGTCGCTCTCGGGGAGCGCGCGGTAGGGCAGCTCGAAGCGCTCGAAGCCGGTCGTACGCTCGAACTCGACGGGGTAGTGCAGACAGACCTCGAGGTGCTTGAGCTTGCGGGCCTCCAGGCGAGGCCCCAACGGGGGTGAGCTCACCCCCCTAGCATACCGCCTCGCACCGCCCCCTTGGCGCCGCGGATTCATCACACCGGCTTCACGCACGGGCGATAGACTGGGGCGATGATGCGACGCCCCCTCGCCCTCGCCTCGCTCTGCCTCCTCTTGGGGGCTTGCAACCTGCTCCCGCCACCGACGAGCCCGCTTTCGGACAAGTGCTTCGACGAGACCGAAAGGACCCTCGCGCCAGCGGCGCAGCTCGCGCGCGGCGCACCGGACGCCGCGTTCGTACCGGGTCGGCTGCTCGTGCGCTACCGCGACGGCGACCAGGGCGACCTCGGGCGCGCCCCCATCGGCCGCGGTCTCGGCCAACCGCCGCTAACGGCGCAAGCCCGTCTGCAAGGGCTCGCGCGGGACGTGCAGCGCGACTACGGCCTGCAGCCGCTCGCGGGCGCGGGCGCCCCTCAGGTGGGCGTCCCCGACCTCGTCGCCGTGCCCGAAGGCGCCGACGTGCTCGAGCTGGCCGAGAGGCTCTCCGCCGACCCACGCGTCGCCTACGCCGAACCGGACTACTACCTCTACCCCTTGGGGCTTACCAGCGCGGCGCTCCCCAACGACCCCTTGTTGCATGAGCAGTGGCACCTGCTCGACTTCGGGCTCCCGCAAGCGTGGGCGTTAGAGACCGGGAAGAGCGACATCGTCTTGGCCGTTTTGGATAGCGGCGTCGACCTCGCTCACGAAGACCTCGCCGGCCGCATCCTCCCCGGCTGCGACGTCTACAACGAGGACAACGACCCCTCCCCCGGGTCGCCCGCGCAGCTCGGCGCCAACCAGCGCCACGGCACCCACGTCGCGGGGATCGCCCTCGCCAGCGGCGACAACGGCGTCGGCGTCGCGGGGGTCGCCTACACGGGCGTGCGGCTGCTGCCGGTCAAGGTCTTCGACGACAGCGGGCGCGACACCCAGCGCACCGCGACGAGTGTCGTCGCGCGCGCGATCCGTTGGTCGGCGGGGCTCTCGGTCGAGGGGATGAACCGCAACCCGAACCCGGCGCACATCATCAACTTGAGCCTAGGTGGCCGGGGCACCGTGCAGACCCTCAACGACGCCGTCGCCGACGCGCGGCGCGCTGGAACCCTGGTGATCGCCGCCTCGGGCAACAGCGAGAGCGACGACGCCATCTACGCCCCCGCCAACGCGCCGGGCGCCATCGCTGTCGGCTCGGTCGACCAGAGCGGGCGGCGCTCGTACTTCTCCAACTATAGCCGCGCGGGGCGCAGCGTCGACCTCATGGCGCCGGGCGGGATGGGCAACAACGCCTGCGGGGCGATCTTTAGCACCCTCTCACCCGCTTACGAGGGGGCGACCGAGAGCGCCTACGGCTGCGAGCAGGGCACCTCGATGGCAGCGCCCTTTGTCGCGGGGGTCGCGGCGCTCGTCTGGAGCCAGAACCCCGAGCTGAGCCGCGCCGAGGTCGAGGCGCGCCTCCTGTCGTCGACGCTCTTTACCGATGAGATGAACCCCGCCGAGTACGGCGCGGGCATCCTCTGCGCCGACCGGGCGTTGGGGGCCGACACGCTCTGCGGGAAGTGACAATTAACAAGACAAAAACATCTTGTGAGCTGTAAGGAAACCATTATGAGTGAATAATGTGATTTTGCTAAATTATAGATGTGGACATAATGTGTTGTAATAGTATACACTGCTCCTCATAGTAATGGTGCATTCGCTCCAGATAATACCGCTGCTTGCAAAAGCTCTTTCTTCTAAACCTAACTCAGAGCAGCGTCTGCAGAACGATGGCATATAGCATCTTCGAAGTGCCGCTCAATTTCGCACGGAAGCTTGATTCGAGAAGGGTAGCCGTTCATCATGGATAAAAGCGCTGTCCGCGACCAGCATTCTTGGAGCACCCTGAGTTATCTAAGTGGTGGCATTGCCTTACTCAGCACTTTGTTTTTAGATACAGATGTTTACCTGAGTACAAGTTCTGCAGTTCTCGCAATTATTTTCGGCGTTTGCGCGGTGAAACAGTTTAATTTATCAAGGGAGAAGAGGCAATGGGTGGCAATCTGCAGCATTGCTATTGGGAGTTTCGCAGTTTTAGCAAACATCATTAACTTAGTCGTCTATTACCTTGAGATTTAGGGCGGGGAGACCAACGGTTAGGTTTCCGAAGTTGACCCTGTGTTCGTGTGCGCGGTACTGAAAAAGTAATCTCAAACTTAACCACCACCGACTCGAAGTCGGTGTGATTGAAGAGCGCCACCTCTAGACCGCCGCCCACCCTTGCGTGTGAGGTAGAGATAGGCGCGGCGGCGCAGAGCGCTCCCTCAAGCCTCCTCCCCCGTCGCCACCGGGTTCTCTTCAAAGCTGCTCCAGTCGCTCCACGACCCCACGTAGAGCTTTGCCCCCCGCAACCCCGCCTCCTCCAACGCGAGCGCGTTGTGCGCCGCCGACACCCCCGAACCGCAGTAGAGGATGGTCTCGTCGGCCGCTTCGACGTCAGCGAAGCGCGCGCGGAGCGCCTCGGCGGGTTTGAAGCGGCCGCCCTCCAAGTTGCCCATAAAGGGCCGGTTGCGCGCCCCGGGGATGTGCCCGGCGCGCTTATCCAAGGGTTCGACCTCGCCGCGGTAGCGCTCGGGGGCGCGCGCGTCGAGCAGCAAGACGCCGGGGCGCCGCAGCTTGCTGCGCACCTCCTGCATGTCGGCGACCATCTCCGGGCGCACAGCCGGCGTGAAGGTCGCGGGGGGGTACGTGGGCACGTCTCGGGTCAGCTCGAGCCCCGCCGCCGTCCAGGCGTCCAGGCCGCCGTCTAAGACCTGCACCTGGTCGTGACCGACGTAGCGTAACAGCCACCAGAGGCGCGCCGCGAACATCCCGCCGCCCGCCGCGTCGTCGTAGGCCACCACGTGGGTGTCGTTGCCGATACCGCACGCACCGAGGGTCTGGGCGAAGCGCGCGGTGTCGGGGAGCGGGTGGCGGCCGCCGTGCTCACGCACGGGTCCCGAGAGGTCGTCGTCCAGGCTCAGGTAGACCGCCCCCGGAAGGTGCCCCGCTTCGTAGCGGCGGCGACCCAGCAGGGGGTCGGTGAGCGAGAAACGTACGTCCACGAGGCGCACCTGGGCGTCCGTTTGGAGCAGCGCGCGCAGCTCGGCCGCTTGGACGAGGTGGCTGTAACGCGTTGAGGCGGACATGGGTCCTCCTTCTTACAGTTGGGGCTTTAGGACTCGAGCTTGGCGACGGGCGTTTGGGGGGGCTTGGCGGGAGCGGCGGGCGGCACGCGGCGAAAGAGCCGCACGGTCAGCGCGAGACCGCAGGCGAGCAGGAGCGAGCCGAGCAAGAAGGGGGCGCCGGGGAGGTGAACGGGGGCGGCGGGGGAGGTAAAAAACCCGAACAGCCCCGCCGTGAAAACAACCGGTGCGACGACGCTCGTCAGGCTCGTCAAGGACGCCAACGCCCCCTGCACCTTCCCCTGCCCCTCCGGCGGGACCGAGCCCGCGACGAGCCCCTGGATGGCCGGCCCCGCGACCCCGCCGAAAGCACCCACGACGATGGCCACGAGCATCATCCAACCCGCTGTCGCCAGGCCAAAGAGCAGGTAGCTCGCCGTGGAGATGCTGAGCCCGACTACGACCGTGCGGCGCTCACCTAGGCGCCGCACCGTTGGGCGGATTAAAAAACCCTGGACGAACACCGCCATGAGCCCGACTAACCCGAGCGTCAGGCCGTTCGTGGCCTCCCCCCAACCGAAGCGGTAGCTCGTGTAGAGCACCCAGGTGCTCTCTAGCCCCCGCTGCGCGAGCGAGACGAACACGAAGGCGAGCGCGAGCCCCCCGACGAGCGGGTACGCCCCCAAGGCGCCGATGCTCCCGACGGGGTTCGCGCGGCGCCAGCGAAAGGGGCTGCGGCGGCCCAAGGGGAGCGACTCGGGGAGGATAAAAAGGCCGTAGAGCCCGTTGAGGGCTGAGAGCCCCGCCGCGACGAAAAACGGCAAACGCAGGTCGATAGCGCCCAGCACGCCGCCAAACGCGGGACCGAAGATAAACCCGAGGCCGAACGCCACCCCGACGAGGCCGAAGTTCTGCGCGCGCGTCTCCGGCGTCGAGACGTCGGCGATGTAGGCGTTGACGGTCGTCAGGCTCGAGCCCGCCACCCCCGCGATCAGCCGCCCGAACACGAGCCACGCGAGCGAAGGCGCAAAGGCCAGCAGCAAGTAGGAGACCGCAGAGCCAAAAATCGACGCCAACAGCACCGGGCGCCGCCCGTAGCGGTCGGAGAGCGCGCCTAGAAGGGGCGCGAAGAGAAACTGCATGAGCGCGTACGCCGCGGCGATCAACCCGTAAAAGCGCGCCACTAAAGCGCTGCTTTCACCCAGGAGGTCGCCGACCAGCCCCGGCAAGATGGGGATGATAAAGGCCAGCCCCAAGACGTCCAAAAACAGCGTGACGAGCACCCAGATCATGCTCGCGCGGCGCACTATCGCGTTTGACTCCGACATCGTCTCCCCTCGAACCGGTGCGGGCACGCCGTTAAGCGTCTGCGCCCGGCCCCTTACTCTAATGCGCCGCTCTGAGACCTTCCGATATCCGGCGCACGAACCCCGGTTGCGCGGCGTATGGTCGCGGTACGATGGGTAAAGAATGCCACGGGTCCCGGGCCAGGGGCCCGCTGAAAGGAGCCGCGTGAGCACACCCCTACAACCCCAGCGCAGGCGGCTCGACTCGAGCAAAAACCCCGAGGTGCGCGCGCTCGCCAAGCTTAAAGAGCGCCGCGCGCGGGCGCGCGAGGGGCGTTTTCTGGTCGAGGGCACCCGCGAGGTGACGCGCGCGCTCGAGGCCGGGCGGGCGCTCGAACGCCTCTACGTCTGCCCCGAAAGGCTCCGCGACGAGGGGCGGGCGCTCGTCGCGCGCTGCCAGGCCGAGGGCGCAGCGAGCGTCACCGAGCTCTCCCCCGCCGCGTTTCGGGTGCTCAGCCACCGCGAGGCGCCCGACGGCGTGATCGCGCTCGTCCGCACCGCGCTCACCACCTTACGTGACCTTCAGCTCGCCGCCGACGCGCTCGTGCTGGTCGTCGACGGGCTCGAGAAACCGGGTAACCTGGGCGCGCTTTTGCGCACCGCCGACGGGGTGGGCGCCGCGGCGGTCTTCGCGACCGGCGCGGGCACCGACTTTGAAAACCCCAACGTGATCCGCTCGAGCATGGGCAGCGTCTTTAGCCTCCCGACGCTGCGCGCCCCCGCGGCCGAGCTGCTGGCGTGGCTCCGCGCGCAGGGGTTTCGCCTGGTCGCCGCCACCCCGCACGCCGACACGCTCTTCTGGGACGCCCCCTACACGGGCCGCACCGCCCTGCTGCTGGGCACCGAGCACGACGGGCTCTCCGCGCTGTGGCTCGAGGCCGCCGACGTCCGGGTCACCATCCCGATGGGCGGCCTTGCCGACTCGCTCAACGTCGCCACGGCCGGGGCGCTCTTGCTGTACGAGGCGCTCCGGCAGCGGCGGCGCCGGGCGCCGTAATCCCCCGTGGCGCACGCTCGAGGCGGGGCGGCCTCCGTTAAGATAACCCCCATGATTCGCCACGCCCTCGTCCAGTTCAAACCGCACAAGTCGCAAGGGGAGCGCAACGCCGCGCGGCTCGCCGAGGTCATCGCGCAGCTAGCGGGCGAGGGCGTCGACGTGCTGACGCTCCCCGAAACGGCGCTGACGGGCTACTTTTTGCAGGCCGGGGTGCGCGAGCAGGCGCTCACTGCCGCCGAGATGCTGGCGCTCTTGCAGCGGGCCGTGCGCGCGGCGGGGCGCAGCGAACCGCTCGACATCTGCGTGGGTTTTTACGAACGCGACGGCGGCCACTTCTATAACAGCGCGCTCTACGCCGAGCTCAACACCCCGCAAGCGGGTATCCGGCACGTCCACCGTAAGCTCTTTTTGCCGACCTACGGCGTGTTCGACGAGGAGCGCTACGTCTCCCGTGGGTGGCGCCTAGACGCTTTTGACACCCGCTTCGGGCGGGCCGGGATGCTCATCTGCGAGGACGCCTGGCACACCTCGACGGCGGCGGTGCTGGCGCTTAAAGGGGCCGACGTGCTCTACATCCCGACCGCGAGCCCCGTGCGCGACCTTACCGGCGCCGAACCCGCTAATGTGCAGCGCTGGGAGGACACCGCCAAGGGGATCGCGGGCGAGCACGGCGTGTACGTGGTGACGACCTGCTTGACCGGGTTCGAGGGGGGCAAAGGGTTCTCCGGCGGTTCGCACGTGATGGACCCCTACGGGGCTCTCATCGCGCGCGCGCCGCTCTTTCACGAGCACCTGCTTTTGACCGACCTCCACCTCGAGAGCATCCAGGCGGCGCGTTACGAAAACCCGCTTCTAGCCGATCTGCGCGCCAACTTGCCCGAGCTGGTGCGGGCTTTTCAGGAGGTGAGCCAATGAGCGAGCTTAAGGGCGCGCGCACGGCGCCCCGCGCCGCCCTACCCATGACGCGCGCCGAGGGGCGACCGCGAAAGCCCTTGGCGCTCAACCTCGAGCTGACCACCGACTTTTTGGTGAGTTTTTTGCGCGACGAGGTCACGCGGCGCAAGGGCTTTGACCGCGTGGTGGTGCCCCTCTCGGGGGGCATCGACAGCGCCGTGACGGCCTACTTAGCGGCGCGCGCTTTCGGCCCCGAAAACGTCCACGCGCTGCGGCTCCCCTACCGCGCCTCGGACCCCGACTCGCTCGCGCACGCGCAGCTCGTCGTCGACGCGCTCGGGCTCCCCGCAGAGACGCTCGACATCACCGAGATGGTCGACGCGTACGCGCGGCTCGTCCCCGACGTCACCCCGCACCGCTTGGGCAACGTCATGGCGCGCGTGCGGATGATCGTCGCCTTCGACAAGGCCGCCGAACTCGGCGCGGTGCACCTGGGCACCGGCAACAAGACCGAGCGGTTTTTCGGCTACTACACCTGGCACGACGTCGCCGACGCCGCGCCCGTGAGCCCCTTGGGCGACCTTTTCAAGACGCAGGTGCGCGCCCTCGCCGAGCACCTGGGCGTCCCCGAAGCGGTGCGGCGCAAACCCCCGTCGGCCGACCTGGTGGTCGGGCAGTCCGACGAAGCGGACCTCGGCATCTCGTACGAGCGCGCCGACACCATCCTCATCCACCACCTCTCGGGCTACGGCGACGCCTACATCGAGAGCCTCGGCTTCTCCGCTGCGGAGATCGCCCTCGTGCGGGGGCTTGTCGCCAAAACCCACTGGAAGCGCGCGCTGCCGATTCACGCGGTGGTCTCGAGCACCGCCATCGGCGAATTTTACCTGCGCCCAGTGGACTACTAGGTTCTGTTGGCCCCTCCTCGGCTTCCGCCTAGACCGCTTTGAGAGGGCGCGGCCTGTCGCTCGTGGCTCGTGGTCTACGGGCCACGAGCCGCTAGCCGCTCGTGAAACTGCGATGATGAAAGCTAGGCCCTAAGACCACCGAACCCGCAAACGAAACGCCCCCCCTGCACGCAGACGGCTTTATCGGCTTCTACCCCTGCCGCGACCTGGCGCGGACCAGGCGCTTTTACCGCGCGCTCGGGCTGACGCTCGCCCGCGATCAGGGGACGTGCCTCATCTTCCGCGTCGCCCCGGGGGGATACGTGGGCTTCTGCCAACACGACGCGGCCCTGCCGGAGCACCCCGGCCTCATTCTGACGCTCGTTCTAGACGACGTAGACGGGACTTACGCGCGGCTTTGCGAGCGCGGCGTCCCCACCGAAGCGCCCCCTAGAGAGAACGCCCGCTTCGGCATCTACCACTTTTTCGCCCGCGACCCCGACGGTTACCGCTTGGAGGTGCAGCGCTTCCTCGAGCCCCTCTAGACGGCCCCGGCGCCTTTGGCCTACGATGCCGTATCGCTTTGTTCGGGGCGGGCCGAGGAGGCATGATGCGCGGCTTTATGGCGGAGTTTCGGCAGTTCATCGCTCAGGGCAACGTCTTGGACCTCGCCGTCGCCGTGGTGCTCGGCGCGTCTTTCGGAGCGATCACCACCTCGCTCGTCGAAGACATCCTGATGCCGCCCATCGGTTACCTCGTGGGCGGTGTGGACTTTCGGGAGCTCGCGCTGCAGCTCGGCGACGGGGTCACCGTCCGCTACGGCGCCTTTCTCAACACGGTCGTCAACTTCGTCATCGTCGCGTTCGCGCTCTTTCTCGTCGTCCGGGCGGCGAGCGCGCTGCAAAAGCTCCGCCGCCAAGCGGAGGTCACGGCGGAGCTGACCGAGCTGGCGCTCTTGCAAGAGATCCGCGACCTCCTCGCCGCCCAGGCGTCCGGCGCGCCTAGGACGCCGCCCGAGCCGTAGCGCGTGGCGGGAGGTAGATGGCGAAGGCGCGGAAAAAGGCCGACTTGCCGACCAAGGTGTGCGCTGTCTGCGGCCTACCCTTTACCTGGCGCAGGAAGTGGGCGCGCGACTGGGAGCGCGTCCGGTACTGCTCGGAGCGCTGCCGGCGGGCGGCGAAGCGGCGGGGCGAGCGGGCGTGACGCCCCACCCTCAACCGTGCAGCAGCACCGGCACCTCGGCGCCGCGCAGCAGCGCTTCGGTCGTCGACCCCCGGAAAAACGCGCTCAGCCGCCCCTCGCCAAAAGCGCCGATCGCCAGCAGGTCGCCCTCTTGGAGGGTCTCCACAATCGCCGGTACGACCTCCCCCTCGAGCACGTGCTTGCTCAGCGTGAGCTCGCCTCGGCGGCTCGCGGCGTAGTGCACCGCCTCGAGGTGCGCCCCGGCGAGCGGGTCCTCCTCGCGGCCCTCCCCCCGCACGCTGACGGCGGCGAGCGGCAGCTCGAGGCGGGCGGCGAGCGCGACCGCGTAGGGGAGCACCTGCGCAGCGGGCTCCGAACCGTCGTAGGCGAAGACCACCCGGCGGGGTTCGCGAAAGCGCTCGGGGGTCACGAGCACCGCCCCCGGCGCGCGCCGCAGCACCCGCTCGGCGACCCCGCCGAGGCGCGCGGCGTCGCGCGTCCCCTCCCCCTGCCGCCCGAGCACCAAGAGCTCGCCCTCACCGACGCTTTCGAGCAGCGCGTCGGCCGCGAAACCCGCGCGCACCTCCGCAAAAACGTGCTCGGCGCCCTCACCTTCGGCGAGCTCTCGGGCGCGCCCCAAGAGCTCGCGGGCGCGCGTTTCGAGCGCCTCGTAGACCGACGTCCCCTGCGCCGGCTCGAACGCGCCCCCTAGCTCTACGAGGGGCGCAGCGAGCGTGCTCGCGCCCAGGTCCCCCCCCACGCTCCCGAAGTCGCCCAGGGAAGCGCCCCCCAAAAGGCCCGTGTCGATCACGTGAACGGCGTACAGGGGCAGCGCCAGCCGCCGGCTCAAGAGGGCCGCGTAGCGCGCCGCGGCCTCCGCGTAGGGTGAACCGTCGACGGCGAGGCGGACGGCGCTCAGGGTGGGGTCAGTGTGGATCATACGGCCCAGTCTAGCCCGCAGCGCCTTACGGGGTGTACCGTCGACCTCTGCCCCCCGCGCGAAAGGGGCTACAGGCCGTTCTCGGCGAGACGGTGACCCACCGCCAAGCGTGAGCGCCTCGGCGCAGGGGCTAGCGCAGGATGACGAACTCGAGCTCCGCCGGCCCCGCCACGAACACCGGCTCCTTGGCGACCGTACCGATCACCACCGGCCCCGAGAGGCGCGAGAGCCAGGCGCTAAAGCGGTCGAAGTCGGCGTCGGAGGGGCTCGGCCGCACCTGCTCGAAGAGCCCCACGCGGCGCAGCCGGTTGAGGCTCTCGAGGCTTAGGCGCGCGAGTTCGGCGCGGAGCGCGTCGCGGCTAAGCGGCGCCTCCGGCGTCCCCAGGTGCAGCTGCCGGGTGGCCACGAGCTGCCCGCGCGCGAGCAGCTGCAGGTTCGGGTACGCCTCGACGTAGACGGCGATAGGGGCGGGTGCGACGAAGTTGCCGCTCGCGACGAGCACCACCAGGTCGTCGCCCGGCGAAGCGGCGATCGCGCGGGTGAGGCCGTCAAGCTGATCGGCGCGCAGCTCGATGTCGCTGGCCCCGCGCCGGGTGACCTCCTGCCGCGCGCTCTCGACAAAACGGTTGAGCGCCCCCAGGATCTCGACCTCGTCGGTCTCCGAGATCACCCCGGCGTAGACGATCTCGCCGTTTCGGTAGGTGAGCTCGCCGCCGCTCGCCGCCTCTAGCTGCGCGACGGTGTCGCGCAAAAACTGCGCCCGCTGCTCCGACTCGACCCGTAGCGCCTGCAGCTCGTTTTGCAGCGTCACGACCTGGTTTTGCAGGTTGTTCAAGGTGTCCTCGAACTCGCGGTTCTGGGCGCTCAAAAGCTCGTTCTGCTGGCTTAAACCCTCGTTCGAGAGCCTTAAGCCCGCGTTGTCTTGCTGCAAAAGCGCGTTCTGCTGCTCGAGCTGCTCTTGCTGCGCCGCGAGCTGCGCCGCGCGCGCCTGCAGCTCGGCGACCTCGGCGCGCAGCTCCGAGCTCTCCTGCCGGAGCCGGATGGCGTCGCGCAGGGCGGCGTCGCGCGCCTCGCGAGCGGTGTCGCGCTGCCGCTCGGCGGTGCTGATGACCTCCTGGGCGCGCTCGAGCTCCTCTTGTCCCGAGCGCAAGTCGGCCTCTAGGCGCGCGACCTCAGCGGCCAGCGCGCTCCGCTGCTCGCGCAGCTCGGCGAGTTCGCGCCCGATACTCTGCGCCCGCAGCAGCACGCTAGCGGCGTCCCGAAAGGCGAGGCTCAAAACCCCCAGCGTGAGCAGCATGATCAGCACCCCAGCAGCGATACCGACCGCTTGGCCCGTGCGTTTGGGGCGCCAACCGAAGAGGCTCAAGCGCCGCCGCCCTACCGCCGCCCCCAGGAGGTCCCCCGCGTAGGCGATCACACCCGCCAACACGGTCAGCAGCAGCAGCAGGGTAAGGGTGTAAAGCACGCGGGGAGGAGCGCGGGACGTTACAACTGAAAGTCGGCGCCGAGGTAGTGGGTGCGCACCGCCTCGTCGGCGGCGAACGCCTCGGGGGTCCCCTCGAAGATCACGCGGCCGTCATACATCAGGTAGACGCGGTCGGCGATCGAGAGCGTTTCACGGACGCTGTGGTCGGTTAAGAGCACGCCCAGACCGCGCCGAGAGCGGAGGTCGGCGATAAGCAGCTGAATCTCGCGGATCGACTTGGGGTCGACGCCGGTAAAGGGCTCGTCTAAAAGGATAAAGGCTGGCTCTATGGTGAGGCTGCGGGCGATCTCCAAGCGGCGCCGCTCCCCGCCGGAGAGGGTGTCGGCGCGGTGGTCGGCGAGGTGCGTGAGGCCGAACTCGGCGAGCAGCTCGTCGGCGCGGCGCGCCTGCTCGGCCTTTGAAAGCCGCTGAAACTCGAGGATCGCCATCAGGTTGTCGCGCACCGAGAGCTTGCGAAACGCCGAGGGCTCCTGCGCGAGGTAACCTAGGCCGCGCCGCGCCCGCTTGTACATCGGCCAGCGGGTGATGTCGTCGCCGCCCAAGGTGATGCGCCCCGCGTTGGGACGCACAAACCCGACCATCATGTAAAACGACGTGGTCTTGCCCGCGCCGTTAGGGCCCAAGAGCGCCACGATCTCGCCGCGCTGCAACCTAAAACTCACGCCGTTAACGACCGTCCGGCCCCCGTAGCGTTTGACCAGACCGCTCGCCTCGAGGCTGAGGCGGGCCTCTGCCGCCCTGTCGGGCCTAGCGGTGACGGAGACGGGTGCCGGGGCGTCGTGAAGCGCAGACATAAGGGGATGCTATCACGCAGCGGGTGAGAAAGCCGGGCGCCTCGTTGCACGCCGCTCCCGTAGCGAGAGGGTCAGGAACCCACGGCGTGATATAACGGCCTCTTAACGCAGAGGACGGGAGGCGCTGATGCAAGCCCTTATGAAGGTCGCCCCGGGCGTGGGCAACGTCGAGCTCAGGGAGATTCCCGAACCACAACCCGGGCCGGGTGAGGTGCTGCTCGAGGTGAAAGCTGCCGGGATCTGCGGCACCGACCTGCACATCTACGATGACGAATTCCGCACCCAGCCGCCCGTGGTCATGGGCCACGAGGTCTCGGGGCGGGTCGTCGCCCTCGGCGCAGGGGTCTTCGGCGTGCGGGAGGGGGCGCGCGTGACGACCGAGACCTACGCCGCGACCTGCGGCAGCTGCCGGCTCTGCCGCAGCGGCCACCGCAACCTCTGTGCGGAGCGCCGCTCCATCGGCTCGGCGGTCCACGGCGGCTTCGCCAAGTACCTCGTGGTGCCCGCGACGAACCTGCACGAGCTGCCACCGGGGATCAGCGATGAAGCGGGCGCCCTCACCGAACCTTTGGCCTGCGTCGCCCACGCCGTACTGGGGGCCGCTACGGTGCGAGCAGGTGAGACGGCGGTGGTCGCCGGCCCCGGCGCCATCGGGCTCCTGACGCTCCAGGTCCTTAAAGCGTCGGGGGCAACGGTCATCGTGCTCGGCACGGACGCGGACGAGGCGCGTCTCGAGCTCGCCCGGAGGCTCGGCGCCGAGCACACCCTCAGCGTGCAGCGAGAGGACGCGGAGGCGCTCGTACGAGAGGTGACGCTAGACGGCCTCGGCGCCGACGTGGTCTACGAGTGCTCCGGTGCGGGGGGCGCCGCCGCGGCCCTGCTTAGGCTCGTGAGGCGGCGGGGGCGTTACGTGCAGATCGGTCTCTTCGGGCGCCCCGTGGCCTGGGACCTCGACGAGGTGTGCTACCGCGAGCTGACCGTCACGGGGAGCAACGCCAGCACCCCGGAGGGGTGGCGGAGCGCTTTGGCACTCCTCCGCTCGGGTCAGGTGAGCACGCAAGTCCTTGTGAGCAACGTCTACCCGCTCTCGGCGTGGGCGGAGGCGTTTACGTGCTTTCGGGAGAAGCGGGGCGTCAAGGTGCTCCTCAAACCGGGCGCTTGAGGGGCCCTGAGGGGGCTCGCGCTCCGTTGACAGGGCAAAATTGCGGGGGCTATACTCGCCGAGCAGACGCGTCAAGGAGTGCCCGCCGGAAGGCATGCTATATGGGTCCTAACCATGCGGGTTAAACATGCGGGTTAAAGAGGTGCGCCGCCTGACAGCGGCGCGCCTCGGAGGGGACAGAAGATGGCACGGACGGTCAAGCGTTACGCACTCGTGGGGGCGCTTTCGCTGGGGTCTTTGGCGAGCCTCGCGGGGGCGCAGGAGTTCGATTGGCGGCGCTTCGAGGGGACCAACATCCGCTTTTTGATGAACAACCACCCCTTTACGGACTTTATCACCCCCCTGGTACCCGAGTTCGAGGAGTTGACGGGCATTAACGTCACGCTCGAGTCCTTTCCCGAAGACCAGTTCCGCCAGCGCCGTCTGCTCGAGGCCAGCAGCGGCGCGAGCAGCTTAGACGGCTACATGATCCAACCCGGCCAGGACGGCGCGCAGTACCTGGGCGCAGGTTGGGTGCGCTTCGTCGACGACTTCGTCGCCGATAGCACCCTCACGAACCCAGAGTTGGATATGGAGGACTTTTTCGAGGGCGCCATCTCTACCTTCGAGACCGAAGGGGGGCTCTACGGCCTGCCTTTGCAGATCGAGTCGAGCGTGCTCTTCTACCGCACCGACCTCTTCGAGGAGGCCGGGCTGGATGGTCCCCCCGAGACGATGGAGGAGCTTCGCGAGTACGCCGAAGCGCTCAACGGCCCCGGTATGGCTGGGTTCGCCGCCCGCGGGCGCGGGGCGAACGCGACAAGCCAGATCGTCAACTTTCTCTACTCGTTCGGCGGTCAGTGGCTGAACGACGACGGCACCTCGGCCTTAGACAGCGAGGCGAGCCAAGAGGCCCTGGCCTTCTACGCCGACTTGCTGCGCAACTACGGCCCTCCGGGCGTGGTCAACATGTCGTGGCCCGAAGTCACCAGCATCTTCGCGCAAAACCAGGCCGCGATGATGTTCGACGCAAACGTGTTCCGTTCGATTATCGAGGACCCCGCGCAGACCCTGGACGTCGTGCGCGAGAACGTCGCCTACGCGCCCCTTCCCGAAGGTCCCGCCGGCCGCGTTCCGGCGGTGCTCGTGTGGGGCCTTAGCGTCAACCACGCCTCGCAAAACCCCGAAGCGTCGTGGTATTTCATCCAGTGGGCGCTTTCAAAAGAGAACCAGCTCGCCGCCCTGCTCGAGGGCGTGCCCGCCGCACGCCCCTCGGCGTGGGAGAACGAAGAGTTCCAGGCGACCGCACCCGAGAGCTGGATCGAGGCCTCGCAGCTACACTACTCGATCGGCCACGGCGACTGGAACCCGCCCGTCGTACCGGTACCCGAAGTGCGCGACGCCTACGGTCAGGCGATCGTCGCCGCCCTGCAGGGGCAGGAAGTCGGCCCCGCCCTGGAGCAGGCCAACCGTGAGATCAACGCCATCCTCGAGCGCTCCAACAGCGCGCAGTAAACGTTTTGAACGGGTCCGGCGGGTTGCCGGACCCGCTTTTTTGCCACTTTTTTACACTTTTTTAGAGGTCAACCGATGAACGCTACCCGGAGCCGTCCTTGAAGCGCGCCGCAGACTTTTTCGACCGGCACGCGCCGTGGCTTTTTCCGCTGCCCGCGCTGCTCGCTATCTTGGTCCTGATCGTCGGCCCCATTCTGGCCAACTTCGTCCTCGCAACTTATGACTTTTTCATCGGGTCGGCGCCGCGCTTCGTGGGGCTCGCCAACTTTGAGACCGCCCTCGCCGACCGCCGCTTTTGGAATGGGCTCGTCAATACCTTCTACTTCACCGGCGTCGCGGTGCCTTTGCAGATGCTCTTGGGTCTCGGCATCGCGCTCCTATTTAACCGCGACATGATCGGTAAGGGGTTCGTGCGCACCCTTATCCTGCTGCCAATGGTGGCGACCCCGGTTGCGATCGCGCTCATCTGGGCGCTGATGTTTAACCCGAGCCTAGGCGTGCTCAACTATTTTCTGGAGTCGCTGGGGCTGCCGCGCTCTCTCTGGGTGGCCGACGCCCGCTTGGCGATTCCGTCACTGGTGCTCGTGGACGTCTGGCAGTGGAGCCCCTTCGTCGCGCTGATCCTGCTCGCGGCCCTCCAAGGCGTCCCGCAGGAGTACTACGAAGCCGCCCGCATCGACGGCGCGGGCGCCTGGCAGAGCTTCTGGCACATCACCCTGCCGGGGATCCGCGCGGCCATCGTCGTGGCCCTTATTTTGCGGAGTATCGACGCCTTAAAAACCTTCGACATCATCTATGTGATCACCCAAGGGGGGCCGGGGACCGCGTCGGAGACCCTCAACGTTTTCGCCTTTAAAACCGGCTTTGAGTTCTTTCGCGCGGGGTACGCCGCGACACTCCTTATCTTTTTGCTTTTCGTCGTGCTCGGCATCGCGGTGCTCTTAAACCTCGCTAGGAGGCGCGTGGCATGAGTCGAGCAGGCTCCGTGACCGTCTACCCCACGCAGGCGCGCGCTTACAAGCGCAACGCGCGCCTGCAAAGTGCGTTGATCTACCTGCTGATGGCGCTCGTGCTGGTGATCATCCTGTTCCCGTTTGTCTGGATGATCCTGACGAGCTTTCGCAACCAGATCGCCAACACGAGCCCCGTGCCGGTGTGGTTTTTTACGCCGACGCTCGAGAATTACCGCAACGTGATCCAGCGCAACGATTTTTTGTTCTTCACCTGGAACTCGCTCGTCGTGGCGACCCTCTCGACGCTGCTCGGGTTGGTACTGGGGCTCCCCGCCGCCTACTCGATCGCCCGCTTTAAGCAAAACGGCCTCGCTCTAGCCATCCTCATCGCGCGGCTCACGCCGTACATCACCTACTTGGTGCCCTGGTACCTGGCCTTTCGCGCGCTCGGGCTTATCGACACCTACGTTGCGCTGACCCTCACCCACCTGATCGTCGGGATGCCACTGATTATCTGGATCATGATCTCGTTTTTCGAGGACGTGCCCACCGAACTCGAGGAAGCCGCTTTCGTCGACGGCTCGAGCCGCTTGGGGGTGTTTTTTCGCATCGTCTTGCCGCTAGCTGCCCCCGGCGTCGTCGCGGCCAGCATCCTGGCCTTTATCTTTAGCTGGAACCAGTTTCTGTTTTCGCTCATCCTCTCGGGCCCCAACACCCGCCCCGTACCGGTGGCGGTGTTTAACTTTATCTCTTACGGCCAGATCGACTTCGGCGGCCTCGGGGCGGCGGCGGTTTTAATCACCCTGCCCGTCATCTTGCTGACCTTGGTGATCCAGCGCTACATCGTCTCGGGGTTGACGATGGGGGCGGTGAAGGGCTGATGGCGGACGCGGACGAACGGCGCCGCCCCCTAGACAGCGAGTTCGTCATGCCGAGTTTGCGCCTAGACGGCCAGGTCGCGCTGGTCACGGGCGGGAGCCGCGGCCTCGGTTTGGGCGTCGCGCTGGCGCTCGCGCACGCGGGCGCCGACCTCGCGCTCGCGGCGCGCACCGCGTCTGAGCTGGGGACCGCCGCCGAGCTGGTGCGCAGGACGGGGCGGGAAGCGCTGACTTTGCCGACCGACGTGAGCAGTGTAGCGGCGGTGCGGGGGGCGGTGCAGCGGACCGCCGAGCACTACGGGCGCCTCGACATCCTGGTGAACGCGGCCGGCATCAACGTCCGCAAACCGGCCGCGGCACTCTCCGAGGAGGAGTGGGAGCGCGTGATGGCGGTGAACCTCAAGGGCGCCTTTTTCGCCGCGCAGGCCGCCGCCGAGACGATGCGCGCGCAGGGGCGGGGCAAGATCATCAACGTAGGCTCGCTCTCGTTTGAGATCGTGGTGCCCAACATCGCCCTCTACGCGGCCAGCAAGGGGGGGCTGCGGCAGATGACGCGGGCGCTGGCGCTCGAGTGGGCGAAAGACGGGATCTGCGTCAACGCCATCGCCCCCGGACGGTTTTGGACCGCCATGACCGACGCGGTCTTCTCCGACCCCGAGGGCTACCAAAGCGCCGTGAGCGTTATTCCCCAGGGGCGCCCCGGGGTACCGGCCGACCTCGCGGGGGCGGCCGTGCTGCTCGCCTCCGCGGCGTCGGACTACATCACCGGTCAAACCATCGTCGTCGACGGCGGTTGGCTCATCTCGGGGGGGACGCTCGCATGACCCGCACGCCACCAGACACCCTACCGAGCACCATGCGCGCGCTCGTGCTCACCCGCATCGGCGAGCTGCAGCTACGCGAGGTGCCCCTACCCGAGCCGCAACCGGGCGACGCGCTCCTCAAGGTGCGCGCGGTCGGCGTGTGTGGCTCCGACCTCCACGGCTATACCGGGCGGACCGGCAGGCGCGTCCCGCCGCTCGTCATGGGCCACGAGGCGACCGCCGAGGTGGTGGGGGTGGGCGAAGGCGTAGACCTCCCCATCGGGACGCGCGTCGCGGTCCACCCCATCGTGCAGACCGCGCGCGGGCGCCGCCTCATGGGTATGGACGCCCCCGGTGCCTACGCCGAGTACGTCGTTTGGCCCGCCCGCAACCTCTACCCGCTGCCCGAGACCTTGGACTTCGAGGCGGGCGCCTTTGCCGAACCGCTCGCGGTCGCCGTTCACGCCGTGAACTTCATCCCCTTGGGGCCGGAGGATACCGTTTTCATCGCGGGCGCGGGCCCCATCGGGCTCCTCTGCGCGAGCGTGCTGCTGCATGCCGGGGTGCAGCAGGTGGTCGTGAGCGATACCAGTGCGGCGCGGCTGGGGGTCGCCCGCGCCATCGGCGTCCACGCAGCGCTGAACCCAGCGGAGACGGACCTCCCCGCAGCCCTTCAAGACCTCACCGGGGGACGCGGCGCGGACGCGTGCATCGAGGCGGTCGGGGTAAGCGCCACCGTCGCGCAGGCTCTCGACTGCGCCAAGGACGGCGGCACCGTGGTGTGGCTCGGCAACAACGCTCGAGTCGTCGAGGTCGATATGCAGACGGTCGTTACGCGCGAGCTGCGCGTCTTGGGCTCCTACGGGATGAGCCACGAGGACTTCAGGCAAGCCCTAGAGCTCCTCGCCGGCGGGCACATCCCGACAGCCGAGCTCGTTCACCGGCGGGCGAGGCTCGAGGAGGGAGCGACGCTCTTCGACGAGTTGCTCGCCTCCCCCGAAGTCGTCAAGTGCCTCATCACCCCGCACCGCTGAGCGCCCCTCAGCCGCCCTCTGCAGGCGACAATGCAGCGAGCCCCCCTGGGGGTCTGTACAATAAGGGGCCAACGGGTACACTGGTGTGCCTACACCGCGCCCCCGGCAGCTAGCGCCGGCCGCCGAAAACCGTGGGGCGTTCGACCCAAGAACCGTAACCGGATAACGGGTAGACCAAAGGAGGCCCAAACGTGGCGGATACCCTCGAGAAGACCGGCCTGAGCCCCGAGGAGCAGCGGCAGCTCCAGGAGATCGAACTTAGAGAGTGGCTCGAGTCGCTCGAGTACGTGCTCGACAGCTCCGGCCCGGAAAGGGCGCTTGAGCTCCTTAAAAAGCTCGAGCAGCACGCCAAAAAGCTCGGCGTCGAGATCCCTTTTAGCGCCAACACGCCCTACATCAACACCATCCCCGCCGAGGAGGACGAAACCTACCCCGGCGACTTGGGGATTGAAAAACGCATCCGCAACCTTATCCGCTGGAACGCCATGGCCATGGTGGTGCGCGCCAACAAGCTCTCTGACGGCATCGGTGGGCACATCTCGACCTACGCCTCGGCGGCGACGCTCTACGAAGTCGGGATGAACCACTTTTTCCGGGGCGAGGGCGCCGGGCTCGACGCCGACATGATCTACTTTCAGGGCCACGCCAGCCCCGGCATCTACGCCCGCTCGTACCTCGAGCGCCGCATCCACAAAGAGCACCTGCGCAACTTCCGCCGCGAACTGCAGGGCGGCCCGAGCTTGACGAGCTACCCGCACGCCTGGCTGATGCCCGAGTACTGGACCTTTGCGACCGTCTCGATGGGTCTGGGGCCTATCATGTCGATCTACCAGGCGCGTTTTAACCGCTACCTCGAGGACCGCGGCCTCAAAGAGCCTGGCGGCGGAAAGGTCTGGGCCTTTCTGGGTGACGGCGAGACCGACGAACCCGAGACGCTAGGCGCCATCAGCTTAGCCGCCCGCGAAAAGCTCGACAACCTCATCTGGGTAATTAACTGCAACCTGCAGCGCCTCGATGGCCCCGTGCGCGGCAACAGCAAGATCATCCAGGAGCTCGAGGCGAGCTTCCGCGGCACCGGTTGGAACGTCATCAAAGTCGTCTGGGGCTCGGGTTGGGACAAGCTCATGCAAAAAGACACCCAAGGGGTGCTCTTGGAGCGCTTTGAAAAGCTCGTCGACGGCGAGTCGCAGCGTTACGCGGCTTTCGGCGCGCCGGAGCTGCGCAAAAACTTCTTTAACACCCCCGAGCTGCAAAAACTGATCGAGGGGTGGAGCGACGAGGACCTCGCCAAGCTCAACCGCGGCGGCCACGACCCCATCAAGGTCTACACGGCCTACAAGCGGGCGGTCGAGCACAAGGGGCAACCGACCGTCATCTTGGCGCGCACCATCAAGGGCTACGGCCTAGGCGAGTCCGGTGAGGGCAAAAACGTCACCCACCAGCAGAAAAAGCTCAACGAGGACGAGCTCAAACTCTTCCGCGACCGTTTCGACATCCCGATTAGCGACGACGAGATCGGCCAGTTCCCCTTCTACCGACCCGACGAGGACACCGAAGAGTTCCGCTACCTAAAGGCGCGGCGTGAGGCGCTCGGCGGAAGCGTACCGGCGCGGCGCGTCAAGGCCGAACCGCTCGCCGCCCCCGACGAGGCGCTCTTCGAGGAGTTTGGCAAAGGCACCGGCGACCGCGAGGTCTCGACGACGATGGTGTTCGTCCGCATCCTGGGCAAGCTCTTGCGCGACAAAACGTGGGGCAAGCTGATCGTCCCCATTATCCCCGACGAGGCGCGCACCTTCGGGATGGAGGCGCTTTTTCGCCAGATCGGCATCTACTCGCACGTCGGGCAGCTCTACGAACCCGTGGACTCGGACAACATCCTCTACTACAAGGAGTCGACCGACGGGCAGATCTTAGAGGAGGGCATCACCGAAGCGGGTTCCATCTCGTCGTTTATAGCCGCCGGCACCGCCTACGCCACCCACGGCGTCAACACCATCCCCTTCTTTATCTACTACTCGATGTTCGGCTTTCAGCGCATCGGCGACTTTTTGTGGGCGGCGGGCGACATGCGCACCAAAGGCTTTTTGCTCGGCGCCACCGCGGGCCGCACCACCTTGGCGGGCGAGGGGTTGCAACACCAAGACGGCCACTCGCACGTGCTCGCCTATCCCATCCCCAACCTGATGGCGTACGACCCATCGTTCGCGTTCGAGATGGCCATCATTATCCGCGAGGGGATGCGGCGCATGTACGAGGCGCAAGAGGACCTCTTCTACTACCTCACCATCGGCAACGAGAACTACCGGCAACCCGCCCTGCCGGAGCACCTGTCGTTCGAGGAACTTAAAGAGGGAGTGCTCAAGGGGCTCTACCTCTTTAAACCGGCTCCGAAAAAGGCGAAACTGCGCGCGCAGCTCTTCGGCTCCGGGGCGATCATGAACGAGGTGTTAAAGGCGCAGGCACTGCTCGCCGACTACAAGGTCGCCGCCGACGTGTGGAGCGTCACCTCGTACAAAGCGCTGCACCAAGACGCCCTTAGGGTCGAGCGGCACAACCGCCTGCACCCCGAGCAGGAGCCACAGACGCCCTTTGTCTACGACGCCCTGAAAGAGGCCGAAGGGGTCTTCGTGGCCGCCTCGGACTACCTCAAGCTCCTACCCGACGCGCTCGCGCGGCACCTGCCGCGCCCCATGGTGAGCCTCGGTACCGACGGTTTCGGCCGCTCCGAGGCGCGTGAGGAGCTGCGCGACCACTTCGAGGTCGACGCTCGCTTCATCACGCTCGCGACGCTGCAGGCGCTCGCGCAAGAGGGCAAGGTAGACAAGAGCGTGGTCGCCAAAGCCCTGAAAGATTTGGAGATCAACCCCGATAAGCTCGACCCGCACGTGGCATAGTAGAGCTCGTGGCAGCTTGCGGGGGCGCTCGCCGTGCGCCGGGTCGCCCCGGCGTATCATCGGGTGCGAAACCGCCCCCGACCCTGCAGAACCCACCAGGGGTCGGGGGCGGACACGAAAGGGCACGGCAGAGCGAGGTCGCGGCGCGCGGGTGGGGGCTTGGGGCACCTCGAGGCCACTTAGGGGTCGCAGCGAAGTTGCTCGAGCAGGCGAAAGGAAGGCATGGCAACCGAATTCAAACTGCCTGAAGTAGGGGAAGGAATCACCTCGGGAACCGTCGTCGGGGTGCTCGTCTCGGTCGGTGACACCATCGCCAAAGACCAAGCGGTGCTAGAGCTCGAGACCGACAAAGCGGTCGTCGAGGTGCCGTCGTCGGTCTCGGGGGTGGTTCAGGAGATTTTGGTTAAAGAGAACGAAGAGGCCTCGGTCGGTCAGGTCGTGCTGATCGTCGGCGAGGGTGAGAGCGAGGGCGCAGGGGCCGAAAAGGGCGCTGCCGACGCCCAAGCGCAAGACACCCAAACGCAGGAAACCCAGGCCCCGAGCGAGGAGGGCCGCCCCTCGGCGGGCGCCGCCGACGCGGCGGCCGAAGAGGACGTCGCGCAGGAGGTCGCCGAAGAGCGCGCCGAGGGGGACGCCGAGGCCAAAGCCGCGGGGATCGACGCTGCTGCCAAAGCCGCGGACGCCGAAGGGGCGCAGCGGGCCCCCGACGCCTACGACACCCCCCTCGAGGAGAAAGAACCCCTCCCCGCCGCCCCGTCGGTACGCCGCCTAGCTAGGGAGCTCGGCGTCAACCTGCGCGACGTCAAGGGTTCTGGCATCTTGGGGCGCATCTCCGCCGAGGACGTGCGGCGCGTCGCCGCCGGGGGGGCGCAACCGAGCGCACAACCCGCCTCACCACCCGCCGCACCGGCGCCCGCCGCGCAGCCGCTACCCGACTTTAGCAAGTACGGCTCCGTACGCCGCGAGCCGATGTCGGGGATTCGCAAGGCGACGGTGCGCTCGATGACCAACGCGTGGTCGAGCGTACCGATGGTCACGCACTTCGACAAGGCCGACACGGCCGCCTTTGAGGCGTTTCGCCAACGCTACAAGGCCCGCGCCGAGGCCGCCGGCGCCAAGCTCACCCCGACCGCCGTCCTGCTCAAGATGGCCGCGTTAGCGCTCAAGAAGTTTCCGAAGTTCAACGCCTCCTTGGACCTCGCAACGAACGAGGTCGTCTACAAGGACTACCTCAACGTCGGCGTCGCGGTCGACACCGAATATGGCCTCCTGGTGCCCGTCATTCGCGACGTGGACAAAAAGGGCGTGGTTCAGCTCGCCAAAGAGCTGGGCGAGATCGCCGAAAAAGCGCGCGCCCGCAAGCTCGGCCCCGAGGACATGCAGGGGGGCAACTTCAGCATCTCGAACCTGGGCGGCATCGGTGGGACGGGCTTTACACCCATCGTCAACCCGCCGGAGGTCGCCATCTTGGGCGTCGCCCGGGGCACGGTCGAACCCGTTTGGGACGCTGAGGCTGGCGAGTTCAAACCGCGCACCATGATGCCCCTGTCGCTTTCGTACGATCACCGGCTCATCGACGGCGCCGACGCCGCTAGATTCTTGCGCTTCCTCTGCGAGACCATCGAGGACCCCTACCTGATGGCGGTTGAGGGCTAAGGGCTCGTTACAACGAGAGAACCGCTCCCTTGTGAGGGAGCGGTTTTGCTTGTGGTGCTTCCTGAGCGGCCCGCTACAGCTCCCCCTCATTCTGACGGCGCGCCGTCTCCATCTCGTAATCGTCGCGGATGATGCCGATCTGCTCGGCGACCTCACTCAGGCTCGAGACGCACCCGTTAAAGGTCTCCTGCATCCCGGGGTCGGTGGTTTCGGTCTCTAGCTGCACCCGCGCGACCTTCTCGAGGGCGCTCGTTAACGTGTTATGGATGTCCTCTAGCTCGCGCAGCACCCGCTGGCGATCCTCAAGGGTCTGCTCAGCCATGTGGCCTCCTCTCAGAGCGCGCAGCTTAGCACGGCAGCTGGCCCCCGTTAAGTGGCCCACACGATACTTCGCCCCCAAACCCACCGGCGACCGAGCGCTCAGCCGAACACGCCCCGGTAGATCTGCGGCAAGCTGAGCGCGCCCCCCAGACACGGCAGCGGGATGTCGCCGTCGCCGGTCAGGTCCTCTTGCAGCCAGCGCCCATCGGCTTGTTTGGCGATGTGCCGCACCGCCAAGCGCTCGCTGTCTACGGTCAGGTAGGTCTGGACGTCGGTAGGCTCTTATAGGCGGTCAGCTTCTCGCGCAGGTCGGTTACCAGGTCGGTCATTCTGGTGCTCGGGGAGAGCACCTCGACCAGGATGCACGGCTCGGTCTCGTAACCACCAACGCACTCATGGCGGACGTCGCCCTCGCGTTCGCGCGCCAGGTACTCCTCGAGCGACAACGCAGCCTCAGCGAGCTTAAACATAGGGACGGTCTAGGGCATCGGCACGCCCCTAGTTCACCACCTTGAGCCACCCCCCATCGACGTAGTACGACGACCCGACGCAGTACGAGGCCTTGGGCGAGCACAAAAAGACGAAGAAGTGCGCCAACTCCTCGGGTGAGGCGAAGCGGCCGATGGGGGTGTTTTCCTTGGCGACCTCCTCTAGGTACGCCTCCCAGCTCACGCCCTGGTCACGGGTCAGGAGCCGCGCCGTCTTCTCCCAGTCGGGGGTCTGGATGAGGCCGGGGTTGACCGTGTTGACGCGGATGTTGTCGCCGATAAGCTCATTGGCGAGGCATTTGGAGAACATCGCCAGGGCGGCCTTTGAAACGTTGTAGATGGGTTCGTACCCGAGCGGCTGGGTCGCGCAGATCGAGGCGTTGTTGAGGATCACCCCGCCGCCGCGCGCGCGCATTCTGGGCACGAGCGCGCGAGCGAGCCTCACCGCCGCCATCAGGTGCAGCTCGAGGTAGTAGTGCCACTTTTCGTCCGGCGCCTCCATGATGGTCTCCTCGCTGCCCGTGCCGGCGTTGTTGATGAGGATGTCGGCGCCGCCAAAGGTGTCGCTCACGGCCGCGGCGAAGCGCGCGACGTCCGCCGCGCGGCTCACGTCGGCGGCGACGCCGAGGGTGCGCACCCCGTAGTCGCGAGCGATCTCCTCCGCTCTCGCCACGACGCGCGCCTCGTCGCGCGCGCAGAGCGCGACGTGTACCCCCTCGGCCGCCAACCCCCTCGCCACGGCCAAGCCGATACCGACGCTTCCCCCCGTGATGACGGCCACTTTGCCCTTCAGCTCCAAGTCCATACGCACCTCACACGAACGCGCTTCGCTGTAACGGCTTTGTCACCCAACGCTCTTTACCTAACAGCTCTGCAAATGGCTTTACACTCGATTGTCGCACGTCCGCTCGAAAACCGTTTCAACTGTGCCTCTACCGCTCTCTTTGACGCCCGCGCCCACCCTATAGTGAGGGGGTGAAAAAGCGCATTATCGTTATCGGCAGCGGCTTTGGCGCGCTCGGGGCGGCGGCGCGCCTTTTGGCGGCGGGCCACGACGTCGTGATGTTTGAAAAGCGCGACAAGTTGGGTGGGCGGGCGTACGTCTACGAGCTGGACGGCTTTAAGTTCGACGGCGGCCCGACCATCGTCACCGCCCCCTTTATGTTCGACGATATCTTCGCGGCCGCCGGACGGCGGCGCGAGGACTATTTTGAGCTCGTCAAGTGCGACCCCTTCTACCGCATCTTCGACCACCAGGGCCGCCCATTTGACTACAACGACGACGAGATGTTTATCCTGCGCGAGATTCACGAGCGCAACCCCGCCGACAAGGAGGGGTACCTGCGCTTTATCCGCGCGACCAAGGCGATCTTTCAAAAGGGCTTTGTTGAGCTCGCCGACAAACCCTTTTTGAGCGTCTGGGACATGATCAAAGTCGCGCCCGACCTCATTCGGCTGCAGTCGTACAAGAGCGTCTACCAGTACGCCTCGAGCTTTGTCGAAGACGAGTTTTTGCGCCGCGTGTTCTCGTTTCACCCGCTCCTCGTCGGCGGCAACCCCTTCGACACGACGTCGATTTACGCGATGATCCACTACCTGGAGCGCGAGTGGGGGGTGTGGTACGCCATGGGCGGCACCGGCGCCATCGTCGAGGGGCTCAGGCGGCTCATCCTCGAGCTCGGCGGCGAGATTCACCTGAACACCGAGGTCGAGCAGATCCTGGTCGACACCCGCGGGGAGAAGGGCGCGGGCAAAGGCGAGCGGCGCGTCAAGGGGGTCCGCCTCCCGGACGGCACCGTTCACCTTGCCGACGCGGTCGTCTCCAACGCCGACGTCGCCTACACCTACCGCGAGATGATCCCCGAACGCTACCGCCGCAAGTACACGAACAAAAAGATCGATTCGATGCGCTACGCCATGTCGCTTTTTGTCATCTACTTCGGCACCAAACGGCGCTACCTCGACACCCCCCTAAAGCACCACAACATCATCCTCGGCGAGCGCTACAAAGAGCTTTTAGAGGACATTTTCCGGAACAAGGTCGTCGCCGAGGACTTTTCGCTCTACCTGCACATGCCGACCTATACCGACCCCAGCATGGCCCCTCCCGGCTGCGAGTCGTTTTACGTCCTCTCCCCCGTACCGCACCTAGGCTCCGGCACCGACTGGCGCACGGCGGCCAAACCCTACCGCGACGCCATCATGCGCTTTTTAGAGGACCATTACCTGCCGGGCTTGCAGGACAACCTCGTCGTCGAGCACTACATCGACCCCTTGCACTTTAAAGAGGTGCTCAACTCGCACCTGGGCTCGGCTTTCAGCGTCGAACCCATCTTGACGCAGTCGGCTTGGTTCCGGCCGCACAACCGCTCCGAGGACTTCGCCAACCTCTACTTCGTGGGGGCGGGGACGCACCCGGGGGCGGGGCTGCCGGGGGTGCTGTCGAGCGCCAAAATCGTCGAGAACCTTATCGGTGCGGCGTAGGCGCGACCTTGAGAGTGTAGACCGGAGAACGAAGGCGCCGGGCGCGCGCGCGTAAGCTTAGGCGCTCAGCGGCTCGCTGGGCGCGCTTCTCTGCGGGTTGCCGTGAGCCAGCGAGCCGACTGCCGTGGAGCGTCACCGCGCGCTCGGCTGGGGGGTTGATGATGCACAGGTTACCGGTTGACCACCGACGGGGGGGGCGCGCGTGAAGTACCCCCGCGTCCTCGCCCTTATCCTCGCCGGCGGCAAGGGCAGCCGCCTGGGCGCCCTGACCGAGCGGCGCGCCAAACCGGCGCTGCCCTTCGCGGGCACCTATCACCTTATCGACATCCCCTTGAGCAACCTCCTCCATAGCGGTTTGCCCCACGTCTGGGTGGTGCAGCAGTACCTGCCAAACTCGCTCAACGACCACCTCGCGAACGGGCGGCCCTGGGACCTCGACCGCACCCACGGCGGGCTGCGGGTGCTCCCCCCCTATCAGGGTGCCGAGGGGGAGGGGTTCGCCGAGGGCAACGCCGACGCCCTCTACCGGCAGCGGAAGCTCATCCGCGAGTTCGCGCCCGACCTGGTGCTCGTGTTGAGCGCCGATCACCTCTACACGCTCGACTACCGCGACGTTCTAGAGCGGCACCTGGCGGGGGACGCGGCGCTCACCATGGTGACGACGAAGGTCAACAAGCGCGAGGCGTCACGCTTCGGGGTCGTGGAAACGGACGGCGAGCGCGTCACGGGTTTTGCCTACAAACCGGAGGAGCCAGCAACGGACACCGTAACGGCGGAGGTGTTCCTCTACACGACCGAGGCGCTTTTGGGGACGCTCGAGGCGCTCGCCGAGGAGGGTGAAACGCTCTCCGACTACGGCGACAGCCTCATCCCCCGGCTCGTAGAACGGGAGACCGTCCTGGCCCACCCCCTCCCGGGCTACTGGCGTGACGTCGGCACGGTTCAGAGCTACTGGGAGGGGCACATGGACCTCTTGGCGGGCAAGGGCCTCGACTTCGACGATCCGGCCTGGCCCATCCTGAGTGACAGCCCGCAGCGGCTCCCGGCGCGCATCGAGCGGGGCGCGGAGCTTGACAGCAGCCTCGTCTCCCCCGGCGCGCGCGTCGCGGGGCGGGTGGTCCGCAGCGTCGTCGGCGAGGGGGCAGTCGTCGAAGCGGGGGCGAGCGTGGTGGACTCGGTGCTGTTGGAGGGGGTGCAGGTCGGCCCGGAGGCGAGCCTCACCCGAACGGTCGCGGACCTCGGCGCGCGCTTCGGGAAGGGGGCGCAGGTCGGCGGGGAGGGCGAGCTCACCGTCGTCGGGATGAACGCGCGCGTCCGCGGCGGCCGCAAGGTGGAAGCGGGCGCGGAGGTGCCGCCGACGGACTGACGAGGGAGCCGGGGCTACGGCGACGACAAGCCACGAGCCACAGGCCCCCAGCTCCTAAAGCCCCCGCATGGTAAACACCCTGGCGAAGGTCGCGCGCAAGGGGGTGTGCAGGATGGTCCACGCGAGCGCGTTGCGCAGGCCGTCTAAGGGGGTAGCGCGCCCCATGAGGGTGTTGAAGGTCGCGCGCCAGGTCGCGAGGCGGGCAGCGCGGCGGTGCAGGTGGTCGTAGCGCGCGAGCCCCGCCGCGTCCCCCCTCAGAGCCTCTTGGAGCGCCTCGGCGAGCGTCCAGGCGCCGAGCCATCCCAGGTTCATCCCCTGACCGCCGATGGGGCTCAGGACGTGCGCCGCGTCGCCGACGAGACACACGCGCCCCTTGACAAAGCGCGCCGCCGTAAAGCGCTGCACCCCGAAAGCGGAGAGCATGGTGTTGGTGTGCGCCTCCGCCCGCTCGCTGACCCGCTCCCAGACGAGGCGCTCTAACAGCTCCGGGGAGGCGCCCTTAAGGAGCGTGGGCGTTTTGACGACCCAACGCCTGACGCCGCCGGGTAGCGGAAAGGACTCGACGAGCCCGGCGCGCGTAAAGTAGAGCGCCGCGTCCGTACCCAAGCGGGTCGTGTCGTGGGTGTCGCCCATCAGGTAGGTGTCGGGGTAGGGCCCGCCGCGAAACGGAACCCCGAGAAGGCGCCGCACGAGGCTCCTCTTGCCGTCGGCGGCCACCACGAAGGCGGCGCGGAGGGTTTTGGGGTCGCCCCGCTCGAGCCCCCGCAGCGCGACCCCGCGCGCGCCTTGCGTTAGACCCGTGACCTCGAAGCCGCACCGGAGCGCACCGGGGGCGAGCGCCTGGAGGCGCGCGCGTAAAAGCGCTTCGGTGCGCGTCTGCGGCAGGGTCAGGACGAAGGGGTAAGGGGGCGCGCAGGTCGCAAACTCGAGCGTCCCCAACACCCGCCCCCCCACGAAGAGGTGCCCCCGCGCGACGCGCACCCCCTCGCGCACGAACGCCTGGGCGAGCCCCAGAAGCTCCAAGCGCTCGAGCGAGGGCGGGTGCACGCCGATGGCGCGCGAGTGGTCGGTGGGCGCCGTGGTGCGCTCGAGGACCTGGCAGGCGATCCCCAAGCGCGCGAGGCAGAGGGCCATAAAGAGGCCGACCGGCCCACCCCCGACGATGAGCACCTCGGCGTCAAGCTTAGAGGCCATAGCTTAGCAGCAGGCGGTACGGGTAGGGGCGGAGGACCCGCCACGGCGCCGGCACGAGCGCCTCGAGCTCCTCGGGGGTAAACGCCCGCCGCACCGACGTGAGCCCGTCGGGGGTGATGTACGAGCCGCGAAAAAAGGGGGCCGTGAGCGCGGCGAAACCCAGGTAGGCCACGTCGGCGCGGGCGATGTCGTTGTGCAGCGCCACCTCACCGAGCGCGACGCTGTCGGCGCAGAGCCCGCGCAGCTCAGCGTCGGAGAGGTGGTGCAGCAGGTGGTTGGAGATGACGACGTCGAAGCGCTCGCCGCGCGCGACGAGCTCCGACGAGTGCGCCCGCTCGAAGCGCACCCGCGGCGAGGGGGGCAGGGTGCGGGCGTAGTGGAGCGCCCGCGGGTCGGGGTCGATCGCGGTGACCTCGAGCGTGACGCCGTCGCGTTCAGCCCAACGCACCAGCTGATGTGGGATGTCGCCGCCGCCAAAACCGATGTCGAGCAGCCGGTAGCGGCCGCCCGGCGAGAGGCGCGGGCGCAACAGGCGGCAGTAGAGCACCCCCCAGCCCGCGAACAGGCGGTTGACCGCGCCGAAGCGGGCGTAGGTCGCGTGTAGCCGCGCGGGGTCGCAGGCGGGGTCGTCCATCCGCTCACGCAGGTGACGCGCGCGCGTCCGCAGAAAGAGGGGCATCAGGCTTTGGTCAAAAGGCCGCTCTCGACGGTGAGCCCCGGCCCGAAAGCCATCGCGCACACCCGCTCGCCCGACTCGGCCCGCGCGGCGATCTTTTGCAGCACGAAGAGCACGGTGGCGCTACTCATGTTGCCGTAGTCGCGCAGCACCTCGCGCGACGGCGCGAGCGCCCCCGCGGGTAACGCCAGCCCCTTTTCGACCTTGTCCAGGATCGCCCGCCCACCCGGGTGCACCCCCCAGTGCTGCACCTCGGCTTGGGAGAGACCCATCGCGCCCAGAAGGGGGGCCACGGCGCTCGCGATGTTGGCCTCTAAGATGTCGGGGACGTAGCTCGACAAGACGATGTCGAAGCCTTCGTCGCCGACCGACCAGGCCATATCCGCCTCGCCGACGGGGGTCAGCGTGGTGGCAAAGGCGCTCAGCTCAAACGCCTCCCCCCCCTGCGGCGCGCGCGCGCTCACCAGAGCGGCCGCCGCCCCGTCGGCGAAGACCGAACCCGCCAAGAGGCGGTCGAGGTCGCTCCCGAGCTGCATGTGCAGCGTGCAGAGCTCGGCGCACACCACGAGCACGACGGCCTCGGGGTCGGCCTGGCAAAAGGCGCGCGCCATTTTTAGGGCGGGAAAAGCCGCGTAACACCCCATAAAACCCAAGTGAAAGCGCTGCACGTGGGGGTGCAAGCAGAGGTCTTTGACGAGAAAGTAGTCCGGCCCCGGCGCGAAAAACCCCGTACACGAGACCGTCACGACGTGGGTGATGTCGCGCGCGCCAAGCCCCGGCGTCGCCTCCAAGACGCGCTCGGCTGCCGCCTTGAAAAGGGGCCGCGCCGCCGCCGTATAGAGGTCGTTGCGCACCTTTGTCGAGGGCGCTTTGTAGGTGGCGCTGTGGGCGTCGTAAAACGCGCCGCCGCCCACGGGTTCCCCCGCGGCGCCCGCTGCCGAAAAGACAAAGTCTGGCACGACGGTGTAGCGCGTCTCGATGCCCGACTGGCTGTAGAGGCGGTGGACGAGCCGCTGCAGCAACCGGTCGTCGCCGAAGTGGCGCTTAAGCACCTCACGGGCACCCTCTTGCGGCACCACGCCCTCCGGTACAGCCGTGGCGATCCCATGGGCGAAAACGGGGTGTGTGGACATGCCACAGTGTAAGCGCCAGGGCCGCGCGCCGTAGAGAGCGCGAGTACCATTTGCCGCCTTACCCACGAGGCCTACCGGATACTGGGCGTGTGGCAAGGGCTTAACCTATGGTTCGTAGGGGGCGGTCTGCGGGCGACGCTCCCGGAGAACGGCCAGCGAGCGTCGGCAAGACCTAGACGGTACACTGCCCTTATGACCGGTTTGGGTAAGGCGCCCCCCAAGGGGACGCTCTTCGGCATTATCGGCGCGATGGACGAGGAACTCACCCTCCTCCGCGGGGCGTTACAAGACGCCCGTGAGGAACGCGCAGGCGGCTTTACGCTCTTTTCGGGGACCCTCGCCGGCCACGCTGCGCTCCTCGCGCAGTGCGGCATCGGCAAGGTCAACGCAGGCGCTCTCGCACAAGTGTTGGCGCTCCGGGGGGTTTCACACGTCCTCTTTACCGGCGTCGCCGGTGGGCTTCAGCCCGGCCTTAAGGTGGGCGACCTCGTCGTCAGCACCGACGCCGTGCAGCACGACGTCGACGTCACCGCGCTCGGCTACCCCGTGGGCACCATACCGGGCGAAGGGGCCGCGTGGCCGGCCGACGCGCACCTGCTCGAGCTGGCCCTCACGGCGGCCGCCGACCTGGGGGGGGTGCGGGCGGTCGCGGGGCGCGTCGCTTCGGGCGACCAATTTATCGCCGACCCCGCCAAGGGGCGGTGGCTGCACGAGACGTTCGGCGCAGCTTGCGCCGAGATGGAAGGGGCAGCGGTCGCGCAGGTGTGCCACAAAGCCGGCGTGCCGTTTGTCATCATCCGTTCGCTCAGCGACAGCGCCGACGAGGGGGCCGAAACCGACTTTCGCACCTTTACCGCCCTCGCGGCCGAACGCGCCAAGCGGGTCGTCCTCGGCGTTTTGGAGCGCTTTCCGGGGCGCTGAACCCAAGGTCGGCCCGCATCCTCGCCTCAAGACGGGGCGCGACGGGCGCACACGCTGCCGACGGCGCTCGAGTCGTGCGGCAGCGCGTGCCGCGCCGTCACAGTGACGTAGAACACGCCCCTGGTGAGCCCCTACCGCCCCCACAACCGCAGTGTCGGCACACCGGCGTTTGACGCGACCTGTCGCGCCTGGCCGCCGGAGAACCGCGGTGCTTCGAGAATGCTAGTCTACCGTTTACAAATTTGATTCCTGTGATGGAAATTTTGCGGTTATGGCAAGCACGTATTGACAAATGATGATTTTTAGTTTATATTCCTCCCATCGGGAGGTTTTTATGGAGAGCTATGGCAGGCTGAGCTCCGCGTTAGGCGACGCCCACGACAAACTCGCGCGCTACCGCGAGGAGGCGGCGCGCGCCCACCTCCTCCCCCGCAGGGCGCTCCGCAGCCGCGTCGCCCACCGCCTCTACCGCCTCGCGGCGTGGCTCGAGCCCGCCCCCAACCCTTCAGCACCGCACGCTCCGAAGGCCACGTAAACGCCGCGTGAAAGCCGCGTTGGACGTCACGCGAAAGGAGACCCACCGTGAACGACGCCCCTATCCCCCTTAGCGAACGCGAGCGGATTCAGGCCCTGCTCGACGCGGGCCGCATCACTCCGGAGGACGCCGATCTGCTCTTTGACGCGCTCGGTGACGGCGACGAAGGGGCGACCGCTGAAAGGGCCGTGAGCGCCGGTAACAAAAGCCCGACCTCGACAG
Organism: Truepera radiovictrix DSM 17093; assembly: GCF_000092425.1. Classification (NCBI taxonomy): domain Bacteria; kingdom Thermotogati; phylum Deinococcota; class Deinococci; order Trueperales; family Trueperaceae; genus Truepera; species Truepera radiovictrix. The sequence continues at coordinate 2,380,318 of NC_014221.1, forward strand.
CGAGAGGTGCCGACACCCCCTCCGGTCCGGCGCATGAGCGCGATGAGACGTCCGGGCCCGCCCCTCACCTCACCCCGACGCCACCCCCGGCACCCAATGCCCCACCGCTGCCTCCGGAGGTCAAGGGCGAGCACGCGTCGGGCGTTCGCGGCTGGGTCAAACTCACCGGTGGCTGCGGCGACCTGCACGTCACCGTCGACCCTGACCTCAAGGCGCCGACGTTTACCGGCGAAGGGGAGGTCGAGCAGCAGGGTCGCGACTACCACCTGCGTACCCCGTTCGAGTGGAAAAGCAACTGGCTCGCCAAACTGCGCAGCGCCGTCGGCAACCTCGAGGTCCGGCTGCCCGAGGGCTACGGCCTCGACCTCGGGCTCTTCGCGGGCGACGGCACCATCCAGGGGGTGCGGGCGCTGCGCGGCAAGTTTACCGGCGGCGACCTCACCGTCGAGGGCGCCGAGCACCTCGACCTGAACGTCACGAGCGGCGACGTGACGATGACGCTGCGCCCCCTGCGGGGGCAGCAGCAGCTGCGCGCGACCTCCGGCGACGTCACCTTGACCTTTCTAGCGGGCTCGGACGTCCTGGTCTCGGGCAAGGCCACGGCAGGAAGCGTCGACCTGCCGCAGGGCTTTACCCGCGGGCGCGGGTTCGGCACGGCCGAGTTCTCGGGCGTCCTCGGCGAGGGCCGCGCCAAGCTCGAGCTGCGCCTGATCGCGGGGAGCGCCACCCTCCGCGCCGAAAGGCCGCAGAGCTCCCGATGAGCCCCGCTCCCGACGCCAAACCCCTCCCAATGCCGACGCGCTGCCCCGTCACGGGGCAACCCTTGGAGGTGACGCGCCTCGAGTGTCCCGAGAGCGGCGTGACGATCGAGGGGCGCTTCGTCCCCAACGAGTTCGCGCTCCTTAACGGCGAGCAGCTCGAGTTTCTGCGGCTCTTCGTGCGGGTGCGGGGCAACCTTAAAGAGGTCGAGCGTCTCTCGGGCGTCTCGTACCCGACGGTGCGGCTGCGGCTCGAGGCGACCTTGCGGGCTCTTGGCTACGAGCCCGCCAACACCGCGGCGGGCGACACCCGTGAGGAGGTGCTGAGCGCCCTCGAGCGCGGCGACATCAGCGCCGCCGAGGCCGCCAAACGCCTGCGAGCGGTTCGCCGCTAGCCAGCAGACCGCACCGCAAGGGGTCAAAACGACCCCACGAGGCCTCACAGGGCGCCAAGTTGCTCGAGGCCGTTGTGACGAGCTCGCGGAGGAAGCCGAGGACGCACGACGCCGCGGCGGCGCTGCAGGGTCTATTGTAAGTGCAGGTACTTTCACACCCTGCACCCGTTCTCCACAATAGGATGAGCCAGCGGGGGCTTTTTACGCATTACCCCCCTTTTCGGCCTGACACATCTGGCATAAAGCGGCCTTAACCTTTTGCGCCTGCCTCCGGGTGGCGCACGAGAAACGGAGACCTGAAGTGGCTAACGACTACAACCGCTACAACAAAGACAAGGACAGAAACCAGAAAAAAGAGGAGCTCAAAGACGCCGCCAAAGACACGGCGCAGGACCTCAAGAACAAGGCGAACGAGGTGCAGCAGGAGGTCAAGGAGCGCGCCGAGGACGTCCGTGAAAAGGTCGCCGAGCGCACCAGCGAGGCGCGCGAGCAGGTACAAGCCCGCGTCGACGACGCCAAACGAGAAGCTGGGGCGCGCGCCGAACAGGGGTTTGAACAGAACAAGGGCCAGGTCGTCTCGCAGATTAGCAGCGTCGCTCACGCGTTTCGCCGCGCGGGTGAGCAGCTCCGCGAGGAGAACCAGGGCGAGCTTGCAGGTTACGCCGAACGCATCGCCGATCAGGTCGAGCGCGTTTCGAGCTATATCGAAGGCAAAGGGCTGCGCGGTATCGCGAGCGACCTCGAATCCCTCGCGCGGCAACGCCCGGGCCTCTTCGTCGGCGGCGCGCTCGTCGTCGGCCTCGTCACCGCGCGGTTTTTGCGCTCGAGCTCTAGCAGCCGGTCGTAACGATGGCGGACGCTAGAACGCGCGAGGTGCGCGAGCGGGACACGCGCCCCCTGGGCGAGCTGCTGTCCAAGCTCGCGAGCGACGTCTCGCTGCTAGTCCGTCAAGAGGTCGCGCTGGCCAAAAAGGAGTTTAGCCAGACCCTCGGCCAAGCCGTCGGCGGGGCGGTGGTGCTCATTATCGGGGCGGTGCTGGCGATCGCGGGGACGCTCGCGCTGCTGGCCGCCCTGATCCTCGCGCTCTCGCTCGTGATGGCCCCCTGGGCGGCGGCGCTCGTCGTGGGTCTCGGCTTCCTGCTGATCGGCGCCATCTTGGCCGTCATCGGCATTAACCGGCTGAAAAAGCTCCAGCTCGTGCCCGAGCGGACCGCCCGGACGTTGCAAGAAGACGCCGAGATGGTGCGGGAGAAGGTGCGGTGAGCGACCGCTCGTCCGCCCAGCGAGACCCCTACGCCGACAAGAGCGTGCGCGAGATCGAAGAGGAGATCGCTCGCACCCGCGAGGCGCTCAGCCGAGACCTCGACGACCTGGGCTGGCACCTGAGCCCCGAACGCTTCGCGGCTCAGGCGCGCGGCGCCGTGCAGCGCGCGCAGGACGCCGCTCTTAAAAGCACGCACGAACTCTCCGACAAGCTCCTCGAGCGGACGACCGCGAGCGGCGCGGGCCTCGCCCAGACCCTGCAGCACCACGCGCTCCCCGTGACGCTCGTGGGGCTCGGCGTCGCCGTGTTGGCCATGGGGGGCGACGAGGCGCATAGAAGGGGCCGGGACGCGCGCACCGTTATGGTGTCGCCCCAGGGCACCGGCGCTTACCCCGCTACGCCGCAGCGCGCACGCCGAGGGCGCCGCAAGGGCCTCGGCGGGTTGATCGACAGGCGTCCCGTCGCAGCAGGCGCCGTCACGGTGCTAGCCGGGCTCCTCGTCGGCCTCGCGCTGCCCGCAGAGGAGCGCCAATCCGCCCCCCCGCCCGCCGAACCGCGCCCCTCGCGGACCTCGCGGGTCGTGCGCGCCCGCCGCGCGTAGCGCGGCGTGACCGACCACTCACGACATCCAACCCAACCAGCTCAAGACGTCTTTACGAGGGTGCGGCGCCGCACCCTCGTGGCCTGCTGGACGCTGCGAGACCGCGCCACGCTCCCTTAAGCGCCAAGCATAGCTGCATAAACACCGGCCAAGCGTCACCGTTAAAGAGCGCTTGCCGAACGCGTTTTGCCCTGCTGGCCGCGTACCGGGGCGGCGGCCGCCTTATAACTTTGCAGTTGACAGCCCTCTATACGCTTACGTATACTTCCCTTGATGGTCTACCGCCCCGCCCCAGACGCCGTACGCGTCACCCTAAGCCTTCTACAGGGTCGCTGCTTCACCGGGGCGGTCGCCGCGTAGCACGTTCTCGTCTACTCACCTACCCCCCGGAGCCCCCGGGGGTTTTCTTTTAGCGCGAAAGGGGACGCATGACGCCACAGCCTCGACCGAAAAGCCTGTTCGACAAGGTGTGGGAAGCGCACACGGTCAAAACGCTCGCCAACGGCCAGACGCAGCTCTTTATCGGCGCCCACCTGATCCACGAGGTGACGAGCCCACAGGCGTTCGGGATGCTCCGCGACCTGGGGCTCAGCGTCCGTTACCCCGAACGCACCTTCGCCACCGTCGACCACATCGTCCCGACCGACACCCGCGAGGAGCCCTTCGCCGACCCCTTGGCCGACGAGATGATCCGCGAGCTGCGCAAAAACTGCGCGGCTTACGGCATCACGCTGTTCGACACGGATAGCGGCAAGCAGGGCATCGTGCACATGGTCGGCCCGGAGCAGGGCATCACCCAGCCCGGGATGACGATCGCCTGCGGCGACTCGCACACCTCGACGCACGGCGCTTTCGGTGCGGTCGCCTTCGGTATCGGCACCAGCCAGGTGCGCGACGTGCTCGCGACCCAAACGCTCGCCATGAGTAAACCCAAGGTGCGGCGCATCAACGTCGACGGCACCCTGGGTCCTGGCGTCTACGCCAAAGACGTCATCTTGCATATCATCCGCACCCTCGGCGTCAAGGGCGGCATCGGCTACGCCTACGAGTATGGCGGCAGCGTCTTTGACGCTATGAGCATGGAGGAGCGGATGACGGTCTGCAACATGTCGATCGAGGGGGGGGCGCGCTGCGGCTACGTCAACCCCGACGAGAAGACCGTTCAGTACCTCCAGGGCCGCCCCTACGCGCCCGAGGGCGCCGCTTGGGACGAGGCCGTGCAGCGCTGGTTGCACCTCGCTTCGGACGAGGGGTGCGCCTACGACGACGTCGTGAATATCCGCGCCGAAGAGATCGCCCCGACGGTCACCTGGGGGATCAACCCCGGCCAGGCGATCTTTATCGGCGAGAACGTACCGCGCGTCGAGGAGGTGCCGGAGAGCGAACGCGCGAGCGTCGCCGAGGCGCTCGCGCACATGAAGCTGACCCCGGGCGCGCCGATCAAGGGGACGAAGATCGATGTGGCCTTTTTCGGCAGCTGCACGAACGCCCGCATGTCGGACTTTATCGAGGCGGCGCGCTTTCTCAAGGGGCACAAGGTCGCCCCGGGGGTGAGAGCCATCGCCGTGCCGGGGTCGCAGGTCGTCAAGTACCAGTGCGAGGAGCTGGGCATCGACCAGGTGTTTAAAGAGGCGGGCTTCGAGTGGCGCGAGGCGGGGTGCAGCATGTGCCTGGCGATGAACCCCGACAAGCTCGTCGGCGACCAGCTCTGCGCCTCGAGCAGCAACCGCAACTTTAAAGGGCGGCAGGGGAGCGTCAGGGGGCGCACCGTCTTGATGAGCCCGGTCATGGTCATGGCGGCGGCGGTGACGGGTGAGGTGAGCGACGCTCGAGAGGTCTTCGGCGTGCGCCAGGAGGCGGTGGCTTAAGATGGCCTTAGCACCGATTACTAGGGTGACCGGGCGCGGCGTCTTCGTCCCCGGCGACGACATCGACACCGACCGCATCATCCCCGCGCGCTTTATGAAGTGCGTGACCTTCGACGGGCTCGGGCAGTACATGTTCTACGACGTGCGCTTTCACGAGGACGGCACGCCCAAAGACCACCCCTTAAACGACCCGCGCTTTGCGGGTGCGAGCGTCCTGTTGTCGGGCGAGAACTTCGGCTGCGGCTCCTCGCGCGAGCACGCGCCGCAGGCGATGTACCGCTTCGGCATCCGCGCGGTGGTCGCCGAGAGCTTCGCCGAGATCTTTTTCGGCAACAGCGTCACCTTGGGGATGCCCTGCGTCACGGCGACGCGCGCGCAGATCGCCGAGATGGCCCGCCTCATTGAAACTGACCCGCAGACCCCTGTCACGGTGGACGTGGCGAACAGCACCGTGGCGGTGGGCGAGAGGGTGTTCCCCGTAACGGTCCGCGAGAGCGCCCGCGAGGCGTTGACGCAGGGGCGCTGGGACCCCATCGCCGAGCTTTTAGAGGCCGACGAGGCGATCCGCCAGACGGCGGCGCGTCTCCCCTACCTGTGAGGCTAGGGGCTAGCGCGGATCGCCGCTACGCAACCGCGCCAGTTCGGCGGCAAACCACGCGGCGCTCTCCTGCACCGCTTCGCCCGGACACGCGACCTGGTAGGCGCGGCCCGTAAGGCTGCTCCTGCTCGCCGCCCCCTCGATAAACGCCTCCGCCGAGGTGATGAGGCCGCGCTCGAGCAGGTGGTGATACTTCCGCTCGAGGTGCGCCACCGCCTCCTGGGCCGTGTGCACCCGGCCATTACGGATAAAGGTGCACTCGGAGGTCGCGAGGTAGTCAAAGAGGTGCGCGACCTCGAGCGCGACCGCAGGCGGCAACCCGGACGGCGCCGAGATGCCCCAAGGCGCCACACTGAGCACCAAGGCCCCGACCGCCGCACACCACACGCGCTTCATGGGGGCAGTTTACCCCGCTGAGGGCGCCCCAAGGGGTTGGGCAGCGCACGGCGCGCAACCCCAAGGCGCCAGGAAAGGAGACCTCATGACCCACGTGACCCATGACCACGTGACCTACAACGTTGCCGTACTGCCCGGAGACGGGATCGGCCCGGACGTCGTCAGCGCCGCCCTGCGCGTGCTAGGGGCCGCGGGTGAGGCGTACGGTCTGCGCTTCGCGTTCTCCCACCTCGCTTTTGGCGGCGCCGCCATCGACGCGTGCGGCCACCCCTTCCCGGATGAGGTGAGAGCGGCCGTTGCGGGCGCCGACGCGGTCCTCTTGGGCGCCGTCGGCGGGCCGAAGTGGGACGCGCTCCCCCGCGAGCGGCGCTGCGAAACGGGGCTCTTAAACCTCCGCAAACACCTGGGCGTCTACAGCAACCTCCGCCCGGTGCGGGTCTTCGAGGGGCTCGAAGGCCTCTCCCCCCTTAAGAGCGAGGTCGCGCGCGGCACGGACCTGCTCATCGTGCGCGAGCTCACGGGGGGTATCTACTTCGGCAAACCGAGCTTTAACACCCCCACCGAGGGCGTCTCCACCGACCGCTACACGCGAGGCGAGGTCGAGCGCATCGCCCGCGTCGCCTTTGAGGCCGCGCGGACGCGCTCGGGGCGCGTGACGAGCGTGGACAAGGCCAACGTCCTCGACGTGTCGCAGTTCTGGCGCGACGTGGTCGTCGGCGTCCACGAGAGCAGCTACCCCGACGTGACCTTAGACCACCTCTACGTCGACAACGCCGCCATGCAGCTCGTGCGCGACCCGCGGCAGTTCGACGTGATCGTCACCGCCAACCTCTTCGGCGACATCTTGAGCGACCTCGCCGCCGTGATCCCCGGCTCGTTGGGGCTCTTGCCCTCGGCCAGCCTCGGTGACGGCCCCGGCCTCTTTGAACCCGTCCACGGCTCCGCCCCCGACCTCGCGGGCAAGGGCGTCGCCAACCCCGTGGGTACCATCTTGTCCGCCGCCATGATGCTGCGCCACAGCTTGGATCAGGGCGAGGCGGCGAGCGCCATCGAGGCCGCGGTGCAGACGGCGCTCGAGGAGGACCCGACGACGGACCTGGGGGGGAGCCGGGGGACGGAGGCGTTTACCGAGGCGGTGCTTAAGGCGCTGCCGACGCCGGTGCGTTCGTAGCGAGCCAAGGGGTGGCGCGCAAAGCATCTGTCCGCGCGCCACCCGACGGCTTCGACCAAGCTCAGCGGGGGCGACCCGACCACTCGTCGCGGCTGATGCCCACCTGCTTCAGCGTCCTCGCAAGCGGGTCCCCACCGATGTGCCCTTTGTGGGGGTTGGGCAGCCTCAAGACTGGCACGCGCTGCTAGAGGCCATCCCCACAAAACCGGAAGGGGCTGCCGCTTGACGTCCGTGCTCCCCGTAACGGCTCCCCGAGGGTGCTATAACGGCCCTATGAAACCCCTCCCCTGGCTCCTCCTCCTGCTGCTCACCGCCTGCGCCCCCGCTCTCGCCCCGCAAGACGTGCCTCTTGATGACGTCACGCCCGTGATTCGCGGCGCGACGCCGCAGCGCGTGGCCTATGGCGCGTTCAGCACCTACTACGAGGTTCTCGGCGAGGGGGCGCCGGTGGTGTTGGTGCACGGCATCGGGGGCGGCTCGAGCGGCTTTCAGTACCGCCAGAACGCGCCCGCGCTCGCCGCGGCGGGCTTCCGGGTCTTTGTCCCCGACCTTCTGGGTTTTGGCGGGAGCAGCCGCCCCGAGCTGCGCTACACCCAGGACCTGTTGGTAGGGCAGCTCACGGCGTTTTTGGAGGGCCTCCCGGGGGGCCCCAAGGCGGTCGTCGCGAACGGCCTCAGCGCGGCGTACGCGGTGCGCGTGGCGGTGGAGCGGCCCGAGCTCATCTCCAAACTCGTGCTGATCGCGCCGACGGGCTACGAACGCCTCGCAAGGCCGCAGGACGCGGCGCGCGTCGCCGCCTTTGACCGCCTTCGCGGCCCCCTGGGAAGCGTGCTCAACGCTTTCCTGCTCGACCCCGGCTCGCAGCGCTTTTTTCTCCTCGACGCCTACGCGGGGCGCGAAAGTCTCACGCCGGAGGTCTTGGAGAGTTACGACCGCAACCTGCGGGTACCGGGGGCGCGGTGGGTGGTGTTTTCGTTTATCAGCGGCAACCTCGACCAGAGCGTGCGGGACCTGTGGCCGCGCGTCGAGCAGCCGACGCTGATCCTCTGGGGCACCGAGGCGACGAACACCCCCATCGGCGACGCCGAGGACTTTTTGCGGGCGCGGCCCCAGACCCGTTTCCTCCCCGTGCGCGGCGTCAAGCTGCTCCCCAACGAGGACCGGCCGGGGCTCTTTAACGAGGCCTTGCTGGATTTTTTGAGGGAGTAGCGCGCCACCGGGGAGGGTGTGCGAAACTAGAGGGATGAACGACGCCACAGCGGCCGACGCCCACCTCGCCGCCGCGCCGAAGCGGGTCGCGGCGGCAGTGCTAACGATCAGCGACACGCGAACCCCGGCGACCGACGCGAGCGGCGACTACCTCGAGGCGCGCCTCACCGCTGCCGGGCACCGCGTGGTCGCCCGCCGGCTCGTGCGCGACGAGGCCGAGGCGATCCGGGGGGCCTTCGCGGCGCTCTTCGCGGCGGGCGCGCAGGTGGTCCTCTCGACGGGCGGCACGGGTATCGCGGGGCGCGACGTGACGGTGCCGGTGGTCGAAGCGCTCCTCAAAAAACCGCTGCCGGGTTTTGGCGAACTCTTCCGGATGCTCTCGTACCGCGAGGTGGGCGGCGCGGCGATGCTCTCGCGCGCCGTCGGCGGGCTCGCCGACGGCGGGCTCATCTTCGCCCTGCCGGGGTCACGCAACGCCGTGCAGACCGCGTGGGAAGGGCTGCTGCGCGACCAGCTCGGGCACCTCGTCTACGAGGTCTTCCGGCAGGGACAACCGGAGTGACGCGGGGATGACGGCAACGCGCACCCCCGCCGCGAGCCGGCGCGTCGCCCCCTTCGGCGAGACGGTCTTCGCCACCTACACCCGCCTCGCGTCAGAGCACGGCGCGGTGAACTTAGGGCAGGGCTTCCCCGACTTCGCGCCGCCCGCGTTTGCCCTCGACGCCCTCGCCGACGCCGCCGCCGGAGCCCAGCAGTACGCGCCGCTGCCGGGGCTGCCCGAACTGTTGGAGGCGGTCGCCGACACCCTCTCGGAACCCCTAAAGCGCCCTTTAGACCCCGTGCAGAACGTGCAGATCACCGTCGGCGCGACCGAGGCGCTCTTTGCCACCATGCAGGCCTTTCTCGACCCTGGCGACGAGGTGGTGCTGCTCGAGCCCTTCTACGACGCCTACCCGGCAATGGTGACGATGGCGGGGGGCGTACCGGTCTACGTGCCCTTGGAGCCGCAGGGGGAGGACTGGGTGCTGGACGTGGACGCCCTGGGGCGAGCGTTTTCGGCCAAGACCAAAGCGGTCGTTGTGAACACCCCGCACAACCCGACGGGCAAGGTCTTTACGGCGGCCGAACTGGGCGCCGTGGTCGCGCTCGCCGAGCGCTACGGCGCGCTCATCGTCAGCGACGAAGTGTACGAGCACATCGCCTTTCGGCCGCACGTGCGCGTCGCGAGCCGACCCGGGGCGTGGGAGCGGACGCTCACGATCTCCTCAATCGGCAAGACCTTTTCGGTCACGGGTTGGAAAGTTGGGTGGGCGGTCGGGCCGCCCGAACTCATCACCCCCTTGCGGCGCGCGCACCAGTGGATCCCCTTCGCCGTCGCCACCCCCTTGCAGCGCGCCGCGGCGCGGCTCCTGCGGGAGGCGCCGGGGCGCGGCTACTACGCCGAGCTGGGGGCGCGCTACCGCGCCAAACGCGACCTGCTCGTGGCGCAGCTTAGAAAGACCCCCTTTCGGCCGCTCACGCCCCAGGGCGGGTACTTCGTGATGGCCGACAGCAGCGCGCTCGGCTACCGCGACGACGTCGCGCTCTGCGACGACCTGCCGCGGCGCGTCGGCGTCGCGGCGATTCCGCCGAGCGCCTTTTACGCGCCCGCGCACCGAGCGCTCGCCAGGGGGCTCGTGCGCTTCGCCTACTGCAAGACCGACGAGGCCCTCCTCGAGGCCGGGGGGCGCCTCCGGGGGCTCGGCGCGTGATGCTCTTTCTCCTCGGGCTCACCGGCGTCGGCAAGAGCACCGCCGCCGCGGCCCTCACGCGCCGCGGGTACGCGCTCCTCCCCAACCGCCGCGCGCTCACCGACCGGTTGATCATCCCCGAGGTGCAGCGCGCCGCCGGTGAGACCCCGCACCCCGTTGAGGACCGGCTCGAGCGCTTTGCGCTGACGCGGCGCTACCGGCAGCGGCACCCGGGCGGGATGGTCCACGCGCTCTGCCGCTACCTGGAGGCCAACCCGCCGGGGGCGCAGCCGCTGGTGTTCGACAACCTCCGCGGCGCCGACGAGGCGGCGGCCGCCGTCGCGGCGTTTCCCTCCGCGCGCTTTGTCCTGCTCGACGCGCCGCCGATGACCAGGCTCTTGCGGCTTATCGGGCGGCGCGACGCGTTCGACCGGGTCGCGGCGACGCGGCTAGAGAACACGGGCTTCGTCGAGGCGCTCCTCGCGCTGCCCGGCCTCGAGGCGGTCTTCGACCCCTACGAGCTCGCCCGCCTAGAGGCGCGCGGCCTACCCGAGGAGGACCTCTTGAGGGCGGTTCGCATCCTCCTCAGCGAGGCGCAGAACTACGACATGGCGGCCGCCGCGCGCGTGCTGCGCGCGGCCAAAGACGCGCGCGGCTTTTTGCACCTGGACACCGCCGACAAAGGCGCCGAGGCGGTGCAAACGGCGATCGAGGCGTGGCTCTAGTGGCGCGGATCGCTAGCGTCACCGCGACACCCTTTACCCTGCCGCTTAAAGGCGCGCTCCGCTGGGGCAGAGCGAGCGAACTGCGGCAGCTCGCGCACGTCCTGGTGAGCGTCCACGACGACGCGGGGCGCGTCGGCGTGGCGGAGGCGCCGGTGCGGCCGACCATCTACGGCGAGACGGTGCGCAGCGTCACTGCCATCTTGGAGGAGCACCTGGGGCCACCTCTAGTGGGGCTCGAGGTCGCCGACGCCGCGGCGCAGGCGGCGGTGCTCGCGGGCGTCCCCAACAACCCGTGCGCCAAAGGGGCGCTCGACATCGCGCTCTGCGAGCTGCGCGCGCTCGAGTCGGGGCGCACGCTCTTCGAGGCGGAACGCGGGCTACGGGAGCGCATCCCGGTCAGCTTTATCCTGGGGATGGACGCGCTCGAGGCGACGCTGCAGGAGGCCGAACGGGTCTACGCGGCGGGGGTGCGCGTCTTCAAGGTCAAGGTCGGGCGCGACCCCGCGCACGACGCGCGGGTGTTGGGCGCCCTAAAGCACCTCTTCGCGGGCGCGGGCGTGACGCTCTACGCCGACGCCAACGAGAGCTTCGCGCCGGAGACGGCGGCGCGCGAGCTCGCGCGGCTCGCGCGGCTCGGCGTCGCCTACGTCGAGGAGCCGCTGCCCGTGCACCTGCTCAAAGCGCGGGCCGCGCTGCGGGCCGCCGCGGTGCTCCCCATCGTCGCCGACGACGCGTGCTTTACCCTGCCCGACCTGTTGCGCGAGCTCGAGGCTGAGACCTTCGACATCCTCAACATCAAAACGGCGCGCACCGGCTTCTCCACGTCGCAGCGGATGCTCACCCTCGCCCGCGAAGCGGGCAAGGGGGTGATGGTCGGCTCGCAGGCGTCGGCGGGGTTGGGGACGCTGCACGCGGCGATCTTCAGCTCCAAGGAGGGGGTGACGCACCCGTGCGAGCTGAGCTTCCCCCTCAAGCTGGCGCGCGACCTGCTGAGCGCACCCCTGCGCTTTCGGGAGGGCTTTTTGGAGGTGGCCAGCCTGCGCGAGCTGCACCTCGAGCTGCGCGAGAACCCGTAGCTCGTGGCCCGTAATCCTTACGAACCACGAGCCGCGCGCCCCTAGCCCGAGAGCCCCTCTAGGACCTCGAGCCTGCCCAACTCGCGCAGCGACGCGCTCACCTCGCCGAGGAGGGCCAAGCGGTTGCGCCGCACCGCCTCGTCCTCGACCATCACCAAGACGTTGTCCAAAAAGGCGTCCAAGGGCTTTTTGAGCGCGAGCACCGCGGCGAGCCCGGTGAGCGGGCCGACCCCCTGGGCGGGGCCTTCGCCTAGGTCCCACGGCGCGAGCCGCGAGCGCACCGCCGCCAAAAGCTCGCCTAGCGCCGCCTTGGCGGGGGGGATGGCGTCGTAGAGGGGCGCTTCGTAGGGGCTTGAGAAGCGCTTCGGGTTGATGTCGGCGTCCTCGGCGCCCTGCTTGGCGAGGTTGGCGGCGCGCTTGTAGAGCTGCAAAAGCTGCGCGAACTCGGGGTCGGCGCTTAAAGCGCGCAGGAGGTGGGCGCGCCGCGCGGCGGTGATCACCGGTGGGCCGTCGGCGATCACCGCCCGTGCCAGCGCGGGGCGCACCCCCTCGGCCTCCAAAAGCCCCGTCACGCGGTCCCAGATAAACGCCTCGACCTCCGCGATCACCTCATCCGTCAGGGGCGGCTTTTTGGCCTCGGCGAGGCCAGCGGCGGCGGTGCGGACAAACTCGCCCAGGGGCACGCGCCACCCCTGCGCGTTCAGGATGCGGGCGACCGCGAGCGCGTCGCGGCGCAGCCCGAAGGGGTCGGCCGAACCCGAGGGCCGCTGTTTGAGGGCGAAAAAGCCGAGCAGCTTGTCGAGCCGGTCGGCGAGCGCGAGCACCGCCCCGGCGCGCGAGCTCGGCAAGGGGCCACCCGCTTTGACGGGGCGGACGCCGTGCTCGAGCACCGCGGCGACCTCCGGCGGGTAGCCCTCGGCGAGCGCGTAGGCGCGCCCGATGACCCCCTCGAGCTCGGGCAGCTCGCCCACCATCTGCGTGCTGAGGTCCGCTTTAAAGACCGGCAGCGCCCCCTCCAAAGCCGCCCGCTCCGGCTCCTCAAGGCCCACCAGCTTGGCGAGCGCCGTCGCCGCGACGTGCGTTCGGGCGACCTTGTCGGCGACCGTACCGAGGCCCTTGTGAAAGCCGATCCCCGAGAGCCCCCAGGCGTGCTGCGACAACGAGCGGCTACGGTCGGCCTCCCAGAAAAAGCTCGCGTCAAAGAGGCGCGGGTTTAAAGCGCCCTCGTAACCGCGCCGCACGACCGCTTTGTCGGGGACGTCGTTGTTAGACACGCCGACAAAAGAGGGCGCCAAGCTGCCGCCGGGGCGGCGCGTCGGGAAAAAGCGCTGGTGGTGGATCATGGTGGTGGCTAGCACCTCGTCGGGGAGCGACAGGTAGCGCTCGTCGAAGCTCCCCAAGATGGCCACGGGGATCTCGATAAGGTTGGCGACCTCATCGAGCAGCTCGGGGTCGCAGACGAGCTCGAGCCCCCCCTGTTGCGCCGCCTCGCAGGCCGCGCGCAGGGTCGCCGCGCGGCGTTTTTCGGGGTCGGCGATCACCGCGGCGCGTTCGAGCGCCCCCTCGTAGGCCTCGGCGTGCTCGAGCGCAACGGGAGCCTCACGCAAAAAGCGGTGCCCCCGCGTGGTGCGCCCCGCCGTCACGCCGGCGGCCGTCACGGGCAGCACGGCGTCGTCCAAAAGCGCCACGAGCCACGCCACGGGGCGCAAAAAGGGCGTCTCGACCTCCCCCCAACGCATCTTGCGGGGGGCGGGTAGGTCGCGCACCAGCGCGGCCAGAAGCGGCGGCAGGAGGTCGCGCGCCGCCTCGCCGCCGACGCGTTTGCGGAAAAAGACGTAGGCGCCCTTTTCGGTCTCCTGGACGAAGAGCTCGCTCGGATCGACGCCGTTGGCCCGGGCGAAGCCGACCGCCGCCTTCGTGGGCGCCCCCGAAGCGTCGAACGCGGCGCTCGCCGCCGGACCGCGCTGCAAAAGCTCGCGGACGGGGCTCGTGTCGGCGAGCCCCGCGACCTGCACCGCGAGCCGCCGGGGGGTCGCAAACCCCTTAAGGCCCTCGTACGCGAGACCAGCGGCCTCTAGGCGCTCTCTGGTGAGGAGCTCCAGGGCTTCCCGCCCCTGCGTCACGTACCAGCTCGGGAGCTCCTCGGTGCCGATCTCGAAGAGCAGCGTCGCCACTACGCCACCTCCTGCACCTGCGGCGTTTGCAGGCTCACGTAGCGTTTGGCGGTGCTCTCGGCGAGGCGCCGCAGGCGCTGCACGTAGTTCTGCCGCTCCATGTGCGAGAGCACGCCGCGCGCGTCGAGCAGGTTAAACGCGTGCGAGGCTTTCATGACGAACTCGTACGCGGGGTAGATGAGGTTCTCTTCCAGAAGCCGCTGCGCCTCCCCCTCGAAGGCGTCGAAGAGCTGCCGCTGCAACGGGGCGTTGACCTGCGTAAAGTTGTACGTGCAGCTCTGCACCTCGAAGTCGCGGCGCAGGTCGCCGATCGTCACCCCCGGGGCGTACTCGACGTCGAAGGTGTGAGTGGCGCCTTGGAGGTACATCGCGAGGCGCTCCAGACCGTAGGTCAGCTCGACCGACACGGGGTTTAGGTCCACGCTGCCGACCTGCTGGAAGTAGGTAAACTGCGTCACCTCCATCCCGTCCATCTGCACCTCCCAACCGAGCCCCCAAGCCCCCAGAGAGGGCTGCTCCCAGTTGTCCTCGACGAAGCGGATGTCGTGGGCGTGCGGGTCGATACCCAGGGTGTAGAGCGACTCCAGGTAGCGCTGCTGCACGTCGCTGGGCGAGGGTTTAAGCAGCACCTGATACTGAAAGTAGTACTGGAAGCGGTAGGGGTTATCGCCGTAGCGCCCGTCGGCGGGGCGCCTCGAGGGAGCGACGTAGGCGGCGCGCCAGGGTTCGGGTCCGAGCGCCTTGAGAAAGGTCGCGGGGTAGAAGGTGCCGGCGCCGACTTCCGTGTCATACGGCTGCACGATCACGCACCCCTGGTCGGCCCAGTAGCGGTCGAGCTGAAAGATGATCTCCTGAAAGGTCATAAAGCTCCTGTAGCTTCGCTCCCCCAAGCTGTAAGGGAGATGTAAGAGCGGTAAAGATAAGCTAAAAGCAGCGCGGTGTAGAACGTAACGAGCGACCTGCCAGCGCCCTCAGCGACCGCGTAGTATAACATTATGTATGGCCTTTTCTCGCTGCGTTTTTGCCGCGTTGCCATGACCTCGACGTCGACCCCGACCGGGAGCGTTCGGACACAGGGGACTCGAGCGCGCCTCCCCCGTACCCGAAGGCGCGCGCTTGAAAGGGGCGAACTTTGAACCGATACGACGACCGCGCCCGCCTGGTGTTTCACTTCGCCAGGGAAGAGGGTTCCAAGCTCGGCCACGCGATGATCGGCCCCGAACACCTCCTTTTAGGGCTTATGCGCGAAGGGGGTACGGCGAGCCGGGTGCTAGCGGACTTCGGCGCCACCTTAGAGGGGTTGCGCCGCCAGGTTGAAGAGATGGTCGGTCGCGGCGACGGCCTACCCCGCAACGAGACGGCGGCGATCACCCCCCGCGCCCGCCGCGTGATGGAGCTCGCGGGCTCCGAAGCGCGCAGCTTGGGTTCGAACGTCATCGCCACCGAACACATCCTTTTGGGCATCATCCGCGAGGGCGACGGGGTCGCCTACCGCATCCTCCAGAGCCTCACGCGCGACGTCGACACGGTTCGCTGGCGCATCCTGGCCGCGGCCGACCCCAAAGCGCAGAACGAAACGGTCAACACCCCGTTTTTAGACGAGTACGCCCGCGACCTCACCAAAGAGGCGCGCGAGGGCAAGCTCGACCCCGTCATCGGCCGCACCGAGGAGATCCGCCGCGTCATCCAGATTTTAAGCCGGCGCAACAAGAACAACCCGGTCTTAATCGGCGAACCCGGCGTCGGCAAGACGGCGATCGTCGAGGGGCTCGCGCAGGCCATCATCGAGGGGCGGGTCCCGCCTAATTTGCGCAACATGCGCGTGCTGTCGATTGACCTCTCCAACATCGTCGCCGGTACGAAGTACCGCGGCGAGTTCGAGGAGCGGCTGCGGCAGGTCATCGAGGAGCTGCGCAGCGCCCGCGTGGTGGCCTTTATCGACGAGTTGCACACGCTCGTGGGGGCTGGCGGCGCCGAAGGTACGCTAGACGCCGCGAACATCCTCAAACCCCCCCTGTCGCGCGGCGAGGTGCAGGTCATCGGCGCCACGACGACCGGCGAGTACCACCGCTACATCGAAAAAGACGCCGCCTTGGAGCGCCGTTTCCAACCCGTGATCGTCTTGGAGCCCACCCCCGAAGAGACCCTTGAAATCATGCACGGGCTGCGCGAACGCTACGAGACGCACCACGGCGTCATCATCCCCGAACAGATCCTGGAGATCTCGGTGCGCTACGGTGAGCGCAGCCTGCCGGGCCGCAACTTCCCCGACAAGGCGATCGACCTCATCGACGAGGCCGCTGCCCGCACCCGCCTCAACAAGTCCCTGGGCTTTCCCATCCTCGAGGAGGAGGACGGCACCCCGATCGTCAGCCGCGAGGACATCGAGGCCGTCGTCAACTCCTGGGGGGGCATCTACGTCGACGACCAAGACGACGAGAAGCTCGCCGGGATCGAGCGCGCGCTGCGCAAGGTGGTCGTCGGTCAGGACAAGGCCATCGCGGCGCTCGGCGCGGCCCTGCGGCGCGCCCGCGTCGGTTTGGGCGGCCGCACCCGCGTCTCGGCCTCCTTTCTCTTCGTCGGCCCCTCGGGGGTCGGCAAGACCTTCCTGGCCAAACAGCTCGCGGTCGAACTGTTCGGTTCGGAGCGGGCCTTGGTGCGCCTCGACATGTCCGAGTACCAGGAGCCCCACTCGATCAGCAAGCTTATCGGGGCGCCCCCCGGTTACGTCGGTCACGAGCAGGGCGGGCGGCTCACCGAAGCGGTGCGGCGTCAGCCCTTTTCGGTGGTGCTCTTGGATGAGATCGAAAAAGCCCACCCGGACATCTACAACACCTTTTTGCAGGTTCTCGACGACGGCCGCTTGACCGACGGCCTGGGCCGCACCGTGGACTTTCGCCGCGTGATCCTTATCATGACCTCGAACACGGGCTTTAACGTCGGGGCACAGGTCGGCTTCCAGGAGGTCGCGCGCGACGTCCAGGGCCCCTTGAAGCGCATCTTCTCGCCCGAGTTCTTGGACCGCTTGGATGAGGTCATCGCGTTCGAGACCTTTGACGAGCAGGGCATTTTGCACATCACCAACCAGATGCTGGTGGACATCCGCGAGGACCTCGCGCAGCGCGACATCCAGGTCTCCTTTAGCCCCGAGGTGGCGACCTTTTTGGTCTCCAAGATGCCCAAGGGCGACTCGGCTCGGCCGATGCGCGCGGTTATCCGCGAGCACATCGAGGACCCGCTGTCGCTCGAGATCTTGCAGCACGGCGCGAGCGAACCGATCGTGGTCGCGGTCGAAGGGGGCAAGGTCGTCTTTGCGCGGCCCATCCCCATCGCCTAAAGGGCTGCTCGGCCACCCACAGCCGGGGGACCCCCCCGGCTTTTTCATGACCCCGCGCGGTCGCGGGGGGTGCTGACGTGGCCAAGGTCGGCACCACCTACGTCTGCAGCGAGTGCGGGACGCACTCGCCGGTCAAGATGGGCCGCTGCCCCCGCTGCGGCACGTGGGGGAGCATGGCGGCGCAGGCGCCCGCCCCCGCGCGCGCCCCTAGCCGCGGCGCGCCGGGGGCGGCTTTGCACCAAGCCGTCGTCGAGCGCCTCGCCGACGTCAGCAGCGCCGAAGCGCAGCGCTTACCCTCGGGGCTCAGCGAGGTCGACCGGGTTCTGGGCGGCGGCTGGGTCGCGGGGTCGGTGACGCTGCTCGCGGGGGAACCGGGGGTCGGTAAGTCGACGCTCCTCTTGCAGCTCGCCCACGAGGCGCTGCGCGCCGCGCGGCGCACCCTCTACGTCGCCGGGGAGGAGTCGCTGGCGCAGGTCAAAGGGCGCGCCGAGCGCCTGGGCGTCGACGCTCGCCTCGAGCTCACCCGCGAAACCGACGCCCGCGTGCTCGCCGAGCACCTGCGCGCGCACGCGCCCGCGTTCGTCATCGTCGACTCCATCCAGACCCTGCTCGCCGACGACGGCGGCACCCCCGGCAGCGTCACGCAGGTGCGCGACGCTACGGCGCTGCTGACCGGAGCTGCTAAAGAGGCGGGGAGCGCGCTCGTGCTGATCGGCCACGTCACCAAGCAGGGGCAGGTCGCCGGGCCGAAGGTCGTCGAGCACATGGTCGACGCCACCCTGGCGTTAGAGAGCGCGTCGGGCTTACGGGTGCTGCGGGCGATGAAAAACCGCTTCGGCCCGGCGGGCGAGATGGGCGTCTTCGAGATGAAAGGGGACGGCATGGCGGAGGTCGCCAACCCCTCGGAAGCGTTTTTGGCCGAGCGCCCCCGTGGGGTCCCCGGCTCCGCCATCGTGGCGGCTTTGGAGGGGCAGCGGCCGCTTTTACTAGAGGTCCAGGCGCTCGCGGCCAAGTCGCCCTACGCCGCTCCGCGCCGCACCGTCCAGGGCCTCGACCCGCGCCGCGTCGACGTGGTCTTGGCGGTGTTGGAGCGCCGGCTCGAGCTTCCGCTCGCCGGCCTCGACGTCTACGTCAACGTCGCCGGCGGGCTGCGGCTCACCGACCCCGGCACCGACCTCGCGGTCGCTTTGGCCGTCTTTTCGGCGGTGACCAACCGGCCTGTGCCCGAAAAGACGGCGGTCGTCGGCGAGGTCGGGCTCGCCGGCGAGCTGCGCAGCGTGGCGCAGTTCGCGCGGCGCGTCGCCGAGGCGCGCCGCGCAGACTTCACCCGCTTGATCGGGCCCCGCACCCTAGAGGCGACCGACGGCATTCCGGCTACGACCCTCGCCGAGGCGCTGCGCGCCGCGCTCGGGGGGGACAGCTGAACCCCCGCGCCCCCCTTACCCTCCTCGTACGGGGTGCGGCCTGCGTCGGCGGCGCGCTCGGCGGTTTGGGCGTCGCCCGCGCCCTGTTGGCGCGCGGCGCCCTCACCGAACCCATCAACCTCGTCTACCTGACCCTGTTGGGCCTCCTCTGCGGCTACCTCGTCAGCCCGCCGCTGGTGCGCGCCGCCTACTGGCTGCAGGGGCGCGTGCGGCGCGTCCCCCCGGACGCGGTGCTCGCAGCGAGCATCGGTAGCGCCTTTGCGCTCTTCGTCACGGTGCTCCTCAACAGCGTGCTCGAGCGCGTCCCCGGCTTTTCCTGGGCGCTCTCGCTCGTGCTCACGCTGGTCTTGGTCGTCGCCTCGAGCTGGTTCGCGGTCGCGAACCGGAAGCTGCTCACCCCCGCTGCGCTGCGCTTGCCCCCTAGGGAAGCCGAGCGGGAGGCGCGCGCGGTGGCGCTCGACACCTCGGCGCTCATCGACGGCCGCGTCGTGGAGATTGCGGCGGCGGGCTTTTTGAGCGGCAAGCTCCTCGTCCCCCGTTTTGTGCTCCTCGAGCTGCAGACCATCGCCGACTCGAGCGACGCCGAGCGGCGCAAGCGCGGGCGGCGCGGCCTGGAGATGCTAGAGGCGCTGCGCGACCTCCCGGACATCGCGCTGCACGTCGTCCCCGACGACCCTGCGAGCGCGGGCGGTGAGGCGGTCGACGCCAGACTTGTGGGGTTCTGCCGCACGCGCCGCGCCGCGCTCGTGACGACCGACGCCAACCTCGGTCACGTCGCGCGCCTTGAAGGGGTGCGGGTGCTCAACCCGCACGCGCTCGCGCAGGCGCTACGCCCTCACCTCTCGGCGGGCGACCACCTCGCCGTGCGCGTCGTCAAACCGGGGCGGGAGCCGGGACAGGGATTGGCCTACCTCGACGACGGCACCCTCATCGTCGTCGAGGGGGCGGCGGCGCAGATCGGTCGCGAGGTCGCGGTCGTCATCACCGGTCAGCTGCAGACGCACCTCGGCCGGATGGTGTTCGCTAGGCTCGAGCCGTGACGTCCTCACCCCCGACCGGAGCGGCCACGACCATGGGGTCAGCGGCGTCAGCAGCACCGGCGGGTGCGCGACGCGCCCTCGAGGCCGCCATCGCGTCACGCTCAAAGAGGTAGTGCAGCGTCGATCCCTCGTGGTAGGCGGCGCCGCGGAACTTCCATGTGAGCTTGTAAACGGGCGTCTCGCCCGCATCGATCTCCGCCTGGGCAACCTCCGAAAGCGCCTCCAGAAGCCCCCACCGCTGCAGCCGGTGCGGCGCCTCCGCGCTCACCTTGGCGGTCTCCTGCCAGATCTGGCGGCACTCCGGGTCGCGGCGCAGCAGTTCGGCAAACAGGTACGGCAACCACATGTAGGGGTACGCCCGCAGCAGTTTACGAACGGGGTACGAGAACCAGAGGCGGGTGGTGTGCGGGCTCAAGTCGAGCAGGTGCAGGGTTCTAGAGAGGGCCGTCCGGTGGTGGCGCTTTAAGCGGTTGTGTTGCCAGTAGGCGTTCGCCTGGTCACAGAGTTTACGGTTGACACTCCACACGGCTAAAGCCGTGGGATTCTTGGTTCAGCGACAGCACTTGCCGAGCTGGCGGTTTCCCCCATCTCAGTAGAGGCGCTATCTCCCCAAGCGTAAGTTCCGATGTGCCCCACCGTACCGATGCCCAAAGTGAGGATATTGCGGGCCGCGTTTTCATCGCGGTCTGCGACGTATCCACAGTGAGGGCATACGTGTGTGCGAGTAGATAGTGTCTTTTCGACCTTGCAGCCACACTCGCTACAAGCCTGACTGGTGTACTGAGGCGGGACGGCGACTGTGATGCGTCCAAACACCTTACCGAAGTATTCCAGCCAAGTTCTGAATTGATACCAAGAGGCATCACTGATGGATTTTGCAAGGCCGTGATTCTTCACCATGTTGCGGATTCTCAAATCTTCATAGGCAACCAAGTCTGCCGACTGGATGACGCACCGCGCCAGTTTGATGGCGTGGTCTTTACGCTGCCGTTGGATTTGGAGATGCTTCCTGGCGAGACGCTTCACGGCCTTGCGCCGATTATTCGACCCCTTGGCCTTCTTGCTCACGCGGCGTTGCAGCTTTTTGATCTGCTTTTCCGCCTTTCGCAAGAATCGGGGATTGGGTTCCTTATGGCCGTTGCTGTCCGTATAGAAGTCCTGTAGCCCTACGTCCAGACCGAGGGTCTTTCCGGTGGCTTCCAGTGGTTCTTTGCGGTCAGCATCCACGGCAAACTGGATGTAGTAGCCGTCTGCCTTCCTGACCAGCCGCACCCGCTTGATGAGCGAGGGGTGGTAAAAGAGCAGGTCACGGGTACCTTTCATCTTCAGTTTGCCGATACCGCATTTGTCAGTGAAGGTGATGGACTTACGGTCTTCCGAGAGCTTCCAGCCCGTCGTTTTGTACTCGACAGACCGGACGTTCTTCTTGAACTGTGGGTAGCCCTTCTTGCCCTTCACCTTCTTCTTGCAGTTGTCGTAGAACCGAGCAATCGCGCTCCACGCTCTCTCGGCTGCCGCTTGGCGAGCCTGAGAGTTGAGGCGGTCTGCAAAGTCGTATTCAGCTGCAAGGACTGCACACAGCTTGTTGAGGTCGTACTTGCTGACGCCACGGTTGTCCATCCAGTAGCGCAAAGCCTTGTTCCTGATGAACTGGGTGACGCGGATGGCTTCGTCTATGGCGACGAATTGCTCCGCTCTCCCGTAGGCTTTGAACTCAAGGATGACCATGACTGCCCGCAGTCTAGCCCACTTTATGCTGAGGCGTCAAGCATAAGCTCTGGCACCGCCGCCCGTTGGGCGGCCTGGGTTCTACATCCCACCCATAAATGGGTGGGTTTTCCACCCAGACCCTTTTTTATAAGGGGGCACTCGGGGCTCGCGGCCATGAACCAGGCGTCGATCAAGCGGCTGCGCGTGGGGTCGCTAAAGGCGAAAAACCCCGAGCGCGTCACCTCCGGCAACCAGCTGTCGAGCGGCTGACGGCAGAAACACGTGGCGTCGGCCCAGACGCCGCCGTAGCGCGCGAGGAGGTTCACCCGGATGATGTCGGAGCGCGCCTGGATCTTGACATCGCTCTTCGGGTGAATGACCGCCTCGACGTCGACGTAATCGGCGAGGTTGGTGTCGTCTAGAAAGATGATCTGCCAGCCTGGGTTGAGCGCGCGCCACGAGGCGTAGCACTCTTTGACGACCAAAGGTGCGCGTTCCAGACCCTGAGACCACATGAGCCAGATGGTCTTGGGCAGGTGCGGTGTAGGTTGCGCCATCTCATCCCCTTCTTACCCTTCTCAGCGCGCTTTCCGCACCTAAGATAACATACTGCCGCCTGAGGGCATAGCCTCATCCGCACTTTTTGGCTCCGTGTGAAAAACCTCGTTGGGGACACAAGCAACCACCAAGGAGAGTGGCGGCGTTTGCAGTGAGCGCTACGAGGGGCTCGTCTCGGGGGTCGCGGCGCGCGCCGCCTCGACGAGGCTCTCGGCAAAGTGCGCGGCGCGCTTGGGGTGCACCTGGGTGTAGAGGTGCTGCTCACGCCCGGGTAGCGCGACGAGCACGTTGGGCGCCTGTTTGCAGAGGTCGAAGCAGTCGTGCCGCAACACCCGCGCGGGGAGCCCCTGCGCGGCGAAGGTCGCCTCGAGCGCCGCCGCCAGCTCCGCGGCGCCCCGCCGCGTACAGCTCTTGGCGCGGCACACGTAGACGTGTATGGGGGGGGTCGTGGTGGGAGTTGCGTCGGCCATGGCTTACGCTAGCACGTGGAGCGGTGCGACCCGGTAGCGCCTCGAAGCGCCCCCGGAGGGCGAGGGTAGACGCGGCGCCAACACCTACCCCTCACGCCCGACCGAGCACCCCGGTATCGCCACGCGCCTCTACAAGGCGTCTTGTGAGCGTCTTGTCTTGCGAGCGTCTTTTTGTACCGAAAGGGTTGTGCCGCAAGGAACCCTGGCTCTGCGCCCCTCGGCAACGGCCGGGGGCGCGGACTGGCGCCAGCGCGTTACCCGGCACGTTACGATGTAGCAACTAGCGGTAGCAACTAGCGCCTCTCCCCTAGCGCCACGCCTTATAGGCGTTGATCAAGCCGTTCGTGCTGCTGTCGTGGCTCGTCACCACCGCGTCACCCGAGAGCTCCGGCAGGATCGTTTTGGCGAGCACCTTGCCGAGCTCGACGCCCATCTGGTCGAACGAGTTGATGTTCCAGATGACCCCTTGGGTAAAGATCTTGTGCTCGTAGAGCGCGATCAGCATGCCGAGCGTTTTGGGGTCTAGGCGGCGGTAGAGAAACGAGTTCGTCGGCCGGTTGCCCTCAAAGACCTTCGAGGCGGCGAGCAGCTCGGGGTCGACGCCGCCCGAACCCGTTTTGGCGACCTCCGCCCGCGCCTCAGCGAGCGTCCGCCCGCGCATCAGCGCCTCGGTCTGGGCGAAAAAGTTCGAGAGCAAGATGGGGTGGTGCTCGCCCACTGGGTTGTGCGTCTGCGCGGCGGCCAAAAAGTCGCAGGGGACGAGTTTGGTGCCTTGGTGGATGAGCTGGTAAAAGGCGTGCTGCCCGTTCGTCCCGGGTTGCCCCCAGATGATGGGGCCGGTGCTCACGCCGACCTCGTGGCCCTCGCGCGTCACCCGTTTGCCGTTGGACTCCATGTCGCCCTGCTGGAAGTAGCTGGCGAAGTGCTCGAGGTAAAAGTCGTAGGGCAAGATCGCGTGCGTCTGCGCCCCGAAAAAGTTGTTGTACCAAACGCCCAAGAGCGCCATGATCACGGGGATGTTGCGCTCAAGCGGGGCGGTGCGGAAGTGCGTGTCGACTTCAAAAGCGCCCTCTAAAAGCGCCTCGAAGTGCTCCATGCCGAGGTAGAGCGCGATCGAGAGCCCGATCGCGCTCCACAGCGAGTAGCGCCCACCGACCCAGTCGGAGAACTCAAACATGTTTTCGGGGTCGATGCCAAACGCCGCGACCGCCTGTTGGTTCGTCGACATGGCGACGAAGTGCTTCGCGACCGCCCCCTCGTCCCCCGCCGCGGCGAGCAGCCAACGCTTGGCCGTCTCGGCGTTCGTCATCGTCTCCTGGGTCGTAAAGGTCTTCGAGGCGACCAGAAAGAGCGTCGTCTCGGGGCGCAGCTTTTGCAGCGTCTCGGCGATGTCGCTGCCGTCGACGTTCGAGACGTAGTGCACGCGTAGCCGCGGGTGCGCGTAGGGCTTAAGCGCGTGCGTCACCATCTTGGGGCCCAGGTCCGAACCGCCGATACCGATGTTGACGATGTCTGTCACCGCCTCGCCGGTAAACCCCGTCCAGCGGCCCTTGCGCACCGCCTCGCTAAAGCGGCGCATCCTCTCCAGCACCCGCCTCACCCCCGGCATCACGTCCTCACCGTCGACGAAGATGGGCTCGTCCGAGCGGTTGCGGAGCGCGACGTGCAGCACGGCGCGGTCTTCGGTAACGTTGATCTTCGCGCCCGAAAACATCGCCTCGCGCATCTCGGGCACCTTGGCGGCGCGGGCGAGCGCGACAAGCTTGTCCATCGTCTCCTGGGTGATGCGGTTTTTCGAGTAGTCGAAGAGCAGCTCGCCGAGACGCAGCGAAAAGCGCTCGAAGCGCTCCGGGTCGGCCGCGAAAAGGTCGCGCATGTGCACCTCGCGCGTCGCGTCGGCGTGCTCTTGCAGGGCGTCCCAAGCGGCCTGGAACTGCTGAGGGTCGCGTGTGGTGGCGTCGGTCATACGGTCCTCGGTCATAGGGATAGGGGTCCTCTCGAGCTCATCAGCCCCCCCATTGTACGCACCCAGAGCGGCGCGCAGCCCCCAGCCGCCGCTAAGGTATCGTAGGGGCGTGAACCGCAGCGCCCCCCCCCGCTTCACCACCTATTTGCGCTTCGTCAAGTTTGAACACACCCTCTTCGCCCTGCCGTTCGCCTACGGCGGGATGCTGCTCGCTACGCGCAGCTGGCCGGGGTTTTGGGTGTTTTTTTGGGTGACGGTCGCGATGGTCGGGGCGCGCACCGCGAGCATGGCCCTTAACCGCGTCATCGACGCTGAGATCGACGCGCGCAACCCGCGCACGGCGGAGCGCGAAATCCCGCAGGGTGTCCTCAGCAAACGGCAGGGCCTCATCCTGGCGTTCGCCGGTTTCGCGCTGCTCGCGCTTGCCGGCGCCGCCCTCAACCCGCTGACCTTCGCACTCCTCCCCGTAGCCGTCTTTTTCCTAGCACTTTACCCCTACACCAAGCGCTTTACCTGGCTCTGCCACCTCTGGTTGGGCCTCACCATCGGCGCGGCGGCGGCGGGGGGGTGGATCGCCGTGACGGGCGCCTTTGCACCCGCCGCCGTCGCCCTCTGGGCGGGGGTCGCCGCCTGGATTGCCGGTTTCGATGTGATCTACGCCGTCCTCGACGTCGAGGTCGACCGGCGCGAGGGCGTCTACAGCATCCCCGCGCACTTCGGCGTCGAGACGGCGCTCGAGATCTCCGCCGCACTGCACCTGCTCGCGTGGGGCCTTTTGGCGCTGGCGCTGCCGCTATCTGGCTCGAGCTGGCCCTACGCGCTCGGCCTCACGCTCGTCGGCGGCGTTCTCCTCTACGCGCAGCACCTCGTCCGGCGTCAAGGCGTCGGCGCCGCGCTGCGCTCGTTTAACGCCAACCTCTACGTCGGCGCGCTGATGCTCGCCGCTATCGTCGCCGACATCCTCCTCGTCCCCTAGCCCACCGCCCAAGGACGCGTTGACAAGCACCCCGTGACTCCGGTATCATGCCGCTTGCCCGCTCAGGTGGGCGAGCGTGTGGAGCCGTAGTGTAGGGGTTAGCATATCTGCCTGTCACGCAGAAGGTCGCGGGTTCAAATCCCGTCGGCTCCGCCAAAAAGCCCGTCGGCATCGGCGAGAGTTTGCACGCCAACGATGCCGACGCCTTGGCCAGATAGCTCAGTTGGTAGAGCATACGACTGAAAATCGTAGTGTCGGCGGTTCGATCCCGCCTCTGGCCACCACAAGTGCTAGGCATCCGGGTATCATCGCTCGACTAGGGTGATACCTCTAGCGCGTGCCAATGTAGCTCAGTGGTAGAGCAATCGATTCGTAATCGATAGGTCGTCGGTTCAAATCCGACCATTGGCTCCAAGAAAAAGCCCGTCGGAGACGGCAAAAGTAAAACCCGCCCAAGGTGGCGGGTGCTTTTTTTGGTTACACGTACTGCTTCTTTGCACCTACTGGTTGCGGCCAACGATCCACTCTGCTAAGGAGTGGAGCTTACCCGCCTCCCGATGGCCGCACTAGAAGCCATTGACGGGTTTCAATCCCCTGACGGGGCAGATCCTTTTGCAACTAGGGCAAAGGTCTTCTGTAGGCAGCTCAACTGTGATTGTTTCAATCCCCTGACGGGGCAGATCCTTTTGCAACTTCACGTTCACAGCACCGCCACCGGTAGGACCCGGTGGCTCGTTTCAATCCCCTGACGGGGCAGATCCTTTTGCAACCTCCCTCGTCTTTCGGTTCCCCCTTTTTATGCGTCTCTTGTTTCAATCCCCTGACGGGGCAGATCCTTTTGCAACACGAACCTGTGGTCATAGCTCAGGCCGGGCGCTACGAAACGGTTTCAATCCCCTGACGGGGCAGATCCTTTTGTAACCCATCGGAGGGGACATCTGAGGGGGGCGCAACCTCGTTTGTGTTTCAATCCCCTGACGGGGCAGATCCTTTTGTAACAGGGAAATTCATGTTCGTAAACCTCACGCCACACCCAGTTAGTTTCAATCCCCTGACGGGGCAGATCCTTTTGTAACTGGAGGCATAAGATGGCTATCCTGGCGTTCAGAAAAAGCCAGTTTCAATCCCCTGACGGGGCAGATCCTTTTGTAACCAGACGCTCCTCACCTTCGCGACACTACCGACACCTGCCGGTTTCAATCCCCTGACGGGGCAGATCCTTTTGTAACCGCTCCGTCATACTCACCCGCGTCGAGGAGAGCCGCGTAAGGTTTCAATCCCCTGACGGGGCAGATCCTTTTGTAACCTGCGCGCCGCTTTCAAGCGCCTGGTCCTCAAGCACCACCCGTTTCAATCCCCTGACGGGGCAGATCCTTTTGTAACTCGTCGAGGGTAGCTGGCAGGACATCACCAACATGCGCCGGTTTCAATCCCCTGACGGGGCAGATCCTTTTGTAACAAACGCAACCGCCCTGGGCGCACCGTCTTGTAAAACCATGGTTTCAATCCCCTGACGGGGCAGATCCTTTTGTAACTCTACCCTCTGGGAGGCCCGTCTGGCAAGGGGTTTTTGAGGGTCATTTGACATCCCTCAAGTTATCCACAGCTTGGCCTGTGGATAACTCCAAAAGGACGAGGTGCGGGCTGTGGATAACCGCTAAGGGCGACTGACAAACGCTGAAACGTTCTTGCGTTAACACAGATTGTCAAGGTGCGCGTCACGGTGGGGGGCGTGACGGTATAAGAATAACATATGCTGCGGGGTTATGCAGCTTATGGGGCGCTGGCGGGTTGCTCGCTATTTAAGACTTGGCGTTTGCGCCTCTATGTTACTTTGGAGTCATTCAAGTGCGCTCAGTGACGCTGGCGAAAGGTAGAGCGCAGCAGCTGGGTAACCAGTACGGCGTAGCCCTTGACGTCCCGACTACCACACCAGCGGAGCGTCCTGATTAGCCGACGTGGATCGCAAAGCCCGGAGAAGAGCTCATGAACACTTCTACAACTGCCGATGACCTCGCAGCACACCAGATCGAGCAGCTACGGACCAGACTGCTCGACCTACGCAGCAGCAACCCTCTGATTGCGTTTAAGCATAGCGACCGGGCTCGCACCCACGTGCGCGTCATCGACGCCGCTCCGGACATTCTCTTCAACCAGCTTATCGAAGGGCGCTCGCTAACCTTCGTCGCCCTTCCACCCCTCGAGGACGAACCCGCCGACGAGCGAAGCGACGCTTTCGTGACGGCGCTGCGCGAGGCCAAGCTGTCGGATGAGGCGTACTTGGCCGCGCTCGAGGCGCTCGGGGACGACCCTCCGGAGGCGAAGCTGGCCGAGGCCGAGCGCGCGCTGAGAGATCGCCTGAGAAAGACCTTGGGGCTACCCGAACGCCCTAAAAAGGAGCGCCCCACACTGAGCGACTGGGCGCGGGAAAACGGCATCGACCCGAGCTACGACCTGTCGGCTAGGCATCGGCAGGCCCTCGTGCCCACGGAGCGCCTTAACGCGGAGATTCAGACGCTCCTGCTGCCCGAGGCTTTCGAGAGAAAACTCGGCGGGCTCCTCACCTACGCGCGCACCAGCCTTCAAGAGCTGGGGATCAACACGCTCTACTGCGTCTTCGGCTTTCTCGAGTGGTACGAGAGCGACGCGTCGGATCGGCCCATCCTGTCGCCCCTGCTGTTGCACTCGGTCGAACTGCAACGCACCCTGCAGGGCTCAACGTACCGCTTCTCGATCAGCAGCATGGGTGAGGAGACGGTCGTCAACGTCACCCTCAACGAGCGGCTGGGACGCGACTTCAACCTCTTGTTACCGCCCTTGGAGGGTGACGAGGGTCCTGAAGCGTACTTTGAAACCGTCACTAAGATCATCCGAGATAAACCCAGGTGGCGTGTTAGACGCTTCGTCACCGTCGGGCGTTTTTCGTTTGCCCGCCTCGCCATGTACCACGATCTCGACCCCAGCAAGTGGCCCTCCCATCGACCGCTGACAGCGCACCCAGCTGTAAGGGAGCTGTTAACGGGTACCGACCGCGACGCCCCTTTTTTCTCGGAGGTCTACGATACCGACGCACCCGCCATCTCCCGTCAGGTTCCTCTGCTCATCACGGACGCCGACGCTTCGCAGTTTAGCGCCGTCGTCGACGTCATGCGCGGCACCAACCTGGCCATCGAAGGTCCGCCGGGCACCGGTAAGTCGCAGACGATCACCAACATCATCGCCGCCGCCCTCGCCAAGGGGCAGCGCGTCCTCTTCGTCGCCGAGAAGATCGCCGCGCTCGAGGTCGTCAAAAAACGCCTCGACGACGCTGGGTTGGGCGAGTTCTGTCTCGAGCTCCACTCGACCAAAGCGAAAAAAACCGAGGTGCTCGACGCGCTCGGTAAACGGTTGGATCTGCAGCACCGCATCCCCCCTCCCGCCGAGCTCGACGAAGCCTTGGCGGAGTTAAACGACCTTAAAAGACGCCTTACGGCCTACGCCGAGGCGATGAACGCCGAGGTCGGGGCGCTGCGCAAGACGGTCCACGACCTTTTGTGGTTCCAGCAGCGCTTTCAGGCCGCGCAGAACGCCCCCAGCAGCTTGCCGGACGTCGCTTTGCAGGACGCCGAGGCGCTCACACAGGCGCAGCTCGCCGAGGCCAAGGATACGCTGACGCTCCTCAACCGTCTGCACGCGGAGCTGACACAGGCCTACGGCAGCGCCCGCACGCACCCCTTTTACGGGGTCAACAACGCTGACCTGCCCCCCTTCGCACAAGCCGAGCTGCTAGCTGCGCTGCGGCAGTGGTCGAGCACCCTGCAGGCGTTGCACCAGACGCTTCAGACGCTAGGGCTCGAAGACGCCGACGAGTACACCCTCGATAGGATCACGCACCTCACCGATCAGCTAGCTGGGCTGCCCGCACCTGAAAGCCTGCCGTTCGAACCGAGCCTGATGAGGGTAGGGGCGTCGGCTGCGCGCGAGGAGGTCGCACGAACCTTTCAGCAGCGCCTGCTGAGCTTCCAGAAGCGGTACGCCAACCTCGCCTGTGCGAGCACGAACCCCGATCACCTGCTCGATCATCCCGCGCTACTCAGCGCCGCTCACACCCTGTGCGCTGAGCTGGCCCTCGACGACGAGCGTGTCGGGGAGCTGCCGCACATGGTGGCGCAGGCTCGAGCCGACCTGGACACGCACGGCCGCATCCGGGGGCTCGTTCAGGACCTCGCTCAGACCCTGGGCGTCGCTCCGCCCACCGTGCTGGGGGAGCTGAAAGGGCTCGTCACCGCCGTCGAGCTGATCGGCCAGACCACCGACACCACGCTGAAGCTGCGGCGTCCGGCGCTGCTCGAGGAGGGGAGCAGCGTCGCGCTCGAGCGCCTGGACGCCCGCTTGGCGGCGCTGCGGGAAACGCACACGGAGCTCAAACCCATCTTCCACATCCCCGCTGACGTGGGTCAAGCGGAGGCGCTCCGGCAACACGCTCAGGCGCTACGAGGGGCCGGTCTCTTCTCCTGTTTCAACCAACGGGTGCGCGAGGCGAAGCAGGCGTACCGGGGGCTGCGCCGCGAGGACGTCCGTCTGCCCACGCGAACGATGGCCGACGAGCTGGAGGCTCTGGCTAGTCACCTGCACGAGCTTCAGGCGTTTGCCAACGACCCCGCCCTCCACCACCTCGCCGGTCCTTTCGCCGAGGGGCTCGATACCCCCACCGCCGACCTTCTAGCGGTCACGCGCTTTGCCGAAGCGGTGCGGCTGCACCTTCAGCCGACGAGCCCCCTCCTGTCGGCCCTTTGCACCCAGCTGCTCAAGGGGCCGAGCACGGCGTTAGAGGCGGCGCGCCTGCTCAGCGCCTCACCGGACTACGCAGCGCTCAAACGCGTCGCCCAGGCGCTGAGCGGCCGCGAGACGCAACCGCTGACCGACTTCGCCGAAACGCTGAGCACGAGGGTGCAACGGTTAGAAGCGCTCGCGGCCGAGCTGCACGCTCTCGCGCTCGACCCCCAGCTCGCTTTGTCGTCGCTCGAGCCGCTTGCGCGAGACGCCCTGGACCTCCACGCTCTGCGCGCCGAGCTGGCGGCGCAAGCAGCCTCCCGGTCGTTTCTCGGGGCGCTCGACCGGGGCGTCAAGACCGACCCCGAGATGCTCGCCAGCCTCCTCACGACCGTTGAGCGCGTCCGGGCGCTCGAGCTCCCCGCCGCGCTCAAAACGCGCCTCTTCACAGACGCCTACCGGGCTGAAGCCACGCGCCTGCGCGAGCTGCGCGCGGTGCTGGTCGCGCAGCTTCACGACGAAGCGCGCGCCGCGGAGCGCGCCAACGACCTCGCCCAGCTCGAGGAGACCACGTTCTTCGGGCGGGCGCTGCCGGAGCTGCCGCTCGCCGCCGCCATCCGCCGCCTGGAGGCGGCGGGGGCCGCTAGCGAGGCGCTCGACGGGTGGGTCCAGTACTTGCGGGCGCACCGACGGGCGCGCGCGCTCCACCTCCAAGCCTTTCTGCCCTCCTCCCAACGCGACCTCGCCGACCCCGCGGCCGCCTTTGAGTACGCCGTGGCTCGGGCCCTCACCAAAATCGCCTACGACCGCTTTCCGGTGCTCAGCGACGTTTCCGGCGAACGCCACATGCAGCTCCGCGAGCGCTTCGCGGAGCTCGACCGGCGCACGCTCGAGCTGCAGCGCCGCAAGCTCGCGGCCGAGCTGGCACACAAACCAGTCACGTGGGGCGTGGGCGCCGGCCCCAAAAAGAGCTACACCGAGCGCGCGCTCATCGAGCACGAGCGCAGCAAGAAAAAACGCCACATCGCCCTGCGCAACCTCCTCAGCCGTGCCGGCACCGCCATCCAGGAGTTGAAACCGTGCTTTATGATGTCGCCTCTGTCCATCGGTCACTACCTCCCGCCGGGCAGCCTCGAGTTTGACCTCATCATCATCGACGAAGCCTCCCAGATGAAACCGGAGGACGCCATCGGCGCGGTCGCACGCGCCGAGCAGCTGGTCGTCGTCGGCGACACCAAGCAGCTCCCCCCGACGACCTTTTTCGAACGCAGCGACACCCCCGACGAGGAGGATGAGGAGACGGTGGAGGCGGAGTCGATCCTCGACCTCGCCCTAGCCGTCTACCGACCCGCTAGGCGGCTACTGTGGCACTACCGTTCGCGCCACGAAGACCTCATCGCCTTCTCCAACCGCCACTTCTACGACAACAGCCTGATCGTCTTCCCCTCCCCCGTGCGCGACGCGCGCACCTACGGCGTCACCAGCACCTTCGTCGGGGGCACCTATCAGGCGCAGGTGCGGGTCAACCGCAAGGAGATCACCGCCGTGACCGAGGCGGCGCTGCGCTTTATGCAAGAGCACCCGCAGCGCAGCTTGGGGATCGTCGCCCTCAACCAAGCGCAACGCGACGCCCTCGAAGAGGAGCTCGACCGCGCCATCGCCAAAGATCGGGCCGCTCAGCGCTACCTCGAGCGCTGGGAGGGTTCGCTCGAGCCCTTTTTCGTCAAAAATCTCGAGAACGTCCAGGGAGACGAGCGCGACGTCATCTTTATCTCGACCGTCTACGGCCCCGACGCGCGGGGAACGGTGGCGCAGCGCTTCGGCCCGATTAACAGCGCAGGGGGGCACCGCCGTCTCAACGTGCTCTTCACCCGCGCCAAGTGTCAGGTGCGCGTCTTTACCTCGCTCAAGCCGGGCGACATCAGGGTCACGCCGGAGTCGCGCCAAGGGGTGCGCGCCCTGCGCGACTACCTCGAGTACGCCGCGACCGGCAGGTTGGAGACGGGGACCCCGACCGGTCGCGAACCCGATTCGGACTTTGAAGTCATGGTGATGGCGTGCCTTCGACGCGCGGGGTACGAAGCCACACCCCAGGTAGGGGTAGCGGGGTACTTCGTCGACCTCGCGGTGCACCACCCGCACGCGGCGGGGTCCTACCTGGCGGCGATCGAGTGCGACGGCGCCACCTATCACTCGAGCAAAGCCGCGCGCGACCGGGACCGCTTGCGCCAGGAGGTGCTCGAGCGCCTAGGGTGGCACGTGTACCGGATCTGGTCGACCGACTGGTTTTCCAACCCCGACAAAGAAACCAAAAAGCTGCGGGCCTACCTCGACCAACTGGCCCGCAAGACCGCGGCTCAGGGGACGCCAGCCAGCGGGGTGCCGCGCCGCACCTCCTTACCTGCGCCACCCAATGGCAAACCGAAGGCGCCGGCACCGAAAGCGCCCGGAAAGCCGCAGGGCGCGGTTGTCCGGGTCGGCGACTTCGTCCGCTACTGCGACGCCAACGACCTTGGGCAAGTGTTTACCGTGCAGATCACCGTGGGCACGAGCAAACCCGAGATGGGCATCATCAACTACCAAACGCCGGTCGCGCGGGCCCTGCTGGGCAAGCGGGTGAACGAGGTCGCCACCATCCACCTGCCCTTGGGGACCACCGAAGTGATCGTCCTCGAGATCCACAAAACGGGGTAGCGCGTCTGCGAGGACGCCTTTTGTCAGACGCCTTTTGTCAATCGTCGGGGGACCCGTAGCGGGTGCGTGGCCGCTAGGTCACGCGGCCACTACTCGATCCCAAAGGTCACCTGCAGGGTGACGGTCACCGCGAGCTGACCGCTCGCGATGGGCACGCTGGCGTCGGAGGCGAACTCGGCGCGGGCAGCAGGCAGAGGGATGCCGGCATCCGGCAGCGGCCCCTCGACAACCCGCGTCACGACGCCCAGGCGCACGCCGCTCAGCGAAGCGAGCTGCTGCGCGCGCTCGCGCGCCGCCTGCATCGCCTCCTCGCGGGCGCGGCTCTCGAGCGCCGCGCGGTTCGAGATGCCGAAGGTGACGTTCCAGATCTCGTTCGCGCCGGCCTCGACGCTCGCGCTGAGGAGCTCCCCCAGCTGTTCGGTGTCGCGCACGGTCACGCTCACGGTGTTCGTTACGCGGTAGCGCAGCTCGCCGGGGGTGCCGTCGGGGCGGTACGCTTGGTCGGGAAAGACCGCGAAGTTGCTCGTGCGGATGTCTTCGGGGGCGATGCCCGCCCCCTGCAAGGTGTTGATGAGGCGTTCGACCCGCTCGTTGACCTCGTCGAGCGCCGCTTGCACGTCGCGGTTGGTGGCCAAGACGCCGGCGTCAAAGCTCGCCCTGTCGGGTTCGCCGTAGGCGGTGCCGGTTGCCGTGACGGTGATGCCGGCAGGGCCCGTAGGGGGGGTTACGGGGGCGATGGCTCCCGCCACGACCCCTTGGGCGGCAGCGACGGGGAGGACGAGAAGCAGGCACAGCATAGCCGAACGCATCATGAGGACTCCTTTTCGCTCCCGAGTATACCGGTTCAAGATGAAAACCGTCCGGCGTGCCCTTTAGGCGCCCTTTACAGTTGCCTTAGCGCTTCCTTGACGCGCGCCGCCTGCCAGAGGTGGCGCCGCTCGTGCGCCAAAACGACGCCGAAGGCCCCAAACGCGCTCGAGCGCAGAAGCCGCGTGACCGGTGACGTGACCTTCACGCGGGCGAGATCAAGCCCCTCGTGAGCTCCCAGAGCTCGTCTTGCAGGGCCCAAAAGGGCGTTACGACCTCCTCACGGGCTGCCGCGACGGGAACGAACGCTTTGGGTGCGGTGAGTTTGCGCTTTACCGGCGGCTCGAGCGAGCGGATGACAAGGCCGCCCAGCAGCCCGTAGCGAAACGGCCCGGCGCCGCGCAGCCCCTTTCGCTGCGCCTCGGTGATCGCCGCGCGCAGCTTGCGGCGTAGCGCCGCCCGGTGACGTTGAGGTGCGCGAGATGGCCCCCCTCCGGCGGCGGGTGCCAGAGCCCTTGCTCCGGCACCCCTTGCAGAAGCCTCTGCGCGTCCCCCTTGAGCGCCCCGAGCTGCCGCCGCACGTCCTCCAACGCCCGGGCCATCACCGCCTCCGTAACGCGCCCTTACGCCGCTCGGGCAGGTTTAAGCGAAGAGCTCGGTGACGTTTACCGGCGCTTTCGGTGCGATGTAGGCCGTGTCCATCTGCGCGAGCTGCAGCTTGCCCGAGACGTCGTCGTTGACCCCGTGCCAGTAGGTGTAGTTGTCGATCACCCAGATCCCCGACTCGCGGGTGCCGTTGCCCGAACCCTTGATGCCGCCGAAGGGCATGTGCGCCTCGGCGCCCGTCGTCGAGTTGTTGATCGAGGTCATCCCCGCCTGGATCTCCTCTTTAAAGCGGTGCGCCCAGAGGCGGTTATTCGTGTAGATGGCCGAGGAGAGGCCGTAGTCGACCGCGTTGGCGGTCGCGATGGCCTCGTCGAAGCCGTCGACCTTGACGAGGTTGATGGTCGGCCCGAAGATCTCGGTCTTAAAGAGCCGCATCTCGGGGGTGACGCCCTCCCAGACGGTCGGCCAGCCGTAAAAGCTCGCTTCGGGGTCGCCGACGAAGCCTTCGGGGCGGTTGTCGGGGGTGATGCGACCCTCCCCGTAGAGCTTCGTCGCCCCGTCCTCGTGGCCCCACGCGTAGTGCTCGAGCCAGCGCTCAAAAAACTTCTTGCTGATAAAGGGACCGTAGAGGACGTCCTCGTGCTTGTTGGGGTCGCCGATTTTGATCTCTCGGGTGGCCTCCAAAAAGCGCGCCTTGAACGCGTCGTAGATGGGCGCGTCAAGGATCAGGTTGCCCGCCGAGGTGCAGCGCTGCCCGCCGGTGCCGAAAGACGCCCAGAGCGCGCCGGCAACGGCGTTGCCTAAGTCGGCGTCGCGCATCACCACCAAGGGGTTTTTGCCGCCGAGCTCTAGCGTCGGGTGTAGGAGGTTGCGCCCCGCGATCGCCCCGATCTCGCGGCCCACCGCCGTCGAACCGGTAAAGGCGAACTTGTTTAGTAGCCCCTCGTCCATCATCGCGATAAGGTGCTCCCCCGCCCCGCCCTTGCCGCCGCCGAAGACGAGGTTTAAGACGCCCGCCGGCAGCCCCGCCTCGTGCATCAGCTTGACCAGGGCGTAGGCGCACGCGGGCGCGTCCTCCGAGGGCTTCCAGACGACCGTGTTACCCGTCAAAAGGGCCGGGATGAGCTTCCAGGCGGGCACCGCCACGGGGAAGTTGCCGGCGGTGACGACGCCGACCACCCCCAGGGGGCGGCGGTAGGTGAGGAGGTCCTTGTTGGGCATCTCCGAGGGGACGGTCTGCCCGTAGAGGCGGCGCCCCTCGGACTGAAAGAAGTGGCAGGTGTCGATGGCCTCTTGCACGTCGCCGCGCGCCTCTTTGAGGGTTTTGCCCATTTCGCGCGTCGCGAGGCGGCTTAGCGCCTCCTTTTCGCGCTCGAGGGCCTTGCCGATGGTGCCGATGAGCTCGCCGCGCACCGGTGCGGGGGTCTTCGACCAGCTCCTAAACGCCTCGCGGGCGACCAAGCAGGCTTCGCGCACCTGCTCCTTGGTCGCTTCGGGAAAGTGGCCCAAGACGTCCGAGAGCTCCGACGCGTTGCGCGACGCGAAGGTCTGTTCGCTCCCCACCTCGCGGTCGCCGATAAGGTTTCCAAAGGTCTTCACCTGAGACTGCACCTGTGACATAGGCTCCTCCAAAGTCAACCGATGCTATCACAGGGCTCTACGCCGCCCCCCGCGTATCGCGGTGGCTATGGGTGGCGACCGATAGCTGCTGGCGGTTGCGGCGGCCGTCGCTGTGGGCGTCCCCGACGCAGCTATGGTGAGCGGTGAGCGCGCAAGGGTGCGGTCCGCGGCCCCTGGCTAGCGCCTACGCCCCAGAGGGTGCGGACCGAGACCCCTCGCGCGCTACTCGCCGTCTTCGTCCGCGTCTTCGTCTTCCAACGCGGGCCGCTGCGCCGCGACCTCCTCGGGGTCAGCGGGCGTCTCGCGCGCCTCGGCGAGCTCTTCGGGGGTAAAGAGCTGCGTGTCCTCGGGCAGGTCGCCGGCCTCCGGCGCGGTGACCACCGTCTGGTTGAGAACCGCCGCCGCGTCCTCGTCGCTCAGGTCATCGAAGGCGGGGTGCTCGAGCTCCCCGGCGAGCCCGTAGAGGAGCAGGTTGCGCAGGTACTCGCGCCCCCCCGCCGCCTGCAGCAGCGCGGGCGTCTGCGGCACCGTGACGTGGCAACCGCTGCAGCGCTCCTCGAAGAGCTCCGCCCCGCGCGCCTGCCAGTCGAACCCCGCGCTCGCGAGCACGGGCTCGGGCACCTCGGCGATACCCGCAGCGTCGAGTTCGCCCCTGAGCTCGTTGACGTCCCACGGCGAGAGCGTGGGCTCGCGCAGGGGCGTCACGTCGCTCGGCAGGTAGAGGTCTTCGGGGTCGACCGCCCCCTCGTTGCCCCAGCGCGTCAGGATAAAGTTGTTCACCGCCGCGACCTCCGCGTCGGGCAGGTTGAGAAACTGCGGCATGGGCGCCGTGTGGCGCGGGCTCGCGAGGCCGTGCAGGGTCACGTGAAGCAGGTACTCCCGCCCCCCCTCGGCGTTAAAGAGCGGGCCGAGGGTGCGCAGCCCCGGGTAGGCGCCCCAACCGCGGCCCTCGGAGCCGTGGCACGCGCGGCAGTTTACAGCGTACGAGTGCTCCCCCAGCGCCTCCCAGTCGAACGCCTCTAAGCTGGTCGCGCCCGCAAAGAGCGCGTCGACAGTCCTTTCGGTCGTCAAGATGACCTGCGCGCTCCTAAGCCACGCGAAGAGCAGCGAGACGAGCACCAAAAGGGCGGCGATGAGGTAGACGGTGCGGTTAGCGTAGATGTGGCGCATACTTCCCCCAGCGCTGCAGCCGCCTTAGGCGCCCAACCGGACGCCTAAAAGACGCCTAGACGAGGTCGAACTGCTCCATGTGGATGTGCTCTGCGTCCACGCCGACCTCGAGCAAGGCGTCGCGAACGGCGTCCATAAAGGGTGCGGGGCCGCAGATAAAGGCTTCGCGGTGGATGCTCTCTTGCGGCAAGCGGCGGCGCAGGATGTCGGCGGTGACGAAGCCCTCCTCGATCTTGTGGGCCTCTTCGGGGGGCTCGAGCACGTACGTCCCCGCGCCGAGGGCGCGGACGCGCGGCTTGGGCGGCTCCCAGTCCTCGGGCGGCTCCTCGAGCACGTAGACGACCTCGAGGTCGAGAAGCTCTCTAAGCCTCTCGATCTCCTCGCGGTAGGTGAGCGCCTCCCAGGTCTTGCCCGCGTAGAAAAGGAGCACGGGGCGGGGGTCGCCGCGGTCGGCCATGGTGTGCAGAAAGCTCATAAAGGGGGTGATACCGACGCCGCCGGCGAAGAAGAAGTACCCCGTCGCGGGGTAGCGGTCGATGGAGAACGCGCCGTGCGGCCCGTCGACGTACGCGGTCGCCCCGACGGGGACGTTTTTGATGTTGGCGGAGAAGTCGCCGAGCTCTTTGATACCGAATTCAAGCTGCCCCCCCCGCTCCGACGACGACGAGAACGAGTAGGGGTGCTCGTCGATGGTGTAGGGCGAGGCGTCGACCTTGATCCAGGCGAACTGCCCCGGGTGAAAGCGAAAACCGCTGTGCCCGACGGGCTCGAGGGCGAGGGTGTGGGTCTCCCCGCGCTCCGGCCGCACCGCGGTGACGCGCCAGGGCTGGCGCCGCTGCTGCGCCGGTTTGATGAGGCGCAGCCACACCACCACGCCCACGAAAAAGGCCGACATGGCGATCCAGAGCGCGTGCTTCCACCAGGTGTTGGTGTAGAGCCCCGCGAGCGCGACGTGGATCTGCGCGGACACGAGGGCGAGGACCGAGAGAAAGAGGTGCGAGAGCCGCCACGCCTCGTAGTTCATCCGGATCTGCTTGCGAAAGGCCGACAGCCCCCACAAGAGCAGCAAGCAGAGCACTGACAGGAGCGCAAAGCGGCTCGCCCAGTTGCCGCGCAGCGGGTTGAGGAGCTCTAAGCGCCACGGCTGCTGGATCATCAGGAGCACGGGGTGCGCGAGGATGAGGAGAATGGCGACGACCGCGATCTGCTTGTGGTACTGCAAGATGAGGTCGATGCCGTAAGGGGCGGTGACGCGTTTAAAGCGGGCGATCAGCACGAACTGCACCGCCATCTGCGTGAGCCCCACGAAGCCGAGCGCGATGGAGAGCTCCGTGACGAAGTCGCGGCCGGACGGAATCGGCCGGACGAGCATGAAAAAGAGCGGCGCGAAGATCACCACCAAGTAGGCCGTAAGCCAGAAAAATCCCGACAACCCACGCCTCATCGCCGCGCTACCTCGCTTTCCGGTGCGGTGCGGGGCCCCCCGAAGGGCGCTCGATTTTGACGCGCGCCCCAGGGCTCCCCCGAAGACCCTTGTGAAGACCCGAATGCCTCAATCTAGCACACCCGCTTTGTAACGGCAACGACGAGTGAGCGGACGCTCCTGACACGTGAGGCTGCAAGGGGCGCATTCATGCTAAGCTCATCCATGAACCGTTCGGTTGCAAGGTTGGCCCTTGCGCCCCTACTGGGGTTGGCGGGCTGCTTGATTGGCTCTCCGGAGGCGCTCGACTTCGCCAATGACCCGCGCATCCTCCGCGGCAGCTACCGCGGGGTCGTGGACGCCCGCACCTCGTCTGCTACCATAGCGCTCTCCGCCGACAGCCGCCTGTTGGCGATGAGCGCGGGCGACGGGCTCGCGGCCGTGCAGCTCTGGGACGTTCAAACCCAGACGGCCGTCAAGGGGCTGGGGAGGCTACCCGACGAAGCGTTCTTCTCG
Organism: Truepera radiovictrix DSM 17093; assembly: GCF_000092425.1. NCBI lineage: Bacteria > Thermotogati > Deinococcota > Deinococci > Trueperales > Trueperaceae > Truepera > Truepera radiovictrix. Next base: position 2,419,352 of record NC_014221.1, read on the forward strand.
GGCGCCGCAGACGTCGCCATCAGCGCCGACGGCGCACGCGTCGCCAACCTCTTCCTCGACCGCGTGCAGCTCTGGGACACGGTGACGGGCACCGAGCGCTACCGCCTGGACGCCGGTCCGGCTTTGGGGCCTTGCAGCTATGCGTGCTTGCAGCGGCTCGAGCTGAGCGCCCGCGCCGACCTCCTCGCCGTCGCGGGCGGCGACCGCCCACGCGTCGCCCTCTACGAGGGGGAGGCGGGGGCGCTCCTCAGCGTGCTCGAGGCCCCCGGCAGCACCGTCGAGGAGCTCGCCATGAGCCCAGGCGGGGAGCGCCTCGCGGTGCTGACCAGCGACTACACGGACGCGAACGACAACCAACCCTTTTACCTCCAGGTGTGGAGCCCGCTCGACGCGAGCGCGCCGGGCGCGGCGCACCTCGCCTTTACGGGCTCGAGCCGCTGGCCCCAACGCCTGGCGCTCGCTTTGAGCGCGGACGGCAGCACGCTCGCTTTCACCGGCGACGCCAAGGTGCGCGTCATCGACCTCCAGACACGGGCCGAAACGGTGCTCCCGCTGCCCCACGACACCCAGTCGCTGGCGCTGAGCCCGGGCGGGGAGCAGCTCGCGGTCGGCCACTTCCGCCCGAATGGGCGCGCGGCCCTGAAGGTTTACGAGGTCGCAAGTGGGCGCATGCTGGCCGACCACGACGGCCCCGCCTCCGTGCGGTGGAGCGACGACGGGCGTTTTCTGCTCGTCGTCGGCGCCGCCGAACCCGCAGACGCTGGGGCCCCACACAACCAGATCCCCGAGGATAGCGGAGCGCCCAAGCTGCTGCGCGCCGACGACCTCGCCACCGTCGGCCACTTTGAAAACGGAGAGCTCCACAGGCTCGAGCTAGAGGCCACCCCCACCTACGTGACGGCGCAGCACTACCGCGTCGCCGGCACCGTCCGCGTCGACGGGGGCGCCGGGGCGCCCTTTTCCGGCACCGTCCGGGGCAGCGAAGCGCAGCGGTACCTGGCGCCTCGGGCGCGCCTACCGAATCCTGCCGAGTTGACGCTCGAGCTGGCGGGCTACCCCTGGGTGCTGCACGGCTTTCAGGATTGGGAGCAGGACGAAACCGAAAGCCGCCCCGGCGGTGTAGCTCTCAGCCACCAGAAGCTCGGGTCGTGGGAGGGCTACGCCGAGATCGCCGGGGAGACCAGCACGGCCTTCTACCCGTTCTACCTCGAGCGCGCCGAATAGGCCACCTGCACCCGCTCCGCGACCCCGGGCACGTCCCTTGCGGCGAGCACTTGCGCGAGCGCCTCGGCCCCCGCCACGAGGCGCGGCGCGGGGCGGCTAAAAAAGCTGTTGGCGTCGGCGGCCCACACCGCGCCCCGGCGCACCGCGCGCAGCGTTCGCGCTTCGGGGTGCTCGTAGAGCGCCGCGGCGAAGGCGCGGTTGGCCGCGAGGTCGTAGCCGCACGCGACCATCACGATCACGTCGGGGTCGGCCTCGAGCAACCGCTCCCAGGTGACGCGCGCGGAGACCTCGCCGGGGCGCCCCAGCGCGTCCTCGCCGCCGGCGGCCGCGACCTGCTCCGGCACCCAGTGCCCGCCGTAAAAGGGCGGGTCGGGCCACTCGAGCATCAGCACGCGCGGCCGCGGCGCCGGTTTGGGGAGGCGCGCTAGGCGCTCCCACCGCGCTTTAAGCTCGCCCACAAGCGCCGCCGCCCGCTCCGGCACGCCCGCCGCCGCCCCGACGCGCCCGATGTCACGCCACACGCCCGCGACGCTCGTCCCGCTAAGGCTCAGCGTCTGCGTACCCGCCGGGAGCACGTCGGGGAGAAACTGCAGCGTCTCCTGAACCGTCCCCACGCTCACCGCGCACACGTCGCACACCCCTTGGGTGACGATGAGGTCGGGCTTGAGGCGCGCCAAGAGGTCGCCGTCGACCTTGTAGAGCGCCCGCCCCTCCTGCACCGCGCGACAGACCGCCTCGTCGATCGCGCGCGCGTCTAGGTCGTGCGGCAAGATGCTGCTCGTGATGCGCGGCAGCCGCTGCACCTCGGGGGGGAAGTCGCACTCGTGCGACACCGCTACGAGCTGCTCCCCAAGTCCCAGCGCGCAGACGATCTCCGAGGCGCTAGGTAACAGGCTGACGATCCGCACGAACCACCTCCACGATCTCGCGGAGCGCCCGGTAGCCCGCCACGAGCCCCGGCCCGGGGCGCCCCAGGTAGGCTTCGGGGACGCAGAACACGGCCCCGCGCTGCACCGCCCGCACCCCTTGCCACGCGGGGTTGCGCCGCACCACCTCGGGGCGGTACTTGCGCGGGTCGACCCCGCACCACGACACGACGATGGCGTCGGGGTCGAGCGCGGCGACCTCCTCATCGGAGAGCGGGCGGCTCCTAACCTCCTCTTCCCCGAGCGGGTTGCGCGCGCCGGCCAGCACCAAGAGGTCGTGCACCCAGCTCCGGCGCCCCGGCGCGATCGTCGGGCGGTTCCACCACTGCACGAGGACGCTGGGCGCCGCCTCTGCGCTGCAGTCGACGAGCTCGGCGCGCATCTTATGGATGAGCGCCTCCCCCCGTTCGGCTACCCCCAGGGCGTGCGCGATCTCGCGGATGCTGGCGTAGACGTCCTCCAGGCTCACGGGCTGGGGCGCGAGGTACCGTAGCCCCGCCGCCTCGAGGCCCGCGACCACCCGCTCGTGCCCCGGTACCGTCAGCGAGGCGAGCACCAGGTCGGGCTGAAGCGCGCACACGGCCGCGATGTCGATCTGCAAGTCCGGCCCGACGCGCGGCAGACCGGCCAAGGCTTCGGCGGGCCGGTCCGAGTGGCTGTCCACGCCGACGAGCAAGTCCGCGCAGCCGAGCGCGCAGACGATCTCGGTGTTCGAGCAGGCGAGCGAGACCACGCGAGGGCTCACGTCACACCTCCCGCGGGCGCTCCCGCGCGCGCCACGGGGTCTCGGGGGTCTGCGAGCGTACGTTGACAAAGCGCGCGAGGACGAATAGGAGGTCAGAAAGGCGGTTTAAGTAGACCCCGACGTGCGGGTTCACCGCCTCCTCGTGGGCGAGCCCGGCGACGCGGCGTTCGGCGCGGCGCACGACCGTGCGCGCGAGGTGCAAGCTCGCCGCCGCCGGGTGCCCACCGGGGAGGATAAAGGCCTTTAAGGGGGGCAGCTCGGCCTCTAAGCGGTCGATGTGGCGCTCGAGCTCCTCGGCGTCGGCCGCGCTCAGCGGGACGAGGTTGGCGCGGTACTTGGAGCTCAAAGGCGTCGCGAGGTCGGTGCCGACCTCGAAGAGGGTGCGCTGCAGCGCGTCTAAGAGCGCGTCCACGTCATCGTCGCCCCCTAGCGGCGAGCGCCCGAGCTGCGCGCGCGCGAGCCCTAGTAGCGCGTTCGCCTCGTCCACCGTCCCGTACGCCTCGACGCGGGCGGCGTCTTTGGAGACGCGCTCGCCGCCGTAGAGCGCGGTCGTCCCCCCGTCTCCGGTGCGGGTGTAGATCTTCATAGCCCCTAGCGTACGCCACGGCGGGGCGTCGGGGCGTTGCGCTGGCGCGCGGGTGGTAGCACCGCCGCCCTACGCTAGAACCCGCGCGCCGGTCAGCGCTGGAAAGCTCGTGGGGCAGCCGTTCGCGGGGACGCGCCAATATCAGCCCGCACTATAATTGGCGCCCGCAGAAGGTGCTACGCTCGCTCCGTAGGAGGAGCAGCATGTTCGACAAGCTAAACGAGTTTTTCAACCAAGACCCTAAACGCCAGGACGACTACCGCGACTTCGAGCGCCGCTACCGCGAAGACCCCAACAGCATCTCCGACGAGGAGGCCGCCCGCCGCTACCGCGAGCTGATGGCCCACATGGAGGACGACGACGAGGTCGACGCGCAAGAGGAGTACGAGCAGGTGTTTGCGCGCATGACGCCCGAGGAGCGCCGCGCGCTCGCGCGGCGCTACCAAGAGGCGACCCGCGACCCGAGCCGCCGGTACCAAGGCTACCGCGACGACTACGACGACGAGCGGGCGACCTCGCCGCGCGAACTCGCGCGCATGACCCGCCGCGCCTCGAAAGAGGACCCGGACCTCTTGGAGAGCCTCCTCGGCCCCAACAACCCGCTCAACTCCACCGGCGGCCGCGCCGCGCTCGCCGGGCTCGCCGCGCTCGCCGCGCGCAAGTACTTGGGCGGACGCCGCCGCTAAAGGCTCCCCGTGGGCGCGCTGAAACGTTTCAGCGCGCCTTTTTTGTGCACGCTGGGCGCGTGGCGGCGCGCGCGGGCGTCCCGTAAACTAAAGGGTGCTCACCCCCCCCACCCCCCCCGACGCCCCGACCGCACCCGAGGGGCGGCTCGCGGTCATTGACATCGTGCGCGGCGTCGCGCTCTTGGGCATCTTCACCGTCAACATGCTGTTTTTCAGCTCCCCGGCGGGGTACTTCGGACTCACCCGCACCTGGCCGGGGGAGCTTAACTGGTGGCTCGAGGCCGCCGTGCGCACCTTTTTTCAGGGGGCGTTCTACGCCCTCTTCTCCTTTCTCTTCGGGCTCGGCTTCGCGTTGCAGCTGCGGCGCGGGCGCGCGGCGCTGCCGCGCTTTCGCCGCCGCTTGCTGGTGCTTTTGGGCATCGGCGCGCTCCACGCGAGCTTGATCTGGTACGGCGACATCCTGCTGAGCTACGCGGCGGCGGGGTTTGTGCTCGCGCCCTTTGCCTTTCGCCGCACCGGGGTGGTCATCGCCGGCGCCGCCCTCTTTTTCACGCTCTCGAGCGGTTCGTACCTGGGTTTTTGGGACCTCGGGTTCGCGGGGCGCGCGCCGTGGCTGACGCTCGCCGCTTTCGACCGGACCTTCGGCGAGGGGACGTACCCCGAGGTCGTCGCGTACCAGCTCCGCCTCCTCGGGCGCGAGGTGCTCAACTTCCCGAGCTTTCTACCGACCGTGTTGTGGCTGTTTCTCCTAGGGCTCCTGGCGGGACGCCACGAGGTCTTCGCCCGCCCCAACCGCCGCCTCTGGCTCTGGGTGCTCGCCGCCGCCCTGCCCTTGGCGCTCATCTTCAAGGGGTTTTACGCCACCTGGCTGCTCACTGGGACGCGGCACCCCTTCTCGCTCGCCTTTTCGTTCGCCCTCGGCGGGCCCGCGCTGATGTTCGTCTACCTCGCCCTCTTGAACCTGCTCCTGGCGCGCGCGCGGTGGCGGCAGCGCCTCGGCTTTTTCGGCGCCGCGGGGCGCATGGCGCTCAGCAACTACCTCGCCCAGTCGCTCATCTGCACGCTCATCTTTAACGGTTACGGGCTCGGTTACTGGGGGGAGTTGGGCCTCACCGTCACGCTCCCCTTGGCGCTCGCCATCTTCGCCCTGCAGGCGGTCTTTAGCGTCCTCTGGTTGCGGCACTTCCGCTTCGGCCCCGCCGAGTGGGTCTGGCGCAGCCTCACCTACGGCGCGCCCCAACCGCTGCGCCACGCGCGCGCGGGGTCGTGAGGTCGCGCCTCGTGCGCGCCGCCCGCACCTGGCCGGGGGTGCGGGGCTGGGGGGAGACGCTCCTGGCGCTCGCGGTCTTCGCCGCGCTCGCGCTGCCCCTGGGACGTTGGGGTGGGCTGCTCGAGGCATCCGCCGCGCTCCCCCCCGGAGCGGCCCTGAGAGTCGTTCTGCGCGCCTTTTTCGTACCGAGCGCGCTTGAAGAGATCCTCTTTCGGGTGCTCCCGCCACCCCGCTGGGCGCTCCCCGCACTCGGCGCCTACGTGCTCACGCACCCGCTCAACGCCCTTTTCGTGCGGGGGGCGCGGGACGTCTTTTTGAACCCCCTCTTCTTGCTGCTGACGCTCCTTCTGGGGGCGCTCTGCAGCCTCCTCTACCGCCGCACGGGGTCGCTCTGGCCGCCCGTGGTGCTGCACTGGGCGGTGGTGAGCGTCTGGCTCCCCTGGGGGGGCGCGGCGGCGCTCGGATAGCCCCATCTCACCCCGCCTTTGCTAGCTTAAAGGGGAAAGGAGCTGCCATGACTGCCCCTTCCACCCCCTCGAAGACCGACCCCCTCTTCGCCCCCGCCGTCCCCGAAACCCGCTTCGTCACCCTCGACATCCTGCGCGGGTTCGCCCTGTTTGGCGTGTTGCTCGTCAACATGCTCATGTTCTCCTACCTTGCGCCGCTCTACCCGCCGCTGGCCGCGCCCGGTCTCGGTCCCCTCGAGCGCGCCGCCGAGTGGGTGATCGTCACCTTCGCCGAGGGGTCGTTTTACCCGATCTTCGCCTTTTTGTTCGGCCTCGGCTTCGCGCTGCAGCTGCGCAAGGGCGAGGGGGTCGTGCCCCTCTACCGGCGGCGTCTTTTCGTCCTGCTCGGTATCGGGGTGCTGCACGCCGTCTTCGTCTGGTTGGGCGACATCTTGGTCACGTACGCGCTCGTGGGCTTTTTGCTGCTCCCTTTTCGGAACCGCTCGGACCGGACGCTGCTCCTATGGGTCGTGGGCGGGACGCTCTACACCTTCATCGCCTTTTACGTGCTCACCCTTTTCGGTGGCAACGCGCTGCCGCCCGAACTCCTCGCGCAGCTCGAGGGGCTCTACCGCACGGGCAGCTACGCCGAGCTGACGCTCGTGCGCCTCAGCTGGCTGTTTCTCAACCTCACGAACCTGCTCGTGGTCTTTCCGCAGATTTTGGCGCTCTTTCTGCTCGGGCTCCTCGTCGGGCGGCGGGGGGTGCTCCAGGACCCCGAGGCGCACGCGCCTCTGCTGCGCCGCACCTTTGGGGTGACCCTCGCGGTCGGTCTACCGCTCGTGCTGCTGCGCGGCGCGGCGCTCGCCCGGGGGGGCAGCACGCCGCTTTTCGAGGCGCTCGACGTCGCCATCGGCAGCCCCGCCCTCGGCTTCGCCTACCTCTCGGGGCTCGCGCTGCTTTTGCGCGCCGCGCGGTGGCAAGCGCGTCTGGGGCCGCTCGCCGCCGTCGGGCGCACCGCCCTCAGCAACTACCTGGCGCAGTCCCTGATCTGCACGCTCCTCTTCTACCCCTACGGTTTAGGGCTTTTCGGCCGCGTCGGGCCGGCGTGGGGCATCGTGCTCACCCTGGCGCTCTTCGCCGCGCAGATCGTGCTCAGCAACCTCTGGTTGCAGCGCTACCGCTACGGGCTCGCCGAGTGGGTCTGGCGGGCTCTGACCTACCAAGCGCGTCCGGCGCTGCGGCGGGGGGTCTAAGCCTCAAAAGCGCCCCCGACCGGCCTGGGCGTCGGGGGCGCGCTTGGCGGAGCACGATTTCGTCCTCGGTGCTGTTGACCTTCATGCACTTTGGCCGCTGGTTTAGCGCCCAGCGAGCGCCTGTGGCTTGGCCACAAGCCACAGGCCACAGGCCACGAACCCAAACCGGTTCATGCGGAAGCTTAGAATAATGCTTAGGACGACGTCAACGGAACCTAGGTCGTGCTAGCCGACCGGACGCTCAAATCGCAAAAACCCTTGGCGCTGTCGCCAAGGGTCTTCGAGGTAAGGCCGTTCTCGAGGGTCTAGAAGTGGAAGTTGAACCCGAAGCGGCCGCGGAACGAACCGCGCGGGTTGTTGAAGTTGGGCGGCGCCACGACGCCGGGTTGCAGCTCGCCGAAGAGCCCGATGCGCCCGAGCATCGCCTCGGCCCCCACGACGCCGTGGACCCCGAAGCGGCGCACGTCGGTGAGGCGGCGCGCGCTCTGGCGGTAGTAGCCGTCGACCCCGGCGCCCAGGTAGAGGTTGCTGTGGGTCGTGGTGTTGGGCGCGGCGCTCGCGCGCACGTTGACGTTGTCGGTCGTGAAGTAGTAGACCGGCACGAGCACGTCCAAGCTCGCCATCTCGGGGCGGGCGTCGCGCAGGCTCCCCTCGGCGCTCACGCGCAGCTCGAGCGACGGCGAGAGCGCGACGCCGAGGTGCGCGCCCGCCTTAAAGTCCTCGTTGACGTAGGGCGAACCGGTCGAGAGGCCAAAATAGAACGCCTGCGCGTGCGCGGCCCCCAGGACGACGAAAAGAAGGACAAACAGGGTTTTTTTCACGCGTAACCTCCACCGCCCACCCTAGCAGCCCTAGCTTAAGCGAAGTTTAAGAGGCTCGAGCCACCCCTTCTCCCGCGCGAGGCGCGCCGTGCGGTTGCTGACGTCCAACTTGCCGATCGCCTCCGAGAGGTAGAGCGCACCGCCCCGTCTGAAAGCCCGAGCTCGCGGGCGATCTCGGGGCTCGGGCGAGCGCCGTGCGCCCCCAGCCGAGCGCCCCGAAGTCGGGGGCAACCAGGGGCTGCACAAAGGCGCCGAGCAGCTACACCAGGTGCAAAGCGGGCTCCCACCCGAGGGCGGCGGGCGCGAGAGCGCAACACGGCGCGACCTTGACCCGCGAGGCCGCTTAGAAGCGCTCGAGCTCGAGCTCGCCGAAGATGACCGTGCCGCTCAGGCGCAGCGTCGGCGAAGCGTCCGAGAGCGCGGGCGGCACCCCGACCTCGTCGACGCTGCCCAGAATCGGCTGCGCGTCGCTCAGGACGCGCCACGAGGCGGGGACGCGCAGCTCGACGCCACCAAAAAGGACGAAGAACTCGAGCTTCACCTCCGGCGCGGCGAGCACCGCCTCGCGCAGGTCGAGGCGAATCGAACCGAACACGCACGACAGGTTGCCCCCTGAAACGTGCATCCCCGCAGCGCGCACCTCGGCGCTGCCGAAGATCACCGTGCGGTCGACGCGTTGGGCGGGTGCGGTGGGCGGGGTGTCGGGTGAGGCGGGGGTCGGGTCCATCGTCGATCCTTTCCAGCTGCTACCAGGCAGCCTCATGAGCCGCGCCCCGTAGGGCGATTGTAAGCCAAATCGGCTACGACGCTGCGGGCTACCCGTAGGTCTGGCCTTTGGGGCGACGTCTAGGCCCGTCGTCAGTTCGTCCAGGTTTAGCAGGTCGGGATCGCCCACGAGGGCGAGCGCGAGGTGCAGCCGCCCCTTCTGCCCGCCCGAAAGACTCCCGTAGAGCCGGCGCTCGAGCCCCGAGAGCCCCGCGCGCGCCACGACCTCGCCCAACGGGAGCGGCTGCGGGTAGTAGGCGGCAAAGTGCGCTACGTGCTCGCGCACCGTGAGCGTCTCCGGCACGCCGGAGAGCTCGAGCACCGCCCCGACGCGCGTGCGGTTCGCCGCGCCCCGAGAAGTCGGCGCCGAAGAGCCGCGCGTCGCCCGCGGTCGGTTTGAGAAGCCCCAGCATGAACCCGACCGCTTCCCGGGCAGGGGCTTTGGGCCGGGGCACCGGCGCTAAGCGCTGCACCCCGATACGCGTTGGCGGGGAGCAGCGCCGCCCCCGTCGTGCCGGTCTCCCCGTTGGCGCGAATGGGGCGCTAAACGGGGGGTGATCCCCCTTAGCGGCGCACGCGACCCGCCAAGACGAGCGCCGCCGCGTGGCGCCCCGACAGGAGCGCCAGCGGGATCCCGCCCCCCGGGTGCACGGTGCCGTTCGCCAGCACGAGGTTGCGCACGCCCCGCAGGGTCTGCTTGGGCCGCAGGGTGGCCGCGAGCGAGTGCGGCGCGGCGCCGTAGATGGCGCCGCGGTGCGCGAAGCGCGCGAGGTAGGCGGGCGGCAAGACCCGGCGCACGCGGACGCGCTCCCGCACGTCCAGGCCGCGCCGCGCCAAGACGCCCAAGAGGTGCTCGGCGTAGCCCTCCCCCCCGTGCGCCCCAGCGGGCGCGGCCTCGGGGAGGGCGGGGGCGTTGACCAGCACGAACCAGTTCTCGCAGCCCGGGGGGGCGTCGCCGACCTCCGACTTCGAGCTGATCGAGACGTAGAGCGTCGGGTCCGCGGGGAGCGCGCCGCGCGCGATCGCCCGGAATTCGGCGCGGTAGTCGTGCGGGAAGAGGATGTTGTGGTGCGCCAGCCCCGGCGTCTTTCCCTCGAGCCCCAAGAGCAGCACGAAACCCGACAGCGAAGGCTCTCGCCGCTCGGCCCGCGAGCGCCTCCCCAAAAGCCGGTGCGTGCGGATGAGGTCGAGCCCGGAGACCACCACGTCCGCCGCGAAGACCCCCGCGCTCGTGTGCGCCGCCGCGACGCGCCCGCTTTGCACCTCGAGGCGCTCGACGTGCACCCCCGTGTGCAGCGCCACCCCCAGCTTCTCGGCGAGCGCCGCGAGGCGCCGCACCACCCCCTTGATGCCGCCGACCGGGTAGAACACCCCTAAGCCCAGCTCCACCCAGGCGATGTTGTGCAGCACCGCCGGGGCGCGCGTGGGGTCGGCGCCGAAGTAGGTCGCAAAGCGCAAAAAGAAGGGCTCGAGGTCGCCCGTGGCGCCGAACTGCCGCAAAAGGGCGGGCAGGCGCTTTCCCGGGTGCGCTCTTAGCCCCCCGCCAAGGGCGTAGCGCAAGAGCTCGCGCGGCCCCGGCGCGTGCCCGAAGAGGAAGGTGGGGGCCGCCGCCTCGTAGAGCGCGCGCGCCTCGCGCACGAGCCGCCGGTACGCCCGCGCCTCGTGGGGCGTCAGCTGCGCGGTCGTCGCCTCGGCGTCTTTGAAAACGTCCCACACCCGCCCCGACGGGTAGAGGTAGCGGCAGAGGGGGGAGAGCGGCCAAAAGACGGGGGGCGTCTCCCCCGCGCGCGCGAAGAGCTCCGTAACGATCTCGGGGAGCGTCCAGACGCTCGGGCCGAGGTCGAAGCGAAACCCGCCCGCCGCAAACTCCCCCGCCTTGCCGCCGACCTCGGGCTCCCGCTCCACGAGCGTCACCTCTAGCCCCGCGAGCGCTAGGTGCAGCGCCGCTGAGAGCCCCGCGAAACCGCCCCCCAAGACGAGCGCCGTTTTAGGGGCGCTCACGACGCCCCCCCGTAGGTGCGGCCCTTCCAGGTGTAGGTGCGCGACAGCAGCGCGCGCCACCCCACCCGCCAGAGGGGAAAGGCCATCAGGGGCTGCAAAAACGCCTCCAGGGGGCTCCGGCGCGTTTTAAAGCAGGTGAGCGCGCGCTGAAAGGCGCCCATCGCCGCCGGCACCAACCAGAGCGGGTGCCAGAGCGACAGGGGCCACGCGAGCGTGTAGGCGAGGGTGTTGAGCAAAAGTGACGCCACGAGCTGCGGGCGCCCACCATGGGCCGCCACGATGTTTTTGGAGAAGCCCGCGACGGTCTCCTCGGCGCTCCGGTACATGCGGGTGCTGAGGAGCTCGCCGCCGAGCGCTAGGGCTACCTTGAGCCCCTTGCCCTTGGCGCGCTGGCCCATACGCACGTCCTCCAAAACTTCGTCCCGAAAGGCGCGGTGACCGCCGACTTGCAGATACGCCGAACGCGTCCAGAGCATGCACTGGCCGTTCCCCGCCGAAAAGGCCGCGTCGCGGGTGCGCCGCACGGCGGGGTACGGCAGATACCCCAGGAGGATAAGGTCGATTAAGGGCACCGTGAGGCGCTCGAAGAGGGTGTGCGTGCGCTGCCGCGGCCAGACGCTCGCGTACACCGCGTCGTGGCGTTCGGCAAAGGCGAGGAGCGCGCCCAAAGCCCCCCGCTCCCAGAAGACGTCGGCGTCGGTAAACACCACCAGCTCGCCCGAGGCCGCCCCCGCGAGCTGGTAGCAGGCCCAGTTCTTCCCCCCCCACCCCGCCGGTAGGGGCTCGCCCCGCAAGACCCTGAGCTGCGGGTGCTCGGCGGCGAAGCCCTGCAACACCCGCAGCGTGTCGTCCGTGGAGTTGTCGTCCAGGACGATCACCTCCGCCGCGCCCTGGGCCAGGAGGCCGGGGAGCGTCTCCGGCAGGGTCGCCGCTTCGTTGCGCGCGGGGACGAGGAGCGACACGCGGCGCCGGCGCACCGGCTCGGCGGGCGCGAGGACGGGAAACGTCGCGGCGTTGATGAGCAGCACGGCGAGCTGCACGCCCAAAAAGAGCGTCACGAGCCACCACAGCGCCGTCGCAGGCGGGCTCACGAGCGAAACACCCGCCCCACCCACGCCGCGCGCTCGTGCGTGCTTTTCGCGCCGCCTAGCCACGCCGTAAAGCCCGGCGGTGGCTGCTCCGCTTCGGCGCGGCGCAGCAGGTCGTCGAGGTCGCCTAAAAGCGCGTTGAGGGCCCCCTCGAGCGCCGCGGCGTCGGTCGCTTCAAGGGGCGCGCCTACGCTGAGGAGCGCCTCGGGGTGCTGCGCCCCGCGCACCGTGACGCGTATCGCGAGCGGCACCACCGGCACCCCCGCGCGCCGCGCGAGGTAGAGGACGCCGGGGCGCGTCCGTGACACCTGCCCGGGGGGGCGCAGCACCCCCTCGGGGAAGAGGATAAGGACCTCGCCGCGCGCGAGGCGCCGCAGCGCTTCGCGCACCTCGGTGGTCTTTAAAGCGCCGTGAGCGCGGAAAAAGGGGAAGCGCTCGACGGTCGCGTCCAACATCAGCCCGCTCAGGGGCCGGCCGAGGCGGCGGCCGATGAACCACGCCAAGTAGGGGTCCCACCACGCGTGATGGTTCGCCGCCAGGATAAAGCCCCCCTTGGGGAGCGCCCCCCACGGCCCGCGCGCGTAGACCCCGTGCAACCCCCGCCGCAGCGAACGCCGGATGATCCAGGGGAGGCAGCGAGCGATGAGCGCGACCAGGGCCCCTTGCGCGGCGCGCTTGAGGCGCGCCGCGCCCCCCACGGCCCAAGCGGTGGTCTGCTGCGGGAACGCCGCCCAGATGCCGACCGCGCCCATCGCCACGAGCACCGCCAGCGCCGCCCACGGCAGGCCGAAAAAGAGCAGGCCGAAGGTCATGAGAAAGAGCTGCACCCAGAAGACCGCGTGCAGGTCGCGCGGACGCTCCGTCTCCAAGCGGGGCTCGAGCCGCAGCAGCAGCGCCACCAAGACCCACCCCGCGGCGTACCACCCCACGAAGTTGCTCAGGGGCACCCCGTAGTACGCCCCCGACGCGAACGCCCAGAAGCCCTGCGACACCATGAGCGGGTCGAGCCCCACGTCCCACGCGACCAGCACCAGGGGCGCGAACCAGCGCGCGCTGCCCCGCGGGGCGAGCGCGAGGGCGATCATGGTGAACGCGAACCAGCCTAGAGGCACCAGCAGCGGCACCCCCAAGAGCGCCGGCCCCGGCGCGGTGTAGCGGTACGCCCCGAAGGGCACACCCGTGCGGTAGCCGAGCCACTCGACCACCACCCCGAAAAGAAAGGCGAGCGCAAAGAGCGACCACGCCCGCCGCCCGTAGCGCTCCAGGGCGCAGCCCAGCACCCCGAGGGTCAGCAGGAGCGTGCTGAGGTAGGCGAGCGGGACGAACGCCCCCGGCAGGAGCGGCGTCGGCACCATCGTCAGCACCCACAAGACGAACGCCACGCGCCACCAGCGGAGCTTGGCGAGCGCGCGCAACCGCCCTAACGACTCGGGCGCGAGGGCGAGCGTCATCCCGAAGACGATGAGCAGGTTTGTGAGCAGAAAAAAGAGCGCCTCCTCGACGGGCAGCCCTAGGGGCCGCCACCCCGTCGAGAGCGCCGGTGAGATCCACCAGATGCCCGCGCCGAGGGCGACGCGGTCGGCCAACCAGAGGTAGAGCGTCGGCAGCGCGGCGCTCGGCAGCACCCAGCGCCAGCGCCTGACGAGCAGGTCGCCGCCAAACCCCCACTGCAGCGCCAACACGGGCGCCGCCCACGCCGCGATGAGGCCGAAGTAGGTGCCGCGTTCGGTCGAGAGCGCGAGCACCCCGGCCGCCGCCAAGAGAAGCCACGCGAGCGCCCCGCCGCCCTGCACGAGGCGCGCGGTGTGGGCTCCTAGGGGCGGCCCCAAGCGCACCGAACGCCCCAAGAGCAGCGTCAGCGTCCCCGTCAGCAGCGTCTGGAGGATGAAAAACAGGTACTCCTCGAAGGGCACCCACCCGACGGTGAAGAGCACCCGCCCCGCCCCGTACCCCCACACGCCGCGCGCCACCAGGTAGTTGTCCCACGGGGTGGTGTAGAGAAACGCCACGAGCGCGTGCAGGGCGAGGGCGGCGAGGCCGAAGCGGGGGAGCTCGCCGCGCCGCGCCGCGCGGCGCGTCAGCGCGCCGAGCAGCAGCAAAGGCGGCAGGAGGAAGACGAGGTGAAACTGCAAGTAGGTCATGGCGCCGAAGGGCTCGTGGCTTGTAGGGAGCAGGTGGCGCAACCGTGCCAAGTGCTGAGACAGGCGTACCGAGTCGCTGGTTTAAAACGCATCTCTCGTCTCTCGGCACTCATCTCTCAGTACCACCTCTAGCCACAAACTTCCGATCCAAATCACTATCCCGCTTACAAACCCCCTCATACCCGCTTGCGCTCCAGATCCTTGAGCACCACCCGCGCCGCGTTCCGGCCCGAGGCCCCCATGATGCCACCGCCCGGGTGCGTGCTCGCCCCCGTCAGGTAGAGCCCCCGCAGGTGCGTCCGGTACTCCGCCATCCCCAAAAAGGGCCGCAGGGCGAACATCTGGTCCAAGCTCATCTCGAGGTGCATGACGTTGCCCCGGTAGAGCCCCAAGTGGCGCTCGAGCCACGCCGGGTGCTGAAACAGCCGCCCGACGACCTTCGCCTTGGTGCCGGGGGCGTGGACCTCGAAAGCGTCCAGGATGGTCTCGGCGACCTCGTCCTCGATGTCGTCCCAGCGCCGAGCGCCGGCGAGCTCATAGGGGAAGTACTGCGCCCAGAGCCACAGCACCTCCCCCCCGGGTGGCGCCAAGGTGTCGTCCACGGCGCTAAAACTCATGGCCACTAGGGGCGGGTCGGAGGCGGGGTGGCCCGCCAGGTACTCGCCGTACGCGGCATTTAGCTGCGCCCGGTCGCGGCAGATGAGCCCTAGCGCGCGCCGCGCCTCGTCACCGGGGTGGGCGCGGTAGCGGACCCGCTCGCGTAGCGCGAGCCGCAAAATCGCTCCGAAACCGTTGCCCACGCGCATGCTGCGGCTCCCCTCGGGGCGGTGCGCCTCGGGCAGAAGTTTACCGAAGGTCTCTAGTGCGTGCGCCCCGGCGACCACCGTGCGCGCGGTGTAGACCTCCCCCCCGACCTGCACCCCCGTCGCGCGACCCCCCTCGACGAGGATGCGCTCGGCGGGCGCGTTGACGAACACTTGGCCGCCGTGCGCCGCGATGTGCCGCGCCAGCGCCTGCGTGAGCATCCCCGAACCGCCCTTCGGCCGCGCCATCCCGCCCTCGTGGTAAAGGGGCTGCCAGAGGACGAAGGGCGACGAGAAGGGCTCGCTGGGCGGCGGCCCCGACTGCGCCGCCATCCACACCAAGGGCGCTTTGACCCGCTCCTCTTGAAAGTAGCTGTCGACGACCTCGCCGTAGGGTTTGAGGATCATGGACAGGGCCCGCTTCCAGTCGCCGCGCACCGCCTTACCGAAGACCATCTTGCGGCCCAGGTTTAACGGGCTCGGCGTGCTCAAAAAGAGCTCTTTGACGACCCTGCCGAAAGGGCGCCAGTCGTCCAGAAAGCGCCGGTACGCCTCCCCCTCGCCCGGGTAGGCGCGCTCGAGCCCCTCGATGGTCCGCTCCTCGCTGCGCCACACGAAGACGCTCTCCCCGTCCTCGTAGGGGGCGAAAAAGAGCGGGTCGATGTCGAGGTACTCGAGCCCGAAGCGCTCGAGCCCCAGCTCCTCGACGATGGGGGTGAGGCGAATGAGGATGTGGGCGCTCCCGCCCAGGTCGAAGCGGTAACCCGGAATGATCTCCTGCGTGGCGACCGCCCCCCCCACGATCTCGCGGCGCTCGAAGACGCCGACTCGGTAGCCCGCCTGGGCGAGGTAAGCGCTGGTGATCAGCGCGTTGTGGCCCGCGCCCACGGTGATGACGTCGAAGTCTGGCACGCCTCACTCTAGCCCGCCCCCAACGGCCTAATCGTGGAAGCCGCCTACACATGGCCCTTTTCCCAGCGGGCCGCTGCGGGGCGCGCGTCGTGCGCGCCGTCCTCGAACCGTCGCCGAGCAGAGCCGCGGCCCACCCGCTCGAGCGCCGTGAGGTCGCCCGCTGAGCCGCCCAGGGCTCTACCCACCCGTGCTAGACTAGCCCCACCATGAAAAGGCGGACGAATGACGCTGCGCGCACGCGGTGCGGCGCGGCCATAGCGGCTATCTGGGCCTCGGTGGCGCTGAGCCTAGCAGGTGGCGGCGCGGCCATAGCGGCTACCCCGAGCGCGGCCCCGCGCGTCGCGCTCGCCTCCGCGGCGTACCCCGACGGGGCGCTCGAGGGGTGCTTGACGCTGGACGGCGCGGACGTCGAGGGGCAGATCGGGGGGCTCGCGCGCACGTTTTTCGACGCCGAAATCGCCGCTGTGGACCTGCCGCGCCTCGTCGACCGCAAGTGGCTCGAGCTCGGGATGCCCAACCTGCTCCAGCGGGAGGTCGACCGCGCCATCGAGGGGGTGCGTCGCGACACCCCCTTCACCCAGCGAACCGTCGCGTCGTTTTCCCCGGCCTCGGCCAACGCGCTCGCCGAGCGGGTCGCCGAACACACCTTTCGCGGCGAGGCGCTGCAAAAGCGCCTCACCACGCTCGCCGACGAGGTGGCAGCCGAATTCACCCGCACCTTTACGACGGTCGCCGCGCGCAGCGCGGGCGAGACCGCCGCGTGCCTGCAACGCTACTTGGGGGCCGCTTATGGCGACGCGGTCGGGGGGGCGTTCGAGCGCGAGCTGCAGCGTTACGTCGAGCGGCTCGGTACGGAAGCGCTCACCCAGGGTTTTGTTCCCGAAGTGGGTGTCGGCGCGACGAGCGCCGTCGGGATCACCGCCATCGCGGGTGGCTACGCCGCCCGCGCCGTCGCCCAGCGCCTGAGCACGCAGCTCACCCGGCGCATCGCGGGCAACCTCAGCGCGCGCCTCTTGGGCCGCGCCGGCACCGCTGCGATCCCCGTGGTGGGGTGGGTGTTGGGGGGTGGGCTGATCATCTGGGACCTGGCCAGCAGCGCCCTTCACGGCCCCTTCCCGGCCATCCGGCGGCAGCTCACGAGCGAGGCGACGCAGCGCGACATTCAGCTGCAGATCGTCGCCGCCCTGCGCGATGAGCTCCCGGAGGTCAGCGAGGTGCTCGCTCACGGCGTCGCCGAGGAGGTCGCGCGGCAGTGGGGACACTTTACCGAGAGCTTCGGTACCCTGATCGTGCTCGCCGAGGACCCCGACTTTCACGCCGCGCTGCACGCCACCCCAGCGGAGCAGCTCTACACGTTGGCGCGCGTCGCCGAGAGAGCCCCCGAGGACGTCGTGGCGGTAGCGCGCGAGGGGCGCTTAGGGCGCGTTTTGCGGCACGGCGAAAACGCCTTGCGGGTGCTCGAGGTAGCACCCCTTAGCACCGTCTTGGCGTGGCTCGAGGTCGCCGGCGACCGGTTCGACGAACTCGTGGCTTTCGAGGTCTACCGCTACAAGGCGCCGACGGACTTCTCCTCGCGCTCCCTGGCGCGCCTTCTCGACACCGGCGACTTCCGCACGGTCGCCGCTCTTGCCCTGCTCCCACGAGAGGAGATGGACCCCCTCTTGGCGCTCCCCGCCCCCACCCTCAACGCGCTAGCTGACGCGTTCCCGCGCGACCTGAGCGCCGTCGCGTTCTATGTCGGCGCCCTTCCCCAGGAGGCGCGCAACGACCTCGTGACGCGGCTTTTGGAGCAGCCTTCGCGGCTGGAGAAGTTCACCCCCCCCGCCGTGCGGCGGGCCGTCGCTAGCAGCCGTGAACCGAGGCGCGCTGTCGCTATGGTCGGCAGCGAACCCACCTTCGGCCCCTTTGGTGCGGACCTTGTGCAGGGCTTTGGTGAGGACGTTACGGCGGTGCTTTCAGGCCACGTTCGCCCCCGCCTGCTCCTCGCCAAGTACCACTTCGGCCCGACTGCCGCAGCCGCCACGCTCCCCTTGGTCGCGGCCGTGCTTCTGCCCTTCGTGCTGCTTGCTGCCACCCCCTACTGGTGGTGGCGCCGGTTGCGGCGGAGGCGTTAGGTGCTCTACACCACGGAGCGCGTCGAGGGGGTTGAGGTCGGTGAGCTCCTCACCGCCTGCGCCGTGAGCGCCGCGAACGTCGTCAAAGACCTCCGGGAGAACCTGCGCAACCTCGTCGGCGGGGAGATGAAGCACTACGAAGCCCTCCTCGAGAGGACCCTGACGCGCGCCCTGGAGACCCTCGAGGAAAAAGCCAAGGCAAACGGCTACGACGGCGTGCTCGGTGTCAGGGTGGTTGCGCCCAAGGTCGTTGAGGGGGGTGCTGAAATCATCGTGTATGGCAACGGCTTTCGCTACCGACACCCTCGCCCCGACTGAGGGCGAAGTGACCTACTAAGCGGCCCAGAAGCGTAAGTAGGCCCCCGTGCGCGGCCTCGACGACCCCCGCGGCGCTGTGGGGGAGCGAGAAGGGCGCCCGTCGGCGAAGCGCACGCACGAACAGGAGCAGCGCCGCGAAACGCCGTTATGGGTCTTTAAAACGTGTGTGCAGGGTAGCTCGCCTGAGCGCGTAACCCGCCAGGTGATGCCCGTCATGGGCAGCAAAAAGCAAAGGGACCGACCCGGTCGGCCCCTCGCGCTCTTACGTTGGACGACGACGCGTCAGCCTTACTGGCTGTCCGAGTCGTCCTCCGAGTCGTCCATGTCGCCCCCGGTCATGACACCCATGTCGCCACCGGTCATCACGCCCATCTCACCGCCGGTCATCGCGCCCATGTCGTCACCCGTCAGCATGGCGCCCGCTTCGGAGAGCAGGTTGCCGAGCTCGACGAGCTGGTCTTCGCCAGCGTCTTGGCCGACAGCTGCCGTCTCGGCGCCTAAGCTGGTCAGCAGGGCGCCGACCTCGGCACCGTCGATCGTTTCGGCGCTGAGCGCTTCACGGAGTTGACCGAGCTGGTCGGCGATGCTCTGCACGGCGACGTCTTCGGAGCCGCTAAGCTGCTCCTCCCACCCCTCGATGTTGGCGATAGCGGCGTCTAAGGGGATGTTGGTGATGCCCCCCTCGAGCGCGGCGATGGTCTCCTCTACCGTCGGCGCGTTTTGAGCAAAGGCGAAGAGCACAAGTAGCGAGATGCCGATAAACGCAGCGAACTTTTTCATAAGGGAGGTCTCCTTCGGGGTGCGCGCGCGGTGCAAGCAGGTGACAGCAGGGTTTTGTCACACGCTCTTTAGGCCTGAAGCGAGTATAGGCGTAGGGTCGCGGACGCAACCTCACCCTGTCTTACAAAGTGCATGAGGGACGCGTTAAACCGTGCTTTGGCTCACCTATGAGGGTCAAGGTCTCCCTGCAGATAACGGCAGCGGCACATCAGGTCACCCTCGCCGGACACGTCGGGGCGGTACTCTGATTGCCTCACCCCGCTGTTGATGCGCCCGCCCCGAAACGTGCATGTTACGCCTCAGGAGAGCTTGGGAACCTCGGTGCTCGAAGCTGGGACGACCGTCTGCACCCCTACACCCCTAAGGGCAGACGCGTAAAGGGTGCTGAGACGCGTAAAGGGTGCTGACAGCTAGCGAAACCCCAGGGGGCTCTGGGCGCCGTTACGGGGCGCTGCAGATGCCGTAGACGGCTTTGGGAATCAGCGCGAGCCGTTCGACGGGGCGCAAGTAGGCGCGCTTGGTCAGGTTGTCGTAGCCGTTTTGCCGAAGCTTGTTGAGGATCCCCTCGTAGTTGAGCGCAGCTACCCCGACCGCCGCCGCCGCTACGCCGTTGAGTTTGGGGATCCCCTGCCACCCCTCGCGGTAGAGCGCGCAGGTGCGCTCGGCGAGCTCCTCCAAAAGGGCGATGTAGCGGTCGCTGACGACGCCCGCCTCGAGCGAAGCGCGGGTCACGCCGTGCTTGTCCATCAGCTCGAGGGGCAGGTAAAGGCGCCCCATGGCGAGGTCTTCGCCGACGTCGCGCAAGATGTTGGTGAGCTGCATCGCCTGGCCGAGCGCTAGGGCGCACTGCAGCGTCGCCTCGCCACCGCGGTAGCCCGCGATCGGGGCGATGAGCAGCCCGACGACCCCGGCGACGCGGCGGCAGTAGAGCATCAGCTCGTCCATGGTGTGAAAAGGACGGTTGTCGAGGTCGGACTCGAGCCCCAAGTAGAGTTCGTCGAAGGCGCTCCGGGGGACCTCGTAGTGCTGCAGCACCCAGTGCAGACCGACCTCTAGAAACGCTCCGGGTTGCGGCTCGCCGGCGTAGGCGCGCTCGATCCCCTCTTGCCAAACGAGCAGGCGCCTGCGCCCCACCTCCGGCGAGGGCGCCTCGTCGACGGCGTCGTCGCCGCTGCGACAGACGGCGTAGATCACCGACACGGCGCTCCTTTCACGGGCCGGAAAGAAGCGCGAACCCAAGTAGAAGGTGCTCGAGTGCGCGCGGGTGAGCTGCGCACAGGCGGCGACGGCCTCTTTGGGTTCGAACACGTGGGTCAGCCCGGACGCTCGCGCACCGATCACAGTCGCCTCCGATAGGCTCTCCCCCACCCCATGTGGCCCCGACGCATTGGGTCAGTTCCGCCGGCGATCGTCATGTGGCCCAATCATGACACGCGCCAAAAAAGCCCAAGTACGACCCACCCCACGTTCTCGCCGCGCTAGGTGTGCTCTTGCCGCCGCCCTCGCCGCCGACTTGGGACTTGGCCGCAGCTGGCGACGCGCTACGCGCTCACTTCCCGCTGGCCGTAACGCGCCTTGACGTACTCGTCGAGCATGCGGTTAAAGTCTTCGACGATGGTTTTGCCCTGCAACACGCCGACGAACTGGCCGTCGCGGTAGACGGGGGCTCTCGGGTCCTCACCGGTGCCGGGGAGCGAGATACCGATGTCCGCGTGCTTCGACTCGCCGGGGCCGTTGACCACGCAACCCATGACGGCTACTTTGAGCCCTTCGACCCCCGGGTACTGCTCGCGCCAGACGGGCATCTGCGCCTTGAGGTAGGCCTGGATGTCGCGCGCCATCTCCTGGAAAAGCGTGCTGGTGGTGCGGCCGCAACCGGGGCAGGCGGTCACCGTCGGGGCGAAGCGCCGCAGGTCGAGCGCCGAGAGGATCTCCTGGGCGACCTCGACCTCTTTGGTGCGCGGCGCCCCCGGCTCCGGCGTGAGGGAGACGCGCACCGTGTCGCCGATCCCCTCGGCGAGGAGCACGCTAAGCCCGACCGCGCTCGCCGCGATGCCCTTGACGCCCATTCCCGCTTCGGTGAGCCCTAGGTGGAGCGGGTAGTCGCAGCGCGCCGCTAGGCGCCTGTAGACCTCCCAGAGGTCACGCGGGGCGGAGACCTTGGCCGAGAGGATGATCTTGTCGTGCCCCAAGCCGTGCGCCTCGGCGAGCTCGGCCGAGAGCAGAGCCGACTGGAGCATCGCCTCGATCATCACCTCGCGCGCCTCTTTGGGCTCGGGCGAAGCGGCGTTTTCATCCATCAGCTTGGTCAAAAGCTGCTGGTCGAGCGACCCCCAGTTCACCCCGATGCGCACCGGTTTGTCGAAAGTTTTGGCGACCTCGATGATGGTCAAGAAGTTCTGGTCGTGGTACCGCCCCGCCCCGACGTTGCCGGGGTTGATGCGGTACTTCGCGAGCACTTCGGCGGTCTTGGGAAACTCGCGCAGCAAGAGGTGCCCGTTAAAGTGAAAGTCGCCGACGAGCGGCACCTCTAGACCCTCGTCGAGGAGCCGCGCCTGGATCTCGGGAACGGCTCTAGCGGCGTCTTTGGTGTTGACCGTGATGCGGACGACTTCGCTACCGGCGCGGTAGAGCTCGGCGACCTGCTGCGCGGTCGCTTGCGCGTCGGCGGTGTCGGTGTTGGTCATCGACTGCACCACGATGGGGTGCTCCGAACCGATGGGGACGCCCCCCACATAGGTCGTGACGGTTTTGCGGCGAGGGTAGGCCATGCGTCTAGTCTACTCACAAGGGCTCGGGGGGCGTGTTGCGACCCTCGGAGGAGTAGGCCCGTCCCAACAGGTTTGTCTTGCGCGCGCCCTACGTGGCGCGTGACGCGCGCGGAGGCGGCGGGCCCCGATTGTAAGAGCGGCCGAAGACGCCCCGCGCGGAGCGCACGAAGATAGCGGGGTAGCTCGGGCCGGACGGGGCGCGGACCGAACGAGCGCGCCCCGTCCGGCGAGGGAGGGGACCCATGCAGCTTAAAGCGCTTCACGACCAGGTGATGGTGATCACGGGCGCGTCGTCGGGGATCGGGCTCGTCACCGCGCGGCGGGCCGCCGAACGCGGGGCGAAGCTCGTGCTCGCCGCCCGCAACGAACAGGCGCTGCAGACGCTCGCCGCGGAGCTTCAACGCGGGGGCACCGACGCGGTGTACGTCGTTGCCGACGTCGGCAAGGAAGCCGACGTCGAGAGGATCGCTCAGCGCGCATGGGAGCGCTTCGGCGGCTTCGACACCTGGGTCAACAACGCCGCTGTCGGGATTTTCGGACCGATCGTCGAGGGCCAGATCGAAGATTACCGGCGGCTTTTCGAGACGAACTTCTGGGGGGTAGTCTACGGCTCGCTGACGGCGGTGCGGCACCTTAGGGGGCGCGGCGGGGCGCTCATCAACGTCGGTTCGGCCGTCGGCGACCGCGCGCTCCCCAACCAGGGGCTCTACTCCGCCTCCAAGCACGCTGTCAAGGGCTTTACCGACGCCCTGCGGGCCGAGCTCGAGGCCCAAGGGGTCCCCATTTCGGTCACGCTCATCAAACCTGGAAGTATCGACACGCCCTTCCCGCAGCACGCCAAAAACTACATGGACGAAGAGCCCACCCTGCCCGCCCCGGTCTACGCGCCCGACCTCGTCGCCGAGGCAATCATGCACGCCGCCGAGACGCCCGTGCGCGACCTCGTCGTGGGGGGCGGCGGCAAGCTCATCTCGGTGCTCGGCCAACGCGCGCCGCGCCTCGCCGACAAAGCGCTCGGCAGCCAGGGGTTTCTCGAGCAGCAGCGCTCGGGTAGGCCCCCGCAAAACCCCGAGGGGGCGCTGCACGCCCCGACGTTCGGCCTTTACGAGCGCGGCGCGTACGAGGGGCGCGTGCGCGAAACCAGCCTCTACACCCGCGGGGCGCGCCACCCCTTGGCGGCCGCGCTGATCGCCGCGGGCGCCCTTGGCGTCGGGGTCGCCGCGGCGCTCGCCGGCAGGCGCGCCCTAACCTGAGCTCACCCCACAGACCGCGCCCCCCTGAGCCGCCACAATGGCGTTACACAACCGAACGCACCTGCGTTCAGAAAGGGGCAACGATGGGCAACGAACTGCAGGGCCGCAAGGTCGCCCTCCTCATCTCGCCTAGGGGCACCGAGCAGGTCGAGTTTACCGAGCCGAAAAAGGCCGTCGAGGCGGCCGGCGGCACCGTGCACGTGATCAGCACGGAGACCGGCAGCGTCCAGGCGGTCAACAGCGACCTCGAGCCCGGCGACACCTTCACGGTCGACAAGCGCTTTTCGGAGGTCTCGGCCGACGACTACGACGCCCTCATCATCCCCGGCGGCACGGTCGGCGCCGACACGCTCCGCGGCGAGGAGGCGGCCGTACGCTTCGTGCGCGCCTTTTTCGAGCAGGCCAAACCGGTCGCCGCTATCTGCCACGGCCCTTGGCTGCTCGTCGAGGCGGGCGTCGTCGAGGGGCGCGAACTCACCTCCTACCCGACGCTGAAAACCGACATCCGCAACGCGGGCGGCACCTGGGTCGATCAGGAGGTCGTCACCGACCAAGGGTTGGTCACGAGCCGCAACCCGAACGACCTGCCCGCTTTTTGCGCGAAGCTCGTCGAGGAGATCGCCGAAGGCGAGCACCAAGCGCAGGCGCGCAGCGCTTAGGGGTTGCCAAGCTGCGAGGCGCGAGGGTCGCCGCAGGCGACCCTCGCGCCTTTTGACCCTCCCGCTCGCCACGTAGCGGGACGGCCCGCCGGGGGTTGCTATGCTCACCATGGAAAACCTGCTCACCTACTCGCCCGTGTCCTACAGCATCGTCTCCAACACGCTCACGCTCGGGTACGCGGCGATGGCCGCGGGGCTCGTCTACTTCGTGACCACCAGCAAACGCGCCGCCCCACCCTACCGCCTCTCCTCGACGCTCTCGGCGGTGGTGATGGTGAGCGCCTTTTTGGCGCTCTATCAGCTCCACCAGACCTGGCTGAGCGCCTTTACGTTTAACGGCGAGGTGTGGGAAGGCGGCGCGACCGCCTTTAACAACGGCTACCGCTACATCAACTGGTCGATCGACGTCCCCATCCTGCTCACGCAGCTCCTCATCGTCATGGGGTTTACCGGCGCGCGCTTTCGCCGCCTCTGGTTGCAGTTCGTCGTCGCCGGCCTGGCGATGATCTACACGGGGTACGCGGGGCAGTTCTATGAGGCTACCGACAGCGCCCGGCTCTACCTCTGGGGGGCTATCAGCACGGCGTTTTTCCTCTGGATTCTGGTGCTCGTGCGGCGGACCATCTTCGACCCGCCGGACGCGCTGCCGGAGCGCGCCGCGGGGCTCATGCGGGGGGTGTGGTGGGTGCTCCTCGGGTCGTGGCTGCTCTATCCGGGCGCCTACTTAATGCCCGTCTTCGCCCTCTCCGAAGGGGGCGTGGTAGCACGGCAGATCTCGTTTACGGTCGCCGACGTCGTCTCGAAGGTGATCTACGGGGTGATGCTGAGCCGCGTCGCCGAGCTGCGCAGCCAGGCCGACGGCTACGCGCACGCGCTCGAGTCCGAAACGCAGCCCAACCCCGACCGGCGCGGGGGTGCGGGGGTCGCGGCGGTGCAGCCCCAGGGGGGGCGCGCCCCGCGCAAGGGGCGGGTCCACCGCTCCTAGGGGTGGTCACTTTCGCTTGACAAGCCCCACGGGGGGTGTCATGGTGCGCCCGAGGAGACCCCGTGACCCGCACCGACCCCCGCTACGGCGCCAAGCGCCCCCTTCGGTTTCTCAAAAAGCGCCTCGAGTACCAGCGCGAGGCGCCGCTGACGACGAGCTTGCCGCGGCGCCTGGCGATGTGGCGCGGCGGCCTGCGCGAGGCGTCGTTTCGCCTCTACGACCTCCACGACCCCGAGGGCGCGGCGACCTATCTGCCCGACACCGCGCGGCTCGAGACCTTCTTTATCAACGGCAGCTTCGCTCAGGGCCTGCTCAAAGACAAGCTGCTCTTCAGCCAGACGCTCGGGGCGCTGCTGCCGGTACCCGCGGTCGTCGGCCTCATCGAACGGGGGACCTTCTACCCCGCCACCCCCGACGCCCCTCCCGACCTTTTGGGGGCGCTCGCGGCCTACGGCAGCCTGGTCCTCAAACCGTCGCGTGGGACGCGCGGGCAGGGGGTGCTGCGCTTGGAAGCGCCGCCTTTGCGGCTTAACGGCGCGCCCGTCGATGAGGTGGCCCTCCGGGCGCGCGTCGGGGCGCTCGACGACGTGATCGTCACCGTGACCGTGCCGCAAGCCGCCTACGCGGAGGCGATCTTTCCGGGTTCGACCAACACCGTGCGGGTGATGACCCTCCGCGACCCCGACACCGACGAGCCCTTTGTCGCGCGCGCCGTGCACCGCTTCGGCGCGCGCGGCACCGAACCGACCGACAACTGGTCGCGCGGCGGGCTCTGCGCGCTCGTCGAACCGCACACGGGCGCGCTCTCTAGGGGGGTCAAGCACGCCAAACGCACCTCGGGGAAGCTCGTGTGGCAGACCCATCACCCCGACACGGGCGCCCCCATCGAGGGCACCGTGGTGCCGCACTGGCGGGCGCTCTGCGAGGCGCTCCTAGGGGCGGTGCGGGCCCTGCCGCTGCTGCTCTATGTCGGTTGGGACGTGGTCGTCACCGAGACGGGGTTCTGCGTCTTAGAGGGCAACGCCAACCCCGACCTCGACTTGTTGCAGGTTCACGGCGGCCTCCTGCGCGACCCCCGGGTGCGGCGCTTTTACGAGCATCACCGGGTCATCTAGGGCGGGTAGCCCCTGGTTCCCGACGCGACCGTCACCCACAGGGGTGTGGCGCCCACCCTCCGGAGACGCCACCTGCGGCTTCGCGATCGGGGTCGCAGCGCCCCCCGGCCTTCACTCCCCCGGCAGCGGCTCGGTGGGCAGCAGCGCGTTGCTAAAAAGGGTCTCTAGCGGCAGCTCGGTCACGGGGTCGCCGCCCACGTCGGTGAGCACCCCCGCCGCCAACAAAAACCGCGGGTAGGAGCGCTCACCGGCCCAAAACTCGGGGCGCTGCACCCCCCAGGGCCGACCGGGTTCGCGCAGCGAGCGCGACACCACGCGCTGCGAGTCGCGCACCAGTTCGGGGTCGGGGAGCGACCCCGGGGGCGCCGCCGCCAGGAGCAGCTCGGCCGCCTCGTCGGGGTGCTCGGCCGCGAAGGTGTAGCCGCGCGCGGTGGCCCGCAAAAACGCGCGGAGCGCCGCCGCCGCCTCCTCGTCCTCTAACGCCTCCGGATGGACGGTGAGTAGCGGCGTGTAGTAGTCGGGGATGCCGTAGTCTTTAAAGTTAAAGAGCGTCACATCGATGCCCGCGCGTTCGGCGATGACCCCTTGCCACCCCTCGAACACCCAGGCGAAGTCGGCGCGGCCCTCGAGCACCGCGTCGAAGCTCGCGGTGGTGAGCTGCACCTCGCGAAAGTCGCCCCGGCCGCCGTCGTGGCGGATCACCGCCTCGATGACCGGGCGCGCCCAGGGCACGCCGATCGCGGCAAACAGGCGGCCGTCGAGGTCGCGCGGGCGGGTGATGCCGGCGTCGCTGCGCACGGCCAAAGCGGCGGTGTTGGTCGCCAAAATCGCCGCTACCGCGACGACCGGCTCGCCGACCGCGGCGGCGTGGAGCACGCTCTCGGTGCCCGAGATGCCGACGTCGGCTTGGCGCTGCGCGACCAGCAGGTTCGGGGTGACGCCGCCGAAGGGCAAGAGCTGCAGCTCGACCCCCTCCTCGCGGTACCACCCCCGCTCGAGCGCGACGAAGATGCCGGTGTGGTTGGTGTTGGGCACCCAGTCGAGCGCGAGGCGCACGCGGTGGGGTTGGGCCGAGGCGACGCCAAAGCTTAGGCTAAGGGCGAGTAGACAGAGTAGACAGGTCGAGAAAAGCGTCCGGCGCATTACTCCTCCTTGAAATCCCACGTGAGGTTGCTAGGCTTGGGGTCACTGGGTTTGAGGTCGCTAGGTTTGAGGTGAACGGGTCGGGGGGTACGCTCCTTGCGGTAACGCCACGGGAGCGCGCGGCGCTCGAGGACCCCGACGAGGGCGAAAAAACACCAGCTCGCGCAGGCGGTGACGACGATGGCGGCGAACACGAGCGGGGTCGCGCGGGCGTTCGCGGCGCTCTGGATGAGCACGCCGAGCCCCGCGAAACCGCCCACGTACTCGGCGAAGATCGCGGCGCTGACGCTGTAGGCCGCGGCGATGCGCACCCCCGAAAAGAGGCTCGGCAGCGCGGACGGCCACCGCGCCCACCACAGCGTCTGGGTGCGGCTCGCGCGCACGGAGCGAAACACCTTGAGGAGCTCCGGGTCGGTGCGGGCGAGGCCGTCGGTGGTGGCGACCGCGATGGGGAAAAAGCAGAAAAACGCCACCAGCAGCACCTTGGGCAGGAGGCCGAAGCCGAACCAGATGAGCATGAGGGGCGCGAGCGCGACGATGGGCACCGTTCGCGAGGCGACCAGCCAGGGGTAGAGCGCCCGCCGCAGGGTTGTTGAGAGGTCGATGAGCAGCGCGAGCGACACCCCGACGATGAGCGCGAGCGCAAAGCCCAACAGCGTCTGCAACAGCGTCGTCAGGGTGTGGTGCGCGAGCAGCGGGGCGTTCTCCACGAGCGTCCGCGCCACCAAGGTCGGCGGCGGCAGCAGCGTCGGCGGCGTCGCACTGACCCTTACGGCGAGCTCCCAGAGAGCGAGCAGCGCCGCGCCGAAGAGCGCCGCCGTCACGCGGGCTCCAAGAGCGCGCTAAGTAGCGTCGCCTCGAGCTCGGCGAGCTCGGCGAGCGCCTGCGGGGGGCGCGGCCGCGGCAGCGGCACCTCGAGGCGGAGCCGCACGCGCGCCGGCGGCCGGCTGAGGACGCAGATGGTGTCGGACAACAGCAGCGCCTCGCGGACGTCGTGGGTCACGAGCAGGGCGCTCGCACCGCACGCGGCGACGAGTTCGGCGAGCCAGCGCTGCACGCTCAGGCGCGTGAGCGCGTCGAGCGCGCCCAAGGGTTCGTCGAGGATCAGCAGGCGGCGCTCGAAGAGCACCGCGCGCAGCAGCGCCGCGCGCTGCCGCATCCCCCCCGAGAGCTCGTGCGGGTAGGCGTTCTCGAAACCGCCTAAGCCGAAGCGCTGCAAAAGCGCGCGCGCTTCGGCGAGCGCTTCGCGGCGCGCGACCCCGCGGACCTGCGGCCCCAGCATCACGTTGTGTAAAAGGGTGCGCCACGGCAGCAGGTGATCGCCCTGCGGCACGTACCCCGCGGCCCCCGGCGCGGTGAGCGCGCGGCCGCCGAGCAGCACCCGCCCCGCACTCGGCTTAAGCAGCCCCGCGGCGATCTCTAGAAGCGTGCTCTTGCCGCTCCCCGAGGGGCCGATCAGCGAGACGAACGCGCCCGGCGCGACGGTGAGCGACACGTCGCGCAGCACCTCGAAGTCCCCGAAGCGCTTGGAGACGCCGACGAGCTCGAGCGCTGGCGCCTGGACGGGCGCGGCGACCGCCGGCGCCGTCGTTGCAACGGCGCTCATCGCGGTGGCGGCAGCTCGAGCAGGCCGTCGTAAAAGAGCCGCTCGAAACCGTGTGAGAGCTCGACGGCGCGCGTCACGCGCTCGCGCTCGGCGTCGGTCTGGACCAAGGGCGCGAGCAACCCCGAGAGGGCGCGTTCGGCCGGCTCGAGCGCCTCGTGAACGCTGAAAAAGGCGACTTCGTCCGCTGTAAAGCCGTAGACCTCCAAGAGTGGACGCTCGACTCGGGCGCAGAGCTCTAAAAAGATCGTTTCGCTCGCCCCGATCGCGGCGACGGCTTCGGCGAACGAGCTGCGCACCAAGTGGTAGTAGAAGTGCGCGGTGAGCCCCGCACAGGCGGGTAGGGGCACGGGGTCATCGAACGCCCGCTCGCTTAAGCCGAGCGCCCTTCCGAAACGCACGAGCGCCCCCCACGCCTCGCGCTTGAAGGCGAGTTTGGCGATAAGCGCGTCCGCCGCCTCCAGGTTCGGTGCCTTGGCGATGGCGAGGCCGTCTAGGCGGTGGACCTCGCGGATCAGCCAAGCGTCTTGCAGGGCGAACTGAGCGAGCTGCGCGCGGGTCGTCTCGCCGGTCTCCAACCCCCGCCAGAAGGGGTGCTCTAGCAGCCCTCGCCGCAGGGGCGACAGGTCACGGGTCAACAGGCCCGACAAAAAGCCGGTGCCGACCCCTATACCGTAGCGCGCGCTCATCCCGCCGCAGTTCGCCGCGAAGGGCTGTTGGCCGCGAGCGTCGCGTGGATCACCACGTGCGGTGTCCTCTCGGCGGCGGCGTCGAACGCCCGCCGCAGCTCGGCGAACACCTGCGGCAGCGGCCCCTCGAGGCGGGTGCAGAAGTGCTGCGGCGTCACGCGAAGGCCCGGGCGCGAGCGCGCCGCTTTGATCTGGTCGTAGATGGCGTCCATGTAGGCGGCCGTACCCATGGGGTAGAGCGAAAACTGGCAGGCTACCTCGGCACCCTCGGCGGCGCGCGCCGCCGGCGTCTCGGAGGGCGCCGCGCGTGGGTCGCAGCGGTCTTCACCGGGTTCGCCGGGGCAGCCCCGCGAGAGCAGCAGGCTCATCGCCACGTGCTCGCCGCTCGCCGCGGCGCGACCGAAAACGTCCTCTAAGGCGCAAAAGAGTGCGTTCTCCTCGCCGCTCACGAAGGTCGAGAGGTCGTCCATGTCGCGCTCTAAGGGCGCCTCGTCGAGGGCGCCGAGCGCCTCTAAGATGCGCGGCACGAAGGCGTCGGTCATCGGGTAGAGCGAGAAGCGCGCGCCGATCACCGCGCCCTCCAAAGGGCTCTAACGGCAGGCTGAAACATCAAAACACCCCCTCGGTGTCGGTCACTCAGGGGGTCAAAGCAGGCGTGCAGGACGACGGGGCGTCCGCGCGTCACACTCCCTACGCCAGTATGATCTGGATCAGGTTCGGTGGGTTGGACCGCGCTGACGCCGTCCTCTCAGCCCGAAGGCACCCCTGGTGACGAGGGTAGTGTACGCGGCGCGCGCGCCTCAAAAGGTAGCTTGGGCACCATCCGCTGCCGGCGCGTCGCCCTCACCTATGAGCGCCAAGAGCTCGGGCAAGAGCGCCCGGGTCGTGCTCATCGCCTCCCCGCCGTGGATCGTCTCGCGCCCCGACCAGTCGCCGAAAAAGCCGCCCGCCTCGCGCAGCAGCGCGGGGAAAGGGCCGCAGTCCCAAGCGTTCATCACGGGGTCGAGCATGACTTCGGCGCGGCCCGTGGCGACCAGCATGTGCCCATAAGCGTCCGACCAGCCGCGCCGGTCGTACGCCGCGCGCGCCACGCGGCGCCACGCCCCCTCGCGCCCGTAGCGCGCAAAAGCGCCCGCGTCGGTGTGCGCGACCGTGGCGCGCGCGAGCGTCGTGACCTCGGAGACGCGCACCGCGCGCCCGTTGAGCGTGCACCCCAAGCCGGTCGCCGCGGCGCACATCTCGTTCAGCGCGGGGAAGTAGGCGACGCCGACCTCGACGCGGCCTTCGATCTCGAGCCCCAACAAGACGCCGTAGAGCGGCACCCCGCGCACGAACGCCTTGGTGCCGTCGATGGGGTCGACGAACCAGCGGTGCGTGCTCCCCGCGTTCGTCTCGCCGTACTCCTCCCCCACGACGGCGTGGTCCGGGTAGCGCGCCTCCAGGCGCCGGCGGATAAGCGCCTCGGCCTCGCGGTCGGCCCTCGTGACCGGCGAGTCGTCGTCCTTGTACTCGGTGTACTCGGTGCCCTCCAAGCCCTCCAGGGAGGCGCGGCCGAAGTAGCCGAGCGTGAGGCGTCCGGCGTCGAAAGCGAGTTCGGTGGCGAAGTCGAGGTAGGCGCGGAGGTTCATCGTGGGGCTCCCTGGGTGTGGTGTGAACGTGTTGGGCGTTGGCGCGTAAGCGTGCGGGACGCCAGGACTAACCTACCACCTGCGTCCCGAGCCCCTCCAACTGCGCGTTATCCCCCTGCCCACACGCGCGCCAACCCGCTAAGCTAAATGCATGATCCTCTCCAGAGAGCGCCTCGAGCGGGCCGAAGAGGCGGCGCTCGCCCCCTACGCCGCGCGCGCCAGCGCGAGCCGCGGGCGCGTCTACCCCGAGAGCGAGTCGCGCTACCGCACCGCCTTTCAAAAGGACCGCGACCGCGTGGTGCACACCACGGCGTTTCGCCGGCTCGAGTACAAGACCCAGGTGTTCGTCAACCATGAAGGCGACCACTACCGCACGCGCCTCACCCACACCCTCGAGGTCGCCCAGGTCGCCCGCTCGATCGCCCGCGCGCTGGGTCTGAACGAAGACCTCGCCGAGACGGTCGCCCTCGCCCACGACCTCGGCCACCCGCCCTTCGGGCACGCGGGCGAGAAGACGCTAGACCGCCTCGCCAAAGCGGAGGGGGGGTTTGACCACAACAAGCAGTCGCTGCGGGTCGTGACCGAGCTCGAGCGCCGCTACCCGGACTTCCCCGGCCTCAACCTCACCTGGGAGACCCTCGAGGGCATCATGAAGCACGAGACCGAGTACGACGTGCCCGACACCGACTGGGAGAGCGACAAACAGCCCTCTTTGGAGGCGCAGGTCGTCAACGTCGCCGACGAGCTCGCTTATAACGCCCACGACCTCGAGGACGGCTTGCGCAGCGGCCACCTGACCCCGCACCAGATCGCCGAGGTGCCCCTTATCGGCGAACTCATGGCGGCGCTCAAGCTCGACCCTGCGCATTTTGGCAGCGCCGAGCGCTACGTGCTCATCCGCGAACTGTTGGGGCTCATGATCGAGACGACGATCCGAGCGACCCACGAGCAGATCGAGGCGCACGGCGTCACAAGCCTCGAGGACGTGCGCAGCGCCCCCCGAAAGCTCGTCTGCACCACCCCCGAACTGACGCGGAAGCTGCGCGAACTCAAGCGTTTTTTGTACGCCAACCTCTACTACCACTACCGCCAGATCCGCATGACCAAAAAGGCCGACCGCATCCTGGAGGCGCTCTTTTGCGCCTACATGGAGACGCCCAAGATGCTCCCCGCCGACCTGCAGCGCCGCGCCGAGGAAAAAGGCCTCACCCGCACCGTCACCGACTACCTCGCGGGGATGACCGACCGCTACGCGGGCGACGAGTACCGGCGGCTCTTCGACCCGCACACGCTGACGTGAGCGCTGCGCCCCGAGCGGCGGGCCGTGGGCGCTAGAGCACGGGGAGCACCATCATGTTCTGCAACCTGACCTGCCCCGCTAAGATGCGCGCGGCGCGGCGCAGCGCCTGCGCGTCGGGGCTTTCGGGGGCGGCCACCACGAGCGGCGCGCCGCCGTCGCCCGCCTCGCGCACGGCGCGGTTGATGGGGATCTCGCCCAAGACCTCTAGCCCCTCGGCCTCGGCGAAGCGCCGCGCCCCCCCCTCGCCGAAGATGTAGTCGCGCGTGCCATCGGGGAGCGCGTAGTAGGCCATGTTCTCGATGACCCCCAACACCGGCACGTGGGTTTTGCGAAACATCGTGTAGGCGCGGCGCACGTCCATGAGCGCCACGTCCTGCGGGGTGGTGACGAGCAGCGCACCCGTCACCGGCACGAGCTGCGAGAGCGACAGCTGCACGTCGCCGGTACCCGGGGGCAGGTCGACGAGCAGGTAGTCGAGCTCCCCCCAAACGGTCTGCTTGAGTAGCTGCGTGAGCGTCCCGTGCAGGATGGGACCGCGCCAGGTGAGGGCCTGACCGTCCTCGACGAGGTTGGCGATGGAGATGAGCTTAACCCCGTAGTTGCGCAGCGGGATGATGCGTTTTTCGTCGTCCGCCATGAGCCGCTTGCCTTCGACGGCGAACATCTTGGCTTGGCTCGGGCCGTAGATGTCGGCGTCTAAAAGTCCAACGGCGGCGCCCTCGAGCGCCAAGCTCGCGGCGAGGTTGGCCGCGACCGTGGATTTGCCGACCCCCCCCTTGCCCGAACCGATCGCCACGATGTTTTTGATCCCCGGCAGTTCGCGCTGCTGCGACGCGCTCACCTCGGCGTCAAACGACAGGTCGACGTGCGTCACACCCGGCAGCGCGCCGAGCGCCGCGCGCACCTCGCGCTCCAGGGCCTCTTTAAGGGGCGTTTTGGGGGTCGTGAGGTTGAGGGTGAGCGCCACGCGCCCCCCCTCGGCGCTGAGCGCTCGAATCATCCCGAGCGCCACCACGTCGCGGCGCATCTCGGGGTCGCGCACCGCGCGGAGGGCGTCGAGGAGGGCTTCTCGAGAGATGTCCATGATGCGCTTACGCTAGCAGCTTCCGGGGGCCCTCACAAGGGTTGACGACACCGGCCCCACCCGCTTCCGGCCGGGGCGCGTTCGGGAATCGCTAAGGCTATACTGACCGTGTGAGCGGTTCCCACTACCCCCCTTTGGTACCCTTGGGGGATGCCCCCCCCAGGGGTCCGAGCGCTACGCGGCGGCCGCGTAGCAGCCGCAGGGGCGCGGATGGTGTCCCATGAAACCGAGCCAAAGGCCCAACGTGGTGCCAACGCACCGGCACGCGCACTACCACCGCCAGGAGCTCCTCGCCGACGAGGGCGGCGTTCAGGTCTACCGCGGGATCGACCCCCTCAACGGTCTCCCGGTGCGCATCTACGCATTTTCCGGCGAACCCACCGCGCCCGCTGGCCGCATCTCCGCTTTTATCCCCGTCCTGCTCGCCTCGAGCTATCACGAGGACGATCGCGGTGCGGGCGCGGGCGAGGTCGTCAGCGCCTTTTCGGCCTCCTATCAACCCGTCACGGCGCCCGTGTCGGGGGGGCACGCGAGGACGCTCCTGCGTCAGACCGCCACCGCCCTCGACGACGCCGCCAAGGCCGGGGTCATCCACGGCGACCTGCGGCCCGAACGGGTGTTCTATATCGACGAGGCGGAGCGCCCGGACGTGCCCCCGCGGCGCCGCTTCCTGCTCGAGGGTTACGGCGTGCCGTGGCCGTTGCAAACGGGCGAATTCAGCCCCCCCGAACGCATCGGAGGGGCCTCTTACGCCGGGGACGTCTTCTCGTGGGCGATGACCATGCGCGCGCTCGCGGGTCCCCTGCCCGGCGAGGTGCGCGACCTGCTGCTTAGCTGCCTCGACGCCGACCCCGAAAGCCGCCCCCACGCGCGCGACCTCTGCGCAGCGCTAGCGCGCTGCAGCTGGCACGACGCGAGCGCGCCGCGCCCAGCGTCCCCCGTCCGCGTCGTCGCCGACCCCCCCGCGGACCGTGACAGCGACGACAGCGACGCAGCGGCGCAGGGCGCAGGGGCACCGGACGCGACGAGCGCCGAGGCCGCGGGTGCCGGCGCGTCGGGCGAGGCGCCCCCAGCGACACCCACCGAGGACGCCGTGGCCGAACCCGCCCCCCCCGAGGGACAGACCGAGCAGCCGCGGGGACGCGCGCCACACTCCGCTCAGCACCCACCCCCTCGCCGCGACGCGGTGCCCCGAGCGGGCGCCTTTAGCGGCTTCGACGTCGCCGACGACGAGGCGGAGCGCGCAGCCGACGCGCGGCTGCGCGACGCTTTCGCCCCCGTGCGGGTCGTGCAGGCGCGCACGGAGGGACAGACCCCAGGAGCCGACGCCACCCCCCCCGGGGAGACCGACGCGCCCCCCCCTGCCGCCGACGTCCGCCCCACCGCACCGAGCGCACCCCCCTCTGACGCAGCGGACGACGCCCTCAGACGCACGGACGCGACCGCAGCCTACCGGGAGCGGCGCGAGCGCTACGAGGCGGTGCGGAGCCGAGCGGCCCCGAGCGCCCCGGCCCGAGACCGCCCCCCCCGCCGTGAGGAGGCACCCCGCGTGCGCGTCGGGCGTTCCGAGGCGGACGACTTCGAGGTGTTCGACGACATCGACGACCGCGCCCCCGACCCGACCGTCCCGCGCGGCGGCCTCCGGGTCGTGCTCTTGTCGCTGCTGGTGATCGCCACGCTCGTCCTCCTCGCGCTGCTCCTCTTCAACCCTTAAGCTCCGCTGACCGTTTTACACCCCAACCCGCACCGGGCGCCCACCACCGCGCCGCGACCCGCCAAGACCCGGAAAGGACCCGATGGCAAGCCCTACCCCACCCCCCCCCGCAGAGGCTCCCGAGGCCCCCGCTAGCATCGTCGTGCTCGACTACGGCTCGCAGTACACGCGGCTCATCGCGCGGCGGCTGCGCGAGCAGCACGTCTTCTCGGTGATCGTAAGCGCCGACTCGAGCCTCGAGGCGATCCGCGCCCACCGCCCCAAGGGCGTGGTGCTCTCCGGCGGCCCCAGAAGCGTCTACGACCCCGGCGCGCCGGGGTTGCCGGAAGGCCTCCTGGAGGCTGGCCTACCGATCCTGGCGATCTGCTACGGGATGCAGCTCCTCGCGCACGCCGCCGGCGGCGAGGTCGCACCGAGCACGGTGCGCGAGTACGGCAAAGCGCCGCTGACGCGCTACGGCGGCGAGCTGTTTCGCGGGGTCGAGGGGGAATTTATCGCCTGGATGAGCCACGGCGACTCGGTCGTACGCCTCCCCGAGGGCTTTCGCGTCGTCGCGAGCACCCAAGACACCGAGATCGCGGCCATCGAGGACCCGGAGCGCGGCCTCTACGGGATGCAGTTCCACCCCGAGGTGCACCACACCCCGAAGGGTCGCACGCTCTTGGAGAACTTTCTGGCGCGCACCGGCATCGCGCGCGACTGGACCCCCGAACACATCCTCGAGGTCATGACCCGCGAGGTCAGGGAGCGTGTCGGCGACGAACGGGTGCTGCTAGCGATCTCCGGCGGGGTGGACTCGAGCACGCTGGGGCTCCTGCTAAACCGCGCCATCGGCGAACGCCTCACCGCCGTCTTCGTCGACCACGGCCTCTTGCGCGCCGGCGAGGCCGAGGAGGTCGAGCGGGCTCTGCGCGGCGTCGGCGTCAACTTGACCGTCGTCGACGCCGCGGAGCGCTTTTTGGGGGCGCTGACGGGGGTGGCCGACCCCGAAGAGAAGCGCAAGATCATCGGCCGCGAGTTTATCGAGGTCTTTAACGGGGTCGTGCGCGACAAGCAGGCCGAGGTGGGCCACATCCGCTTCCTCGCGCAGGGCACCCTCTACCCCGACGTCATCGAGTCCTCGGGGGGCCACGGCGCGGCCAACATCAAGTCGCACCACAACGTCGGCGGGCTCCCCGAAGACCTTCGCTTCGAGCTCCTCGAGCCCTTTCGCACCCTTTTCAAAGACGAGGTGCGCGAGCTCGCCACGCTTTTGGGGCTGCCCCCGCACCTCGCGCAGCGCCACCCCTTCCCCGGCCCGGGCTTAGCCATCCGCTGCTTGGGGCCGGTGACGCGCGAGCGGCTCGCCGTCTTGCGCCGCGTCGACGACATTTTCGTGAGCGCGCTGCGCGAGTTCGGGCTCTACGACGAGACCTGGCAGGCGCTCGCGGTGCTCACCCCGCTGAGGTCGGTCGGCGTGATGGGCGACGCCCGCACCTACACGAACACCGTCGCGCTAAGAGCGGTGACCTCGGTCGACGGTATGACCGCCGACTGGGCGCGGCTGCCGCACGACTTTCTGGCGACCGTCTCGAGCCGCATCGTCAACAGCGTGCCGGAGGTCAACCGCGTGGTCTACGACATCACCAGCAAACCGCCGGGGACCATCGAGTGGGAGTAGGGCGCGTGGGAGTAGGGGCGCGAAAAAGAGGCTCCAACACCTGGAGCCTCCAGCGGGGTCACGGCTCGGCCTAGCGCGACCAGACCCGTTTTCCTTGACTGTCGAGGCGGAGCACGAAGGCGTCGACGCCGCCCGCCCGCACCCCATTCACCGGGCTTTCCGTGGCGCCGACGACGTAGAGCTCGCTCGCCGAGGCCGCCGCGATGGCGGCGCTCGCGTCCGTGCCGTGGCGGTGTTTGTTGAACACCCGCGACCACACCACCGCGCCGTCCGGGCGGTACTTGCGTACCAAGATGGCGGAGCGGCTCGGGTCGCTGTCGTCGTCCCCGGAGCAGGTCAGGTCCCACACCTCGTAGTCGAAGGTGAAGCTGCCACCACACGCCCAGTGCTCCGTCGTCCAGTAGAGGTGCCCGTCGGCGGTAAAGGTCACTGCGGGCGAGGCGGAGCTGCCAAACGTGTAGACGCTGTCCCCCCAGCGCTCAGTGCCGTCGGGCGCGAACACGCGCAACCCCGCGCTCAACACCGTGCCCTCCATCCCCGAGTCGGTGTAGGTCGCGGCGATCTCCTCGTTGGGCCCCAAGGCCACGTTGACGGCGCCGCTATAGCGGAAGTTGCGGGTGGACCTAAAGAGCTGGGTGCCGCGAGCGTCGTACTTGACGATGAGCCCGTTGTCGCTCGCCGCCACCACGTTGCCGCTCGGCGCGACGGCGACGTTGGTGATCCGCGCGCCGCGGTTGCTCGGCCGGCGCTCCCAGATCAGGGCGCCCGAGGGCGCGTACTTGCGCACCGCGTTCTCCCCGCCCACGTAGAGGTGCCCCGAGGCGTCGACCGCCATGCTGTGGAGGTCGGGGTAGCTGCGGCGCCAGAGCTGCGCGCCGCTCGCGCCGTACTTGATCACCGACGCGCCGCGGCGCGTCCCCAAAAAGCAGCAGGGGTCATCGTATTCGGCAAACGCGAGGTAGCTGCTGCCCTCGCCGTCTACGGCTGCGGCGACCGCTCGGGTACGGTTTCCCAGCTGGCGCTCCCACGCGAGCGAACCGTCGCGCCGGTAGCGGCGCAAAAAGGCGCGCTCGCCGAAGTTCCCCGCGACGTAGACGTGCCCCAAGCGCCGCTGCACGGCGACGTCGACCGCATAGTCGTCACGGGAGGTACCGAACTGCGGCTCGAGCGCCGCTGCCGGTAGGTCGGTACTCTGGCTGCACGCGGAGATAAAGATAAGGAGAAGCGCGATCAAACCGACTGCTTGACGCGTGATCATCAGCATCCTTTCCGTTCAAGAAGCCCTCAAAACGACACTCCTGCACGACAACGCCTCACCCCGTCACATCGCCCTCCTTTGCAGCACTCTGGCCGATGGGAGGAGCGTAACTCATCAAACTTAAGTGGAACTTAAGATGGGCTCATGTCGCGAGGTGGGGCCCGCGACGCCCCGCGTCGGCAGGCGGGGCGCTCCGGTATACTTAGGCCGATGGCCACCCCCCGCTGCTGGCTCCTCAAGACCGAGCCGGAGGTCTTTTCGTTCGCCGAGCTGCTCGCCGCGCCGGAGAGGACGACCGTGTGGGACGGGGTGCGCAACTACCAGGCGCGCAACTTTCTGCGAGAGATGCGCCGCGGCGACCCCGTGCTCATCTACCACTCGAACACCCGCGCCAAAGGGGTAGTGGGGCTCGCCACGGTCGTGCGCGAGGCGTTTCCCGACCCCACCCAGTTCGACCCCGAGAGCCCCTACGTCGACCCCAAAGCCACGCCGGAGGCGCCCCGCTGGGTCGCGGTCGCGGTCAGGGCCCGGTGCGCGCTCCCGCTCCCGGTGAGCCTGCAAACCCTCAAAACCCACCCCGAGCTCCAGGGGCTCCCCCTCGTGCGCCGCGGCAACCGCCTCAGCGTGATGCCGGTCGGCGCAGCTGAACTCGAGGTGATCTTAAAGCTCGCCGGTGTTACCGACGTAAACCACGCGCTCGCTGAAAGGACCCCCGCATGAGCACCCCCCCTACCCCCGCCGCCGACGCCCTTCACAGGGCCGCCCAAGCCCTTCTGGAGGAGACCATCGCGCAGCGCCGCGACTTTCACCAACACCCCGAGATCGCCTTCGAGGAGGTGCGGACCTCAAGCGTGATCGCGGACAAGCTGGAGACCTTGGGCCTCAGCGTGCGCCGCAACGTCGGCAAGACGGGTGTGGTGGCCGTGCTCGACTCGGGTAAGTCGGGCCGCACCGTGCTGGCGAGAGCCGACATCGACGCGCTCCCCATCCAGGATGAGAAAAGCGCCCCCTACCGCTCGCAGGTCGCCGGCAAGATGCACGCGTGCGGCCACGACGGTCACGCGGCGGTGCTCCTAAGCGTCGCCAAGCTCCTCGCCGAGCACCGCGACGGCCTCACGGGGCGCGTGGTGTTCGTCTTTCAACCCGCCGAGGAGATCGTCGGCGGCGCGCGCGCGATGCTAGGGGACGGCGCCCTGGCGGGTCTCGCACCCGACGCCGTCATCGGGCTCCACCTCATCTCGGACTATCCGGTCGGCACCATCGCCCTGCGCAGCGGCCCCGCGATGGCCGCGACGGGCTCCTTTCGGATGCGGCTGCGGGGCTTCGGGGGGCACGCCGCCAAACCGCACGAGTGCGTCGACCCCGTGCTGATCGCCGCGCAGCTCGTCACCGCGCTCCAGAGCCTCGTCTCGCGCGAGACCGACCCGCAAGACAGCGCGGTGGTGTCGGTGACGAGCCTGCACGCGGGCACCGCCTACAACATCATCCCCGAAGAGGTCGAGCTCAAGGGGACGCTCCGCACCTTTTTGCCGGAGACGCGCGAGCGCCTCGTGGGCCGCATCGAGGCGCTCGCTCACGGCCTGGTCACGAGCCTGCGCGGGGCGCTCGAGCTGAGCTGGGTCACCGACTCCCCGGCGGTCATCAACGACCCCGCGATGACCGAACGCATGCGCCGGGTCGCCGCCACGGTCGTCGGTGAGGAGCGGGTTGTGGAGAGCGTCCCCACCATGGGCGGCGACGACATGGCGCTCTGGCTGCAACAGGCGCCCGGCTGCTACTTCTTCGTGGGCGCCGGCAACGCGGCGCTCGGGGCCGACAAACCGCACCATCACCCGCAGTTCGACCTCGACGAAGCGGCCCTGGCCGTCGCCGTCGAAGCGCTCGCTAGGGGCGTGCTCGAGTACTTGCAGTAACGCCCTCGCGCAGGGTTCTGGCCGTAAGGGGCGCACGAAACCACCCCTCGGGGGTGGTATACTTGGAGGATGAAAGGGCGGACGCAAAAGGTCCTCGACCTCGTCACGGAGCGCTACATCCGCTCGGCTAAACCGGTACCGTCGTCGGACGTCGCGGCGCTTTTGCGGGTGAGCAGCGCGACCGTGCGCAACGAGTTCTCCAAGCTCGAGGAGGCGGGATACCTCGCGCAGCCGCACACCTCGGCGGGGCGCGTCCCGACGACGCGGGGTTTTCGCCGCTACGCGCGCTCCTTTTTGCCGCCCCAACCCCTACCGGCGGCGCAGCGCGCGCTGCTCTCGGCGCGGCTGCGCGGGGCGCACGGCGAGGGGCTGTTGCAGCGCGTCGCGAGCGTCGCCGCCGAGCTCTCCGGGTACGCGGTGGTCGTCAGCCTACCCGCCGAAGACGACCTCTTCACCCTCGAGGTGCACCTCTCCCCCCTCTCAGACACCCACGTCTTGGCGGTCGTGGTGCTGCAAAACGGCCTCGTGCGGCAGCTCGCCCTCGAGATCACCCCGGCGCCCAGCGAGCGCGACTTGCGCGACGCCGAGAGCAGTCTGCGGCAGCTCGCCCTGCCCGTACGGGAGTTTCCGGTGGCCCTTAGCGACATCGCGCGCCGCGAAGCCGAGGGGGTCGCGCGCACCTTTTTGGCGCTCGTCGAGGCGTGGCCGCAGCTCCAAGCGCCGCGCTTTTTCAGCTACGGGTTACGCAACCTGCTCACTGAGCCCGAATCGGCCGACCCCAGCTTCGTGCGGCTCGCCCTCGAGCGCGCCGAGCGCCCGACCGCCGTCCCCGCAACGTCCGGTGAGCCCGAACAGGGGGACGCCGTGACGCTCTTTTTCGAGGAATCGTTGGCGCTCGTTTCGGCGCCGGTCGGTTGGGGAGAGCTGCAGGCGCGGCTTTTTCTCCTCGGGCCGGTGCGGATGCGCTACCCCGAGAGCCTGATGATCGCCCGCGGGGTCGCCGACACGGTCGCCGAGCGCTTTGGAAGCTTCGAGGGTGCGGTCAACTAACCGGCTCTCGGTGCTGCTCTTTGCCACCTACCGCGAACAGGCGGGGTGCAAGGAGGTCGCGCTCGAGGTGCCCGCAGGGGCCACCGTGCGCGAGGTCGCCGCGCAGCTCGAGGCCGCCTTCCCCGAGCTCACCCTCCAGGGGGCGCTCGCCGCGATCAACGAGACCTACGCCGCGCCGGACGCCGTACCGGCCGCCGGCGACACGGTCGCCTTTTTCCCGCCCGTAGCGGGCGGCTCCGGCGCGGCGGAGGCGGGGCGAGACCACCTGTTTGTCGTCTCGGGGGCGCTCGACCTCGAGCACCTCCACGCGCTCGCTGTCGCCCCGCGCTACGGCGCGGTCGCGAGCTTCGTGGGCACGGTGCGCTCGCCCAACGCCGGGCAGCCGGTCAGCCACATCGACTACGAGGGGTACGAGGCGATGATCCTCACCCAGATGAAGCGTGCCGCCGCGGAGCTCCGCGGCCGCTTCGCGCTCGGCCATCTCGTCTTCGCGCACCGCTTGGGGCGGCTCACGCCGGGGGAGGCGTCGATCGCGATCGTGATCTCGTCCGAGCACCGCCGCGCCGCCCTCGAGGCGACGCACGCCGCCATCGACCGGCTCAAAGAGCTCCTGCCCATCTGGAAGCGCGAGGTGACCGAGGCGGGCGCGCAGTGGGTGGCGGGCTCGAGCGCCGCCGCCGAGACGCTTTAGCTTCAGGTTCCCCTGGGCTGAGGCCACCCCTGAAACCGCCGGGCTCAGTCTGCGCGGTAGAAGTTGCGCGGCCAAGCGTGGTCTTTAAGCCGCGCCAACACCTCCGGCGAGAGCAGCCGCCCGTCGGACACGGCGGCGTTTTGCGCGACCCGCGCCGGCGACCGCATCCCCGGGATCACCGTCGAGACGGCGGGGTGCGAAAGCGTAAAGCGCAGCGCCGCTTCGGCGAGCGTGGCGCCGTCCTCGGTCAAAAAGGCGAGCGCCTGCGTCCTTTCGTAGACCTGGGCTTTGCGCTCGCCCGCAAAGTAGCTCGCGCGCCAGTCGCCCTCCTCAAAGGTCGTCTCGGGGGTGATCGCACCCGTGAGCCCCCCTTCGTCGAGCGGCACCCGGACGATCACCCCGACGCCGAGGCGTTCGCAAGCCGGGAAGAGCCGCTCTGCCGGGGTTTGGTCGAAGATGTTGTAGATGACCTGCACGGTGTCGACCAGGCCGGTCTCGAGAGCCGCGAGCGCGTTTTCCGGCTCGTGGTCGTTGAGAGACAAACCGAACGCGCGGATGCGGCCGGAGCGCTTGAGCTCCTCCACCGTCTCGCGCCACGCCGCCTCGTGCGCCCAAGCATCGTCCCAGACGTGAAACTGCAAGACGTCCACCTGCTCCTTACCGAGGTTTTGCAGGGACTGGTCGGTGCACGCCAGCACGTAGTCTTTGGGGAACGTCTCCGCCAAGGTCGTCCCTTTGCGCGCGGGCCAGAGGCGGTTTTTGGGGGGCACCTTGGTCGCGATCACGACCTCCCGGTCGCTCCCCCCGACGACCTGGCCGATGAGCCGCTCCGAATGCCCCTCGCCGTAGCCGAGCGCGGTATCGATAAAGGTGATCCCCTCCTCGAGGGCGCGTTCGAGGGCCGCGAGCGCCGCGGTGTCGTCGCGCTCCCCCCAACCGCCGCCGATACCCCAGGCGCCGAAGCCGATCTCAGAGACGCGAATGCCAGTTTTGCCTAGCTGCCGGTAGTGCATGGTCGCCTCCTTACGGGACTACAGCGCCTACTAAACCGCTTTTTCGGGACGCCGAGGGCGTGCTAGGCAGCTTTTGCCGCCCCATACCCGGCCTAAGGGCCCCGCAGCGTGACGCGCAGCCGCTATACTAGAGGCCACACCCACAGGGGCGCGCCCCACGCACGCGCCACAAACCACCCGGGTACCGGCTTCTCGTAGGTACTGCCTAGACAGCCCTTGGAGGCACCATGTCCACCATGTCCGGCAAAGTCGCCCTCATTACCGGCGCCGGCGGCGGTATCGGCCGCGCCACGGCCCGTTTGTTCGCGGAGCGCGGCGCGCGCGTCGTCGCCACCGACGTCGCCGAGGCGGGGCTCGAGGAGACCGCCGCGTTGATCCGCGACGCCGGCGGCGAGGTCACCACGCTCAGGGTCGACGTCGCCAACGAAGAGGACGTCGCGCGGATGGTCGAGACGACCGTCTCGACGTACGGGCGCCTCGACTACGCCTTTAACAATGCCGGCATCGTCGGCGCCCAAGCGCCCCTTACCGAGCTGGCCGAAGCCGACTGGGAGCGGGTCATCGCGGTCAACCTCAAAGGGGTGTTTCTGGGGCTCAAGCACGAGCTGCGGCAGCTCGCCAAACAGGGTACGGGCGGCGCGATCGTCAACACCGCCTCCACAGCGGGCGTGGTCGGCAACCCCAACATCGCCGCCTACACCGCCTCCAAGCACGGCGTCATCGGCCTCACCAAGGTCGCGGCGCTCGAGCACGCCAGAGCGGGGGTGCGGGTCAACGCCATCTGTCCGGGGGTCATCAAGTCGCCGATGACCGACGGCTTTTCGGGCGGCGACGCAGCCGAGCTGATGAAAGACGTGCAGCCCGTAGGGCGGGTCGGACGCGCCGAGGAGGTCGCCGAGCTGGTGCTCTTTCTCTGCCACGACGCGGTGGGCTACATCACCGGGCAGGCCTACATCATCGACGGGGGGTACACCGCCCAGTGAAGCGAACGCCCTTTGCTGCGTCGCGGCAGACGAGCGCGCTTTGCCTCCGAGTGCACCTCGCCAACCCATAGCGGCCGCTTGAGCCGATAAGATGAGGGGGATGTTAACGTCACGACCGCGCCCCCCCCGCGCCGCTCTACGCGCTGCACACCCGACCTCGGTGGCGGGGGGTGCATGACCCTCCGCTACGGCCGGGTGCTCCTTAAGCCGCTGGCCGAGCTCGACCAGGCCGCCTGGCGGCGGATTCACGCGCACTTCCGCGACCCCGAGATCGCGCACCTCAACGGCACCCCGCCGAGCCGGCTGCCCCTGTGGCTTTTAAAACGCATTCTCAAAGCCGACGCCCGCCGCCCCGACCGCGAGACGTACGGCATCCTCGACACCACCGACGACGACGCCTACATCGGCACCATCGAGCTCTACGACATCCGCTTCGACCGCGCTACTTTGGGCATCATCATCGGCGAGCGGAGCCACTGGAGCCGCGGTTTCGGCCCCGAGGCGATGCGGGCGCTTTTGCACCGAGCTTTCGACGAGCTCGGGCTCGAGCGCGTGGTGCTAAGCACCTTCGGCGACAACGAACGCGCTCAGCACGCCTTTC
This sequence comes from Truepera radiovictrix DSM 17093, assembly GCF_000092425.1. Classification (NCBI taxonomy): domain Bacteria; kingdom Thermotogati; phylum Deinococcota; class Deinococci; order Trueperales; family Trueperaceae; genus Truepera; species Truepera radiovictrix. The sequence continues at coordinate 2,463,347 of NC_014221.1, forward strand.
GCAAGGTCGGCTTTCGCGAAAAGCGGCGCGTCCCCACCCCCCGCGGCCGCATCGACGTGCAGATGGAGCTGAGCCGCGCGGCGTGGCTCGAGGACCGGGCGCGGCGCACCGCCGAACAGCTCGTGCCCTAAGCGCTAGGCCGCGTCGGCACCTCCTCCCACCCGTTTTCGGCCCTGAGCCGCGCCGCCTCCCGCCGCACCTCGTCGCGCGCGCGCCACGCCCCCAACGTCCGCCGCGCTTCGGCGTAGGCCGCTTTGGGGTCGACGATCGGCGCGGGGTAGTGCTTGCCGACGACGCACCCGAGCATGGTCTGCACCAAGGGCGGCGCCGCCCACGGTTCGGCGAGGTCGTGCGTCGGCAGCCCCGCGAGCTCCGGCACCCAGCGGCGGATAAAGGCGCCCGTGGGGTCGTGGTCGCGGGCCTGTTTGGCGGGCGAGTAGATGCGCGGCGCGTGCACCCCCGTGACCCCCGACTGCATCTGCAGCTGCGGCCAGTGGATGCCGGGTTCGTAGTCGAGCCAGCCACGCGCCAGCAGCCGACCGACCGGGCGCCAGTCGAGCCAGAGGTGGTAGCAGGCAAACGAGACCAAAAGGGCACGCATGCGGAAGTTGAGCCAACCGCCCGCCTGGAGCGCCCGCATGCACGCGTCCACCATCGGGTAGCCCGTTCTCCCCGCTGCAAAAGCCTCCAGGCGCTCCCGCGCCAGCACCTCCGGCAATCCCTCGCGCATCCCGTCGAAGCCGCGGTTGAGGTTCTCGAACTCGGTGCGGGGGTACCACTCGAGCTTCTGGATAAAGGCGTCGCGCCAGCGCAGCCGCGTTTCAAAGGCCAGCAAGGCGCGCTCGAAGCGGCTCCCCGCGCCGAGGTGAGCACGCAGCTCGAGGCGCCGCCGCGCGCTCGCGGCAAACACCTGCCGCACCGAGAGGTTGCCCAGGGCGAGGTAGGGGCTCAGCCTCGAGGCGTAGCGAAGCGCCCGCTCCGGGCTCGAGATGCCGCCCAGGTAGCCGCGCCCCCGCACCGTCAAAAAGCTCTCCAGCGCCGCCCGAGCGGCCGCCTCCCCCGCCGTCGGGAGGTTTTGTGGGCTCGGCGCGAGCCCCAGCTCCCAGGGGGTGCGGAAGCGCTCAGCGGGAACCGCCGCGGGCGCGACAAGCCGTGCGGGCGGCGGGAGCCTGGCACCGCGCACGACGCCCGCGGAGGGGAACTCGTAAAACGGCACCCCGCGCGAGCGCGCCCACGCCCGCACCCGCCGGTCTCGCTCAAAGCTCGCCCAGTCGCCCGTCTCCTCGTGGGCGTAGAGGGCCGCTAGGGGCAGGTCGCGGTGCAGCGCCTCCAAGACCGCCGGCATCTCGCCGACGCGGAAGACGAGGCGCCCGCCGCGCGCGGCGAGCTCGGCCTCGAGGCTGAGGAGCGACTGGTTGAGGAGCTCTAGGTGCGCCCCGCTAAAGGTCTCAGCCCCGTACACCTCCGGTTCGTAGACGTAGAGGCAGAGCACCGCGCCCCGCCGCGCCGCCTCGCGCAGCGGGGCGTGGTCGGCGACGCGCAGGTCGCGCTTAAACCAGACGAGGTTGACGGGCTCGCAGTGGGGCACGGCGCAGTATACCTTAAATTATGAGGTATGGGGCGTGGTGTGACACGGCTGAGCGCCCCGAGTGCGCACAAAAAAGCCCTACCCGGCAGGTAGGGCGCTTGGTGGAGGCGGCGGGAGTCGAACCCGCGTCCGAAACCCCCTGAGACTGGCTTCTACGCGTGTAGTCACCGCTCGGTTGTCGGCGCGACCCGAGCTCGGTGACCCGCTCCTAGGTCGCGCTTACGCGCCTTTGCTTTCGCCTCAGCCCGGCGCTAGAGGCTTTCGGCTAGCCGACTTTGGGACGTTCTACCCGCGAGCCATCGGCTGGGCTTCGGGCGAACGGCCGCTGCGATTAAGCAGCGAGTGCGTAGCTGTTGCTGTTGCCAGTTATTGGCGGTGCCGTTTTTTAAAGAGGCCAACGGCGCCCTCTACGCGCTACCAAGTCCGCGGAAAGTCCCGTCGAAACCAGGTCGCCCCCTCGGGCCGCGCCTACGCCCGCGCGGCTTGGAGTTGGGCAAAGTTTATTTTAGCATATCGGCGCGGCATGGGGCAACGCAGCCAACGGGTTTGCTACACTTCGGTCATGCCGAGCGCTCCACCGCGCGTCGTCGCCGACGCCCCCCGCACGCCCCACACCACCCACGCCCCCTTGGCCGTCTCCATGCAGGGGATCGTCAAGCGCTTTCCGTTGGTGCTCGCTAATGACCACGTCACCTTCGAGGTGGCGTGGGGTGAGGTGCACGCGCTTATCGGGGAGAACGGGGCGGGTAAGAGCACCTTGATGAAGATCCTGGGGGGCGTGCAAGAGCCCGACGAGGGGCAGATCATCGTAGACGGCCAGCGCGTGCGCGTCGCGAGCGCCAAAGACGCCTTCAAGCTGGGGATCGGGATGGTGCACCAGCACTTTATGCTGATCGAACCCTTAAGCGTCACCGAGAACCTGGTGCTCGGCGCGGAGCCGCACCTCGGGCCGAGCCTGGACCTGCGTACGGCGCGGCGCAAGACGCGCGAGCTCATCACGCGCTTCGGCTTCGACATCGACCCGGACGCGCGGATCGAGTCGCTACCGGTCGGGTTGCAGCAGCAGGTCGAGATCCTTAAAACGCTCTACCGCGGGGCGCGCATCCTCATCATGGACGAGCCGACCGCCGTGCTGACGCCGCAGGAGACGCGCGGGCTCTTCGCCTTTATCCGCGAGTTCGCCGCTGCGGGCAACGCGGTCGTCTTTATCTCGCACAAGCTCGACGAGGTCATGGCGATCTGCGACCGGATGAGCGTGATGCGCGACGGCAAGATGATCGGCACCGTGAGGCGTGAGGAGACCGACCAGCGGCGGCTCGCCAACATGATGGTCGGGCGCGAGGTGCTTTTGCGGGTCGACAAGCGCCCCGCGACGCCCAAAGAGGTGCGGCTCGAGGTGCGAAACGTCACGCTGCGCAACCCCGGCAAGGACAAACCGGTGTTGCAAAACGTCTCGTTTTCGCTGCGCGCCGGCGAGATCCTGGGCGTCGCGGGGATCGAGGGCAACGGGCAGTCCGAGCTCGTCGAAAGCCTTACGGGGTTGCGCGCGGTCGACGAGGGGCAGATTCTCATCAACGGGCGCGACCTCACCCGTGAGGGGGCGCGGCGCGTGCGCGAGGCGGGGGTGTCGCACATCCCCGAAGACCGCAACGAGCGCGGGCTCGTCGGCCCCTTTAGCGCCGCCATGAATAGCGTGTTGGGCGACGCCTACCGCCCCCCCTTCAGCCGCTTCGGCTTTTTGCAAGAGGGGGCGATTCGCGCCCACGCCGAAAGGCTGATTCGCGCCTACGACGTGCGCCCGGCGTCGACCGAGGTGAGCGCGCAGAGCTACTCGGGCGGCAACGCGCAAAAGCTCATCGTCGCGCGCGAGCTCGAGCGGGGTCCACAGATCCTCATCGCCTCGCAGCCGACGCGCGGGGTCGACATCGGCGCCATCGAGTTTATCCACAAGCAGATCGTCGCCGCGCGCGACCGCGGGCTCGCGGTGCTCCTCGTCTCGGCCGACCTCAGCGAGGTCATGAGCCTTTCAGACCGCATCTTGGTGCTCTTCGAGGGCCAGGTCATGGGGGAGCTCACGCAGGAGGAGGCGACAGCGGAGCGGCTCGGGCTCATGATGGCGGGCTCCAAAGGCGGCGAGGGGGGCGAACCCGACGCCGTCGCGCGGGGCTACGAGGGCGCGGCGCGGGAGCTGCACGAGTAGGGAGCAACGAGACATGAGTGATGAGCCATGAGCAATGAGTAGGATTTGTCACTCGTTACTCATCACTCATGACTCGTGACTCATGGCTCATTGCTTTCTCCCTCGCCTTTTCGCGACGCTCCCCCCATTCTGGCTTAGGGCCCTGCGGCTAGACTCGAGGAACGAGCGGGCGCGTGTCGCCTGCACCCTCTACCTTCTGACCTCGAGGAGACCCATGAGCCAGACCACCAAGACAGAGCGCGACGCCCCCGCGGACGTCCCCTCGTACGTCAAGCACCACCAAGAGCCCTACAGGGAGGGCGTCAAACCCGACTACGCGCCGCTACGCTACCTAGACGGCTACCTGCCGATCGAGGACCACGGCCTTATCGGCGACCTCGCCACGGCCGCCCTCGTGGGGCGCGACGGCGCGATCACCTGGTTTTGCGCCCCCTTCTTCGACTCCCCCCCCATCTTCGCCGGCATCTTGGACCACCAGCGGGGTGGCCACTTCACCGTCGCCCCCGAGGGGTTGGAGACGGCGCGGCAGTACTACGTCGAGGACTCGGGCGTGTTGGTCACCGAGATGACCTGCCCGGGCGGGGTGGTGCGGCTCACCGACGCGCTGACCTTTCGCGCCGGCGCCGACCTCGCCGAGGGGACGCCGGTCGAGCGCAACGAGCTGCTGCGCTGCGTCACCGTACTGGAGGGCACCGTCCGGCTCAAGGTGGCGTGCCGACCGCGGGGGGGCGCGAAGGCGGAGAAGCGCAGCGGCGGTCTGCGGGTGCACCTCAACGACCGCCCCGACGAGCACCTGCACCTGCTCTGCTCGAGGCCGCTCGAAGGGCTGGAGAGCACCTTCGAGCTCGCCGCAGGCGACGAGTTCTACCTCCGTCTCACCTGGGGGACCCCGCCGCACCGCTACCAACCGCTCGAGCCGAGCGAGGTGCTAGAGAGCACCGTGGCGTCGTGGCGGCGCTGGCTGGAGACCTTTTCGTACGAGGGGCTGCAACAAGACCTCGTGCGCCGCTCGGCGATCACCCTCAAGATGCTCGACTACAGCCGCTCGGGGGCGATCGTCGCCGCGCCCACCTCGTCGCTCCCCGAGACGCTGGGCGGCGAGCGCAACTGGGACTACCGCTACGCCTGGGTGCGCGACGCGGCCTTTTCGGTCTACGCGCTGCGGCGCGTCGGCTTCCCCCACGAGGCGCGCGGCTTTCTGGGGTGGGTGCTCGACGCCGTCGAACGGCATAACGGCCCCAAGATCCTCTACACCGTCGAGGGCGACCTGCCCCCCGAAGAGGTCGAGGACGCGGAGCTCGAGGGCTACCGCAAGTCCCCCCCCGTGCGCTGGTATAACGGCGCCGCCGACCAGATCCAACACGACGTCTACGGTGAGATCATCGACTGCGCCTACCTCTGGGCGATGGCCGGCGGCGAGATCGACATGCCGTTGTGGGAGAAGCTGCGCGAACTCATCGAAACGGCGCGCGAGGCGTGGAAGACGCCCGACCAGGGCATCTGGGAGGTGCGCAGCAGCGGGCGGCACTTTACCTACTCGGTGGCCATGTGCCACGTCGCGCTCGACCGCGGCGCGCGCCTGGCGCAGCGCTACGGGCTGCCGGGGGACATCGAGGGGTGGCGCAAGGAGGCCGAGACCATCCGCGAGGCGATCCTTGGGGGCGCCTGGAACGAGGAGCTCGGCGCGATCACCGAGCACTTAGAGGGCGACGGCGGTCTCGACGCGAGCCTCCTGACGCTCCCCATGCGCCGCGTCGTGCCCGCCGAGCACCCCAAAATGGTCGCCACCACCGAGGCCGTGGTCAAGACCCTCGGCACCGACGGCGACGCGCACGGGCAGGGCCTCATCTACCGCTACCTCCCCGAAAAGTCGCCCGACGGCCTCGCGGGCGAGGAGGGTGCCTTCGTCCTCTGCTCGTTCTGGGTGGTCGACAACCTCGCCTACCAGGGGCGTTTGGAGGAGGCCGAGGCGCTCTACAACGCGCTCTGCGCGCGGGCGAACCACCTGGGGCTGATGTCGGAGCAGATCGACCCGCATACGGGCCTCTTCCTCGGCAACTTCCCGCAGGCGTTCTCGCACATCGGCATCATGACGAGCGGCGTCAACCTCATGCAGCAAAAGCGCAAACGCGAGGCCGCTCAGGGTGCCTAGCGGGGCGACGCGCGTCGCTATTTTGGGAGCGGACGGCGACCTGACGGCGCGGCTCCTGCTGCCGGCGCTCGCCGAACTCGTCGAAGCGGGCCGCTGCGGCCCGCTCGAGATCCTCGGCGTCGGTTTGGGACCCTACACCACCGAGAGCTTTCGCGAGCGCGCCGCGCCCTGGCTCAAAGAGCGGGCACCGAGCGTCAGCGAGGCGAGCCGCACCCGGCTTCTGCACGCGCTGCACTACACCCGGGGCGACGTCACCGACGCGGCGGTGCTTGGGGGGGCGCTGGCACCCGAACGGGGTCCGCTGGTCGTCTACTTGGCGCTCCCCCCGGCGGTGTTCGCGCCGGCCGTTCGCGCCCTCGTCGCGAGCGGCGTCACGGGCGAGAGCCGCGTGGTGGTCGAAAAACCCCACGGCCAGGACCTCGCCTCCACGCGGGCGCTCAACCGGCTGCTGCACGCACACTTCCCCGAAGCGCACCTCTTTCGCATGGACCACTTTCTGGGCAAACAGACGGTGCAGAACGTGCTCGGGCTGCGCTTCGCCAACCGCCTCTTCGAACCCCTCTGGAACGCGCAGCACGTGGCGCGCGTCGAGGTGCGCTGGGACGAGACCTTGACCTTAGAGGGCCGCGCCAACTACTACGACCGCGCGGGGGCGCTCGTCGACATGCTGCAAAACCACCTTCTGCAGCTTGCGGCGCTCGTCGGGATGGAACCGCCGCGGACCCTGGGCGAGCGCGACCTGCGCGACAAAAAGCTCGAGTTCTTGCGCGCCGTGCGCTCCCTGAGCCCACAGGAGGTGCGCGCCCAGACCGTGCGCGCCCGCTACGGTGCCGGTCGGGTCGGCGAGCGCGCGGTGCCCAGCTACGAGGACGAGGACGGGGTGAAGCCGGAGCGCGGCACCGAGACCTTCGCCCAAGTCGCGCTGTGGGTGGACAACTGGCGCTGGGCGGGCGTGCCCTTCGTGCTGCGCTCGGGCAAGGCGCTCGGCAGTGACCGCCACGAGATCGCCGTGCACTTTCGCGAGGTCCCCTTCTTGGCCTTCGGACAGCCCGAACACCCCACGTGCAACGTCTTGCGCCTCGGCTTCAACCCCGACCGTTTGGACCTCAGCCTCAACCTCAACGGCGCGGGCGACCCCTTCGAGCTAGAAGGTGCCGAGTTGGGCTTGACGCTCGCCCCGCAGCGGCCGAGCGCCTACGCGCGGCTTTTGCAAGACATCTTGGAGGGCGACCCCGCGCTGTCGATCCGCGCCGACGAGGCCGAGGAGGCGTGGCGCATCGTGACGCCGATTCTAGAGGCGTGGCGCGCGGACGAGGTGCCGATGCAGGAGTATCCGGCGGGGGGGACGTTCGAGCCGTGAGGCGGCGTGACCTGCCGGTCAAGGCTAAACGGTAGTGGGGAGGCTTAAGCCGTGCGGATAACTTACCTACCCGACGAAGCGGTAGACGAAGCGCTAGACGCCGAACTCCGGACGCTCCTCACCCGCTGCTTTGGAGGGGCGTTCAGGTCCAAACGCTACCACTTCGAGATGCCGCAACACCGCTGGCTCGCCTTCGATGAGGACGCGCTCGCCGCACACGTCGCCGTCCACGACAAGACGTTTGCGTGTGGTGAGCGCGCAGTTCCCTTTATCGGCGTCGCCGAGGTCTGCGTCGCCCCGCCCTACAGGGGGCGCGGCTTGGTCAAAGCGTTACTTAAGGAGGCCGAAGCGCACTTTCGTAAGGGGCCCTTCGCCATCCTCTTGGGCGATCTGAAGGTGTACGGCTCGAGCGGCTACCGCCCGGTTCACAACGTCTACTTCCCCTTTGAAGACGCCACAAAACCGCAGCCCGGCGTGCTCGTCAAGCCGCTACGCTCCGAAGTGTGGCCCGAGGGGCGCGTCACCATCGAGGGGCCGCTCTTCTGATAACCGCACCCCTTACTCTAGAGACGCCAAAAACCGCCTCAGCCGCGCCGCTAGCTGCGGAAACTCGATCAAAAAGGCGTCGTGGCCGTGTGGCGAGCGCACGCGCGCGTACTCGGCGTTCGGCAGCCCCGCGACCAGCTCGCGCTGCTCGCGCTCGGGGTAGAGCACGTCCGAGTCGATACCCATCACCAAGGCGGGCATGGTGAGGCGCTTGAGCACGTCCTTGAGGCGGCCGCGGCCCTCGGCGAGGTCGAAGTCGTCCATCGCGCGCGTCAGGTAGAGGTAGGTGTTGGCGTCGAAGCGCCGCACCAGCTTGACCCCTTGGTAGGCGAGGTAGGACTCGATCTCGAAGCTCGGGGCGAGCAGCTCGCGCGTCTGCGACACGCGTTCGCGGCCAAACTTGGCCTCTAGCGACTCCACCGAGCGGTACGAGAGCATGGCCACGGCCCGCGCCAGCCCGAGCCCCGCCTCGGGCTGCGTGCCGACCGGGTAGTCCCCCCCCATCCACGCGGGGTCGCTCGTAATGGCGCGCCGGGCGACCTCGTTGAGGCCGATCGCCCACGCCGAGTGCCGCGCGCCGACGGCGATGGCGACAAAGCTGCGCACGCACTCGGGGTACGACGCGGCCCACTCGAGCACCTGCATCCCGCCCATGCTCCCGCCGATCACGGCTTTCAGGCTCTCGACCCCCAGGGTGCCCAAAAGCCGCCGCTGCACCGCGACCATGTCGCGCACGGTGTAGCGCGGGAAAGCGAGGCGGTAGGGCGCGCCCGTAGCGGGGTCGACGCTGCTCGGGCCGGTCGTCCCGTAGCACCCGCCGAGCACGTTGCTGCAAAGTACGAAGTGCGTGCGCGTGTCGATGGCTTTGCCCGGGCCGATAAGCGGGTCCCACCACCCCGGCACCTCGCGCTGCCCCGGCGCCGAGGGGTGCACCCCGGCCGCCTGCGCGGAGCCGGTCAGGGCGTGGCAGAGCAAAACGGCGTTGTCGCGCGCGGCGTTCAGCTCGCCGTAGGTCTCATAGGTGACGCTGACGTGCTCCAAGACGCCGCCGTACTCGAGCCGCAGCGGGTCGTCGGGGGTAGCGACCACGGCGACTTGCGGCTGCACCACCCCCACGCTCCCGCTCGGGGCGCTCGCCGAGCGCGCGAGGAGCGCCGCGTGGTCGCCCCAGGTCTCGTGGATCAGGGTGCGCGTCACGGCGCTACCCCGACAGCGCCCGCAAAAAGTCGGCCTCGAGGTCGGCGGGCGCTTCCAAACCGACCGAGACCCGCACCAGCTCGGGCGTCACCCCCGCCGCGCGGCGCGCGCTCTCGGGGAGGCTCGCGTGGGTGGTCGTCCAGGGGTGGATGACGACCGTTTTGGCGTCGCCGATGTTGGCCAGGTGCGAGGCGAGCCGCACGCGGTCCAAAAAGCGCCGCGCCTGCGCCTCGCTCGCTAGCTCGAACGACAGCACCGCGCCGAAGCCGTGCCGGAGCGTGCGCGCGGCGACCGCGTGCGAGGGGTGCGACTCGAGCCCCGGGTAGAGCACGCGCGTCACCGCGCCTTGGCGCTCAAGCCAGCGGGCGAGCTTGAGCGCCGTGGCGCACGCGCGCTCGACCCGCAAGGGGAGCGTCTCTAAACCCTGCAGCGCCAGCGACGCGGCGTAGGGCGAGAGGGTCATCCCCATGGTAAAGAGCCCGAGGTCGTACGCGCGCAGCGTAAAGGCTGCCTTTGGCGCGCGCGAGACGTAGGTGCGGCCGCGCCCGTCGGGCTGCGTAAAGGCGGGGAACTTGGGGTCGGTCCAGTCGAAGCGGCCCGCCTCGAGCACCGCCCCGCCGACGAAGGTCCCGTGGCCGCCGATCCACTTCGTCGCCGAGTGCACGACGATGTCGGCGCCCTTGTCAAACGGGCGGCAGAGGTAACCGCCGCAGCCCCAGGTGTTGTCCACGACAAAGGGCACCCGCGCCGCGCGGCAGCGCTCGGCGATAGCCGCGAGGTCCGGCACCGACCCGCTCGGGTTGGCGATCGTCTCGACCCACACCCCGACCGTGCTCTCGGGGTGCTGCGCGAGCGCCTCGCCGACCGCCTCGGGCGTCGGGGCGACCGTCGAGACGCGCACCCCCCACGGCTCTAAAAGTTTGCGCACCACACTAAAGGTCCCGCCGAAGCACTCGTTGGAGACGACCAGGTGCGCCCCCGGGCGCGCGAGCGCCAACATCGTCGCGGTCGTCGCGGCCTGCCCCGAGGCGAGCGCGAGCCCCCCCGCGGCGCCCTCGAGCGCCATAAGCCGCCGCACGAAGACGTCGACCGTGGGGTTGTGCATCCGGCCGTACTGGTTGCCGTGCGCGTCGCTCAGGGCTTCCCCGGCGAAGAGCCGAGCGGCGTGCTCGGCGCTCCTAAAGGTGTACGAGCTGGTGGCGTAGATGGGCACGGCCCGCGCCCCCGTCACCGGGTCGGGCAGCTGCCCAGCGTGGACGCTCAGGGTGTCAAAGTGCAGCTCGGCAGTCCCCTCCTCCTCACCCCCGACCGTCTCGCTGGCGGTGGGCAGGTCGGGGGTGAGCGCGGCGCTAGCGGCGCCGCGCTCGGCCTTGGTGCTCGCGGTCTCGGCGCTCACGGAGCGACCACCTCGCGGCACGCCGCCAGCGCCTGCGCGAAGTCCTCTTTGAGGTCGTCAACGTGCTCGAGGCCGACCGCGACGCGCACCATCCCCGCGGAGACGCCCGCCGCGCGGAGCGCTTCGGGGGCGAGCTGCGCGTGCGTGGTCGAGGCGGGGTGGGTCACGGAGGTCTTGGCGTCGCCCAAGTTGACGAGCCTCGAGGCGAGCGTCACGGCGTCTAAAAAGGTGCGCCCCGCTTCGCGGCCCCCCTCGAGCTCAAAGGTAAAGACGCTGCCGACGCCGCGCGGGAAGTGCCGCCGCGCGTAGTCGTGGTGAGGGTGACCGGGGAGCCCGGGGTAGTTGACGCTCCGCACCCCCGGCTGCTCGGCAAACCACGCGGCGAGCGCCTCGGTGTTCGCCACGTGGCGCTCGGCGCGCAGCGAGAGGGTCTCTAAACCCTGGAGGAAGTAAAAGGCGTTTTGCGGCGCCATCGCCGGCCCGAGGTCGCGCAACCCCTCGACGCGCGCCCGGACGATAAAGGCGAGCGGGCCGAAAGCCTCGGCGTAGCGCAGACCGCCGTACGACGCGGTGGGTTCGGTGAAGCGCCCGTAGCGCCCCCCCGCCCAGTCGAACCGCCCGGCGTCCACGATGAGCCCGCCGATACCGGTGCCGTGGCCGTTGATCCACTTCGTCGCGGAGTGCAGCACGAGGTCGGCGCCGTGTAGGATAGGCCGGTAGAGGTAGCCCCCCATCCCCGCGGTGTTGTCCACGACCATCGCGACCCCGTGGGCGTGCGCGACCTCGGCGATCGCCGGGATCTCGGGCAGCGCCAGCGAGGGGTTGGGGATGGACTCGCAGTAGAGGGCTTTGGTGCGCGCGTCGATGCGCGCCGCGTAGTCCTCGGGGCGGTCGTCGGGGCCGACGAAGCGCACCTCGATACCTAGGCGCGGCAGGGTCACGGTAAAGAGGTTGACGGTGCCGCCGTAGAGGTTGGGCGACGCCACGATGTTGTCCCCCGCCTCGGCGAGGGTGGTGAGCGTCAAAAACTCCGCCGCGTGCCCCGAAGCCACCGCGAGCGCCGCCGCGCCCCCCTCGAGCGCCGCGATGCGCTTTTCGAGAACCTCGTTGGTCGGGTTCATGATGCGCGAGTAGATGTTGCCGAACTCTTGCAGCGCAAAGAGGCGCGCGGCGTGTTCGGCGTCGTCGAAGGTGTAGGCGGTGGTTTGGTAGATGGGCACAGCCCGCGAGCGGGTCGCGTCTTTCGTCGCGTCGACCTCGTGGCCGGCGTGGATCTGCAGGGTCTCGAAGCGGTAAGCCATACGCTACTCCTCGGTTGACGTCGGTTGCGCTAGAGCGTCGGGGGGGGTCGCAAGGGTTCAGAGGCCGCCAGACAGCTACGCCCACAGGCGGCGGGCGGCCCCAGCGGGCGGCTCGCGCCGCCTACGGCATTCGTTGTGAGGTGGGTGTCACGCGTTCGCCTCCAAAGGGGGATGAGGCGGCTAAGCCTCTATCTTTCCGGGTCGCGTCATCGTGGCTGCTACCGGCTGGATGGAGCACCCGCTTAGATGAAAGCTGGTTGCTGCGGCGTCGCCGGGCCAGATCCCTCGGCCGCTCTCGATAAAGGCCACTCGAGGAGTGGTAAAGCGCAGTAAACCACACGCGGCGCGCTCGGCGCAAGGGAGCCCGCGCGCGCGTAAGACGCGCAGCAGCGTACCAGAGGGCGTTTTCGGGGTCACGCCAGGGGGGCGTTGTACAGCTGCGCCGCCAGCCCCTCGCGCACCGGCGCCGCACCCTTTATCCTGGTTGGCAAGGTGGCGCTCCTAGCGTTGGGGCGCCGCTGACACCCCCCTGACGCACGCCCCCTACAATAGAGAGTCCGCTTCTGGGTTGGGCGCCGTGCGCTTCGGGATGCTCGAGGAGCCACGTGCGGTGACGCCGCCGACGCGCGACCCACCCGCAAGTCTCCCCGTTCCCGAAAGGAGGACCTGTGAGCCGCACGCTTTCGCCGCCCGCCGCAGGGCGCGTCCGCTTCAACCGGAGCCGCCTGCGCGAGGGGCTCTCCGGCTACGCCTTTATCCTCCCCGCCGTGCTGATCATCGCCGTCTTCGGCCTTTTCCCCATCCTCTACGCCGTCTACATGAGCGGCCACGCGTGGCGCGTGCGCCGCGGCGCGGTGGTCTGGCTCGGCAACTTCGAGCAGCTCATCGGCAGCTGGCCGGGCTTCGGCCTCCTGGTGCTCGGCTTGGCGCTCTTCGCCCTCGCGCTGTGGCTGCCCGGGCGGCTGCGCGCGCGGCCGCTCCCGCAGCGGCTTCTCGCCCTCGCCCTCTTCGGCCTCGCGCTCTTTGGCGTCGGCGCCGGCTGGGGGCTGATGCGCGAGGCGGGCGACGGCCGTTTTCTGCGCTCGGTCGAGGTCACGCTCTACTACGCGCTCGGCACCATCCCCGCGCAGATCGTTTTGGGGCTCCTTATCGCCTACGTCTTGTTCCAGAACCTCAAGGGCCAGGCGTGGTTCCGGATGATCTTCTTTCTGCCCTACATCGTCCCCGTGGTGGTCGCCGCGACGGTCTTTTCACGCATCTTTAGCGCCCGCGAGACGAGCTTTGCCAACACCCTCGCGACCGCCCTGGGCCTCCCCGCACAGCGCTGGCTGCAGGAGCCGACCCCCGTGCTTGAACTCCTCACGGGGCTCTCGGTCGAGGGGTTTTGGGCGGGGCCCAGCTTGGCGCTCGTCGTCGCCATCGTCTTCGGCATCTGGAACTACACGGGTTTTTGCATCATCTTGTACCTCGCAGGCCTCGGCAACATCCCCAAAGAGCTCTACGAAGCGGCCGAGATCGACGGCGCGGACCGCTGGGCGGCGTTTCGCAGCATCACCGTACCGCTACTCTCCAACGTCACCTTCTACCTCTCGGTGATCTCGTTTATCGGCGTGCTGCAGGTGTTTAACACCATCTACGTGCTGCGCACGCCCCAAGCGCTCGGGTCGATGGACGTCGTCGGCATCGTCATCTTCGACACCTTCTATCTGCGCAACCAGTACGGCCTCGCGGCGGCGCAGGCGCTGCTGCTCTTCGGGCTCATCCTCTACGTCACCCTCATCCAGTACCGCATCCTCGGCAGGAGGGTCTACCGTGGCTAGCACCTTGACGCGCGACACCCGCCCAGACGCCGCGCTACCGGAGACGGCGCCGAGCGCGGCGGTGCCGGACGCGAGGACCTCGGCGCAGCGCCCCCCCTACCGCTTCCGGCTCTGGCACCTGCCGCTCTACTTTGTCCTCGTCGTCGGCGCCCTCATCGCCGTGCTGCCCTTTTTGTGGATGGTCTCGACCTCGCTCATGAGCCTCGGCGAGACCATCCAGCGGCAGCTGCTGCCGAGCACCCCGCGCTGGGAGAACTACCTCGAGGCGTGGTCGGGGGCGAACTTCGGCCGCTACTTTCTCAACACCGTGGTGATCACCGGCGTCACCGTCACGGGCGTGCTCGTCACCTCGGTTTTGGCCGCCTACGCCTTTGCCCGCATCGACTTCTGGGGCCGCGACGTGATCTTTACCGTGCTGCTAGCGACCATGATGGTCCCCGACGTGGTGACTTTGATCCCCAACTTTTTAACCATCCGCGGCGACATCTTTCCGCTCCCCGGCGGCACCTGGATCAACCGCCTGCCCGCCCTGACGGTCCCCTTTATGGCGCAGGCGTTTATGATCTTTTTGCTGCGGCAGTTTTTCATGAAGATCCCCTGGGACCTCTGGGACGCGGCGCGCTTAGACGGCGCGGGGCACCTGCGCTTTCTGCTCTGGGTGGTCGTCCCTATGAGCACCGCGCCCTTACTCACCGTGACGCTGCTCTCAGTGATGGCCTCGTGGAACTCGTTTCTGTGGCCGCTCGTGGTCACCTCCGACGACAGCTGGCGCCCCATCATGGTCGGGTTGCAGCGCTTTAACACCGAAGGCGGGCAGCAGACGCACCTGGTGATGGCGGCCGCGCTGATCGCCATGCTGCCCATTCTGATCCTCTACTTTCTCGTGCAAAAGCGCTTTACCGACGCCTTCGCCTCGTCGGGCCTCAAAGGCTAGGGGAGCTGAAGGTGCGCTGACGTTGGTTCGTTAGCCTAGAGCCGATGCCCAAAAACACCGCCATCACACGTAAGGAGGACACGATGCACAGACTCGCCGCGCTCACGCTGCTCGCCGCTCTCCCCCTAGCGGCCGCCCAAGAGGACCCCTGGGCGGAGGTCGACCCCTCGGGGCAGACGGTCACGTTCTGGCACCAACACTCGGGCGAGCGGGAAGAGGCCCTTAACGACCTGATCGCCGACTTTAACGAGACTAACGCGTACGGGATCACCGTCGAACCGCTCTATCAGGGCTCCTACGGCGACATCTTTAACCAGATGCTCGTGCGCCTAGGCACCCCGGACGTCCCCGACCTGGTCGTGGCCTACCAGAACCAGGCGGCCACCTACGCCCTCGCCGACGGGCTTATCGACATGAATTCGCTCGTCGAGAGCCCCACGTGGGGCTTTTCGGAGGAGGAAGTGGCCGACTTCTTCCCCGGCTTTTGGGAGCAGGACGTCTTCCCGACCTTCGGCGGCGCCCGCTTCGGCCTGCCCCCCAACCGCTCGCTAGAGGTCATGTACTACAACGCCGACTGGCTCGCCGAACTCGGCTACGACGGACCGCCCGAGACCCCCGAGGCGTTTCGCGAGATCGCCTGCGCCGCTGCTGAAACCCCCTTTAGCGGCGCCACGGGCTCCGGCAGCTTGGGCTACCAGCTCTCGCTCGACGCGAGCCGCTTCGCCTCGTTTACCTTCGCCTTCGGCGGCGACATCTACGACGACGAGAGCAACCGCTACACCTACGACGACCCCGCCGCGGTCGAAGCGATGACCTTTTTGCAGGAGCTTATCCAAGACGGCTGCGCGAGCACCGTGACCGAGCGCTTCGGCGATCAGACCGACTTCGGGGCGGGCACCTTGATGTTCACGGTCGGCTCCTCGTCGGGGCTGCCCTTTTATGCGAGCGCGGTCTCCGAGGGTGCCGGGCACGACTGGAGCGTCGCCGCCATCCCCCACGTCACGCCCGAGCCCGTGATGAACCTCTACGGCGCCTCGGTCAGCATGCCCGACACCGGCAGCCTCGAGCGCCAGCTCGCGACCTGGGTGTTCCTCAAGTACTACACTTCGCCCGACGTGCAAGCCGAGTGGGCGCTGCGCTCGAACTACTTCCCGGCCCGCATCAGCGCCGCCGAGAGCGAGCTCATCCAGCAGGAGTTCGAGAACAACCCCACCTACGAAACCGCCTTTAACCTGCTGCAGTACGCCACCGCCGAGCCGCCCACCCCCGGCTACGACTTCGTGCGCGACCTCGTCGCCACGGCGATGGCCGAGATCGCCGCCGGCGCCGACGTCGAGAGCACCCTCACGGCGCTCAACGAAGAGGCCAACGCCATCTTAGACGAGCAGCTCGCGGAGATGGCCGCAGCGCAGTAAACCGCTCCATCCAGCGAAAACAGCGACGGGTGCACCCGTCGCTGTTTTACTGCCCAACTTTGCCGCCCGCCTGTGCGGTCGCTGCCGAACGCGCTACAGCTCTTTGGCGTACCACTCGAGCACCGGCCGCGCGTCGATGGCGAAACGGTAGCCGAGCGAGTCCCAAAAGCGCTTGGCGCGGCTGTTTTGCCCGTAGATGCTGGCGAGCACCCGTTTGACCCGCCCTCTAAGCCGCTCCTCCAAAAGGGTGATGGTGCGCCGCCCGTAACCGCGGCTCTGCAAGTTTTCTGGGATGAGGAGCAGGTTGACCGTCGCGTCCCCCTCTTCCGGGTAGTCGAGCTTGTAGTCGAGATAGCCGACGACCTCGCCCTCGTGTACGACGAGTTCGGTGCAGCGTTTGGGGTCGAGCACGGCCGCCTCGAGCTCGCGTTCGACCTCAAGCGGCGTCGGGGGCGGAATCGAAATCAGCTCGAAATAGCTCGGCGCACCGCAGTACAGCTCGTAGATAATTCCCGCGTCTTGCAGCGCCGCCGGGCGCGTGTGCAGCGGTGCTGCAGCTGGTGTCGGTGAGTGCAAGGTCTCCCCCTTCCAAGAACGAGAAAACGACGAAGGTCACGAAAAACTCGAGAAAGCGTACCGCGCAAGGATGACGCTGTTTGCAAAACGCCCTGAGGACGTCCTAAGCCGCCTGAGTCCGCTATGCACCCTGTTTTCATCCCAGTATAGCGCGTTTACACCCCTTCTTTGTGATGGATTAAGAAATCGTGGAGTCACGCTGCGCTTGTCTCGGGGGCCGGACGGCCGCGGCGACAGCGTAGACTGAGCCATCATGACCCTTTACATCGACGGACATCTCGACCTCGCCTACAATGCCCTCGCCGCTGGGCGCGACCTCACCCGCGACCTAGACGCCTTGCGGCGGACGCACCCGGACGCGTTGGTGACGCTCCCCGAGCTGCAGCGCGCGGGGGTGCGGATCGCGTTCGCGACGATCTTCGTGCTCCCGCAGCAGGCGGCGCCGTCGGACAGTAGCGCGGCGACGAGCGCTCTACGCGGCCACACCTACAGCACGCCCGACGAAGCGCGCACCTTGGGGCTCGCGCAGCTCGAGCTGTACGAGCGCCTCGAGGAGGCCGGGCACCTCCGCATCCTGCGCACCCAAAGCGACCTTGAAGCGCACCTCGCCGATGCGCGGGCGCAAGGGGCCCCGCTCGGGATCGTCCTCCTCTTGGAGGGCGCCGACCCCTTGCGCACCCCCGACGAGCTAGCGGCGTGGGCCGCGCGCGGGCTGCGGATCGTCGGCCCCGCATGGCAGCGGACCCGTTACGCCGGCGGCACCCACCACCCCGGCCCACTCAGCGCGATGGGGCGCGAACTCATCCACGCGCTCCGGGAGCTCGGTTTGGTGCTCGACACCAGCCACCTCGCCGAGGAGAGCTTTTGGGAGGCGCTCGAGCTCGGCCCGGGGCACGTCATCGCGAGCCACTCGAACGCGCGCGCGCTGGTCCCCACCGACCGCCACCTCTCCGACGCCATGATCCGCGCGCTCGGCGCGCAAGGCGGCGTCATCGGCCTCGTCATCGCCAACCCCTTTTTAAACGCCCACACGCGCCGAGGAGCACCCAAGCGGGAGACGACGCTCGAGCACGTCCGCCGCCACGCGGAGCACGTCGCGGGGCTTATCGGTTGGGAGCACCTCGCTGTGGGCAGCGATTTCGACGGCGGCTTCGGCGTCGAGGACGTCCCGGTGGGCCTCACGCGGGCGGCCGACTTCGCCACGTTGGGTGGCGCGGTGCCGGAGGCGGCGCGGGAGGGTTTTCTGGGCGGGAACTGGCTGCGGCTGCTGCGGCGGGTGTTGCCGGGGTAGTGAGAAAAGAAAAGAGTAATGAGTAAAAAGAGTAATGAGCAATGAGTAGTGAGTGGGGTCTGTCACTCATCACTCGTTGCTCATCACTCGTGGCTCGGCACTCATAACTCGTTGCTCATCCCCAAACGCGTCGCGTACCCTAACGGTATGAACGGTGTGAGCGCCCTCGCCCCCTCGCCCCCGAGCCCTCCCCCGCTAGCTCGTGACTTCTACACCCGCAAACTCGCCGAGGGGGGCGCCGTGCTGGCGCCGATGGCGGGGTTTAGCGACGCCCCCTTTCGGCGGCTCTGCCGCCGCTTCGGCAGCGCTTGGGCGGTGACCGAGATGGTGAGCGCCAAGGCGCTGACCGTGGGCGACGAACGCGGGCTCGAGATCAGCGCCCCTTACGAGGGCGAGCGCGACCTCGTCATCCAGGTCTTTGGCGGCGAACCCGAGGTCGTCGCGGCGGGGGGGCGGCTCCTCTACGAACGCTTTTCCCCCGCCGCCCTCGACCTCAACATGGGCTGCCCCGTCAAAAAGGTGACGGGCCGCAGCTGCGGCGCCAAACTGATGAACGACCCCGGGCGCGCCGCCGCGATCATCGGGCAGCTCGCGCGCGCCGTGCCGGTGCCCGTGAGCGCCAAGCTGCGCCTGGGTTACGACCGCGTCAACGCCCTCGAGGTCGCTCTGGCGCTGCAGGAGGCGGGGGCGGCCCTCATCACCATCCACGGCCGCACCGCCGCCCAAAAGTACACGGGCGAGGCCGACTGGGAGGCGGTCGCCGAGATCGCCGCGCGGCTCGCCATCCCCGTCGTCGGGTCGGGCGACGTGACGACGCAGGAGCAGTTCCGGCGCTACCGCGCCTGGGGGCTCGGCGTGATGGTCGGCCGCGGCGCGCTCGGGCGCCCCTGGGTGTTTCGCGAGCTGCGGGGGGAGCCCGCACCCCCACTCCCCGAGATCAAAGACCTGATCCTCGAGCACGCCCGCAGCATGCGCGCCTGGTACGGGACCGACCACGCCGTCATCAAGATGCGCGGCCACCTCGCGCGCTACGCCCAGGCGTTTCCCGAACCCGAGGCCTTGCGCAAAGCGCTCATGCAGGTGAGCACCCTGGGGGCGCTCGAGCGGGTTTTGGCGTGCGCCCTACCGGGGGCGTAAAGCGCCCAGCAGGTTGACCGCTAGGCGCGACGAGGGGTAAGATAGCGTGTTTTTGCCGGGATGGCGGAATTGGTAGACGCAGTAGACTCAAAATCTACCGGCTTCGGCTGTGCGGGTTCGAGTCCCGCTCCCGGCACCACACGACGTTCCCGCCGCGCGCGACAGAGAGCGTGCGCGGCGCTGCCCTACGAGGCGCCCGATAGGCGCGCCCCACCGAGGGCTACGCAGGCCCCGCGGCGCGCGTTCGCGGGTTCAGGTTGACGGAGGCTGCTGGTGTACATCCTTTTCTGGGTGGTGTTCGTTCTATTTGTCGTTCTCTCCCTCGCGCTGACGGCGGTGATCCTGCTGCAGGAGCCGCGACAGGGTGGTCTCGGTGAAGGGTTGGGCGGCGGCGCGCAAGACTTCGCTGGTACGCGGGGGGGTACGGCCGGCGGCCTTCAGCGCCTCACCATCTACATGGGCGTCGTCTGGGGGCTTCTCGCGCTCGCGCTCGCCGTGCTGCCGCGGGCGTAAGCTTCCCAAAGCCGCGCGCCGAGTACACCTGTCACGTACACATGCTGCTAACGCTCGAGCTGCCCCTAGGCAGCTTTTCTTTTTGGGCATCTCGCGCTGATCGTCCCTCAGGGCTACCGCGCCGAAGCGCTCAGGTGAAGCAAGGTCACCGCCAGGGTGTGTACCCATAGCCCACACTCATCGAAAAAGTATACAACTACAGCGCGGGCAAAAGCTTCACCAAACCCATCATTTCCACACACAGTGTCACTGGGAAAGTGACCCTTTGACCCACTTTTGCCGAACAGCGTACACGACACAGCCCCTGAAAGCTTAAGCAGATGCGGGCGCGAGCGGGGGGCGTGCAACAAAACCATACTGGTGCGTCTGCGCCAAGAGTGATACATTAAACCCCAGTGAGGAGGGTGACGGTTTGTTCACCGTTTTCGTGGCGCGCGAAAGGTCGCTTGATTTTTAGCCCTCTTCACGTTAGCCTTTTGGGGCGACACAACCTGTTCGCTAAAAAGGGGGCAGCGACCGCTGCTAGAGATGGAGCGTCTCCAAGAATCTGTGCAGCCAACTCTGGTGAGGAGCGGCCCCACACGCATAGGAGGTAGTGATGAAGAAACCCTCGTTGGCCCTCTCGGCGGGTGCGCTCGCGGCGACGGCGCTTTTGCCGCTCGCGTCGGCGCAGCCCTTTCAGTGGCCGGAGAACTACGCGCCGACGGCGGTGCAGGGCGGCACGATCCAGGAGACGCTCTTCGGCGACTTCCTGACCTTTAACACCGTGCTCTCCTCGAGCGCCCAGGAGACCGCCGTGCTCGGCCTCACCGCCGCCCCTAGCCTGGTCTACCGCGACTGGCTCGGGACGCGCTCGTTCCGCGATGAGGAGGGCAACTTCAACCTCTTCTTCGCCGCCGACATCGAAGAGGTGCGCACCGAACAGGAGTTCATCATCACCTTGCGCGAGGGCTGGACCTGGTCGGACGGCGAGGAGATCACCGCCGAAGACTTTATGGCCGCGCGCACCATCATCGGCGACCCCGACGTGCAATCCAACACCTACTCGTTTACCGTGCAGGGCGAAACGCAAGAGCCCGTGATCTACGAGCAGCTCGGCGAGTACCAGTTCCGCGTCACCTTCCCCGAACCGCAGGTGAACGCCATCGGCCGTATCGACGGCATCAGCGCCGTTCCCGCGCACATCTTTATGCCCGTCTACGAAGCGGAAGGGGCCGAGGGCATCCGCGCGCTCTGGAGCATCGACACCCCGGTGACCGAGCTCGTCTCGGGTGGCCCGTACATGATCACCGAGTTCGCCCCCGGCGAGCGCATCACGCTCACCCGCAACGACGCCTACGCCCAGAACGTGCTCGCTGCCGACGGCACGCCGCTCCCCGGCCCAGACAGCTGGACGGTGACCTTCGTCGAGGACCGCAACGCGCAGCTCGCGCTCGTGACCACCGACCAGACCAGCTTCTACTGGCCGACCACCCTAGACGAGGTGCGCGCGGTGCAGCAGGCGGTGCAAAACGGCACCATCGGCGGGCAGCTTTTCGCCAACATCGGCCCCGACTCGCTGGTCGACTTTATGACCTTTAACTTCAACAAGCGCGACGAGTGCAAACGCAACCTCTTCCGCGCGACCGAGTTCCGCCAAGCGGTCGCCATCATGATCGACCGCGAAGCGCTCATCCAGGCGGCTTTGGGCGGCCTCGGCTTCCCCGCCAAGGACTACCAGAGCGAAGCGGCGGCGCCCTTCGACGCGCCCAACCTCGAGCCCTTCGAGTTCGACCCCGAACGGGGCGTCGAGCTGCTCGCCGCAATCGGCTTTACCGAAGAGGGGCCCGACGGCGTGCTGCGCAACCCCGAAACCGGCTGCCGCGCCGAGTTCGACCTGCAGTTCAACTCCGGTAACAACCGCCGCGCGCAGATCGCGCAGGTGATCTCGCAGACGCTCGAGCCCTACGGCGTGCGCGTCAACCCGCGCGAGGTCGCCTCGGAGATCTGGAGCGACTCGATCGTCGGCACCGACTACGACCCCGAAGTGGGCCGCACGGTCGACTACGACGCGCAGATCTGGGGCCTCGCCGGCGGCGACGTCGACAACCCCTCGTCGGTCAACGTCTTAGGCCTCGGTGAAAACCTCAACTCGTGGAACAAAGACCGCGGCGACGCCGAGCTCTGGGAGATCTCCATGGATAGGCTCTCGCGCCGCATGGACCGCACCTTGGACCTCGAGGAGCGCGTCGCGATCTACAACCAGCGCGCCGAGATCATGCGCGAGCACCTGCCCATCATCCCGCTCATCTCGCCCGCGTTCCACTTCTACCACGACCTCGGTAACGTCTGGCCGGAAGAGGTGTTAGACGCCAACTCGATCGAATCGCCCTACACCCCGGGCAACTTCCGCACCCTCGTCACCGAGCCGCAGTAACGTCGCTTTCCAAGGGGTGTCCGCTACCACGGACACCCCTGCTGTTCCCTACCACCTTACCCACACCTGCTGTACCGCCCGCCCCCTCCCCCTATTTCGTAAGCGCGGAACCGAGCACCCTGGAGCCCTCACGTGATCGCCTATCTTTTTCGCCGTCTGCTCAACCTTATTCCGACCTTTTTTATCGCCACCTTTCTCGCCTGGATCGTGATCGAACTCGCGCCGGGCGACTTTGCGAGCCAGTTTGCCTTCGACCAGCTCGACCCGGGGCGGGCCGAGCGCATCCGGCAGTCGCTCGGGCTCGACCAACCCTGGTACGTGCGCTACTTCTACTGGCTGCGCAACGTCGTGACGGGGTTTGACTTCGGCACCTCAATGACCACGCGCGGCGACGTCACCAACCTCATCTGGCCGCGGATGGTGAACTCCCTGACGCTGCTGCTGCCCGCGACGATCTTGACCTATCTCATCGCTATTCCCATCGGCGTCTACTCGGCCGTGCGCAAGTACTCGCTCGGCGACCGGGCGCTCACCATCTTTAGCCTCATCGGCCTCGCTATTCCCAACTTTTTCCTCGCGCTCCTCGTGGTCGCGTTCGCCGTGCAGTTTTTTCAAGCCAACGGCTACCTCCTTATCCCAGTCGGCGGGATGACCAGTCAGAACCACGCTCAGCTCAGCGCTTGGGGGCAGTTTGCCGACCGGCTCTGGCACCTCATCGCCCCGATGCTGGTCATCGCCCTTTCGGGGCTCGCCTCGATCTCACGGTTTATGCGCGGGGAGATGCTCGAGGTCTTGGGCCAGGACTACATCCGCACCGCGCGCGCCAAGGGGCTCTCCGAACGGGTAGTGAACTACAAGCACGGGCTGCGCAACGCCGTGATCGTCATCGTCGCGACCATCGGCGGCGTGCTCCCCAGCCTGATTAGCGGCGCCGGTTCGGTCGAGTACGTGCTCCGCTGGCCCGGCATCACCCCGCTCTTTTTGCGCTCCATTTACGCGCAGGATATCTACGTCATCATGGCGCTCCTGACCATCCTGACGCTGCTGCTGATGATCGGCAACCTGATTTCGGACATCGCCCTGGCGCTGATTGACCCGAGGATCCGTTACTAATGGCCGACGTTACCCCCCCCGTCACCCAAGCGCCCGACACCATGAGCGCGCCGCCGGGCCGCAAGCCCCGCGGGGAGTCGCTCACCTCGATCGCTTGGAAGCAGTTCCGCAAGCACCCGCTCGCGCGCGTGTCGCTCGTGGTGCTCAGCGTCCTCTACCTGCTCGCCGCGTTTGCCGACTTTCTCGCCCCCTACCCCGAACGCTTCATCAACACCGGCGCCACCTTTCAACCCCCCAACCGCATCCGTTTCTGGGATGAAAACGGCTTTACCCGCCCCTTTATCTACGGCATGACGCGCGAGCTCGACCTAGAGACGCTCGAAAACGTCTGGGTCGAAGACCCCTCGAGGCGCTACGAGCTGCGCTTTTTCGTCCGCAGCGACAACGTCCGCGAACGCTACGTCCCCTTCCCCGTCAACCTGATCCCGGTCCAGCTCCGCCAAGCGTGGGGTATCCGCCCCTGGGCGTCGCTGCGCCTTTTCGGCCTCGATGACCCAAACGCCCGCATCTACATCTGGGGCTCAGACGACCTCGGCGCCGACGTTTTCAGCAAGGTTCTCTACGGCGCCCGCATCAGCTTGACCGTCGGCATCCTCGCGGCAGCGGTGGCGATCGCCATCGGCGTCGTCATGGGTGGCATCGCGGGGTTTTTCGGGGGTTGGGTCGACGAACTCATCATGCGCTTTATCGAGGCGCTCGCCGCGATTCCCGACCTCTTTTTGCTGCTCGCCCTGTCGGCCATCTTCTACCCCTTAAACCTCCCCTCCTCGACGGTCTTCATGCTGGTGATCGTGGTGCTGTCGCTGATCGGTTGGGGCGGGGTGGCGCGGACGGTGCGCGGTCAGGTGCTGTCGCTGCGCGAACGCGACTTCGCCTACGCGGCACGCTCACTAGGCGCCAGCAACACCCGCATCATCTTGCGGCACATGCTGCCTCACACGCTCACCTACGTGATCGTCTACATGAGCCTTGTGATCCCGGCCTTTATCATCACCGAGTCCGTGCTGAGCTTTTTCGGCCTCGGCATCCAGCCGCCCTCGACCTCATGGGGGCTCATGCTCTCGACCGCGCAGAACTTCGCGGGGGTCGCGGGGCTCGCCGACAGGTGGTGGATCTTCTTGCCGGGGCTTTTCATCTTTATCGCCGTGATGATGTGGAACCTCTTGGGGGACGCGCTGCGCGACGCCTTCGATCCGCGGAGCCGCCGATAAAGTGCAACACCTTCCAGTTTTCGGTACAATCGACTTCATCATGACAACCGTGCACGCCTCTTTATCAACCGCAAAGGGTCTCTGCCGTGGCTAATCGGGACGCGATCTTAGAGGTCAACGACCTCAAAACCTACTTCAACACCGACGACGGCGTCGTCAAAGCCGTCGACGGGGTGTCGTTTCACATCGGCCGCGGCGAGACCTTAGCGGTCGTCGGCGAGTCCGGTTCGGGCAAGTCGGTCACCAGCCTGTCGATCATGCGCCTTATCCCCACCCCACCCGGACGCATCGCCGGGGGGGAGATGCTCTTCGAGGGCAAAGACCTCGTCAAGATGAGCGAGGCGCAGATGCGCAAAATCCGCGGCAACGACATCTCGATGATCTTCCAGGAGCCGATGACCTCGCTGAACCCGGTCTATACGGTCGGCGACCAGATCGCCGAGGCGATCCAGCTCCACCAGAAGAAAACCCGTCGGCAGGCGATGAAGCTCGCGACCGAGATGCTCGACTTAGTTGGCATCCCCGAACCGGGCAAACGCGTGCACAACTACCCGCACCAGATGTCGGGGGGGATGCGCCAACGCGTGATGATCGCCATGGCGCTCTCGTGCGGGCCGAAGCTGCTTATCGCCGACGAGCCGACGACCGCTCTGGACGTCACCATTCAGGCGCAGATTTTAGACCTCATGCGCCAGCTGCAGCGCGAGATCGGCATGTCGATCCTCTTTATCACCCACGACCTGGGGGTGGTCGCCGAGATCGCCGACCGCGTGGTGGTGATGTACGCCGGGCGCGCGGTCGAAGAGGGGGACGTGCGGGAGATCTTCGCCGATCCGCAGATGCCCTACACCTTGGGGCTGATGAACTCGATTCCGCGCGTCGACAAGGCGGCCGAACACCAAGCGCGGCTCGAGGCGATCCCCGGTAACGTCCCCAACCCCTTGTACCTGCCGCCGGGGTGCTCCTTTCACCCGCGCTGCCGCTTTGTTCAAGACAAGTGCAAAGAGGCGATCCCGCCCCTTGAAGACACCGGCGGCGGCCACATGGTGCGCTGCGTCCGCTGGAAAGAACTCGACCTCAGCGAGCGGAAGGTTATGGCGTGAGCGACGTCGTCATTGTTAAAGAAGACAAGGCGCCCAAAGGGCCACGCGTCAGCGGTGTTGACAAACGGGGCAGCGCTAAGGGGGAATACCTCCTCGAGGTCAACAACCTCAAAAAGTACTTCCCCATCAAGGGCGGCATCTTTTCACGCACGGTCGCCAACGTCAAAGCGGTCGAGGACTTTACCCTCAAGATCAAACCGGGCGAGGTCGTCGGGCTCGTCGGGGAGTCGGGGAGCGGCAAGACGACCGCCGGCCGGACCATCTTGCGGCTGATCGAACCCACCTCGGGCGAGATTCTCTTTAACGGCACCGACCTCGCCAAGCTCTCCAAAGCGCAGATGCGCGAGTACCGCAAAGAGATGCAGATCATCTTCCAAGACCCCTTTGCGAGCCTCAACCCGCGCATGACGGTCGGCGACATTATCGGCGAGGCGTTAGACATCCACAAGCTCGCGCGCGGCAAGGCGCGCGAAGAGCGGGTCGTGCAGCTTTTGGAGCGTACCGGCCTCTCGGCGGCGCACATGCGCCGCTACCCGCACGAGTTCTCGGGGGGGCAGCGTCAGCGCATCGGCATCGCCCGCGCGCTCGCGGTCGACCCGCAGTTCATCGTCGCCGACGAACCGGTCTCGGCTCTTGACGTCTCCATTCAGGCGCAGGTCGTCAACTTGCTGCAAGACCTCAAGGAGGAGCTCGGCCTGACGCTCCTTTTCATCGCCCACGACCTAGGCGTCGTCGAGTACATCTCCGACCGCGTGGTGGTGATGTACCTGGGCCGCATCATGGAGATCGCCCCGGCCAAGGAGCTCTACGCCAACCCCGTGCACCCCTACACCGAAGCGCTCCTCTCGGCGGTGCCCATCCCCGACCCGACGGTGCGGCGCGAGCGCATCATCTTGCAGGGCGACATCCCTAGCCCCATCAACCCGCCCTCGGGCTGCGTCTTCCGGACGCGCTGCCCGATCGCAGCCAAAGAGTGCGCGGAGGTCGTGCCGCCCTTGGAGGAGGTCTCCCCCGGCCACTTCAAAGCGTGCATCCGGCGCCCTGGGCCGGTCTAAAGCTCTTTCAACACCTCTGCAAGCGCCCCGAGTGGGCGCTTCGACACTTCCTCTCAGCACCCGGTGCCCCCCTACGGCTTTTTGGAATGGCTGGATGTCGGTAGCCGCGAGGTTTTCAAAACGCATAGCAAAGCCGCCTGACGCACTCGGCAACGAGCCTCGAGGCGAGAACCATGACAACCTAGCTGACACTTCCGAGGGGGGCAGCCCGTAGATTTGCCGTGCTGGGCTAGTCTTTTCCCCACACGCGTGGGGATGAACCGATGCAGCGACTAAAGCACCGGGCCGAGGCTCTCTTTTCCCCACACGCGTGGGGATGAACCGCGTTCGGGGTATCGCTACCCCAAGTTCCCGTGCTTTTCCCCACACGCGTGGGGATGAACCGTCGCGGACGCGCGTGATTACCGTCAGCGTCTGCTTTTCCCCACACGCGTGGGGATGAACCGGCGGCGGAGACGGTGCTGCGGACGGTTGCGCGCTTTTCCCCACACGCGTGGGGATGAACCGTTGCCGCCGCCGCGCTATCTGAGCCCGTACCCTTTTCCCCACACGCGTGGGGATGAACCGGACGAGCAGGGGCGCGTCCGCTACCTCGTCGACTTTTCCCCACACGCGTGGGGATGAACCGGGGGAGCTAGACGCGGCATGAAAAAGGGCGGCCTTTTCCCCACACGCGTGGGGATGAACCGCTCCAGGGGCTCGGGGAAGTTCAGCCAAACATCTTTTCCCCACACGCGTGGGGATGAACCGCGCCTTGAACGAGCGGGTATCGGCTCTATCTCCTTTTCCCCACACGCGTGGGGATGAACCGGTACAGGGTGAGCACCCTCCCCTCCCCTTCCTCTTTTCCCCACACGCGTGGGGATGAACCGTAGGCACCTTCCTCGGCGTTGTAGAAGAGGGCCTTTTCCCCACACGCGTGGGGATGAACCGGACAACGTGGGCAAGGTGTTGGCTTTTGCCCACTTTTCCCCACACGCGTGGGGATGAACCGAAGTACATCAACCGCGTCAAGGCACTCGGCCTCTTTTCCCCACACGCGTGGGGATGAACCAGTCTCTCTCGCCCCGCCCCCCCGGCATCGTCAGCTTTTCCCCACACGCGTGGGGATGAACCGTTGACGGCTTCAGGCGCGACGATGTTCAGAGCCTTTTCCCCACACGCGTGGGGATGAACCGGGTATGTCGCTGTAGCGCTTGGAGCAGGTCAGCTTTTCCCCACACGCGTGGGGATGAACCGAGATTGGTATGTGCTGACACGTGGCGACACCCCTTTTCCCCACACGCGTGGGGATGAACCGAAGCCGCGCAGCTCACCATCGATATCGCCAAGCTTTTCCCCACACGCGTGGGGATGAACCGTGGGGTGAGGTCGATCTACTCACCGGCTCGCACCCTTTTCCCCACACGCGTGGGGATGAACCGGACCGGGGCTTGTCCCTGAGAGCAAACGTGGCCTTTTCCCCACACGCGTGGGGATGAACCGGGTAGCAACAATCGCCTGCATCAGATCACGTCCTTTTCCCCACACGCGTGGGGATGAACCGGCGCTGGGCCAGAGCGTCGACCCCAACGACGCCTTTTCCCCACACGCGTGGGGATGAACCGCGCGGGGGAGGTCTACGGCGAAACTGAAACCTCTTTTCCCCACACGCGTGGGGATGAACCGCGCGGGGGAGGTCTACGGCGAAACTGAAACCTCTTTTCCCCACACGCGTGGGGATGAACCGGTGCTCCCCGGAGAGAGGAACACCCCAACCGGCTTTTCCCCACACGAGCGGGGACGAAATATCTTCAGCGAGTCTCTAACCGGGCTCACACCCCACACAGGTGAACCTTAAGCCCCAACGCGGCGAACATCGCCGCTTTGACCTGCAACACGTGCTCAGCTTGTTCGGACGGAACGTAGGCCACCTGGATGTGGTTGGCTTTGTGCCGCGCCATCATCTGGTCGCGCGTGACGCCGCGCAAGACCGCGTGCATGATCGGCCACTGCGGCGTCGTCGCCTCCCACCGCCGCCGCGTCTCCTCCTCGGGGAGCGCGACCACCGTCGCCCGCCCGAGGTCAACCTCTAGAGCGCCCCCCTGCACGAACACGCGGCTCCAGATGATCTCACCTGGCTTACTGACCCCCTTGAGCGTTCCGCCCCCCAAAGGAAAGTACATGGGCGGCTGCCGCTCGCTCCGCGCCCCCGCGTAGCCGTCTACGAAGTGCGAGGCGGGGGCCGCGCCGGAGATCTCAAACACCCAAACGAACGGCTCCTCCCCAGCGATCGGGTAGGGCTCGCCCCAGCGCAGGTCGTGCAGCGTGGTCGAGGGCTCGAGCGAGAGCGCCGTCCACACCCGGTTGGTGACAAGAGCGTCCAAGGCGGCGCACTCGTCGACTTCGTTGAAGTGCGGCAGGGCGCGGCCCGGATAGAGCTCCTCGCCGGTCTCGGCGTGCAGCACGGGGGGGCGGTCGGGGTTGTTGAGCAGCCCTTCGACGAGGTCAGAAGCGGGCGTCATGTCTTTGAGGCCCTGCTGGTACTGGATGCCCACGGCGTCGCAACCGAAGCGGTGGGCCATGCGCACGGCGGCGACGTACATCCTGGCCTGCTCCAGAAGCTGCGCTTCGGTCAGCTCGGTCTCGTCGTCCGTTCCCGTGACGAAGGTCACGCCGCGCCGGCGCAACCAGTCGAGGACGGAGCGCGCCTCGCTGCCCCGCACCAGGCGCATCTCGGCGACCAAGGCCGACTGCGACAGGCGCTCCTTGTAGACGCCCAAGGGGTTGAGGAGTTCGTCGTCGATAATGGCGTTGTACATCCCCATGCAGCCCTCGTCGAACACGCCCAAGATGGCCTTGTCGCGCCTCAAGGTCTCGGCCAAGTGGGCGCCCAGCTCGGCCGCTTCCGCTGAGAGGGCGCTGGGCTCGAGCGACCTAACGTGGCTGAGGTCGTGCTCGACCCTTCCCGTCGTCAACCATTCCTTGAGCCCGCGCTCGAAAAAGGGGTCGGTGAAGGTCTCGCTCCACAGCGTGCTGTAGGCGACCCCCGCCTTGGTCAAGGAGCCATTGAGGTTCAGCATCCCCACCAGCCCCGGCCACTGGCCGCTCCAGTTGGCGACCGTGAGGATCGGCCCCCGGTGGTCGCGCAGACCGGCCAGGACGTGGTGCGAGTACTGCCACACGGCCTCGGCGACGACCAACGGGGCATCTTTGGGAACCGTCCGAAACACGTCCATCCCCATGCGCTGCGACGAGAT
Organism: Truepera radiovictrix DSM 17093; assembly: GCF_000092425.1. NCBI lineage: Bacteria > Thermotogati > Deinococcota > Deinococci > Trueperales > Trueperaceae > Truepera > Truepera radiovictrix. Next base: position 2,492,910 of record NC_014221.1, read on the forward strand.
AAAGCCGTGGCCGGTGCGTTCGTCGAAGGGGTGGGCGCGCGTCACCTTGACGCCGTGGCGCCCGAAAGCCTCCGTTAGCGCCGCCTCCATCGCCGCCTGAGCGGGCCAGCAGACGCGGTTGGCCGTCTCGCGCAGGTCGCCGCTCGCGACCAAGAGGGCGTGGGTGATGGGCAGCGTGGGTTGCAGGTCGTCCATGGGTTACCTCAGGTGTCGTGTGCGTTCATGAGCGCGCGGGCGTCCTCCAGAAACGTCTCGGCGGCGCGGGCCGTTTCGGCGTCGTTTGTCAGCTCGGTGAAGAGCGCGGGCGGCAGGGTGAGCGCCCCGACGCCCAGCTCGAGGAGCGCCAGCACCGCCTCGCGCGTGCGCACGCTCGCCACGAGCAAACGGGTCGGGTGCGCGCCCGCGTAGCGCGCCAAAAGCCGCTGCATCCGCCCGATTAAACCTAGGCCGTCCTCCCCGGCGTCCTCCAAACGCCCCAAGTAGGGCGCGGCGTAGGCGGCGCCCACCATCTGCGACCAGAGGGCCTGCTCGGGGCGGTAAACCGCCGTCATCGTCACGGGGACCCCTTCGGCGACGAGCGCCGCCGCCCCCGAAAACCCCTCGCGCGTCGCCGGGATCTTGACGACGACGAACCCGGGCGGCCCCAATGCGGCGAGCTCCCGGCCCGCCTCGAGGGTCTTTTCGGCGCTGCTGCACGGCACCTGGAGGTGCACGGCCCGGGCCCCAAGCCCCTGCACCGCCGCCGCGAAGCCCGGTAGGTCGGCGTAAGCAAGGCCAGCGCGCCGCATCAGCGTGGGGTTGGTGGTGACGCCGTACACCAGCGGGTTGGGCAGCACCCCCCTTAGCACCTCCAAGTCGGCGCTGTCGAGGTACACGTGCGGCTCCGGAGGATTCACGCCTGCCGCCGTTTGCGCAGCTGGTCGGTGTAGACCACCCCGACGATGATGAGCCCTGTGATGATGGGCTGCCAGAAGGGGTTGACGCCCAGCAGGTTGGAGCCGTTGTTGATGGTGGTGAGTAGCAGCGCGCCGATAAAGGAGCCGATGATCGACCCCTCCGCGCCGAAGAGGCTGGCGCCGCCGATGACCGACGCGGCGATGGCGTCGAGCTCGTAGTAGGTGCCCGCCGTGGGGATCCCCACGCTGATGCGCGAGGCGAGCAGGATGCCCGCGAGCGCAGCGAGCGTCGCCGAGACGGCGTAGGCGAGGTAGATCGTGCGGCCGATCTTGACGCCGCTTAAGCGCGCCGCCTCGCGGTTGCTCCCGACCGCGTAGATGTAGCGGCCGAAACGGCTCCGCTGCAGCAGCACAAAGGCCAAGACGCCCACCAAAATGACCATCCAGAAAAGGCTCGGGATCCCCAAAAACGACACCTGCGAGAAGTTGGTAAAACCGCGCGGCAACCCCCCGATGCTCTGCCCGTTGGTGATCAAGAGCGCCACCCCGCGCAGCCCCACGAGCGACGCGAGCGTCATGATAAAGGGCGGCAAACCCAGGTTGTAGATCCCGAAACCGTGGTAGATGCCGACTACAGCGCCCAAGAGCAGCGTCAAGACGATCGCTAAGGGCAGCGGCACCCCGGCTTGCAGCAAGAGCGCCAGAACGACCCCGCTAAGCCCCACCACCGCCCCCACCGAGAGGTCGATGCCAGCGGTGATGATGACAAAGGTTTGACCGAAGGCGACGAGCGCCCCGATGGAGGTCTGGCGCACCAGGTTGCTGATGTTCTGCTCCGTGAAAAAGGTGTCGGTCGCGAGCGCCAACACGAGCCACAAAAGCGCCAAGAGCCCGAAGAGGGTGAGCTGCAAGAGCGTCTTGGGGTCGAAGCGGCGGCCTGGAGCAGTTTGCGGCGTGGTGTCGGTCATAGAGCTTCCTCTGTGGCTGGGGCTTCGGCTTTAAGCGCCTGGGTCTGCGCCGCCCCGAGCGCCTGAGCCAGAATCGTTTCGCTGTCCGCGGCGCCGTGGGGGTGCGTGCCGACAAGACGCCCGTGGCGAAAGACGTGCAGCGTGTCGCTGAGTTCTAACACCTCCGGGAGGTACGAGGAGACCAGGATGATCCCCGCCCCCCCCTTGAGGAGGGCGGCCATGAGTTTGTAGATCTCGAGCTTGGTAGCGACGTCCACGCCGGTCGTCGGCTCGTCGAAGATGTAGAGCTCGGCGCCGTGCAAAAGCCACTTGCCGAGCACCACCTTCTGCTGGTTGCCGCCCGAGAGTTTGCCGACCTGCCGCGCCGCGCCGGGGGTGCGGATACGCAGGTCGCGGATCTGCGCCTCCGCGTTTCTGAGCTCGTCGGCGCGGCGCACCACGCCGAAGGGGCTGATGCGCTCGTAGACCGGCAGGTTGAGGTTGAAGCCCACCGAGAGCGACAAGCAGAGCCCCTGCAAGCGGCGGCTCTCGGGGATCAGCGCCACCCCCCGCTTGAGCGCGTCGGCGACGCTCTTCGGGCGGTAGGGCGCCCCCCGAAAACGCATCTCGCCCGAGGTGGGGCGCGTGCGGCCGAACACGGCCGACAGAAACTCGCTCCGCCCCGCCCCGATGAGGCCGAAAAGCCCTATGATCTCGCCGCGGCGCACCGTGAGGCTGATGTCGTGAAATCCAACTCCCGAAAGGCGCGCCGTCCTTAACAGCACCTCCCCCTTGGGGACGGCCTCTTTGTAGTAGAGCTGCTCGAAGCTGCGGCCCGCCATGTCGCGAATCAGCGTGCTCCGGTCGGTCTCATGGATCGGCCGCGAGGAGATCACCGCCCCGTCGCGCAGCACGGTGACAAAGTCGGCGAGCTCGAAGATCTCCTCCAAACGGTGGCTGATGTAGACGATCGTCACCCCCTCCCCCTGCAGCCGCCGGATAAGGCGAAAGAGCCCCCGGACCTCGCTGTTCGAGAGGTAGGCGGTGGGTTCGTCGAAGATCAAGAGCTTTGTGCCGCGCGCGCTCGCTCGCGCGGTCGCCACGAGCTGCTGCTGGCCGATGGTCAGGTCGCCGAGGCGGCGCCGAGCGGAGAGCTGAAAGCCGAGGTCGTCTAAAAGCGCCTGCGCCCGCCGGGTCATCACGCGGTCTTGCACCAACCCCGCGCGCGTCGGTTCGTCCCCCAAAAAGATGTTTTCGGCGACCGTGAGCGCGGGCGCCAGGGCGACCTCTTGGTGCACGGCGTTGATGCCCAGGGCTTGCGCGTCTAGGGGGCTGCGCAGCTCGAGGGGGCTGCCTTCCCAGATCAAGGTGCCGCCGTCTTTGGGGTGCGCGCCCGTGAGGATCTTGATCAAGGTCGACTTGCCCGCCCCGTTTTCGCCGACGATGGCGTGCGTTTTGCCCCGCTCAAAGACCAAACTCACGCCCTTGAGGGCGTGGGTTCCGGGGAAACGCTTGTCGATGTCTTGCAGCTCTAAAAGGGTGCTCATAGGTTTTGCTGGGGGTCACGGCGCGCCGCAGCCACGCCGTGACCCCCAAAGCGCAGCCCCGTTACTCCCGCGTCTCCGGGTAGAGCAGCGCCTGCACCTCTGGGGTGTCAAAGTTCTCGAGGGTCACGATGGTCACCCCCGTGTCGATCTCGCGCTCGACCTCCTCGCCGCGGGCGGCGGCGACGGCGGTCTTGACCCCCTCGTAACCCATGCGGTAGGGGTTTTGCACCACCAGCGCTTTGATCTGACCGCCCTGTAAAAAGGCGATCTCCTGCTCGTCGGCGTCGAAGGCGACGACGGCGACCTGCTCCTCGAGCCCGCGCTCGGCGATCGCCCGCCCCGCCCCGACGCCCATCGGCAGGTTGTCGGCGAAGATGCCCACGAGGTTCGGGTGCGCCACGAGGAGGTCGAGGGTGTTCGAGAGCGCCTGGTTGGCGTCGTTGTTGTTAAAGCGGTTGGCGACCTCGCGCAACCCGGGGTAGTTCGTCAGACCGTCGCGGAAGCCGTTGTCGCGCGCGGTCAACGAACCCACGCCGGGGAGCGCCGTGAGGATGGCGATCTCCCCTTCGGGCGCGCCGTGCAGCGCCTCGACGGCCTCGGCCAAGGCTTCGGCGGCGAGCTGACCGGCAGCGAAGTTGTCAGTGGTCAGAAACGAGGTGTAGGCGTCCGTGTCGGCGGCCGAGTCGATCTTGATGATCGGCACGCGCTCGGCGGCCCGCTCGATGGGGGCGCCCAGGGGTTCGAAGGCGGTCGGCGCGATGACGATCGCGTCCGGCCCTTGGGTCACGGCGTTCTCCAAAATGGCGATCTGCCCCGCGATATCGGACTCCTCGGCGGCGCCCAAGGTCGTGAGGTTGACGCCCAGCTCCTCGGCGGCGGCCTCGGCGCCCGCGAAGACCGTCTGCCAGAAAGGCGAGGTCGTCGCCTTGACGATCACGGCGATGTCGAGCGGTTCTTGCGCCAGAGCGCCCCCAGCTAGGAGCAAAACGCACACTGCTTGGATGATCCTCTTCACCGGTCTCCCCTTTCGCGGCCGTACCCGTTCGCGCGGCCTCTAAGCGCACGGCAACGCCGTCACGCACCAACCAGTCACGCACCAACCACGCCTCACTTCCCACGCCCCACTTCGCAACGGACGACATCAAGGCTCAGGCACGGTCTTCCACCCCTCACGCCTACCGTCTACACCCACGCGTACCGCTTCGGCAGCGGGCCCTTGCACGGAGTTTGTGTAGGGGCATCATAGAGCGATGGCAACATCTCGTCAAGTCATCTCTGCGCGAAACGGTGCGTTTTTGTCGCTCCGTGTTAGGCGTGGTCAGCCGGGCGGGTCTTTGGGCGACACCTCATCGGGGGAGCGCTCGAGCGCCCCCGCCGGCACCGGCACCTCCCCCTCGAGCAGCGGGTCGTCGGTGTCGCGCATCCAGCGCTCGAGGCGCTCGCGCAGCGCCTCGAGCACCCCGGGCGGCGCGCTGCTCGCGAGGTTGTGCGTCTCGCAGGGGTCGTAGAGGCGGTCGAAGAGCTCCTCGGAGGGCACCGCGCGCTCGCGCCAGCCGCGCGCCAGCAGGAGGCTCTTGGTGCGCGAATCGTCGCAGTTGACGAGCACCGGTCGCGCGCGCCCCCCGAAGCGCCGGATATAGGTGTAGCGCTCCGTGCGGACGCAGCGCTGCGGCTCGTAGGCGACGTGGTGGGTGGACTCGGTGAAGAGGGCGTCGCGCAGCGAGGCGACCTCGCCCCGCACCAAAGGCAGCAGCGAACGGCCCTGCAACCACGGGGGCGGCGGCAAGCGCAACAGCTCGCACAGCGTCGGGAAGACGTCGAGGTGCGAGACGAGGCCGTCGACGACCCGCCCGCCCGTGAACCCGCCGGGCCCGCGCATCAGGAGCATCACCCCGGTGCCGTGCAGCGTCAGCTGCCCTTTCATACCGGGAAAGGGGGGGCCGTGGTCGGTCGTGCAGAGGACCAGGGTGTTTTCGGCCAGAGCGCCGCGCTCTAGCGCCGCCAAAAGCGCGCCGATCCCCTCATCGAGCGCCCGCACCGAGCGCGCGAAGTCGGCGAGGTCTTGGCGCACCGGCGGCGCGTCGGGGAGCGGTGCGGGGGGGCGGACGTAGCGCGGGTCGCCAGTACCGTGTCCAAAACCCCCTTCCGGCATGAAGTGGGTCTCGACAAAGCCGACCGAGAGGAAAAAGGGGCGCTTGGGCGGGTGCCGCAAATACCTCAGGGCGGCGGGCAGGATGTCCTCGGCAAGCAGGCCGCGGCTCGGCAGCTGGCGGTGGTAGCCGATCCGCCGCGCCCCGCCCGGGTCGGGGGCGAGGTGCTGCACCCCCGCTAGCGCCGAGGTGTAGCCCGCGGCGTGCAGGGTGTGGATGAGGTGCGTGCGGTAGTCGCGCAGCCGCCAACCGCGGTGGGCGAGCCCCATCATGCCGGCGTTGTGCGGCGTCATACCGGTCAGGAGCCCCGCGCGCGACGGCGAGCAGGTCGGCGCGGCGGCGTGCGCGTCGCGAAACATCACCCCCTGTTCGGCGAGGCGCTGCAGGTTGGGGGTCGCGATGGGCGCGCCGTAAGGCTGCACGTACCGGCCGGTATCGTGCGAGTGGAGGTAGAGGATGTTGGGCAGCACCGGCGCCTCCTCGTTCGGTCGGGTCTCAGCGTACCGCGCTCGGCTCGAGCGGGCTACTCGGCCGCTCCGGCCGCGAGGTAGCGCTCATACGCCGCCGTGTAGAGCGCCAAGACCCGCTCCAAGCCGATGCGCCTAAGCGTCTCTAGGTACGCCTCCCACGTGTCTAAGGGCCTTTGGCCGGTGATAAAGCCCGCCTCGGCGCTCTGGGTAAAGCGCTCGAGCTCGAGTAGCAGCGCCGAGAGCTCGCGCTGCTCGTCGGGGGTGAAGTATAGCGGGGGGAGCGTGGGCGCCGCGTAGGGCTCTAGAAGCGCCGTCTGCTCCGCGATGTAGAAGTTCAGCGGGTTCGTCTGCGCGAGGTCGATCTGCGCGAGCGCAAAGACCGGCTCGCGGTTGTGCGGCAGCTGCGACCCCGCGTCCGGGGTGAGCGTCGCGGCGCGGTAGAGCTCCGGGTTCTCCCCCTCGGGGTAGAGGCGCGCGATCCCCCCCGACGGGGTGTAGACCCAATCCTCGCCGTAGACGCCGTGCACGAGCAGCAGCGCCCCCTCGAGATCGTAAAATCGGTCGACCCAGCGCATCGTCGCCGCCGGGTCGGGGTTCGTGTGCGAGATCGCGAAGGTGCCGCGCACATACGCCGAGGTGCGCGGCCACATGGGGGTGGCGTTCACGGCAGAGGTGAGCGGGAGGAGCTGGCGGAAGGTCTCGTTGCGCTCCGGCCCGACGACCAGAAAGGGGCCCGCGGCGGTAAAGGCGCCGAGGCGGTCGGCGGCGCCCTTGGCGGCGAGCGCGGTGAGGTCCTGCGTAAAGGCGTCCGGGTCGAGGAGACCGTCACGGTAGAGGCGGTGCACAAAAGCCAGGTACTCGTAAAACGCGGGCTCGGCGGGGACGAAGCGCACGCGGCCGTCGGCGACGTCAAATAGCGCCCTGCCGTAGCCGACCGAAAACCCGAACGCCGCCAAGAGCCCCGGGCGCAGGTCATCGAGCGGCCACCCCTCGAGGCTCGTCGAGCTGATGGGGATCTCGTCGGCCTCGCCGTTGCCGTTGGGGTCGCCCGTCTGGAAAGCGCGGAGCACCTCGTAGAGCTCGTCGGTGGTGCGCGGCATGGCGAGCCCGAGCGCGTCTAACCACGCCGCGTTGATCCAGAGCTTCGGGTACACCCCGAACCCGGCCGTCACAGCCGGTAGGGCGTAGATGTGCCCGTCCGGCGTGGTGATGGCGCGGCGCAGGTCGGGGCGCTCTGCGAGCAGCTGCGCGAGGTTGGGCGCGTGCTCCGCGATCAGCGCCTCCAGCGGGAGCAGAAGCCCCTGCGAACCGTAGGTCACCTCGTCGGCGGGGCTCAGGCGACCGCCGAAAAAGACGTCGGGCAGACTGCCGCTCGCGAAGGCGAGGTTTTTGCGCTCCTCGTAGGCGTCGTCGATGGGGGTGTCGAAGACGAGCCGGATGCCCGTCTGCGCCTCGAGCACCCGGAAGAGCTTGAGCTCCTCCCACGGGCTCTGCAGCGGTGACCTCGAGCCCATCACCGATAGGGTCAAAGGCTCCGCTACCACCCACGTCGCCCTAGGCGCCGCGGCCACCCCCACCGCCAACGCGCTCCACGCCGCCACAGCCCCAGCGAGACACCGCCACGCGCCCCCACCTGCACGCCGACACGGACCCCGACACCAGGCGTTCATGGAGCTATCTTACGTGGCGCTCCCCCCCCAAAAGGAGCCTCGCTCACGCTGCGTCTTCAGCAGTTCTTCATGTCCTGGCGCGTGGCCCGCAAAACGCGCCGCTAGCCGTCTTTCAGTGAACCGACCAGCGTCCCCTGGACGAAAAAGCGCTGCACGAAGGGGAAGGTCGCGAGCATCGGGGCGGAGGCGACGACGATCGCCGCGTACCTGATGATCTCAGCGGCGCGCGCCCGTTCGGCGAGCGCCGCCGCCGCGCTCGGGTCCGCCATCGCCGCCGCCCCCCCCTGCTGCACCAACAGCTCGCGCAGCACGAGCTGCAAGGGGTAGAGGTCGCGCTCGGAGAGGTAGAGGAGCGCGTCGAAGTAGCTGTTCCAGTGCCCGACGGCGTAGAAAAGGGCGAGCACGGCCACGAGCGGTTTGGAAAGGGGCAGCACGACGGTGAGGAAAAAGCGCCACGGCGAGGCGCCGTCGAGCTCGGCCGCTCCCTGCAGGTCGCGGGAGATGGTGGTGCGAAAAAAGGTGGTCGCGACCAAGATGTGCCACGCCGAAGCCGCTCTAGGCAGCAGCAGCGCCCACACCGTGTTGAGTAGCCCCAGGTCGCGCACCAACAAGTATGTCGGCACCATCCCGCCGTGAAAGAGCAAGGTGGTAAGGAGAAGGGCGAAGACGAAGCGCCGCCCCGGCAGCTCGGGCCGCGAGAGCGCGTACGCGCAGGGCAGGGTGATGAGGAGATTAAGGAGCGTTCCGGCAAACGTGTAAAAGAGCGTGTTGCGGTAGCCGATCATCAGGCCGCGGTGCCCCAGAACCTCCCGAAACCCCTCCAGGGTAAACCCCACCGGCCACAGCCACATCTCCCCCGACGCCACCGCCACCGGGTCGCTCACCGAGGCGCTGAGGAGGTACACAAGCGGGTAGAGCGCGCTCAGCACGAGCGCCCCGACCAAGGCACGGTTGCCCCACGCGAACATCCGGTCGGCAAAAGAGGCGTTCGCGCCTACCACAACCCCACCCCCGCGACGCGGCGCGCGAGCCCGTTAAAGCCGAGCAGCAGCGCGAGGTTGACGACCGCGTTAAAGAGCCCGACCGCCGTGCCGAAGCCGATCTGCGCGCCCAACAGCCCCGCTTTGTAGACGTAGGTCTGCAGCACCTCGGAGACCTCGAGGTTGAGCGGGTTTTGCATCAGGTAGACTTTCTCAAAGCCCACACTCATCGTGCCCCCCAGCTGCAACAGCAGAAGCAGCACGAGCGTCGGCACGAGGCTCGGCAGGTTGATGTGCCAGACGCGCTGAAGCCGCGACGCGCCGTCGATCACCGCCGCCTCGTGCAGCTGCGGGTCGACCGACGCGAGGGCGGCTAGGTAGATGATGGCCCCCCACCCGAGCCCTTGCCACTCCCCCGAGAGCACCCACACCGTGCGGAACCAACCGGGATCGGTCATAAAGGCGACGGGGGCCCCCCCGAGGAGGCGCAAGAGGTGGTTGACCACCCCGGTCGTCGGGTGCAGAAAGCTTGAAAGCATGCCGACGAGCACCACCACCGAGATAAAGTGCGGGGCGAGCAGCACTGTCTGCGCGGCGCGCTTTAAAGCGCCGCTACGCACCTCGTGAAGCGCCAGGGCCGCGATCACCGGAAGCGGAAAGAAGAGGAGTTGGTAGAGGCTCAAAAGCGCGGTGTTGCGCACGAGCGCCGGGAAGCTGTAGCTATTAAAGAGGCGCTCGAAGTGCGCCAGCCCGACCCAGGGGCTCCCCCAGATGCCCTCTGTAACACGGTAGTCCTTGAACGCGAGCTGCAACCCGTACAGCGGGTAGAGGTGAAACACCGCGAAGTAGAGAAGTGCGGGCAGCAAGAAGAGGAGGAGCTGGCCGTGGCGGCGCACCCGGCGCAGCGCCTGCGCGCCCCGCCACCGCCGCTGCGCGGGATACCCTAGCGCGCGGTTCATAGAGCACCCTTAAAGTCGGGTAGAGCAGCGTCGGGCATCGCAACATTGTACCGCCGCCGCGCGGCAACCCCCTTGTGCTCAGCGCGCTCGAGCACATATGCTCGAGCCCACAACTGCTCCGACACACCACACGCAGCCTTGGAGGTCATGATGGCTTCAGCCGTACTCCCCGAAGACCCCCTCACCCCCGACCCGGACCCCACGTGGGACGACCCCAACGACGACACGATCGATGACCCGGATCCTTTAGACCCACCTATCGAGGAGCCTGACCCCGCAGACCCGCCGGTCGAGGAGCCACCCCCCGGTTGGGGCGCTTAAGATGCGGCGGTCAGGTCTCCACTTCGGCGCCATGAGGTTGGCGTCTCCCACAGCGCCTTAGGTCAGCACGTAACAAGCGAGTTGCCGCGCAGGGACTCATATGGGTCGGTGCGCTCGTTGGGGCGCCGCGGCGCAGCGCGCCCATTGGCGGCCCGCAGCAGCGGTTTGGTCTCGGCGTTCATGCTCGCATAGTGTGCCCGCGCGCGGTGGGCAAAAGAAAAGCCCGGCCCGCGCCGGGCTCATGGGGGTTAGGCGGCCTGTGTTGGTCGCGGCGCTAAATGGCGCAGCCCCCACAGCATCACGTCGGCCGGGTGGGCGCCTCTTAGTCCTGCCTCGGGGCAATCCACGGCGGGTAACTCGAGTGCCCGCAAAAAGGCGTAGTCCTCGAGGAAGCGTGTGGGCTGATCGTGCCAGAGGCCGACAAACGCCTCGCTCTCGTCGTCGCGGTAGACCTCAAGGGCGCCGCTGGGCGCGTAGCTACTGGTCTCGTCAGCAAAGGTGGGGCGAGGATCGTCAGCGTCGCGCGTCCACAGCGTCAACAGACCGCCGTCGTGCACATCTGCGAACTTGACATGAGCTGTCAGGGCCATAAAATCCTTCTGTCGCTCATTATAGCGCGTTTTAGGTGCAGCGACTTGACAAAGCTATACTCGCGCGCGTCGGTCGCAAAAAATACCACGACCTTAACGAACCGCACCCGCTTAGAGGGGCCGATGAGGTCGCCCAAGGAGGCTGTGGTGCGAAAAAAGCGCACGGCGCGCGCTTGATCGTTTTCCTGCAGCACCGTGACGTGCGGGTCAAGGTCCTCGAGGGTGGTGCGCAAGATGGCGCGCGGATCGCGCAGCACGGCGTGCTTCTGCAGATCGTCATGGTAGCTGTCTATCTCGTACCAGACGCTGCGGTAGGGGCAGCGGCGCAGGCGCTGCAGCCATTCAGGCACCTCAGCCACCTTGAGGAGATCGCACTCACGCCCGCTGGCCTCCCGGAAGCGCACCGCTGCACCCACCGGGGCGTCATCGGGGAGTTCGTTCACGCCGTTCACCCTAACCCAATAGCTCTGCACCACGCGGTCCACGCGCACGCGCTTGATCTTGCGGTAGCTTGCCTTAGCAAACACTGCCGAGGCGCGCAGCGCGAGCCTAGGCATCCTGCAGCCCCTGCGCGCGCCTCGCCTCGCGGGTGTGCTCGGGCACCCCCGCAAACGAGTTGGGAGAGAGCTCCGGTTCATCCCCACGTGTGTGGGGAATAGGACTGGCTCAATCTTGACAAAAGGGGATGAACCGGTTCATCCCCACGTGTGTGGGGAATAGCTCGACGAATCGCTGGAGCACGCCTGGATTGCCGGTTCATCCCCACGTGTGTGGGGAATAGTCCGAAGGCGGCATTTCGCAACTGGGGCTCTTTCGGTTCATCCCCACGTGTGTGGGGAATAGCTAGCACATGCGCTGCACGGCCTATCAGTGTCCGGTTCATCCCCACGTGTGTGGGGAATAGAATTCGCTCCCTTTGACGAGGTCGTCAAGGTCCGGTTCATCCCCACGTGTGTGGGGAATAGGCGGATCAACTCCAGCGGGCGAACCAGGCGCTCTGGTTCATCCCCACGTGTGTGGGGAATAGGAGCATGGCCTCGTAGTGACGGCCGAGCTTGCGGTTCATCCCCACGTGTGTGGGGAATAGGCCGTGCAGAGCGCTAGTCACCATAAAGCCATCGGTTCATCCCCACGTGTGTGGGGAATAGTGAGAGGCTAGGATGTGTATGGCGGCCAGCTCCGGTTCATCCCCACGTGTGTGGGGAATAGGAGTTTACCAACGCCTATCTGGTCGGCACCCACGGTTCATCCCCACGTGTGTGGGGAATAGGAGCCAGGTGATCATGGCGTGCTCACCCGCCTCGGTTCATCCCCACGTGTGTGGGGAATAGTTTGACGCCTGTGACCTGTGGAGCGCTTCGTTCGGTTCATCCCCACGTGTGTGGGGAATAGATGCCCCTACTGACTCGCTCGGAAGGTTAAGGCGGTTCATCCCCACGTGTGTGGGGAATAGAGCCAGACCGGTGCGCTTATCCATCCGCCCAACGGTTCATCCCCACGTGTGTGGGGAATAGGCATACCTTATGCACCACACCGACCCGCGCCGCTGGTTCATCCCCACGTGTGTGGGGAATAGGATGACGCGCTGCACGCCGGTGAGCACGCCGGTCGGTTCATCCCCACGTGTGTGGGGAATAGTGCTTTAGCCCTGTTGAAAATCACGCTGTTTGCGGTTCATCCCCACGTGTGTGGGGAATAGTAGCCCCCGATACCGAGCAAGTTGCTGACGCCCGGTTCATCCCCACGTGTGTGGGGAATAGGTCGTCTAGGAAGAGCTGCACAACCTCACCACCGGTTCATCCCCACGTGTGTGGGGAATAGGGCGAGCCGCTCCAACGCCTCCACCCCCTGGACGGTTCATCCCCACGTGTGTGGGGAATAGGTTAACCTTGTCTATCCTGGTGTCGCTCCTCGCGGTTCATCCCCACGTGTGTGGGGAATAGGTGTGGCAGTGACCACACCCTAGGCGAGCGCATCGGTTCATCCCCACGTGTGTGGGGAATAGTTGGCTCCAGGTCTCGAGCTGGCCCTGGAGCGCGGTTCATCCCCACGTGTGTGGGGAATAGGCAACGTAAACCGGAACGGTTCCCCGAACTCCGCGGTTCATCCCCACGTGTGTGGGGAATAGGGTTAGGTACGTCCGGGTTGGAAGCCCGATTTTCGGTTCATCCCCACGTGTGTGGGGAATAGGAGGTCAACCGGACGCCTGTGGGTGGCGTCGTAGGTTCATCCCCACGTGTGTGGGGAATAGCGCGGGTGGTGCATCTGCATGTCCTCATGGACCGGTTCATCCCCACGTGTGTGGGGAATAGCACAACCCACTTGGCCTTATCGCCTTGACCCTGCGGTTCATCCCCACGTGTGTGGGGAATAGCTTAGCCCACCCGCGCGGCGGGAAGGCTAAGTACGGTTCATCCCCACGTGTGTGGGGAATAGCACAACCCACTTGGCCTTATCGCCTTGACCCTGCGGTTCATCCCCACGTGTGTGGGGAATAGCTTAGCCCACCCGCGCGGCGGGAAGGCTAAGTACGGTTCATCCCCACGTGTGTGGGGAATAGTCGCGCGGGTCCACGTAGGGGAGCGCCTGAGCCGGTTCATCCCCACGTGTGTGGGGAATAGGGCCTGCTCGTCGCTCACCGCCCGGGCCGCCTCGGTTCATCCCCACGTGTGTGGGGAATAGCCGTGGCGTGACGCGCTCATCGACCGGCGAATCGGTTCATCCCCACGTGTGTGGGGAATAGCGCTGAACGCCTGCCCGAAGGGAGGAAACGACCGGTTCATCCCCACGTGTGTGGGGAATAGCGCGCCCCACCACTCCTTTTCAGGCCGGAAAGCGGTTCATCCCCACGTGTGTGGGGAATAGCGGTACGGGCTCAGATAGCGCGGCGGCGGCAACGGTTCATCCCCACGTGTGTGGGGAATAGGCAGATTGAGCACGTGAGAGCGCACGCTGGGCGCGGTTCATCCCCACGTGTGTGGGGAATAGACCCGAGCAATCATGGCCGAGCTGCCCGACTCCGGTTCATCCCCACGTGTGTGGGGAATAGGGCGGGCGGGAACACCAGCAGCGCCGCCGCGCCGGTTCATCCCCACGTGTGTGGGGAATAGCCCGTTCCCAGCCGTCATCAGGTGGTGGAACGCGGTTCATCCCCACGTGTGTGGGGAATAGACCGTCAACGACCTCGACGGCGAGGTGGTCAACGGTTCATCCCCACGTGTGTGGGGAATAGCGCGTTCTGATCGGGTCTCTAGCCTACTACTACGGTTCATCCCCACGTGTGTGGGGAATAGGTTGTAGTGGGCGCCGAATTTGTCTTTCAAGAGGGTTCATCCCCACGTGTGTGGGGAATAGGCCCGCCGGTGGGTAGGGGCTCTTGAGCCCCTACGGTTCATCCCCACGTGTGTGGGGAATAGGGCAAAAAACTGCTCCGGAGGTTCTCATGTCCCGGTTCATCCCCACGTGTGTGGGGAATAGCCCGTCCTGTTGGGGGTCGCTGTGCGTGGTCGCGGTTCATCCCCACGTGTGTGGGGAATAGACCGTTCACATCCCTCCCGTACCGGGTACCGACGGTTCATCCCCACGTGTGTGGGGAATAGTTCATCGACTTTACAAGAACACCGCTGCACGACGGTTCATCCCCACGTGTGTGGGGAATAGGAGGATGGATGATGATGAAAGCTGTCGCCACGCGGTTCATCCCCACGTGTGTGGGGAATAGGCTTGCGGCTCATCCTGTGACAGCTCTTGCAGCGGTTCATCCCCACGTGTGTGGGGAATAGCAGTGCTGGCCCAACCCGCGAGCACTGGAGCTCGGTTCATCCCCACGTGTGTGGGGAATAGGGGATGCGCATGCCGTCGCCGTTGACAAGCGCCGGTTCATCCCCACGTGTGTGGGGAATAGGATGCTCGACCTCCTCGGGGGGGCGTGCGACGGCGGTTCATCCCCACGTGTGTGGGGAATAGTCCATCTCGGAAGTTGAAAGGAGACGAGCGGGCGGTTCATCCCCACGTGTGTGGGGAATAGGTCGTAATCCCTGGCCGGTTTTATCCGACAAGCGGTTCATCCCCACGTGTGTGGGGAATAGGCCCGAGACCTCTGAGTCGGTGCCGGTGAGCATCGGTTCATCCCCACGTGTGTGGGGAATAGACTAGACCCAGACGCTAAAAACGCGCGAAAAGGGCTCGGAAGTATCCAAGAGGTCTCGTTGTCAAGGTTCTCGGCATGTGGCGCACCACGCTGCCACAGTAGCACAGCGATCAGCTTGCTGGCTCGACAAACATCTGCTCCCACTTGGCGTTCTTGACGGTGACGAGCATAAGCCCGTCAAAGTCACGAATGCTTCGGTTGCTGTCGCCGTGCATGCGGATGGCGTAGCCCTGCTCGTTGTTGGTGCGGTAAAGCTGACAGCAACGGCCGGCGCGGCTCTTCTCAACGCACTTGTCCCACAGCAAGTCGCGCACCATCGCGCTCATCGAGCCGACGAAGACGCCGGTTGAGACCTCGAGCATCCAGCGCGTCAGCTCACCCCTCAGGCTCTTGGGCACCTTCTCCAGCACCATCACCACCATAGATGACACCTCCGGCGACATTTCCCGCGGGGTCCCACAGCTCGCCGGGTTTTGAAGGGTCGTCGGCGTAGGGGTCGGGAAGTTCGAGGTCATCAAAGAGCGCATGTAAGTCGGCAACGACACGCTCCAAGAGCTTTACCTCGCGCAGCTGATCACGCAGGGTGTGGCGCACCCGCCGCTCGACCCCTTCGGATGACTCGGCGACCACCTTAAACGCTGTGGGGATGAGCGTTTCAGCCTTGTAGAGGTCGGCGATGTCGTAGACGAATGAGAGCTGTTTGCCGGTGTGGATAAAGCCCAAAGCTGGGCTATAGCCGGCGCTGACGATGGCGGCGTGGCAGAGTCCGTAAAGGCAGGCGGCTCCGGCGCTGATGGCACGGTTGATGGGGTCGGCTTGCGTCCAGTTGCCGCGGCTATAGTTGCGCCCATACCAGGGAACGCCGGTCTCGCGGCTCCAGTAGGCGTAGGTATCGCGTACCCGCACCCCCTCGTAGCCGCGGATCTGCTGCAGGGTGAGGCCTTCGGGCAAGGGCTCGGGGAAGCGCAGGGCGTAAAGCCGCTTGACGACCCTTAGCCTGGTGTCGTGGTCGCTGTAGGCGGCCACCTGCCGCAACAGGTGTTGGGTGCTGCGCGTCTCACCCAGGCCGCAGGCGTAAAAGCGCACCATCTCCTCGCCCACCCAAAAGACGCTGCAGCCGTTATTGGCAAGCGCGCGAATCGCCGCGTGGGTGACGCTGGTGCCGGGCCCGAGCATCAGCACCCCCAAAGCGGCAGCGGGTACGGCGGTCATGCCGTCTGGGCCGTAGTGGGCGATCGCTTGATCCTCTTGCTCGATACGGCCGTGCTCGAGGTAGAGGTAGCTCAGCCCATCGCGGAACTTGGGCAGCTCTTTGAGGTTTTGGGTGGTGTAGGGCACCGTTTACCCCCTAGCGACCGAAAGCAGCCCGCAGCCGAGCGCTTTGGCGTGGCCGAGGCCGCACTCGAGGGTAGTTAAAAAAGCGTCGACATCGGTGACGCGCAGGTGACCGTCGTAGGTGACGCTCTGCAGGGTGATGCGGTGCCCCGCTCGTCCGTCCTTTGGGGGTTTGTGCGCGCTGACGCGCTCGCTGCTCGTGACCATAGCGCCAAGCACCGCAAAGCCGCCGCGCTCGCCCTGCCGGTAGAGCCAAGCGAGCTGCGCTTCCAGGGTGACGAGCCCTAAGCGCTTCCGTTTGCCCTTTTGGGGGTCGAGCTTGGTGACCGTCGGGTTGGCGCGCAGGCGAAAGCGCAGCAGCTGGCCAGCCTTAAAGGTGGGCTCAAACGGTTTGGGACTTTGGGCGTCGAGCGTCGCGTAATCGGGGTGGCGGCTAAAGAGCGCTGGCCAGTCGGGGGGGGTGAGGCTTTGCACGAGCAGGACCGCTTCGCGCCGGCTCTGCTCGAGCCGCCACAGCGGGCGCCCGCCCTCGCGACCGGCAAAGGCCCACGACAGCGTAGCGTGCATCTCGTAAGGGTTGGCAAGGTCGCGCCGGGCTTGTTTGGCGCGGGGGTTAAGCTGGAGCTTGCTCAGGTACATAGGGCACCTCGATAGAGTCTGCAACAACGTAGCGGGCGCCAAAGCGGCGCTCAGCAAAGGCCCCTAAGGGTTGATCCATCCGTAAGGAGCCGCTACCGTCGTCGCTCTCGAGCCACACGGGCAGGCGTTGCGATGCCAGCGGGTTGCCGTCTTGGTCGCTTGACCATCGCTGTCCTATAAAGGGATACCCGAGGGCGTCGCGCAACGGTTCGTCGCGCAGCCCATCTTTGAGGTAAACCCCTGGGCTAGGCAGATAGCCCTTGCGCCCCAAGTACAGCGGCCAGGTTGGATGGCGAAGGGCCCGGTGGGCCCTCGCCAACAATGGTTGGTCATCCCCTTCAAGGCCAACCAAAAAGGCGGCGTCTGAGAGGTAGTAACGCCTGGAAATGGTCGTTGGGTGCACCTTGGATTCGTCAGCGGCGATCACGTTTTGGGCTGTTTGGTAGTCGTAGCGCAACACCCCCGGCTGGTCGACGCGCACCCCCATGCGCAGTGCAGCAAGCTCTAACACGGGCTCGAGCGCCTCGCGGTAAATCCCCATCGCAGCACAGAGCAGCCCAATGACCCCGCTTTTCGAAGGGATAAGGTCGCTGTCGCGTTCGTCGAAGCGGCTTTTAGTGCCCCAGGACTGCATGGGGCCAGCGAGCCGTAAGAGCAAGGTCGGCACGCTACCCCCCCAGCACCCGCTTGACCTCTGTGACGGTCTCATCGATGAGGTCATCTAAGCTCGCTACCGCTTGGCCGACCGTCGAGGTGGTTTTTGTTAGGTTAAGCGCAAACGTGCTGCCCGCTTGTCCGTAGGCTTTCTCTAACCGTTGCCACTTGTCCTCAAAACGTGCGATCGACAGTTCGGTGAGGCTGTTATCACCCTGGGGACGCACCGGCCGCTCAAAGGCGTTGGCGAGGTTGCGCGGGTCGGCCTGTTGGCGTACGGTAAAGACGACGTACTCGGGGTCGTTGTGGGCGGCAAAGGAGTTCTGCTTGCCGGTGGGCTTGGCTTTGACGATCGCCCGCAGAAAGGCCTTGAGCCCCTCGAGCATCAGCTCGTTATCGCCCTGCAAGTTGCTCCTAAGCTTGTCGAGGTCAAGGGCAGCGTACCGGTAGTAGCAGGCCGAGTTGTACTCGACGGTGCCGAGCATGTCAGCGCCGGCGTTGTCCTCGGGTTTGAGGTCGTCGACGGCGGTGTAAAAGTCGAACTCGCGCTCGATGGCGTTGGTTGAGAGCGCGTGCGCGACCTGGCAGGCAGCGTCACGGTTTTTCTCGGGTAGATCGGCGAGCATGCGACCGAACAGGGCGACGTCGAGCGCCTTGCCGCCATCCAAAACCTCGTTGAGCGCCTTGGCGACCTCCGCCGGAACGGCGGCTTTGGCAGCTTTTTTGGCGGCTTTCCCCTTTTTGTCGCTCTCTTCAGGAGTGATAAGGTCATCCCAACGCGCATCGATCACCGCAGCGAGACGTTCGATCTCCGAGCGGCCCAAAAAGAGTAGGTATTGGGTCTTGCCGTCATCTGCGACTTTCAGGCCGACGCCGCCAAGCGCAATCGTGACCTTTTGCATAGCCTCAGCTTTATCGCGCTTGTTGGTGGACGCGACCCCATCTTCGTTGTTCGCTGTCAGCATCTGCACCAGCTCTTGGCTCACGCGCTTCGTGCGTAGCGCCAGCACGTCCTCGGGGAGAGTGCCACGGTGTTCCCGCACGTACTCGCGCGCAGCGCGCTTGAGGCACTGGCTCGAGATGCGCCCCCGCCGATAACCGCCGAAGATGGCATCTTTAGGGCTGCCGGTGTCGTCGCGGTTGAGGTTGCTGGGGGCGAAGTTTTGCAGGATGTGGATTTCAAGCAGGTTCATGATTCCTCTCCTTCGTAGGTGGCGTTGGCGACGGTGCGGTAAAAGGCCCGCGCCCACGTCTGTTGCACGGGTTTGCCTTCACGGTTCCAAGCGAGCAGGTCGCGCAGCAGCGCGCCCCAGTGGATGCGGATGGCTTCATCCCCCTTGAGCAGCTGCACCATCTGGCGCAAGCGGTAAGGGAGCTGCTCTCGGTCGGCGTCAAGCAGCGCGACGAAGCGCTGCTCGATGCTTGGGCTCTGACTGCGCGCCAGGTAGAGCTGCGCGATGGCGTGACCGAGGGCGCGGCGGTAGCCCTCAGTGGGTTGCGGATCGGCGCCACCCTCTAGCCCCTCGTCGTCCACCGCGTCGCGAAATTGCTCCAGCTCGGACGACGACACCGTCCCCGCCCACAGCCCTGCGACCAGGTAGAGCATCTGCCGCTCCCAGGCGTTGTCGTAGTCCTTTTGCAAGCGCGCGACGAAGACTTCGACCAGCGGTACGACCTGCGCTCCCGGCTCAGCGACGCCGCGCCTGAGCCGGGCGAGATCGGCGCTCTCGGCGTTGCGCCGCAGGTGCCGCATAAACTCGCGCTCAACGACCTGTTGCACCGGTGACCTCCTTCTGCTGGTAGATGTGGCTAAACAAGATGCCTTCGCTCTTGTAGATCGCCCGCAGCGCTCGAGCGTCGTCGCCGGCGGCGAGGCGCGTCAGCTGCCAGGCGCGCCGGGCCGCCTGCTCGAGCGCTTCTTGCCAGCGCTGCGTGAGCTGCGCCTCGTCAAAGTCAGCTTTAAGCCCCTCGAGCCACTCACCAAAGCGCTGCTCGAGCACTGACCAGTACGCGGTATGATGCGGGAAGCTCTGAGCGAGTCTGCCAATATCGTCCCTGTGCGGTTGCCGGTCGCCTAGGGTCAGCAGCTCTTTGGCCAACGCTCTAGCGGCGCTGCTTAGCCGCTGTCCCATCGCCTCGGCCTTTTCAAGGTTGCTCTCGACAAACCGCCACACCTCGCGGTCGCTCAAGACGGCTTCCGGCAGCTGGTAGACCTCCCCTCGCCACAGCTCGATCTTGGCTTGGTCGTTGGCAAAACCGGCGACAAAGACCGGCAACTTGCGTTCACCAAAGGTGCCGCTGAGCGCGCTGCAAAGGTTGCGCGCATGGTCGGCGACCCCTAGGCTATGCCCACCAGGGCGCGGCAGGAGTGAAGCGTAGTCACGCCACAGCGCGCGCCCCTCGCGAAAACCGAGTGGGTAGACTTTGGTTGGGTCTTTGGGGTCGCGTCGGAAAGCGACCATCGGGTCGGGGCGCACCGCCGCCTCTTCATAGCGGATGCCGGAGGCGTAGGCGATCCAGCGCACCACCGTTTGGCCGCCTTCGCTTTCGGGGTGCAGGCGCACCGAGCGCGCCAGCCAGGTGTAGCGGTGCACGATCCCTTTGGCGCTGCCCCGCGCGGCCTCACAGTCGGCCATATCGGTGACTTTAAGGGGCGGTTGCTCCCAGGTCGCGGCGTCCTGTGCGTGTTCGCGCTCGGAGTAAGGCACGAGGTTCAGGCACAGGGTTTGGTGCAGGTTGTCCCCTAGCACCAGCGCCAGCGCCGCGGTGGCCACCGGCGCGGTAGCAGTGTGGCAGAGCACGCTTTTGCCCGCTGAGATGGCAAAGGTTTGATTGCTGACGAGCAGTCTAGCAGCCTCAGCAGGTAAGAGCGGCCTTGGGCGCGAGGTGATGGTGTGGTCGAAGAGCACCTTGTTATTGTCCGAGTTGAGCTCCGGCGCAAGCACCGTCCACGAGCGGCTCGAGCGCTCAGGACCAAAGTCGGCCACCTGATAGAAGGGCGCTTCAGGGTGAAAGAGGTCGAAGCGGTGTCGATAACGCTCGAGGTAGGCGCGCACCCTGTTCGCATCGAAGCCTTCCTCAAACCACTCCGCTGCTTGCTCGGCGTCCTCTGGCCCAGCGAGCGCCCGGTGCAAGACGGCGAGCAGCAAACGGTGTAATGAAACGGTGACGAGCGGGCTGGGGTCTTCGATGCGGTTATAGCGATGAGCTTCAAGCAGGGCCGCTTCGAGGCTCACGAGCTTGTGTGCTGCGCCCTCGCGTACAGGGATCCAGGGTTCGGTGATGAGGTTGAATGTGGGCAAGTCGCACCTCCTTAGATGGCAAGCGCTGGTCGGTAACGGCGGCGCTGCCCGCTTAAGAGGTGTCGTCCCAGGCATCGGCGTCGTAAGCGCCGTGCTGCTCGAGCAGCCGGTACTCTGCTAGGCGCAAACGCAGCTCGGCAAGGAGCTGAGCAAGGTTGCGCACGCGCGCCGCTCGAGCGGCGTCGGCCACTAACTGCACGAGGTCCTCGTCGGCTAAACTGCCATAGAGCACGGAGTTCACCTCCTTTCTCACCGGAGACCCCCTCTCAGCTTGGCGGCGGGCGGGGTTTTTCGGGTTAGGCAGATTGTAGAAGATATGGTGGGCCTTGTCAATCCCTAAAACCCTGTGAGCAACCAACTTAAAAATCTCTGCAAAACCCCACGGATGTGGGGAGAGTTTGGCTTGCAGCGCGACCCTATGCGCTACCAACGGTTCATCCACGCGCGTGCGAGGAACGGCGCCTATCATACCGCGCTCCCGTACACCACGCCAAGCTGGGGGTCTAGCTCAATAACGAGCTTTGCTATGACCGCCCTACCCGCTTCGAGGATGAGCGGATGGGCATGGGCCAAAAGCGCCGTCTTGCGCCACGCAGTGGTGGGAATCCCGTGAGCCTGACGGTGAATGTCTAGGGCCTCGCAACGGTTGCGGATGAGCTCATAGCGGCTGAGTCTGACGGAGCGGGCGAAGAGCTGTTTGGCTTCGGCAAGCTCGAGCTGCGCGGCAAAGCTAACCGGCACGGTGCCGGCTGCATCGAGGCAAATCCTGCCGTCAACCTTGTGCAAGAGCACCACCGTCGCGCTGGGGCTGCCCTTTCGGGTGTGCAGCAGGTCGGGATCATCGTCGGGGTTGGGCTCGTCATCGGGCAACTTGGGGAAGTCTTGGGGGTCAAGCCAGCCTTTCTCTTCGGGCAAGCCAAAGGGGGCATGCGCCGCTTCGCTAGCGGCCTTTTGATCGCGCTGTTGCAGCGCCATCAGCGAAGTTGCCAAGGCGGCGCGCCACTCGGCATTGAGGTCGCTCGGCTCCGCACCGCCGTAAACCTCCTGAACGAGCTCATCGATGTCCTCGGGCATCCTGATGTGGCTGCGGCGATGGAGCGCGAGGTAGCTGCGCAGGAGGACGTAACGCTCGTAGATGCGCTCGCTCGTGTCAAACTCCGGCACCCCTGCACTGCTTAGGCCCGCCACCCACAGCACCGGCTCGCGGTGGGCGTGCCGCGTTTGCAGCGGGCGCCGGTGGCGGTGCAGCCGCCCAGCGCGCTGCAAGAGCAGGTCGATGGGCGCCAAGTCCGAGATCATGACGTCGAAGTCGAGGTCGAGCGACTGCTCGACGACCTGGGTAGCTACGAGGATAGCCCGTTGGGGGCGCGCGCCGCCCTTGCCGAACTTGGCGATCACTCCCTTTTCGCGCTGCAAACGCGCTTCCAGCGGGCAGCGCGCGTGGAACAGGTCAACGTCGATACCCAGAGCGTTGTCCGCAAGCTGCTGGTAGAGCGCTTGCGCCCGTTGCACGGTGTTGACGATGCAGACGGCGCATCCCCCTTGCGCCGTGCAGGCGAGCGCTGCTTGGGCGATGGCGTCAAGCTCGAGCGGCAGCGGCTTGATGGTCAGCGTGGGCTGCTCTCTGGTCTTAAAGGTCGCCACCGTGGGCGTCGCTTCGCCCTTGATGGCGCGGGTGATGCGCGGATACGGCTTGTCGTCAGCAGGCGGTTCCGCCGCGCCAAAAGCAGCCAGGAGCGCCATGCGTTTGGCCTGGGGCAAAGTCGCGCTCATCAAAATGACCGAAGCGTCGAGCGCCGCTAGCCAGCGTACCAGCGTCTCGATGAGGCCACCCGTGTAGGTGTCGTAGGCGTGCACCTCGTCGAGCACCACGACCCGGTTGCCAAGCCCCCACAGCCGCACGAACTGGTGTTTGCTTGGTAGGATGCTTAAGAGCGCCTGATCGACCGTGCCGACCCCGTACTCCGACAGGAGACCCCGTTTGCGGTGCGAGAACCAGACCTGCGCTTCGACCCCTTCATCCTCACGCGGTATATTGGAGTGCACCTTGATGGTTTGATACGCCTCAACGAGCTCGCTAGCACCGTGCAGTAGCTGCAAATCGAGCCTGCGTGCCTTGCCGAACTGCGCCAAAAACAGCTTGACCCGTTCGAACATCAGGTTGCCGGTCGCTTGGGTTGGCAGCGCGAAGTAGCAGCCGCGGTGTCCATTGGCGAGCTGCAACTTGAGATGTGCATAGAGCGCGCCTTCAGTTTTGCCCTCGCCCATTGGGGCTTCAATCAGCAGCAGCGTTGGGCGTGCGACGCCTGTCAGCATCGTTTCAAGGGTGCTTTGCAGCGGACGGGGGGTAAAATGGTTGTCGAGGTAGCGAAAAACCTCGGCGAGCGATTTCTCTGCGGTCAGCAAGGGGACGCGTTGAAACCAACCGATGCTATCGAGCTTTTGCGCTGCGCGCCCTTTGGCCTTTTGGTAGTAGGCGCCGAGGTCGGTTTCAAGTGGCGAGAAGTCAAAGCTCGAGCCGAGCCAGTCGGCGAAGCTGGTAAGCCCGGCCAGGCGTTCAAAGGCGGCGCCGCCGTAGCACGTCACCTTTGGGGCTAAGCCTGTGCCAAGCACCCCGAGCACGGCCTGAAACAGCTCTTTGCGTACGGCATCCCAGGATCCGTCGCCGCGCTCTTTGCTGACGACGTGATCGAGCTCAGACCGGCCGCTCCGAAAGCCGTGATGCGCGCCAAGGGCGGCTGCAACGTGACGCGCGGCTCGGCGATGCCAGCCTGCGCTACGCAATAGCTCAGGTAAGATAGCCTCACCGATAGCGCCGTGAGGTATGTCCTTGGGCGGCGGCGTTGGGTCAACCGTCCACGAGAGCCCCGCTTGCCGCACGCGCTCTTGACCCGCTGGCCACTTCTGCTGAAACGCCGGGCTCGCCTTGCCGAGGTCGTGCAATCCAGCGAGCGCGCACACCCACGCCTTGGCGCGACCGATAGGCAGCTCGAGGTCTTGGGCGTAGAGCTCGAGCGTGCGCGCGGGCTCGCGCTCTAAAATCGCTTCAGCACAAGCGGCCACGTCGAGCAAGTGACAGATGAGCGGATGCCAAGCGCCGCTGCCCGTTTCGCGGTCGCTTTTGGCCCACAGGCTCTGCGCTGCTGCCGAAATCATGACGGTACGCTACCTCCCTATGGCGTCATCTAACGTCGCAATGTCGCGCCGCCACCTGCCGCGCCTCCTCGAGCCAGCGGCGCCTTAAGGCCTCAGGCTCTAGCACCTCCACCCGCGCCCCCCAGCTCTGCACCCAAGGCAGGATCTCCAAGGGAAACCCGGCGCTGTCCGTCCCGACGCGTAGGCGCACCACGAGGCTGCCGTCTGCGCAGCGCTCCTCGACGGTCACGTCGAGGTAGCCCCCCTCCTCGAGCCGGTAAGCCGCCTCGGGCGCAAAGCGCAGCCGCACCGTCTCGAGGGCGCCGCCGCTCGTACCCACGACGCCCCACGCGTTCTGAAGGTAGCGGTTCGGATCGAAGGTCGGGGGTACCACATAGGTGTCCTCTAGCAACCTGACGTGCCGCATCCGCGAGAGCTTCCACGTCAGGATGGCCCGGTGAAACGTGCGCTCGAAACCGATGGCGTAGGGCGCTAAGTTGTCGCGGCTGACCTCGACGAAGTAGACCTCGAGCTCCTTGTTGCGCCAGCGGCCCGAACCACCCGGTGACCGGTATTCAAAGGCGAGCACCCGACTTTCGAACCAGGCTCGGGCCACGAGCTCGAGCGTCCGGTCGTCGCGCGGTCTCCCCTGCAGCGCTTCAGCGCTCCTTAGGGCGGCCTCTCGGGCAGGCTCCGGCAGGAGCGCCGAGAGCTTCTCGAGAGCGGAGCGGTAAGCGGGGCTGCGGGTCGGTGAATGGTGGTAGAGGAGCCTCACCGCCGCGTGCACAGCGAGCGCCTCAACGGCGCTCAGCCGGTGGTGAACATGTGGGATGCGGTAGCGTCCACGGCTCACCGCTTCAACCCCCTCGCCCATGTCGCGTAACGCCTCGAGGTCGCGCTGAACCGTCCTCACGGAGACGCCAAAACGCTCGGCGAGCTCGGAGGTGCGGCGCGGTTTGAGGCGTAACAGTTCGGCAAGCGCGACGAGCCGGCGCGCTTCGCAGGTGGCTCTGCGCTGAGGGGTCACGCCTTAGACTATCAGACTGAGCAAAACCAAGTTTGAGCGAGGCGGGTGAACGCACGACACCACCGTTATCCCTGCTCGGCCGCACACACGCCCGCAGGCACGTCACCCTGCAGGCGCTCAGACGTCGCCGCAGCTACCAACCGGCGGTCACCGCACGACGAGGGCGCACCAAACCGTGCAACGCCACCTCGCTGCTCGGTCCAGAGCGTTCCCAGTACCCTAAACCAGACTGGTAGGTGCAAGCCCAAAAAACCCCCGCCAAACGCGGGGGTTTTTCGTGCGTCTCTGACGCTTTGTTGTGGCGGGCGCACCAGGACTTGAACCCGGGACCTACGGTTTTGGAGACCGCCGCTCTACCAACTGAGCTATACGCCCATAGCTTTACGAGTATAACAAGCGCAGCCCGACTTGCCAAGTCTCGGTAGCGGGACGTGCGCCCAACGGGCGCACTTTTTGCCCCCTTAGGGGCCACGGTTGGCGCTACCCCAACGGGCCGTCAGCATCCGGACCAGCCTCGCCCCTGCGGCTACGCGCGGTACGTCATCGGCCGTAACGCCGACGCAGCGGTCACCCAGAGGCGGGCTAGCGCGTGGCGTAGGCGGCCTGGTCGTAGGCTTGCAGGTAGGGCGCGGGGTCGACCGGCTCCCCGCCGAGGCGCAGCTCGAAGTGCAGGTGCGGCCCCGTCGAGGCGCCGGTGCTGCCCACAGCGCCGAGGGGCTCCCCTGGCGCGAGCGTGCGGCCGACGGGGGCGCCGGGGGCGCGGAGGTGGGCGTAGCGCGTCTGCGCGCCACCCTCGTGCTCGAGGTAGACCACATAGCCGTACGCCCCGCCCCAACCCGAAAAGCTCACCGTCCCCGCCCGCGCCGCCCGCACGGGCGTCCCCTCGGGGGCAGCGATGTCGAGGCCGCGGTGAAAGGTGTTGCCGGCGACCTCGAGGGTGCGCGGTCCAAAGGCGGAGGTCACGCGGCCCGCGTGCTCGAGCGGCCAGAGGTAGCGGCCGTCGTCCCGGGCGTGCGCGGCGGCTTCGGCGGGTAGGAGCAACAGCGTCCCCGCTGGCAACCCCACCAAGCTGCGAAGGCCGTTTGCGCGCGCGACCGCAGCCGGCGCGTGACCGTAACGCAGCGCGACGCTTAGCGCGTCCTCGCCGGCTGCGAGCACCACGAGCTCGCCCTCTTGGGGGGGGACGTTAAGGTGCGCCCCCGCGGGGAGCGGCGCCGTTGCGGGACCCCAAAGGTGTGGGTTCGCCGCGCGCAGGAGCGCTTCGGAGAGGCCGTAGCGCGCCGCGAGCGCCGCTAGGGTCTCCCCTGAAGCGACGACGTGCGAGCGGAAGCTCGGGGGCGCGCTCACCGCTCCCGCAACAGGGCCCAAGAGCGTGGCGAGCGCTAGCAACCCTAGCGCGCGAGACAAAAGGCTGAGCACGGTGCTGACCTCGTCGGCAGGAGCTCATCGCGCCCGCCGCGTGGCACCAGCCTAGCGTCAGCCGTGGCCTAGGGTCGATAAAAACTCCGCATTGTTCTTTGTCCGGCTGAGGCGCGAGAGGAGCATGTCCATCGCCTCGGCGGGGTCCATGTCGGAGATGACCTTGCGCAACAGCCACATCTTGGCGAGCACGTCCTCGCTTAAGAGCAGGTCTTCGCGGCGGGTGCTCGACTTGAGGATGTCAATAGCCGGGAAGATGCGGCGCTCCTCCAAGCGGCGGCTTAGGTGCAGCTCCATGTTGCCGGTGCCCTTAAACTCCTCGAAGATGACGTCGTCCATGCGCGACCCCGTCTCGACGAGGGCAGTCGCCATGATCGACAGGGAGCCGCCGCCGCGGATGTTGCGCGCCGCCCCCAAAAAGCGCTTCGGCCAGTGCAGCGCCGAGGAATCCAACCCCCCCGAGAGGGTGCGGCCGGTCGGCGGGGTGACGAGGTTGTTCGCGCGCGCAAGGCGGGTAATCGAGTCTAAGAGGATCATCACGTGCCCCCCCTCTTCGACGATGCGCCGCGAACGCTCGTGGACAAACTCGGCGACGCGGATGTGGTTGGTCGGCGGCTCGTCGAAGGTGCTCGCGATCACCTCGACGCCCGTGACCGACTCGCGAAAGTCGGTGACCTCTTCCGGGCGCTCGTCGACGAGGAGCACGATCACCTTGATGTCGGGCTCGTTTTGCACCACCGAGTTGGCAATTTTCTTGAGCAGGGTCGTCTTCCCGGCCTTGGGCGGGGCGACGATCAGCCCGCGCTGGCCGCGGCCGATGGGGGCCAGAAGGTCGATGACGCGCGCGGCGACCTCGTTCTGGGTGGTCTCGAGCCGGATGCGCCGCTCGGGGAAGGTCGGGATGAGGTCGTCGAAGCGGGGGCGTTTGGCCGCTTGGAAGGGGTCGACCCCGTTAACCGCCTCGACGCGGATCAGGGTGCCGTAACGCTCGTTGTCGCGCGGGCGGCGCGCTTTACCCAGGATAAAGTCGCCCGTACGGAGCTTGAACTGCTTGATGAGCCCCGCCGAGACGATCACCGAACGGGTGTTGTTCTGGAGCAGCGACTCCTGCAAAAACCCGTAGCCGTCGCTCGAGATCTCCAAATAGCCCTGCACCAGCTTGAGCCCCTCGGCCTCGGCCGCGCGCTCCAAGATCGCTACCGACAGCTCGTCTTTGCCCATCTGGCGGTAGTCGCTGAGCCCGACCTCCTTGGCTAACAGGTGCAGCTCGGGGAGGATCTTCGACTGCAGGTCGCGGTAGTTCAGGCTCGGCCGCCGCGCGCTACGGGTGCCCCGCGGGCGGCGCGCGGCGTTCTCTTCAGCGCTCGCCGTTTCGTCCTCGTCGTCAGCGGCGAGCGCCCGGCTGGCGCGACGGCCGCGCCGTTTGAGCCCCTCGCGGGGCGCCTCCTCGGTGGCGTCACCCGCGCTGCTCGCGGTCTGCGCGTCGTCGGTAGCGGGCGCGTCGGGCCCGAGCTCCGCCGCCGGTGAGGCGTCCGTCTCCCCCGGAGCATCGGTCTCAACATCGAGGCTCGGGGTGTCAGCAGCTTTGGCTTTGCGCCCACTGCCTTTGGGGCGGCCGCGGCGTTTGGGTTTCTCGGCTGCCTCGGCCTCGGGTGCTACGAGCACTTCGGGATCAGCTTTGGCTTGTGTCACACGTACTCAACTTTCTCGGCGTGGTGGTAACCGCATGTCTTGCTTTTAGAGCGTGAAATAAAAACCGCGTCCGTCGGCATCGGCGCCTAGCGCCCAAGTCCATGCGACGCGCGCCGCTTGCAGGGGTGCTTTAGGCTGCTCCACACGTCACTCCTTAGGGGTTGCTTGGCTTAGCCCTTCCGCCTAAACGGGTGCGGAAAGGTCCAGGCGATCCGTGAGGTGATCACGGCGCACGCTCCTCGGTGCGCGGCGCAGACAGCTTGAGAGCGTCGCGTAACCCCGGCGATAGCGCGGGGGGCGTTCAAGCTGTCGGGCGGAAAAAGAGCAGCGCGGTGCCAGAGAGGCGCAGACCGCTCAGGGCGGCTGCTTGACGTCGTCTAAACCCTGCTGCTAGGCTTTAGTATAAGCAGGTTGCGCGCGACCTGTAAAGCGTCCCCGGCACACGGTTCGGCGTTTGCGCGCAGCCCGTAGCGGTCGCTTACGCCGGGCAGCGACCCCAAAGGCGATGACGGGAACGAGTAGCTCGAGACACGGTGCGAAGGTCCCTCGGGACCAGCAGCGAGCCAGGGAGGGTGCGAGCCTGGCCACACGCCTCGAGCGAAGATCCTCCCCGAGCTGTCCCCCGAACCGGCCGTCGCCCCGCGCGTGGCCCCAGTAGACGGGAACGTGAGCCGCACGTCAGCGCGGCGGCGCTCTGCTCGAGCCTGCTCGAGCGTAGCGGCAGAGGCTGCACCCGCGAGGGTGCGGCGAAGTTGGGTGGTACCACGCTGTTATGGCGTCCCAATGGCTTCAAGGCTTGGGGCGCTTTTTTGTTCGCCGACCCCGCGTCGTCTCACCGCGACAGCGCCCCGGAAACGAGGTCAGCGGTGTTTAAAGAGGTGAAAACGGCGGACTTCGTCGCGCTCGAGCAGGAGGTCATCGCCTTCTGGCGCGAGCGCGAGGTCTTTCGCAAATCGGTCGAAAAAGAGGCGCCCAAGGGCGACTACGTCTTTTACGAGGGCCCCCCCACGGCCAACGGCAAACCGGGCGTGCACCACGTGATCAGCCGCTGCTACAAAGACCTGTTCCCGCGGTTTAAGACCATGCAGGGCTTTCGCGTCGGGCGCAAGGGCGGTTGGGACACGCACGGCCTGCCCGTGGAGATCGCCATCGAAAAGCGCCTCGGGTTCACCCGCAAGTCGCAGATCGAAGACTTCGGCATCGAGCGCTTTAACGCGCTCTGCCGCGCCTACGTGTTCGAGAACATCGCCGACTGGAACGCCATGACCGAGCGCATCGGCTACTGGCTCGACCTCGAGAACGCCTACGTCACCTACGACAACGCTTACATCGCGTCGTGTTGGTGGGTGCTCAAAAGCCTCTGGGACCGCGGCCTGCTCGTCGAGGACTACCGCACCACCTGGCACTGCCCGCGCTCGAACACCTCGCTGTCGTCGCACGAGGTCTCGCAGGGGTACAAAGAGGACGTCGAGGACCCCTCGGTCTACCCGAAGTTCGCCGCCGCGCGCGACGCGCTCGTCGCGCGGGGTCTGCTTAGCGCCGACGAGACGCGCCCCGTATCGCTCATGGCCTGGACGACGACGCCGTGGACGCTCGCGGCCAACACCGGTTTGGCCGTTCAGGGGGGGGCGACGTACGCGCTCGTAGCGGGTCCCGCGCGTTACGGCGAGGGGGGCCGAACGGAGCTCTACGTGCTCGCTCACAACCGCCTCGAGGCCGTGTTCGGCGAGGGGGGTTACGAGCTGCTGCGTACTTTCCCGGGGGAGGCGCTCGTCGGGGTGCGTTACGCCCCGCTTTTTGAGGCGCGCGTCCCCCCCGACGAGGACCCCACCACGGGGTGGCGCGTGGTCGCCGACGAGAGCGTCACCCTCGAGGACGGCACCGGCGTGCTGCACGTGGCCCCGGCCTACGGCGACCTCGAGTTGGGGCGGCGCCACGGCCTCCCCACGCTCTTCTCGGTCGGGCTCACCGGCGAGGTCTTCCCCGAGGTCAAAGCGCCCGGCGCCGCGGAGGGCGACGGCCCCTACACCGGCCTCTTTTTCAAGGACGCCGACGGGCCCATCGCCGACGACCTTCTCGCGGCGGGCAAGCTCTTTCGCCGCGAGACGATCCGCCACACCTACCCCTTTAACTGGCGCAACATGGACGTGCCCCTGATCAACTACGCCAAGCGGAGTTGGTACCTGCGCACCACCGCCCTTAAAGACAAGCTGCTCGCCAACAACGACAAGATCAACTGGGTGCCCGACAGCATCCGCACCGGCCGCTTCGGCAAGTGGCTCGAGAACAACGTCGACTGGGCGCTCTCGCGCGAGCGCTACTGGGGGGCGCCGCTACCTATCTGGGAGGCCGAGGACGGCGAGCGCGTCTGCGTCGGCAGCGTCGCCGAGTTGGAGGCGCTCACCGGCCGCGACCTCTCGGGGCTCGAGCTGCACCGCCCCTTTATCGACGAGGTGACCTTTGAGAGGGACGGCAAAACCTTCCGGCGCGTCCCCTACACCGTCGACGTGTGGTTCGAGTCGGGCGCCATGCCCTACGCGCAGTGGGGCTACCTGGGCGAAAGGAGCGGCGAGGCGGCGCGCGAGACCCTCCGGCGCCACTTCCCCGCCGACTACATCTGCGAGGCGGTCGACCAGACCCGCGGCTGGTTCTACAGCCTGCACGCCCTCGCGACGCTGCTCACCGATGGCGGCGACGGCGTGCGGGAACCGGGCGCGCTCGCCTGGCTCGGCCCCGACATGCCCGCTTTCAAAAACGTCATCGTGCTGGGGCACATCTTGGACGAAAACGGCGAGAAGATGTCGAAGTCCAAGGGCAACATCGTCGACCCCTGGACGGTGCTCGACGCCGTCGGCGCCGACGCGCTGCGGTGGTACCTCTACGCCTCCTCGCCCCCCGAAGCCTCCAAGCGCTTTTCGCTCGCCCTGGTCGAGGAGACGCAGCGCGACCTCTTTAACACCCTCTGGAACACCTACAGCTTCTTCGTGCTCTACGCCAACTTAGACCGCCCCGAGCTGACGCGCGCGCTCCCCGTCGCCGAGCGCCCCGAGCTTGACCGCTGGCTCGTCGCCAAAGTGCACGCGCTCGTCCGCGACGTGACCGCCCACCTCGAGGCCTACGACCCCACGAGCGCCGCGCGCGCGGTGCGCGACTTCGTGGTCGACGACCTCTCGAACTGGTACGTGCGCCGCAGCCGCCGCCGCTTCTGGAAGTCAAGTGGCGACGCCGACAAACGCGCGGCCTACGCGACGCTCTACGAGGCCCTCGTGACGACCGCCAAACTCATGGCGCCGATGGCCCCCTTTGTCAGCGAGGCGATCTACCAGAACCTGGTGCTAGCTCTCGACCCGGGAGCGCCCGAGTCGGTCCACCTGGCCGCCTGGCCGACGTTCGACCCCGCGCTCATCGACGAGGCGCTCTTACGCGACATGAACGCCCTCAGGCGGATCGTCGAGCTCGGCCGCGCCGCCCGCGCCGCCTCGAAGGTCAAGACGCGCCAACCGCTCCCCGAGGTCTTGGTGCGAGTGCGCAGCGCCGATGAGCTCGCCGGGGTGCGGCGCCTCGAGCCCCAACTGCTCGACGAACTCAACGTCAAACGGGCGAGCTACTTAGACCCCACCGCCGACTTCGTCGACTACGAGGTCAAACCCAACCTGCCCTTGGTCGGCAAACGCTTCGGCAAGCTCATCCCCGCGCTCAAGCGGGCGATCGCCGAGCGGGGGGGGCGCGAGATCGCCCAAAACGTGCGCGAGGGGCGCGAGACGGTCTTCGTGCTCGAGGGCCGCGAGTACCGGCTCGAGCCCGAGGCCTTTTTGCTCGACGCCAAGAGCCCCGAGGGGTACGCGGCGCTCGAGGAGCGCGGCTACCTAGCGGCGCTGAACACCCAGCTCACCCCCGAGCTGATCCAAGAGGGGCTGGTGCGCGACGCCATCCGGCTCGTGCAGAACGCCCGCAAAAACGCCGGCTTCGAGGTCGCCGACCGGATTGAGCTGGGCGTGAGCGCCACCGGAGCCCTGCGCGAGGCGCTCGAGGCGCACCTCAGCACGCTGCAAACCGAGGTGCTCGCCCATACCGTCAGCTTCACGGGGCTCCCCGAGGCCGAACACCGCGAGGAGGTCGAGGTCGAAGGGACGCGTCTGGGGCTCGAGCTGCGCCGCGCGCCCGTGGCCCAAGGAGTCGAGGCGTGACGGCTCAAGGTCCGGGCGACACGTCTGCAGCAGCAGTCCCCCGAGACGCTGCTGGGATCATCTCCGGTGCGTGCAGAGCGACCTCATTATCCCTCTTATCGATGTATCCACGCGTCAGTGTGAGAGCGCCGCCAACCGGACGACACCGACCCCAAAAGGCGTGAGCGCTCACGCCTTTTTCTTGACCCTCTTACGCCCGCTTCTCGCCGTAGTCCTTGCCTTCGGCGCTCGCGTCCTCGATGACCTCGTTGATCTCGGCGCCGAATAGGAGCACCGAGGCGGAGATGTAGAAGTAGAACAAGATTACCACCACCGCACCCAAGCTGCCGTACGTCGCGCTAAAGTCCGCGAAGTTCTGCACGTAGAGCGAGAACCCCCACGAGGCGAGGAGCCACACGAGCACCGCGAGCACCGACCCCGGGGTGATAAAGACAAAACGCTGTTCGGTGTCGGGAAAAGCGTAGTAGACGAGCGCCACCACGAGCATGAGGAGCACCACGGCGACCGGTAACCGCAGCAGGTTCCAAAGGGTGACGAAGATGTTGGCAAAACCCACCAACTCACCGAGCCAGCTCATCACCTGCGGGCCGAAAATGAGGAGCGCGGCGGCGGCGATCAGCATCGCGGCGAGTCCGACGGTGTAGAGCAGCGAGAGCGGCATGCGCTTCCATACCGGTCGCCCCTCGGAGACACCGTAGGCGACATTCAGAGCGTTCATGGTGGCGCGCACCCCCGCCGACGCGGTCCACAGCGCGACCAAGATCCCGAGCGACAGGAGACCGCCGCGCGGCTGCTCGATCTCGTCGATGATCTGGTTGACCTGGTCGGCCACCTGCGCGGGCAACACCTCGTTGGCCTGGCCGCGCAGGTACTCGAAGAACTCGGGGATGTTGAGAAACCCCAGCAGCGCCACTAAAAAGATGATAAAGGGGAAGAGCGAAAAGAGCACCTGATAGGCGAGCGCGCTCGCGTAGGTGCCCATGTCGTCCTCGCCGAACTTGCCGAACGCGCGCCGCAGCACGGCGAAGGGGCCGAGCCCCCGGAGACCGGGCAGCTTCACCGCACGCCCCCGTCAGGAGCTTCCAGCCACGGACCATCACAGGGGGCGCCGGCGCGCCCCAAACGTATCATTAACACCATTTTTCCTCACCTTAAACGCTCTAGTGTAGCGGGGGTGCTTGCAGCGACCTCCCCCAGGTCAGTCTACCCAACGCGAAGGCGCGCCTACCGGCGACCGCGCCGCCCCCCGCGCCCAAACGCGTTAAACTTGGGCGTCAAGGCTCGGGCCACGTAGCGCCCTTGAGGAGGCTTTTATGAACGTCGGCATCAACGGATTTGGACGCATCGGTCGGCAGATCTTCCGCATCCTGCACGAACGTGGGCACTCGGTCGCGCTGGTCAACGACCTCACCGACAACAAGACGCTCGCGCAGCTTCTAAAGTACGACTCGAACTACGGCAAGTTTCAGGGTGAGGTCTCCTACGACGACGAGCACCTCATCGTCGACGGCAAACGGGTGCGCGCCACGAGCGTCAAAAACCCCGCCGAGCTGCCCTGGTCGGAGCTCGGCGTCGACCTCGTGGTCGAGTCGACCGGCATCTTTACCAAACGCGACCAAGCCGCCATGCACCTGCAAGGGGGGGCCAAAAAGGTGCTGATCTCCGCGCCTTCGCCCGACTCGGACTTCGACATCATGTTGGGGGTCAACGAAGACCAGTACGACCCCGAGAGGCACACTGTCATCTCCAACGCCTCGTGCACCACGAACTCGCTCGCGGCCGTCATGAAAGTGTTGGACGAGACTTTCGGCGTCGAGCAGGCGATGATGACCACCATTCACTCGTACACGAACGACCAGAACGTGCTCGATTTGCCGCACAAAGACCTGCGCCGGGCGCGCGCGGCGGGCGTCAACATCATCCCCACGACCACGGGCGCGGCCAAAGCGGTCGGCAAGGTGCTGCCGCAGATGAAAGGCATCTTCGACGGCGTCGCGGTGCGCGTCCCGACCCCCACGGGTTCGCTCTCGGACGTCACGGCCCTCTTAAAGCGCGAGGCGAGCGCCGAGGAGATCAACGGGGCGCTCAAAGAGGCCGCCGAGGGGCCGCTTAAGGGCATCGTCGAGTACAGCACCGACCCGCTGGTGAGCCGCGACATCGTGGGTAACCCGCACTCGGCGATCGTCGACAGCGAGATGACCAAGACGCTCGGCAAGATGGCCAAGCTGTTCGTCTGGTACGACAACGAGTGGGGGTACGCCAACCGCATGGTGGACGTGCTCGAGATCATGGACGGGAAACGCTAAACCGCGAGCGGCGAGCTCGCTTGTGGGCAGCCTCGAGTCACGCGGGCTCGAGGCCGTTTCGCTGCCCCAAACCGCAACCCGAGGTGGCGGTGTGAGAACCGGCGGCGCGGTTGGGGGTGCTGGCGCGGGGTTCTCGAGCGCCGACCCGTCGCCCCTTTTTGACTAACGTCACCACCTCGCCACAACCGAAGGAGGAGTACACCGTGCTAAGAACGCTCGACACCCTCGACGTCCGGGGCAAACGCGTGCTCGTGCGCGCCGACTTCAACGTGCCGCTTCAAGGGGGCGCGGTAGGCGACGACAGCCGCATCCAGGCGACGCTGCCGACGCTGCGCCGCCTGCTGGACGCGGGCGCGACGCTCTTCGTGATGAGCCACCTCGGGCGCCCCAAGGGCCCGGAGGAGGCCTCGAGGATGGGACCCGTCGCGGCGCACCTAAGCCGCTTGCTGGGCCAGGAGGTGCGCTACACGCCCACCCCCGGCCCCGCTTCGGACGAGCAGGCGGCCTTCGTCGCCGAGGCGCCGCCGGGGAGCGTGACGCTGCTCGAAAACACCCGCTTCGACGCCCGCGAGACCAAAAACGACCCGGAGATGGCCCGCGCCCTCGCCGCCTACGCCGACGTCTTCGTCAACGACGCTTTCGGCGCGGCGCACCGGGCGCACGCCAGCACGGAAGGGGTCGCGCGGCTTCTGCCGAGCGCGGCGGGGCTGCTCTTGGCGCGCGAGGTCGAGGTGCTGTCCAAGCTGCTGCAAAACCCCGACAAACCCTTTGTGGTCATCCTGGGGGGCGCCAAGGTGTCCGACAAAATCGGGGTGATCGAAAACCTCCTCGCGCTCGCCGACGACGTGCTCATCGGCGGCGCGATGGCCTACACCTTCTTCAAAGCCCAGGGCGGCGCGGTCGGCGCCTCCCTCGTCGAGGACGACAAGCTCGAGCTCGCCCGCGAGCTGCTCGGGCGCGCGCGGCAACGGGGCGTGACGCTGCACCTGCCGCAGGACTCGGTGTGCGCGCGTGAGATAGCAGAGGGCGCCGAGACGGCCGTGTACCCCTCCGACGCGATCCCCGAGGGGTGGATGGGTCTTGACGCCGGCCCCGAAGCCGTGAGAGCGTACCGAGCGGTGCTTGGGGGCGCCAAGACGGTCCTCTGGAACGGCCCGTTGGGCGTCTTTGAGACCAAGCCCTTCGACCGCGCCACGACCGCCATCGCCGAAACGGTCGCCGACTTAGAGGGCTACACGGTCGTCGGCGGCGGGGACTCGGTCGCCGCCGTCAACGCCGCCGGGGTCGCGGCGCGCATCGACCACATCTCGACGGGCGGCGGGGCCTCGTTGGAGTTTCTAGAGGGCAAGACGCTGCCGGGGATCGCGGTGCTTAGCGACTAAGCCGCAGCGACCTTTGGGGGCGCACCTGGTCGCCGGACGAAGCGCCGCGCCTGCTGTTAGCGCGGCGCTCGCGCTCACGTCCGCCGCGTCAAACGCGACACAAGCTCTAAGAAACGCTCGCTAGACTAAAAGGGTGCCCCGGCCCCGCCTTCTCTCACGCCTTCTTCTGCTCGCGGTCCTGTTGGGGACGCTCTGGGTGCTCTTTGAGCGGCGCGCCGAACCCGACTGGTTCTGCGCCGCAGCCGCCTCCCCCGAGGCGTACGAGGACACCTGGTTTTACACGCTGCAAGAGGGGCCGGACGGGTGGCTTTTGCGTCACGCCGACCTCCAGTCCGCGGCAGCCCCCTCGCCGGAGGCGCTAGCGGGGCTTGTGCAGCTCAACCGCGCGCTCAACGCCAGAGGCGTCACGCTCCTTATCGCCGCTCAAGCGCCGCGGGGCGTCGCGCTGCCCGAGGGGAGCGTCGAGGGCTACAGCCCCAGCCGCGCGCTTCAGGACTACCGCGCCTTTAAGGCGGCGCTCGTCGAGGCGGGGGTGCTGACCGCCGACCTCGGCACGGTCGCGGCCGACATGCCCGGCTTCTTCTTTCGGCGCGACCACCACTGGACGCCCGAGGGCGCCCGGGCGAGCGCCGCCGCGGTGGCCGAGCTGATCCGCGCGACCCCTACCTACGCCACCCTGGAGCCGCAGGCTTACACGACCGAGCGCGTCGCCCAAGAGGCGCAGGTCGGCTCGTACGGCGAAGCGGTCGGGCGCGCTTGCGGCCAGCCCCCCCCGGCTGAGCCCCTGACGCGTTACGAAACGCGGCCCCAAACGCCGAGCGGCGCCCCCTCCGAGGCCCTGTTCGCGACCACCTCAACCCCCCCCATCGCGCTCGCGGGCACCAGCAACAGCGCGCGCGACGACCTCAACTTCGCGGGGTTTTTGGCGCAGGAAACGGGGCTAGAGGTCCTCAACGTGTCTGCCGTCGGGGGCGGCCCCGAAACCGCGCTAGACACCTTTTTGCGCTCCGAGACGTTTGCTGCGTCGCCGCCCCCCTTCCTCGTCTGGGAGTTTGCGACGCTCTTCGACGTGCCGAGCGAAGGCACCTTCTACCGGCAGCTCGTACCGAGCGTCGCGGGGGCGTGTTCGGTCGCCGACAGCGTGCGGCGCGTGCGGCGCCGAGCCGCCCCCGAGCTCACCCTCTTTGAGGACGCTCCCGCGGCGTCGTTTCTCTACCTCGAGGCTTCT
The DNA here is from genome assembly GCF_000092425.1 of Truepera radiovictrix DSM 17093. Classification (NCBI taxonomy): domain Bacteria; kingdom Thermotogati; phylum Deinococcota; class Deinococci; order Trueperales; family Trueperaceae; genus Truepera; species Truepera radiovictrix. The sequence continues at coordinate 2,529,896 of NC_014221.1, forward strand.
GACCTCTCGCTCGTGGCGTTTGAGGTCGCGGTGACGTATGAAGACGGGCGCACGGAAAGGGTCGCCATCGAGCGCCCGACGCGGGCGCGCAACGACGGGCGGTTTTTCCTGGGGCTCGAGGGCGCGTTGGGGCGGCTCTCGCTGACGCTCCCCGAGGCTACCGGGGGCGAGCTCGAAGCGAGGCTCTGCCCGTAACATCCCTGCGCGTGCGAGCAAGCCCACATCCCTTCCGGAGCGTCACAGCGTCACGCGACCTCGCAGCGCCGTTTGTGGCGGCGACCCCGCGCTACCGCCGGTCGATCTCCAGCTCGACCTCGGTGCGCCCGCTCTCACGCTCGACCTCGAGCTCCGCCTCGAAGTCCCCGCGCACGTAGTCCGCCTCGCGCTCACCCTCCGACTCGCTGAGGTCGGTGCGCTCCCAGCCCGCACCCCGCAAGAGCCCGTCGTAGTGGTCGAACACGGCGACAAAGTCCTCGGTCGCGTATTCGACGTCGAGGCTCCAGTCGAGGTCGCGCACCGAAACGTCTGGCATGAGCGTCAGCTCAAAGCGCGGCCAACGGTAGAGGCTAAAGGTGCCCTCACTGATCACCGCCTCGTCGAGATCGAGCTCGAGTTCGGTGTAACCGTCCGCATCGCGCTCGGACTCGAGCTCGAGCCGCAGACCGTCAAGGCGGTACTCGGCGTCGATCTCGTCGTCGTCCTCAAAAAGGCTCACCTGCTCCCAACCCTGGCGCCTAAGCTCGGCGTCGTAAAAGGCGAAGACGCCCCTAAAGTCCTCGGTGTCGTAGTCGATGTCGACCGACCACGAGCGCTCGAGGAGCTGCGCACCCCCGAAAGCGGGGAGCTCGAGGTCATCTTCGGGGGTGCTCTGCGCCCCCACCCACCCTAGCAGCAGCGCAGCCGACAGCGCGGCGGCTTTCGTCGTTCGTCTCACCATCGTGTGTCCCCCCAAAAGCAAGTTGCAGGCGAACCTGGCTTTTAATCTTGCAGCAACCCCCGCGCGATCACCACGCGCTGGATCTCATTCGTACCCTCGTAGATCTGGTTGAGCTTAACGTCGCGCAGGAGCTTCTCGACCGGGTACTCGCCGACGTAGCCGTAACCGCCGTGGATCTGGATGGCTTCGTTGGCGGCCGCAAACGCCATGTCCGAGGCGTAGGCTTTGGCGATTGCCGAGGCTTCGGTGTGGGGTTGGCCGCTGTCAACGAGCCACGCCGCGTAGAGGGTCTGCAGGCGGGCGGTCTCGATGCCGATCTTCATGTCCGCCATCTTGAACTGCAGCGCCTGAAACGAGTTGATGGGGCGGCCGAAGGCGTGGCGTTCGGCGCTGTAGCGGCGCGACTCGTCGAGCGCGCGCCGCGCGAGGCCGACCGAACCCGCCGCGACCGGGATGCGGGTTTTGTCGAGCGTCTTCATGGCGATGCGAAACCCGTCGCCCGGCTCGCCTAAGATGTTCGCCGCCGGTACGCGCACGTCCTCGAAGACGAGCTCGGCGGTCACGCACGCGCGCTGGCCGAGCTTGCCGTGGATTTTCTGGTAGCTCATCCCCGGCGGCGTCCCCTCGACGACCACAGCCAGCGTGCCGCGGTGCTTGGCTTCCGGGTCGAAGGTGGCAAACACCACCGTCAGCTCGGCCAGACCGCCGTTGGAGATCCACATCTTGGTGCCGTTTAGGACGACCTCGTCGCCCTCGAGGCGGGCGCGCGTCTTCATGGCGCCCGCGTCTGAGCCGTTGTCGGGCTCCGAGAGCGCGAAAGCGGCCAGCTTCGGGCCCTCCAAAAGGGGCTTTAAAAGGCGCGCCTGCTGCTCCTCGCTGCCGGCGACCAAGATGGGGGTGATGCCGAGCTCTGAGGCCATAAAGATGCAGTAGATGCCCATGCAGGCGTAGGCGAGCTCCTCGCCTATAAGCACCTCGTCGACCATGCCGAGGCCGAGCCCGCCCAAGGAGGCCGGGATACCCGTGTTCAGCAGGCCGAGCTCGAAGCCGCGCGCGACCACCGCCTCCGGATAGCTCTCCTCGCGGTCGTGCTCCGCCGCGACGGGAGCGATGACGTCGCGGGCGAACTCGCGGGCGAGCGCCCTAAACTGCCGCTGCTCGTCGGTGAGGGAAAAGTCGATCATGCGTCTCTCCTTTGGGGTAAGTAGCCTAGCGTGCGTGGCGCGTGGCTCTTGGTGCGTGCCTGCTAAGACCGTGCGCTACGCGCTGCGAACGAAGAGGTCGGCGAGCCCCTGCTCCGACCAGCACCAGCGCAAGGGGGGTTTGGGCAGCGAGAGCAGGAGGGGGTGCAAGGAGGCGGGCGTCGGCTGCGGCCGCACGCGCAGGGGTTGGGGCGTGGGCAGCGCAAAACCCGCGGGGGCGGAGGCGCCCTTGACGAACCCCAACAGCTCACCCCGCACGTCCCACAAAAAGGCGCCGTCAAACCACCCGAGCGGCTCCCCCCGAGGCGAGGCGACGAGCTCGCCGTGCACGAAGCCCACGGGTTCATTCGATAGCGTGTAGAGCACCCCCGCGCCCGTGAGGTAGAGCTGCGGCGCGCCCGCGCGGTCGTAGAGCATGCGCCGCACTACGCCTCCCGGTAGAGCTGCCGCGCGATCACGATGCGCTGAATTTCGCTCGTGCCCTCGTAGATCTCGGTCACGCGGGCGTCTCTAAAGTAACGCTCGACGGGATAGTCTTTGGAGTAGCCGTAACCGCCCAAAACCTGCAGCGCCGCGTGGGTGACGAACGAGGCCGTTTCAGAAGCGAAGAGCTTGGCCATCGACGCCTCCTGGGTGACGCGGTAACCGTGGTCTTTAAGCCACGCGGCGCGCTGGGTGAGTAGCCGCGCGGCGTCGACGCGGGTCGCCATGTCGGCGAGCTTAAAGGCCACCCCCTGGTGCTCGCGGATGGGTTTGCCGAAGGTGCGGCGTTCGCCGGCGTAGGCCAGAGCCGCCTCGAGAGCGGCCCGGGCGATACCGACCGCCTGCGCCGCGATACCGATGCGCCCGCCGTCGAGCGACTCGAGCGCGATCACCAGCCCCTGCCCCTTGGGGCCGACGAGCGCGCCATCGGGCACGAAGCAGTCCTCGAAGATCACGCTCGTGGTCGTCGCCGCGTGCTGTCCGAGCTTCTCCTCGGGTTTGCCGAAGTGCATCCCCGGGGTGCCCTTGTCGACCACGAAGCACGACACCCCGCGCGGCCCCGCACTCGGATCGGTTTTGGCCATCACCAGGTACACCTGCGCCTCGCCCCCCGAGGTGATCCAGGCTTTTGTCCCGGAGAGCACGTAGCCCCCTTCGACCTTGCGGGCGCGGGTGGTGATGGCAGCGGCGTCCGAACCGGCGTGCGGCTCCGAGAGGCAAAAGGCGCCGATCCACTCGCCCGAAGCGAGCTTGGGCAAGTAGCGCGCCTTTTGGGCTTCGGTGCCGTAGTGCACCAGCATGGTCTGCGGGAGGCCGCTGGTAACGCTCATGATGGTGCCGTGCGAGGCGTCGGCGGCGGAGATCTCCTCGAGCATCACCACGTAGTCGAGCGTCCCCAACCCTAGACCGCCGTAGCACTCGGGGGTGGTCATCCCTAGTAGGCCCAGCTCACCCATTTTGCGCAGCGTCGGCCAGGGAAAGCGCGGGTAGCGGTCGAGCTCGGCGGCGATGGGGGCGATCTCCTTTTGGGCAAAGTCGCGCACGGTGCGCTGCATCATGAGGAGGTCTTCGGAGAGGGCGAACTCCATTAAGCCAGCCCCGATGGTTTAAAACGAGCATGCTGATTGCAAGTCACCTCCTTAGCATAGCGCGCGACACACTTCTGAGGCGCTTAGAGCAACCCGTATACCGAAGGCCACACCCGTTTGCTTGACATCACTAGTTCAAGTTCATACGATTTACTTGCGTCGTTACATCTTTACAAGAAAGGTGGTTGGTATGCCCTTCGCCACCCCTAGGCCCCTCACCCTTTCGGTGCCTCAGCATGGTTGAGTGCCAGCGAGCAGTCACCGACCACGGCAGTGCAGCGCAACTGTGCCCACCGACCGCAACACCAGCGACAGCTCAAGGGGCGAAACGGGCGTCTTTCTCGTTTATAAAAAGTAGTGTCACGCTGCTCGTCCTGCTCCTCGGGGGGTGCGTCCAGCAGCCTCCGGGCACTATCCACTTGACCGTGTTCAACAATCCGAGCGTCGTCTCAGGTGACACTCCCGATCCGATGGCCTGTGCGGGCGGCGTCCAGGCCTCGCTTTCGATCGCGGGCGAGAGCGTCAAGACCTCACGCGTCAGACCGCTGGCGGTCGGGGAGGGTACGGCGCAGCTCGTCGTCCCCCCCTCCAAACGCCTTCAGTTCGGTATGACCCTCGTAACCGAGGCGTGGTGTTACGACGACGCAGGCGATGAGATCGGCCACGTCGAGGTCGCGAGGCCCCTGCGCTACGGGCACATCCCGGGGGTTTTGGTCCTATCGCCCCTCGCCGCCAAACCGACCTTCGGACCCGAAGCGGGGTGCGTCGCGCCGACCGCGCAGCGGGGGGTTGCGCTGTGCGTTCTCAGCGACCTCTACTAGGTTCGCACCCGAACCCGTTCAGAACGGCGCCGCGACGCGTTTAGAAAGAGGCGATCATGCGTTACCGGAGTGCGTTGCTGCTCACCCTCCTGCTCCTTGTCGGCGGATGCCGCCGGAACCCGCCGCCCGAACCCCCACTGCCGCCCGAACCCACGCCTCGGGGGCTCAGCGCCATCGAGGGGCGGTTGGAGGGTTGGACGCTAGGCCGCGCTTTGATCACCCTGACGGGCGGTTACGCTGTCCAGGGCGACGGCCAGACGACGACGCTGACCCTCATGGAGCCCACCTACACCGGCGACATCGCGGAGGACGGGGCGTTCTCCGTCGACCTGAGCGGCCCCGTCGCCGAAGGGGCGCTGTTCGCGCTCGGCTGCACCGCAGACGCGCCAGACGTTGCGGTTCTCCTTATCGGCCTCGTCAGCCAAACAGACCCTATCGCGTCCTTGGACGACATCATCGCAGACGTCACCCTGCGGCCCGACCCCGAGTTGTTCCCCACGGCGATGTGGGTATACGCCAAAGGCGCCTACCGCTACAGCGGCGCCTGCGACAGCGGGGAAAACCTGCTGAGTTTGACGGAAGTCGAGCTCGAGCTCGTCGCCGGTTGGAACGCGGTCATCGTGGAGCGCCTGACCTTCGGCGCGCGCATGCGCAGCGCCGACATTCCCGAAAGCTACCGCTGGCAACCCGCGTACTGACGCGTCCTCAACCGAGCTGCACGTCGACGGGGGCGGCCTGAGGCGCCGCCCCCTTGAGGTCTACAACCAAGCCGCAGATACGGAGACCAGTAGGACCGACGCCCCATCGATAGGCTCGCTCTTTGGCGCTAGAGCAGCCGCAGCGTCAGCGGGTAGCGGTAGCGCTCGCCGCTCGAGGCGCGCACCGCCGCGACGACGGGCAGCACGAGCGACCCCACGACGAGCGCGAGCAGCGCCAGCGCGACCAGCGCGAGCCCCTCGGCGCTCCCCCCGATAAGCGCGGCGACGCCGAGCACACTGAGCCCGACGAGATAGATGAGCGCCGAGAGGCCGAAGTTGAGCGCCTCCAGAGCCTGCGCGTCGCCGAAGGCGCTCTCGCCGCGCCTCAAAAGCCACACCGCGAGCGGGCCGACGGCGCTCGGCAGCCCCAGAAAGACGACGTACAACGAGAGGTGCGCCAGGATGCCCCAACGCACCTCGTCGGGTGTCGGTGAAAGGGGCGTCGGCGCCCCCGTAAGGTCGGCTTGCGTCTCGTCCACGATGCTCCTGCGCTCCCGCTGGTTTGGGTTTAGCCTCTTCATGCAGCACGCAACGGGGCTTCACGTCCCCCCCTTAGAGTACCCCTATGATGCTCGGACTTCTCGTCGCCCTCTTCGCCAACCTCATCGCGCTGCCCAGCGCCGACACCGCCCTCAGCTTCGAGCTCGAGCTCCTCTTAAACGGCCAGCCCATCCACTGGGACTCCGGCGAACGGGCGCGGCGCAACGGCAACCGCTTCCGCGTCGAGGACCCGGAGGTGCCCCTGGAGGTCTTTTTCGAGGGCGGCGTGCTCACGCTCGACCTCGCCGACTACGGCACCTTTAGCCGGCCGCACGTGCTCGGCGTCCGTTATCAGCGCCTCGGTGACCCCACGAGCTTCGGCGCGACCGTCTACCACGACCCGGAAAACCCCGCGCAGGTCATCCGCTTCGAGGGTGAGCGGGTGCGGGGCGGCGACTTGGAGCTCACGGGGGTGCCCGCCCAGAACCCCTTCACCCGCTCCCAAGAGGGCGTCGAGGCCTCGGGGACGGTCGAGGTGCGCGCCGAGGACGCGGCGGGAAACGCGGGGAGCACGATCACGCTCGACCTAGACAGCGCGCTCTTTGCGGGCCTCGAGCGCTTCAACCTGCGCGTGCAGCTGACGCCGCAGTAGCCTTAGTAGCACCCCGGCAGACCGCCCCGCTCCGGAGGCTTGGAAAGCGGGGCGGTTTGCCGTAGACTGCAACCATGACGACCCGGGCGCCCCGTACCCCCCGCCGCCTCGGTGGCGCGCGGCCGCGCGTGCGCACGCCCCGGGCCTTTAAGTGGCACCACCAGCGGTGGCGTCTTTAGCGGCGACCCCACGCGACCCCCAACCCACACCCCGCACAGCCTGGAGGCAGCATGTTCCCCCTACCCGACAGCCGCGGGCGTTACGGCGCGTTCGGTGGGCGCTTCGTCCCCGAAACGCTGATCCCCGCCCTTGACGACCTGACGCGCGCGTACCGCGACGCGAGCGCCGACCCCGCGTTTCGGCGCGCGTTCGAGCACTACCTCAAGACCTTCGTGGGGCGCCCGAGCACGCTCTACCTCGCCGAGAACCTGACCAAACACTGCGGCGGCGCCAAGATCTACCTTAAACGCGAGGACCTCAACCACACGGGCGCGCACAAGATCAACAACACCGTCGGCCAGGCGCTGCTCGCCAAGCGCCTCGGCAAGGAGCGCGTCATCGCCGAGACCGGCGCGGGGCAGCACGGCGTCGCCACGGCGACCGCCGCGGCCCTCTTTGGCCTTAAGTGCGTCGTCTACATGGGCGCGGAGGACGTACGCCGCCAAGCCCTCAACGTCTTCCGGATGAAGCTCCTAGGCGCCGAGGTGCGCGAGGTCACCAGCGGCACCCACACCCTCAAAGACGCCACCAACGAGGCCATCCGCGACTGGGTGACGAACGTCCGGGACACCTTCTACATCATCGGCTCGGTCGTCGGCCCGCACCCGTACCCCATGATGGTGCGCGACTTTCAGAGCGTGATCGGCTTTGAGACGATGGCGCAGCTTGAAGCGCAGGAGGGCCGCCGCGTGCCCGACGCCGTGGTCGCGTGCGTCGGCGGCGGTTCGAACGCCATCGGGCTCTTTGCGCCGTACGCCTATCTCCCCGACGGGGAGCGGCCCAAGCTCTACGGGGTCGAGGCGGCGGGGCACGGGATGGCCTCGGGCGCCCACGCCGCGAGCATCACGGCGGGCAAAAAGGGTGTGTTGCACGGCGCCCTGATGTACCTCATGTCGGACGAGGACGGGCAGATCCGGCCCGCGCACTCGGTCTCGGCGGGGCTGGACTACCCCGGCGTCGGCCCGGAGCACTCGTACTACGCCGACGCCGGGCTCGCCGAGTACGTCGGCGTCGACGACGCGCAGGCCTTGGAGGCTTTTGAAGCGCTCAGCCGCATCGAGGGCATCATCCCCGCGTTAGAGACCGCCCACGCGGTGTTTTACGCCATGCAGCTCGCCCGCGCGATGCGACCCGAAGAGCTCATCGTCGTCAACCTCTCGGGGCGCGGCGACAAGGACGTCACCGAAGCGATGCGCGTCATGAAGCTGCAGGAGAACCGTGAGCAGAATTGAGCGCGCGTTCGAGCGCGCGAGAGCCGAAGGCCGCGCGGCCTTTATCCCCTTCCTAACGGCTGGTTTTCCCGACGAACGGCGTTTTCTGGCGGAGGCGCGCGCGCTTTTAGAGGTCGCCGACGTGCTCGAGGTCGGTCTCCCCTACTCCGACCCCTTGGGCGACGGCCCGACCATCCAGCGCGCCTCGGAGCGCGCCCTCGCGCAGGGGATGACCACGCGCAAAACGTTTGAGCTCGTCGCCGAGCTGCGCGCGCAGAGCGACAAGGCCATCGTGCTGATGACCTACTACAACCCCATCTACTGCTACAGCCACGGGGCGCGGGGCGAAGCGGGTTTCGTGGCCGACCTCAAGGCCGCGGGCGCCGACGGCGTGATCCTCCCCGACCTCCCCCCCGATGAGGCCGACACGCTCCTGCCCGCAGCGCGCGCCGCGGCGCTCGACACCATCTTCCTGGTCGCCCCGACCTCCACGGACGCGCGGCTAAAACTTGTCACCGCAGCGTGCCGCGGGTTTGTCTACGCGGTCTCGGTCACGGGGGTGACGGGGGCGCGCGCGGCGCTCCCCGAGGACGTCCCCAACCTCGTGCGGCGCACCAAGGCGGTGAGCGACCTGCCGGTGGCGGTCGGCTTCGGGGTAGCACACGCCCAGAGCGCTCGAGCCGTCGCGGCGGTCGCCGACGGCGTGGTGGTCGGCTCGGCGCTGATCGGCGCCTTGGAGCGCGGCGAGGCGTTGGCGCCGCTCGCGCGCGAGCTCGCGGCAGCGTGCAGCAAAGAGGTCACGGCGCCTTAGGTCGCCTGGTGCGGTCGCAACCCCCAGCACCTCAAAAGACGCCCCGGGTTCGGGAGAACCCCGGGGCGTCTTTTGGCAAGAGCGGTCTAGAGCGCCGAGATGACCTCGACCTCGAGCTCGGTGAGGTCGAGCGCTTCAAAGAGCGCTCTGGGGAGCAGCAGGTCGACATCCTCGGTTTCGGGGACGCGCCCGACGACGCGGAGTAGGAGCGGCTCTTGCGCCGCGCCCCGCAACAGCAGCAGCTCGCCGGGGCGGTGGAGGCGCGACAGCACGTCGTAGCCGTCGACCTCGCTGCTCATCTGCACCCGCCAACTCGCCGCCGGCATGTCGCTCAAAAGCTCTAAGCGCACGGGCGCCGTACCGCTGCCGATCATGTCGATGCGCTCGGCGGCGGCGCGCGAGAGGTCGATGATGCGCCCGCCGACGAAGGGGCCGCGGTCGTTGATGCGCACGACCACGGCGAGACCGTTGTTCAGGTTGGTGACCCGCACGAGCGTGTCAAAAGGAAGGGTCTGATGGGCGGCGGTCAGGAGGCTCGAGTCGAACACCTCGCCGTTAGCCGTGAGGCGCCCCTCGAAGCCGGGGCCGTACCACGAGGCGATCCCTTCGGCGGCGTTGGGGACGCGGCTCAGCGCCGGGGCGCAGGCCGTTAGGCAGAGCGCGAGAAGGAGCAAGGGGCGCATACCCCAGTCTAACCCCTGTCAGCGGGGCGAGCCGCACTAGCCGCGGCTCGCGAGCTCCTGCTGACAGATGATGAACGCCTCGTAGTCCTCGATGCGCGCGCGGCCCGCCGTGATGGCCTGTTCACAGCGGCGTAGGGTGTCGCGCAGCTCGCGGGTCGGGAGGTAAGGTGCGCGTTCGCTCAGGTCGCCCTGCGGGGCAGCGGTCGCGGAAGCGTCGGGGGTGGGCTCGGCGGTGCCCAGGCGAGCACCCGAGCCCCCCCAGGTCGTTTCGGCGCGGGGCGTGACCTGGCGGAGGCGTTCGCGGTAGGAGGGGGGGGAGAACATCAGCCGGTTGAGGTAACGCGAGCGGTAGACCATGGGCGTTGCGACCTCCCTGACGTTAACGCGGACCGCCGCAGTGGCGGGGCACCCTACCGCCCCCATGCACCTTCTGCGGGCCGCTTTCGGTCGCCTCCTCCTTTCACCGTGAGCATTGTGTCGGCCTAAGCTTAAGTGAGCCTTAAGGGGGGCTACCGATGATGAGCCTACCGGGGGGTGCTTGCGGTCAACTTGCGACGGCCCGCTCCGACGGGTGGGCTATGCTGACGCCATGACCGACAGCCACTGCCACCTCACCGCGTGCGCCGACCCCGACGCGGCCGCCTCACCGGAGCTGCGCGCGCTGATCACCGTCGGCACCGACCTCCAGGACGCCGAGCGCGCGCTCGAGCTCGCCGAACGCCACCCCAACGTCTGGGTCGCGCTCGGCCACCACCCCAACGACGCCCACAGCGCCACCCCAACAGCGCGCCGCCAGCTCGCCGCGCTCGTGACGCACCCCAAAGTCGTCGGGGTCGGCGAGACGGGTTTCGACACCTATTGGCACAGCTCCCCCTTGGGGGAGCAACGCGAGCTGTTTTTCTGGCACGCCGAGCTCGCCGCAGCCCACGCCAAAGCGCTCGTCTTGCACGTGCGCGACGAGTCGGGGGGGGAGACGGCGTCACGAGAGGCCGCGCGCTGCCTCGCCGAAGCGGGGCTCGCGGGGGGGATCTTGCACTGCTTTAACGGCCACCCGGAGCTCCTCGAGACCGGCCTGGAGCTCGGCTGGTACGTCTCATTTGCAGGCAACCTCACCTACAAAAACGCCGCTAGGTTGCGCGAGGTCGCCGCGCAGGTGCCCGCGGAGCGGCTGCTCGTCGAGACCGACAGCCCCTACCTGACCCCCCAACCCAGGCGCGGCGAACGCAACGTGCCGCACAACGTCCGTTACACGGCGATGACCCTCGCCCAGGTGCGCGGGGTCACGCTGGAGGCGCTCGAGCGCCTCACCGACGACAACGCCGCGCGCGTTTACGGGCTCGCTGCGGGGGCGCCTACGGCGACTTGAGCGGCGCCCCCCCCCAACGCACCCCGCGCGCCGCTTGGCGCCGCGTGGGCGGTTGATCGTAACGCAGCAGCTCGGCGAGGCGGCGCCGTGAGACGGCGTGATGGGGTTTTTCGGGGATAAACGCCGTCACGACGTCGACCCAGCGCGGGCGGGCGTACTCGAGCACCACGTGCAAGGGGATCTGCACCTGCGGGCTGGGGTGGATGTAGCCGAGTACCAACAGCCTCTCGTCTTCGGTGTAGCGCACCAGTTCGTGACCGAAGAGCGCGGCGGCGACGACGTCTTTTTCGGCGAAGCCTTCACAGGCAGCGTGTTTGAGCGCGTGGGGACCGAGGCGGTAGCGGCCGTCCCGAAAGAGCGGGCGAAGCTCCTCGAGCGTCCGGACGCGCCTCCTCGTGGTGTGCGACATGGCTTCCTCCGGGTGAGAACAGAGCGCTGCGGTGGCGCGAGCGTGTTCCAAGCGGATGCCCCGTCGGGGCCGCGGGGGGCGCGCCCCCGCGAGAGGCGCAGGTGCGCCCGGGGGAAATGTCAGGGTTACATGGTTTTAGGCTACCACGCGCGCGCGCCAGGTACGCCAAGCGGGGCACCAAACCAGCGCCACGCCCCCGGTCGCCCACTGTGAAGTTTTTGATTTTACGTTCTAAACGAACCCGGCCGCCCCCCTCCTGCACCCCGAGGTTCACGTCTGCAACGCCTTTCGTGGGGTTGCAGCCGTCCGCTTGGGGGGGTTTTGGTGAGGGCCGTACCACCAGGGGCCGGTACAGCTGCTTCTGGCCCCCCAGCCCCCGAGACCCTATGCTGAGGGCAACGGCACCGCCTTGGCCGGTTGCGCCGTACTCCCTCGCGGAGGCCCTGTAGGTGGGGACCTACAGGGTTTTTTGCGCTAGCAAAAGCGGCGCCGGACGACCCTCGGCGCCGCCCCGGCGGCTTAGACTCGGTCCGTGGAGACGATGATCCTCTTTTACGAGTGTGCGGGCCCGGAGGCGCGAGGGCGCCTGGAGGCGCTCCAGACGAGGCTCGCCGAAGGCGAGGGCTACGTGGCGGGCACGCTCTTGCAGAGCGCGGACCAGCCCGAACTCTACCTCCTGACGAGCACCTGGCGGGCAAACGGGGCGCCGCAGGCAGCGCCGGAGGGGGTCAAGGTGTGGCGCTTTCGCCCCGTAGCCCCGGAGGGGGGAGCGTGAGCGGCCTCGGTGACGCTTGGGCGCCAAAGGGCGCGTTTCTCGACGAGGTGTACCGCCTCGAGGTGCCGGGCGCCGAGCTCTACGTCGAGCAGGTCGGACCGCACGACGCGAGCGCGGTGCTCTACCTCCACGGCGGCCCCGGTTATAACAGCTACTCGTTTCGCGAGCTCATGGGCGACGAGCTCGGGCGCTACCGGATGCTCTACGCCGATCAGCGCGGGGCGGGGCGGAGCCGCACCCTACCGGGCGCCGACCCCGGCTCGAGCTTCGACGTCGCGACCCTCGCCGGTGACGCGCTGCACGTTTTGGACGCGCTCGGCGTCGCGCGCGCGACGCTGCTCGCGCACGGCTTCGGGGCGACCGTCGCCGCCGCCGCGTTCGCCCGCGCCCCCGAACGCGTCGAGCGGCTCGTGTGGGTCAACCCGTGGGTCGACATGCCCGCCCTGGCGGGGACGCTCCAGCAGCTCGCCGCCGAGCTAGACCCCGCCCCCCATCACCCCTTGGAGGGGGGTGCGGGCGACCCTCAAGACGACCTCCTTCCCGCCGAGCGGGTCGAGGCGGCCGCTCGAGCCGTGGGCGGCAAACGGCTTTTCGACGCCCTCCTCTTTTGCAAACCGAGCAGCCGCCTTAAGCTCGAGCACCTCGACGCCGAGGGGTTTAGCGAGCTCGCTAGCGGCGGCGCGTCTGAAGCGGCGCCGAGCCGCCTCTGGGAGGTGCGCGCCGAGCTGGCGCCGCTAAGGCGCGCGCCGCGGCCCACGGTCGTGCTCGTCGGCCGCGACGACCGCAGCTGCTACCCCGCACAGGCCGAGCGCGTGTTAGAGGGGCTGCCCCACGCCCTTTTCAGCCTTTTAGAGGCGGCTCACTACCCCTGGTTGGACGACCCGGAGACCTTTACCGCCCTTTTGCACGAGGCGCTGAGCCTCCCTGCGGGGCGCTAGCGGCGTGAACTTTTCTTCCTAGACGCCTCGCGCTGCCATGCTAGATTACCCGCATGCTGCTGCGCCCTGACGCCGTCGTGGCCTCGGTGACCGAGGTCACCCCCGAACTGCTACGCGAGCTCGGCGTGCGCGCGGTGATGGTCGACCTCGACGACACCCTCGTCCCCGCCGGCAGCGAGCTGCTCGAACCGCTCTTTCGCGCCTGGCTCAGCGAGCTCGTCGCGGCGGGCTTTCCGGTGGTGATCCTTAGCAACGGGGAGCGCAGACGGGTCGAGCGCTACGCCCGCGAGCTCGGCGTGCGCGGGCTGGCGCTCGTCGGCAAACCCTTTCGCCACGCCTTTCGCCGCGGGCTTCGCCTCCTCGGCACGCCGCCCCACGAGACGGCGATGGTCGGCGACCAACTCTTCACCGACGTCTTGGGCGCTAACCTCATCGGGTTGCGCTCGGTGCTCGTCTCCCCCCTGTCGCCCGGCAAGCTGCTCCACACCCGCGCGCTGCGCCGCTTGGAGCGGCGGCTCTTGCGCCGCTGGCAGCGCGACCTCGCTCAGCTGCAGGGCGCGGGGTGCGACGAACCGCCCAAGGCGTCGCCCCGGCTGTCTACGCCACCAAGGAGGGGGTGGGGGCTGTGGCCGTCCTGTCAATAGGCGACAAACGCCTCGGCGCCATGCTTTTAGAGCGCGGCTTTATCAGCGATGAGGGGTTGCAACGCGCCATCGCGCGCCAGGCCGAAACGGGGGGGCGCCTCTCGGAGGTGCTCATCAACCTGGGGCTCTTGTCCGAGCAGCGCATCGCGCGCGCCATCGAGGAGGCGATGGGGGTGCCGCTGGTGCACCTGACCCGCACCCCCACCGACCCCCAAGCGCTCGCCAAGGTCCCGGCGGCGCTCGCTCTTGAGCTGCGCGCGCTGCCCTTCGCCCTGCAGGGGACGCGCCTACGGGTCGCTTTCGAGGACCCTTTAGACGCGCTCGCCGCCGAGGAGCTCGAGGACGTCAGCGGCTGCATCGTCGAGGTCTTTCAGGCGCTCGGCAGCGAACTCACCTGGGCGCTCGCCACCCACTACCCCGAACTCGGCCTCACCCCCCCCGCCGAACTCAACCCCGCGCTGGGGTCGCGCGTCGGCGAGCTCGCGCTCACCTTAGGGCTCATCACCCGCGAGCAGCTCGAGGCCGCGTTAGCGCAGCAGGCGCGTACGGGGGGGCTTTTGGGCAGCATCTTGCAGGAGCAGGGGGCGCTAAGCGACGTGCAGCTCGCCGAACTGCTCGCGCAGCAAGCCGACCTGCCCTTTACCGCCGACCTGCGCGGCGCGCGTATCAGCGAACGGCTCGCCTCGCACCTGCTGCGCGTCGACGCGCTGCAGTACCGCGCGGTGCCCTACCAAGAGGAGGCGGACGGTCTTGTCGTGGCGCTCGCCGATCCGCGCCGCGCGGACGACCTTCGGGAGATTATCCGCACCCCCGTGCGCTTCGTCGTCGCCCCGGAGAGCCAGGTGCAGGCGCTCACCGACGCCCTTTACGAACACGACAAGGGGCGGCTCGGCGAGACGTTGCTGCAAGCGGGCAAGCTGCGGCGCGAACAGCTGCGCGAGGCGCTCTACGAGCAGCAAAAGCGCGGGCGCGTAAGGCCGCTCGGCGACATCTTGGTCGACCTCGGCTTTGTCAGCCGCGAGGACGTGCAGTGGGCGCTCGCCGAGCAGCGCACGCGCGGGGGGCGGCTCGAGGACACCCTCGTGCAAGCGGGGCGCATCAGCCCCGAGATGCTCTCGCGCAGCCTCGCGCTGCAACTCGGCTACGCCTTCGTCGAGGAGAACGTGCAGGTCGACGCGGCGGCGGTCGCGCTCGTCCCCGAGGGGGCGGTGCGCCGCTACAACGTGATGCCGCTGCGCGTCGAGGGCAACACCCTCACGCTCGCCATGAAAGACCCGCGGCACGTCTTCGCCATCGACGACATCCGGCTCCTCACGGGTAAAGAGATCCGCCCCGCGGTCGCTACCGAAGAGACCCTCATTAAGCTGATCAACCGCCACTACAAGAGCAACGAGAACATGGAGGAGCTCGCCAAGGCGGTTTTAGAGGAGATCGGCGACCAAGACGAGATTGAAGACGACTCCCACTTAGACGACACCGCGCTCGTCAAGGTCGTCAACAACATCATCCGCGAGGCGGTCTTCAACGACATCTCGGACATCCACATCGAACCCTACCCCGACAAGGTGCTCGTGCGGGTCCGCAAAGACGGCGCGCTCCGCGAGTACATGTCGTTGCCGCGCGGCGTCGCCGGCGCGGTCGCGGCGCGCATCAAGATCATGGGGCGCCTTAATATCGCCGAGAGGCGGCTGCCGCAAGACGGGCGGGTGCGCTTTAAAGACAAGAACCTCGAGGTCGACCTGCGCCTCTCGACGCTGCCCACGGTCTACGGCGAAAAGGTCGTGATGCGCCTTTTAAAGCGCGCCTCGGCAATTCCCGACATCGAGCAGCTCGGTTTCGCCGACTACAACTTCGAGCGCTTTACCGACACCATCCAAAAGCCCTACGGCATTTTTCTCATCACCGGGCCGACCGGCTCGGGCAAGTCGTTTACCACCTTCTCCATCTTAAAGCGCATCGCCACCCCGGACGTCAACGTCACGACGGTCGAGGACCCCGTCGAGTACGAGATCCCGGGGATCAACCAGACGCAGGTCAACGTCAAAGCGGGGCTCACCTTCGCGAGCGCCCTGCGCGCGTTTTTACGCCAAGACCCGGACGTGATCATGATCGGCGAGATCCGCGACACCGAAACCGCCAAGATCGCCGTCGAGGCGGCGCTGACCGGCCACCTGGTGATCGCCACGCTGCACACCAACGACGCCACGGGGGCGGTCACGCGGCTCGCGGAGATGGGGGTCGAACCCTTTAACATCTCCGCGTCGCTCTTGGGGGTGCTCGCGCAGCGGCTCGTGCGCAAGGTGTGCGCCGCTTGCCGCGTCGCCTACACCCCCGACGTGGACACCCTGCGGCGTTTGGGGCTCGCCCCCGAAGCGCTCCAGGGCGCGACGCTCTACCGCGGCGTCGGCTGCACGCAGTGTGGCGGCAGCGGCTACAACGGCCGCCACGCGATCCACGAACTGTTTACCGTCGACGCCGCGGCGCAGCGCGCCATCGTGCAGGGCCGCTCGTCGAGCGAACTCAAAGAGCTCGCGGTCGCTGCGGGGATGAAGACGCTGCGCGACGACGGGGTGTTCAAGGCGCTCGCCGGCATCACCACGCTCGAAGAGGTGCTCGCGCGCACCACCGACTGACCGCGCCTCCCGACCGCCCAGAACACCTAGGAGCACCATGAGCCGAGCGACACCCGAGATCATCCCCCTGCTGCGCCTAGCGAGCGAACGCCGCGCCTCCGACCTGCTGCTCACGACCGGCCTCCCCCCGATGCTGCACCTCGACGGCGCGTGGCAGCCAACCGAGTTTGAACCGCTCACCGCCAACGACACCCGGCGGCTGATGTACGCCCTTATGGACGAGAAAAAGCAGCGCGACTTCGAGGAGCGGCGTGAGCTCGACTTCTCCTTTATGCTGAGCGGGCACGGCCGCTTCCGCGTCAACGCCTTTTTCCAACGCGGCGCCGTCGGCGGGGTTTTGCGCACGATCGCCAGCGAGCTCCCCAGCCTCGAGCGCCTCGGCCTCCCCCAGGTCGTCGCCGACGTCATCAAGCAGCCGCGCGGCCTCGTGCTCGTCACCGGACCGACCGGCTCCGGCAAATCGACGACGCTCGCTGCGCTCATCGACCGCATCAACACCGAGTCGCGCAAACACATCATCACCATCGAAGACCCCATCGAGTTCTTCCACCCTCACAAACGCTCGATCGTCAACCAGCGCGAGCTCGGCGAGGACACGAAGAGCTTTGAACGCGCCCTGCGGGCGGTTTTGCGCCAGGCTCCGGATGTGATCTTGGTCGGCGAGATGCGCGACTTCGAGACCATCGGGGCGGCCGTCACGGCCGCCGAGACCGGACACCTGGTCATCGCCACGTTGCACACCAACTCCGCCCCCGAAGCGGTCGACCGCATCATCGACGTCTTCCCCGAAGCGCAGCAGGCGCAGGTGCGGGTGCAGCTCGCGAGCAACCTCCAGGCGATCTTGACGCAGCAGCTCGTCCCCAAAGTCGGCGGCGGGCGGGTGCTGGCCTACGAGTTTCTCGTCGCCACGCCCGCCGTGCGCAACCTTATCCGCGAAGGCAAAACGCACCAGATCCCCTCGGCGATCCAGATGGGCGGCCAGTACGGGATGCAGACCATGGACGCGCACCTCGCCGAGCTGCACGCGCGGCGCCTGATCACGTACGAGGCGGGCCTGACTCGAGCCGTCGACCCGAAGGAGTTCGCGCGGCTCGTGAGCAGCCACGGCCCCGGCGCCCCCGCCCCCGACGCCCGGCGCGCCGAAGGCCCCCCCCTACCACCTTTCGGACGGGGCGGGCGCGGCGCTTAGACCTAGCGGCGGGCGCGCACGCCCGACGCGTAACGTGCTAAGCTAGCGCCACACGTCGGCACGGTGGCCGCACCCTAACGGACGCCATGCTCGTCGCGGCCTCGGCTTCGTCATCAGCGCATCCTCCCAGCTGCGTCCGGGTACGCAAGGCGGCGTAAGAAATGTGTGAGAAAGGCTGCGCTACGCTGTGGCTATGCGACCCCCTCTCGGCCTCGCGCTAGCTTGCGACGCGCGCTACGCGCTGCGGAAGGATCCGACGTGACGCTCCGGCTGCGCTTGCGTCTCGTGGTCGTCGTCGTCCTGGTGGGACTTATCGCCACGCTCGCGGTGCTCGTCTGGTCGCTTCTGCTGCGTGACTTGAGCGCCCTGGAAACGCGCGCTTTGCGTCAGGACGTCGCGCGCGTCCTAAGCACCTTGAGCGCCTCGCAGGCGGGCCTCGAGGCGCTCGCGCGCGACTGGGGCCACTGGAACGACACCTACGCCTTTGTCGCGAGCGGCGACGAGACCCTCTACCAAGAGAACTTAAACGCCCCCTTTTTCGAGACCTTCGACCTCGACCTCGTGCTCATCGCCGACCGAACGGGCCGCCTCGTCTACGCCGCGCACGCCGAGGCAGCGGGCCTAGGGGCGCTCAGCCCCGACGAGCTGCGCGCGTTCGGCCCCGAGCACCCCCTGTGGCTGCGCGACCCCGCGGCGCGCGAACCGCGCTCGGGGCTGCTGCAGCTCCCCGGCGGGATCGCGCTGGTCGCGCTCAGCCCGATCCTGACGAGTACCGGTGAGGGGCCCTCGCGGGGGAGCTTCCTGGTCGCGCGCTACCTCACCGAGGCGCGGCTCGCGGCCTACGCGCAGCACACCCTCGCGGCGGTGTCGCTAGCGCCTTACGAGGAGCTCACGGCGCTCGTCGCCGCCGACCACCCCGGGCTCACCCAGCACCAGCTTGCGGCGCGCACCCTCTACAGCTACCCCCGAGATGACGCGACGCTCCTCGGGTACGCCGCGCTGCACGACCTCTTCGGCAGACCGCTGGCGGCGCTGCGCGTAAGCGAACCGCGCGTCTTTTACCAGCAGGGGCTCGTGAGCGCCCGCGCGCTCATCGCCGCGGTTGCGCTCGTCGGTCTCAGCTTTAGCGCGCTGGTGCTCGTGCTCGTCGAGCGCCTGCTCCTCGCCCGCCTCGGCTTTTTGAGCGCCGAGGTCGCCCGCATCGCGCAGCGCGGCGACGTCAGCGCCCGCCTCGACCTCCCCGGGGTCGACGAACTCTCCCGCCTCGCCGGGGACATCAACGGGATGCTCGCCTCGCTCGAGCGCGCCTTTGCCGCGCTGCGCGAGAGCCGTGAGCGCTACGCCCTCGCTGCGCAGGGCGCCAACGACGGGCTGTGGGATTGGGAGGCGGCGCGCGGCGTCACGCTCTCGAGCCGCTGCGCGGCGCTACTGGGGCTCCCCGAGGTCGAGCAGGTGCGCCCCCCGTGGCAGCTCATCCGGCACGTTCACCCCGACGACCGTCAGCGCGTCCTCAAGCAGCTCGCCGCGCACCTGCGCGGCGAGAGCGCGCACTTCGAGAGCGAGCTGCGCCTGCGCGACGCAGAGGGACGCTACCGCTGGATGCTGCTGCGCGGCGTCGCCGTCCGCGCCGAACCCTCGGCAGCCCCCCCCCTCGCGCCAGCGGGGGCGCCCTCGGCGGATGGCGGGGTCGCTCACCGACCTCAGCCAACGCGGTCTCTTCGACGCGCTCACCGGTCTCCCCAACCGCACCCTCCTCACGCAACGCCTCGCGTTCGTCCTCAAGCAGCGCCGGGCGGGGGGGGCCGTGCTCTTTCTCGACCTCAACCGCTTCAAAGTCATCAACGACAGTTTGGGCCACAAGGTCGGTGACCTGCTCCTCACCGAGGTCGCCAAAAGGCTCCAGGCGTGCGTGCGCGGCGAGGACCTCGCCGCCAGGCTCGGCGGCGACGAGTTCGTCGTGCTGCTCCAGGACGCGCCACCGCAGGAGGTCGAGCACATCGTCAACCGCATCGCGCGCGCGCTGTCGCGCCCCTACGAGCTCGCGGCGCAGCGCGTCACCACGGGCGCGAGCATCGGCGTCGTCAGCGACCTCACGCGTTACAGCACCCCCAACGAGGTCCTCGAGCACGCCGACATCGCCATGTACCGCGCCAAAGAGCTCGGCTGCACCACCTTGCACTATAGCGACGCGCTCTACAAAGAGGTGAGCGCGCGCCAGCGCACCGAAAGCGAGCTGCAGAGCGCGCTCGGCAGCGACGCTCTGCGCCTCGTCTACCAACCCGTGCTGTCGCTCGAGAGCGGCGAGACGGTGTTCGTCGAGGCGCTCTTGCGTTGGCAGCACCCCACGCGCGGCCTCCTCGCACCCGAAGCGTTTCTGGAGGTCGCCGAGGAGACCGGTCTGATCGTCCCGCTCGGGCTCTGGGCGCTGCGCACGGCGTGCGCGGAGCTCGCCGCCGCGGATGTCGCGTTCGGCGTCTCCGTCAACCTCTCGCGCCGCCAGCTGCTGCGACCCGAGCTTTTGGAGGAGACCGAACGGGTGCTGCGCGACACGGGCCTCTCACCCAAGCGCCTGCGGTTCGAGGTCACCGAGAGCGCGGTCGTGAGCCACCACACCGCCGCCGAGCAGCTCCGCACGCTGCGAGCGCTCGGGGTACAGCTGATGCTCGACGACTTCGGTACGGGTTACTCGTCGCTGAGCGCGCTCCACCACCTCCCTTGGCAAGCGCTCAAGATCGACCGCGCGTTTGTCCAGGGGATCACCTGCGACCCCCGAAGCCTCGAGATCGTGCGGACGATGCTCGCGCTCGCCCGCAGTCTGGGGCTCGAGGTCGTCGCCGAGGGGGTCGAGACGGCCGCGCAGGCGCAGAGCCTGCGGGCGCTCGGCTGCCGCTACGCGCAGGGCTACCTCTTCGCCAAACCACGCCCCCTCGCGGAGCTGACGCTCGCGCAGCAGGTCGTGTGATGCGCTCGCCCCTCTACCCGCCGCTCAAGCTGCTCCCCGCCCCCTTGGGGGCGGCCTACCTAGGGGTGTTGGGGCTAACCTTGCTCACGCTCTTCGGCGGCCTCTCGGCCTTTGTCAGCGAGCTGAGCTACACCGCGCTCGTCGGCGTCACCGCGTGGCGGCTGCTGCGCCTCGCGCGCCGCAGCCGCGGGCTGCGTTGGGCCAGGGGTATCGGCGCGATGGCGGCGGCCGCGGCCACCACGGCGCTCGCCAACGTCGCCTGGGTCTACGGCAGCCTCGTCGGCGGCATGCCGCCCGTCGTCGAACTCCTGGGCGCTTCGCTCTACATGGTGCAAGCGGCCCCCTGGGCGTTCGCCCTGTCGCACGCGCTCTTTATCGTCTACGACCGGCTGTGGGGGACGCTCTACCTCGAGCTGCTCACCCAACTCGTCGGCCTCGCCGCCGCCGTGACCTTCTTGAGCGCGCTGCTCCTGGGGCTGCTGCTCGACACCCCTCTCGGCATCCAGATCGCCGACACCACCGCGACGCTCTACAGCTCGGTGCTGCTCCTGCCGGCGCTCGCGCTCCTCTACTCCCCGCAAGAGGCGCGGCTCAACCGGCCCTTTCGGCTGATTAGCAGCGCAACGGTCGCGTGGGCGCTCGCTGCCAACCTCTACGTCTACCTCCCCGAAGCGCACGCCGACATGGTCTACAACGCCTTCGCCCTCGCGCAGTGGGCGCTCTTTTACAGCGCTGCGCACGTCTACGTGCAGCTCCAGGGGGTGCAGCCCTAGAGGCTCGCAACCTGCCCCGCCAGTCACGTGTCGCACGGCGTCGCGCCGCTTTTAGAGCTCGCTAAAGAGCGGCGCGAAGATCGCCTCGTAGGAGATATCGGCCAGGGTTGCGCAGCCGGTTAGTCGCATCGCGTAGGCGAGCTCGGCGCGCAGGTTGTGGAGCGCGCGGTCGCAGTCGACCACCACCGCCTCGGCGCCGAGAGCGAGGTAGCGAAAGACGTCGATGCCGCTCCGCACCGCCCCCCCCGCGTAGACCGCGATGGTGCCGGCGACCGCGTCGAAGATCTCCGGAAACACCTCCGCCGTCGCCGGAGCGCCCAGAAAGAGCCCCGCTCCGGTATGCACCACGATCCCCTCGAGCCCCGCCTCGCTCGCCGTCTCGGCGTCCGCGACGCTGCTCACGCCGTAGAGCCACACCGGCACCCCGGCGGCGGCGCGCAGCTCGGCTAGGTCCTCGCGGGTGCGCGGGTGCCACTCGAGCGGGCCGTAGGGCGGCGTCTCGGCGAGCGCGCCGATGTCGAGCACGAAACCCGGCACCCCGCGCGCGGCGAGCGCGCGCACCTTGGGCATGAGGTGCCCCATCTTTTCGGGTTTTAAAAGCGGTATGAAGGAGGTCCCCACCGGCCCATCGGGCTGCGCCAAGACCGCGTCGGCGCTGAGCAGCGCGAGCGTGTCTGGCGTCGTGGGGATGGGCGCCTCGAAAAGCGGCAGGATGGGCGCGGTCAAGGTTCGCCCGAGGAGCTGCACGCTGGTGTCGGGGTTCTCGACGGCGTGCAGCAGTCTGGGGAGCAGTTGGTAGCTCTCGAGCGCTCGAAGGTCGTGGTCCGGCACGCGCCCATGATAGCGCACGCTGTGGCGGGTCTGTCCGGTTAGCACCGCGCTCAGGAGAGAAACGGGATGTGAGCACGTCCCCCTTAAGCGGGTAGCAGCCGAGACGACACCGGCGACGCGGCGTGGCGCGGCCCCTCGCGTCGTTAGACCGGTGTGCACCCCCTTTGCCACCGTACACGCCCAAGCCCTAGACACGCCTCAACCGTACAGGGACGCCCGCAGCGCAGCCGAACCGGCCCCCCCAACGCTTCAGCCGTTAGCCACCTCCGGTCCAGAGGCGCCACGTCGACCAGTTCATCGCAGCTACGGCTTGTCGCAGCCACGATGCCCGCGACACACCCACGACCGCTAGGCCCCCTTTCGGGGGCGGCGGAGGTGCGCGCTACACCGATCGTCAGGAGCGCAGCGAGGTGGCCGACACCTCACGGGGTTCACCGCGGCGTCGCGTAAAGTGGCGAAGGGGAGTCCCGGTTGATCTTGCGATGAACCCGAGCGGAGCGAGGGGGAAAGGGAGGGGCTGCCGGCGATCAGGGGGGGTTCGACCGCTTCGGCCGACACCCGAAAGGGTGCTCAGGAGCGACTGGCAAACGGGGTCACGGGCCGTGGCGGCGCTAGCGGCGCTGCGCCCCGAGGCGAACCTGCACCCGCGTCGCGCCCCGAGGGGGTCTTCTAGGAGGGATTGTGGCTACAGTCGAGGTCAGCGGTCTTGGCAAAACCTTCGGCACCCATCGGGCGCTCGAGGACCTCTCGTTCGCGGTTCACGCGGGCGAGGTCTTCGGTCTGTTGGGCCCCAACGGCGCCGGCAAGACGACGACGCTGCGCATCCTGGCGACGCTCCTCAAACCGAGCCGCGGCGAGGCGCGCGTCGCGGGTTTCGACGTCCGGCGTCAGGCCGAACGGGTGCGCGCCGCCATCGGCGTCGTCAACGGGGGGATGGGGCTCTACGACCGCCTGACGGGGCGGGAGGTGCTGACCTACTTCGGGCGGCTCTACGGCCTGAGCCGCGCCGAAGTGGGCGCGCGCATCGACGAGCTCGACGCGCTCTTAAACCTCAAGGGGATCCTCGAGCGGCGCACCGGCGACTTCTCGACCGGGATGAAGCAGAAGCTCATCATCGCGCGGGCGGTGCTGCACGACCCGCCGGTGATCTTTTTCGACGAAGCGACCTCGGGCCTCGACATCCTGGCGCGGCGCAGCGTGCTCGACTTCGTCAAGAGCTACCCCAAGGGCGCGCGGGCGGTCGTCTACTCGACGCACGTGATGAGCGAGGTCGAGGAGCTCTGCGACCGCGTGGCGATCCTCTACGAGGGGCGCCTCATCGCCCAGGGGACACCCCAAGCGCTCACCGAAGCGGCGGGGGCGCGTGGGCTCGAGGGCGCTTTTTTCACCCTCGTCGAGCGTTCGGCTGGGTTTAGGGCCGCCCCACAGGGGGTGCGCGCGTGAGGCTAGGCCCCACCTGGCTCGTCGCCCACAAGGAGATCCTCTCGACCCTGCGCGACCGGCGGGCGATCCTCTCAAACCTGCTCATCCCCTTTTTTCTGCTGCCAGCCCTTATGCTCGGGCTGCCGCTCCTTTTGGGCGGGCTTTTCGAGCGGGAAACGGCCGAGGTCGCCGAGGTGGGCGTAGAGGGCCTCGAGCGGCTGCCCGAACCTTTCGTGCGGGCTCTCGAAGCGCGCGACCTTACCCCCGTTGCGACCGATGACGTCGCCGCAGCGGTGCGAGAGGGTCGGTTTAACGCTGGCTTGCGCGTTCCCGCGGCGTTTGACGTGGCCCTGACGCGAGGCGACGCGCAGCTCGAGCTCGTCCGCAAGTCGGGGCTGCAGAGCGACCTGCTGAGTGGCCGCTTGGAGGGGGCCGTGGTCGACGTGCGCGACGAGCTCGTCGAAGTGCGGCTCCGCGCGGCGGGGCTCGACCCCGCGGTGTTAGAACCCGTGGCGCTACGCACCGTAGACGCCTCGACCCCCGCCGAGCGAGCGGGCGCCTTTAGCTGGCTCGTCCCCTTTTTCATCATGCTCTGGACCCTTATGGGGGGACAGATGACGGCGATCGACGCGACCGCCGGGGAGAAAGAGCGCGGCACCCTCGAGGTCCTTCTCGTCTCCCCCATCCGGCGCGTAGAGGTGGTGGTCGGTAAGTTTGTCGCGACGCTGCTCTTCGGCCTCTCGGCGGCGGTGATGGCCGTGTTGGGGCTTCTATTTAGCAGCTTTGTGCTGGGCCTGCTCTTTATGGGGCGCCTAGGCAGCGAGGGGCGGGAGCTGGCGACCGCGATGGGGGGCTCGTTGACGCTAGAGGGCGCTTCGGTGGGGGCGCTGCTCGTCAGCAGCTTGCTCTTAGCCGCGCTCGTGGCGGCGCTCCTCATGGCCGTCACCCTCTTCGCCCGCTCGTACAAGGAGGCGCAGGCCTACGTCGGGCCGCTCTCACTCGTTCTCATCCTGCCGGTCGTGGTGCTGCAGTTCGCCGACTTTTTCGAGCTAGGCACCGCCTTCTACGCGGTGCCCGCGCTCGGCACGCTGCTCTTAATGGACGAGCTGGTCACGGGGGGCGCCAGCGCGAGCGCGCTCGCGCTGGCCTGGGGCTCGAGCTTGCTGACGACCGCCCTGCTCTTGGGTTTTGCGCTCCTCAACTTCCGCCGCGAAAGGGTGTTGTTTCGCACCTAGACGCCCTCTGCGCCGCGGCCCAACACCTCAGCTTAGCGGGGCGCGCTGACGCCCCGCCCCGTCACGACGACGTTGCGCCCCGCGTCGCTCTCGCCCTCGTCGCCCTCGTCGGGGGCTTCGGGCGCGTCGCCCTGGCCCAAAAAGGCCGCCAACGCTCCCCCGAGCACGCCGGCAAGAAGCGGCGCGATGAGGTAGGCGGCAAACGCGCGCTCGATCACCTGGGCGGCGGTGAGGGCGACGGCAAAGGCGGGGTTGAGGACGCCGCCGCTAGCGCCACCCGCGATGAGCACCCCGAGTGCCAGGGCGCCACCGATCGAGAGCGCGCTCCCCGCTTCGGCGACGTTTTTCACCACCACCTGCGCGACGACAAAGGCGAGCACAAAGGTCCCCAGCAGTTCAAACCAAAAGACGGCGCCGGTCGCCTCGATGGGGGGGACGCGGTGACCGAGCCCGCGCGCCACGGCCACGGCGAGAATCGCGCCGAGCGTCTGCGCAACCATGTAGAAAAGCCCGTCGACGATCCGGATCTGCCGCGCCACCATGAGGCTTACCGTCACGGCCGGGTTGACGTGCGACCCCGAAATCTTGCCGATAGCCGCGACCAGGACCATGAGCGCGAGGCCGACGCCGACGAAGGTCAGGTTCGGCGGGGCGAAGAGCGCGGCGAGTAGGAGCAGACACGTACCGACGAGTTCAGCCGTGAGGCTGCGCGTGAAGCGCTTCGGATCTTCCTGCAGCGTGCCTAACAAGGGGAGCCTCCTCGAGAAGAGCTTTGAGCACAGCCGGAGCCGACCGCCTCCCGGCACCCAGCCCCGCACGACGGCGCCGCTGCGTTCGACCCCGCCGCGAACGCCTCTAGGTCGCGTGTGCCCCGCAACAGCGTAGCAACGTAAGCTACAGCACGCTAGGTAACAAAATCCCTATGCTTAGGTACTTTATGCAGGTACTCGCTGCAGGGACATGCTGATAACACTTACTTTCAACACGTCCCCCTCGTTACGCCCGGCGGGCGCTCGAGCGCGAACCCGTGGCGCCCCGAACGCCCTACTTGCCCCCCAAAGCTCGCGCAACGCCTAGCAGCGCCCCGCTCGCCGCATCCCTAAACCACACCTCGCCGAGCTCAGCGCCGCGAATCGCCACCATCACCCAGGGGTGGGTGAGCGCCTGGGTCGTGAGCGCGCCCGGCGCGGGTTCGGTGATGACGAGCTCGACGACCACCGCCGACCCCTCTTCGCGCACCGCCCGCACGTCCACGCTGT
Source organism: Truepera radiovictrix DSM 17093 (assembly GCF_000092425.1). Taxonomy (NCBI): domain Bacteria; kingdom Thermotogati; phylum Deinococcota; class Deinococci; order Trueperales; family Trueperaceae; genus Truepera; species Truepera radiovictrix. The sequence continues at coordinate 2,555,677 of NC_014221.1, forward strand.
AGCCGCCCGTAGGGCGGGTGCCGAGAAACGCTGCCGCCACGCCCCCCTGGCTGAAGTCGACCTGCGGCAGGGGTGGCGGGCTCGTCAGGTTGCCGTAGGCGCGCCGCCAGAGCCCCTCAAACTCGCTCTGGCTGGTCGCGACCTCGAGCGTCACCCCGTCGCCGCCGGCCGCCTGCGAACCGCTCGCCAAAACCTCCCAGGAGAGCGCCTGCTGACCCTTGTCCACGTCCTCACCTGCACCTTCGTCCTCGGCGCTGTCCGCGGCTTCGGGGACGCTCGCCACCGCGACGCCCTCTTGCACCGCCAAGACGGTGTTGCGGTAGCCGCCCAAACCGCCGATCTGCCGCGTGCGGGCTCCCGCTTCGTCCAGCGCGGCCACCACCAGGGGGCCGCGCGCGGCGAGCGCCGCCTCGAACACCGCCGCCTCCTCACGGGTCAGCTCGCCTAGCCCGTAGAGCCCCCCCAAACGCGTGCGCGGCACCACGCGGGAGCGGTAGCCCGCGCGCGCCTCTCCGAGCAGGGTAAACCACCTTTCGCCGTCGTAGTAGAGCGCCCCCGAGAGGTCGCGGCTCACACTGATCACCAGGTCCGACGAAAAGGGCGCGCGCGTCGCGGTAAAGGGGAAGGGCTCAAGGGGCGGCAGGCTCTGGCTCAGGTAGGGTTCACCGCCCACGAGGAGTGCCCCCGGAACGGCGAGCGGGTCGTCGGCGGTGCCGGCGGTGAGCTCGAGCGTGCGCCCGCCGACCTCGAGCTCGGTCCCTTCGCCGTAGACGTAGCCGTAGAGCACCCCGCCCTCGGCGCTAAAGAGCGAGATGTCGTGCAGCACCGGCGCGCCCGGCTGAAAAGCGGGCAGGCACCCCGCGAGCGCGAGGGGCGCGGCCAGCGTCAGGAGGACTTTGCGTGTCATAGGGAGACTCTAGCACCTTTCGCTGAGGGGTTGAGGAGTCGCGGGGGGCCGCTTCACGGCTCCTAAGCCCGCCCCTGCGCCCGGCCCTTCTGTTAGATTGGCCTATGCCACCTCACCGGACGCTCCGGGGCGTGCGACGCGGGCGCGCGCGCCCCACTTCGCTCGTCGGCGGGCTGCTCGCCGCTTTCGTCTGCTTCGCCCTCGCGCCCCTCTGCGCCGCTGCCCCCACGCCCCTACCCTCCGCGGTCGACGTCCTGGTCGTCGGCAGCGAGCCCGAGGGGATCATCGCGGCCGTCGCCGCCGCCGAGGAGGGCGCGCGGACGCTCCTGGTGACCGAAGCCGCGCGCGTCGGCGGCCTTTTCGTCACCGGCGAGATGAACTCGCTCGACCTGCGCACCTCGCCGACGCTTTTGCAACGCGGGCTTTTCGAGAGGTGGTGGCACCGGGTGGGGCGCGCCTCGGCGTTCGACGTGCGGGAGGCCGAAGCCGCGTTTGAGGCGATGCTCGCCGACGCCGGCGTCGAGGTCGTGCGAGGCGCGCCGAGCCCGCGCGTGCTGAGCGAGGACGGGCGCGTGACGGGCGTTCAGGTGGGCGCCTGGACGGTTCACGCGCACCAGGTCGTCGACGCCACCCCCGAAGGCGACCTCGCCGCCGCCGCGGGCGCCCCCTACACGCTGGGCTTCGCCTCGCTCGGCCTAGAGGCGCGCATGGCCGACACGCTCGTTTTCCGCATGACGGGCGTCGACTGGCGGAGGCTGCAGCAAAGCGTGCGGGAGCGCGGCCCCGCCTACGCCGAAGCCGACGCTTACGCCGCCTGGGGGCACTTCGGCGGCTTCCCGGCGGCCTACGAAGCGCAGGAGGAAGGGGTGCGGCTGCGCGGCCTCAACCTGGGGCGGCAGGCGGACGGATCGGTGCTGGTCAACGCGCTGCTCGTTTACGGCGTCGACCCCTTCGACCCAGCGAGCCGCGCCGCGGGGCGGGCGCGGGCCGAGCGGGAGGCGCCGCGCATCGTCGCCTACTTGCGCGCGCTGCCGGGGCTCGAGGGGGCGACCTACGGCGGCGTCGCCGAGACGCTCTACGTGCGCGAGACGCGGCACTTCCGCGCGCGCTGCACCCTTTCGGTCGACGACGTGCTCGACAACGTCGTCACCGAGCGCGACGTCGCGGCCGGGAGCTACCCGCTCGACGTGCAGAGCTTGACCCCAGCGGACAACGGTTTCGTCTACGGGGTGCCCGAGGTCTACGGCGCGCAGCTCTGCGTGGCGCTCCCCGAAGGGGTGGATGACCTCTGGATCGCCGGTAAAACCGCCGGTTACGACCCGCTGGCGGCCTCCTCGGCGCGGGTGGTGCCCTTCGGGATGGCGCTCGGCGAGGCGATCGGGGTCGCGGCGGCGCAGGCCGCGCGGGGCGGCGTGCGCGCGCACGCCTACGCCGACGACGAGGCGCTCATCCAGAGCGTGCGCACGCGCCTGCGGGAGCGGGGTGCGTACCTCCCCGAGGTGCGCGCGCGCGCCCCGAGCGGCCCCGCCGAGCACCCGCACTTCGGCGCCTATCGGACCCTGCGCCGCCGCGGTCTGGCCTTGGGCGGCTACGACAACGACCCCCAGCTCGACGCGGCGATGCCCGCGCGCGGCTTTCTCTACCTGCTCGCGAACGTCGGCGCGCGCTTCTGGGGGGACGCGGGGCTCGGCGAGGCGCTCGTGGCGGCGTTTCCGGAGCTGCCCGAACACCTGACGCCCGAGGTCGCCGGGGGCTTGGTCGAAGCGGCGGGTTGCGCGCTGGGGCGCTGCGAGGGGTGGGCGGAGGTCTTAAGCGGCCTCGAGCCGAGCGGCGTACTGACTCGAGGCGAGGCGTACGCGCTCGCCGCGCACCTGGCTGAGTGGGGGACGCGCGATTAGTCACGACCGGCGCTGCACGGGTGACGACCGGATGCTACCCGCTAGCTGCAACCGGATGCTACCCGCCAACCGTAAGCGCAGACGGTCTTGGCGCTCTGGCGGGGGGATACGCTGGTAGGCGTGGCGTCCGGTGCGCAACCGACCAAATGCGTCTAGCACGCACGGGAGCGGCTGAGCGCCCCTCACGGTTCGGGCACACCGCTGCCAAAAGCTAGCTCAGGAGGCCCTATGGAGAACTCCCGCTGGAACGCCGCCGCCACCGTCGTCGTGGTCGGCGCCAAAGACGGCGTCATCACCAACCGCCCCGAGGACAAGCAGCGCTTCCCTACGCTCAGCGAGGCGGCCCGCGTCTTCCCCGACCTCACCCCCGACGTCGGCGGCTACCGCTTTACCGCCGCCCGCTACGACGATGACACCGACGAGATGGTCTTCTGGACGCGGGCGCTGGCGGAAGCTCAGGAGGCAGGGTCCTGAGGGTCGTAGTAGGGCGACTGGTGCCGGAAGTAGGTGTTGTACAGCTCGGCGTAGTGCCCGTTGCGCTCTAAAAGCGCCGCGTGCGTACCCGACTCGATCACCTCGCCCTGGCGTAGCACGACGATGCGGTCGGCTTGCCGAACCGTCGAGAGCCGGTGGGCGATAACCAGAGCGGTGCGGCCCTTTAAGACGACCTCGAGCCCCTCTTGGATCTGCGCTTCGGTCAGGGGGTCGACGCTCGCGGTCGCCTCGTCGAGGATCAGGATGCTCGGGTCTTGCAGCAGCGTCCGGGCGAGCGCCACGAGCTGCCGCTGCCCCATCGAGATCCCCCGCCCCGCCTCGCCGACGTCGGTATCCAGGCCCTGCGGCAGCGCGTCCAACCAGTCGCCGCCGCCGATGCTGCGCGCGGCGGCCAGAACCGCCTCGTCTGAAGCCTCCTGGGCGCCGTAGCGGATGTTGTCGCGCACCGTCCCGCTAAAGAGAAAGGGGGTCTGCTGCACGATGCCCAGGTGCCGCCGATAGCTGCGGAGGTCGAGCGTGCGGATGTCGCGCCCGTCGATGAGCAGCTCGCCCCCCTGAAACTCGTAAAAGCGCGCTACCAACTTGCCGAGGCTCGACTTGCCCGCGCCGGTGTGCCCGACGAGCGCGACCGTCTCCCCCGCGCCAATGGTGAGGTCAAAACCCCACAGGACCCGCTCCCGCGCGGTGTAGCGAAAGTCCACCCCGCGAAACGCGATGTGCCCCGCGAGCCGCGCCACGGGCTCGTGCGCGCGCTGCACCACGCGCGGCTCGGCGTCGATAAGCGCGAAGACGCGCTCGCTCGCCGAGAGCCCCAGCTGAAACTGGCTCCAAAACGAGGCGACGCTAGTGAGAGGAAACCAGAAGAGCGCGACGCTCTCGGCGAACAAAAACCAGGCGCCGGGGGTGATCTCACCGGCGAGCACGCTGAGCCCGCCGAAATAGACCACGAGCGCCGTCCCGACCCCCGCGATGGTGCCCAGCAGGGGAAAGATAGCGCTAAACACGAGCCCCTGGCGGAGGTTGAGCCGGTACGCCTGCGCGTTCACACGCCCGAAGTCGCCGTAGATGGCCCCCTCCTGGCGAAAGGTCTTGGCGACCGAGATCCCCGTCAAAGATTCCTGGATGTTGGCGTTGACCTCGGCGAGCACGCGCCGCGCGCTCCGCGTGGTGACGCGCGCGACGTGGCGAAAACCGAGCGCCGCGGCGACGATGGCGGGCGCGATGGCGAGCGCGATAAGCGCGAGGCGCGCGTTGATGGCAAACAGCACCCCGACGATGATGCCGACCTGCAAAAGCTGGCTGATGAGGTTTAAGCTCAGCGTCACGACGGTGGCGAAGTCCTGCGTGTCGTTGGTTACGCGCGACACGATCCTGCCGGTGGAAAACTCGTCGTAAAAGGACATGTCGCGCGCCATCACGGCGTCAAAAGCGTCTTTGCGGAGGTTGAAGACGACGTCGCCGACGACCCGCGCTGTAAGGCGCTGCCGGAGGTAGTTGAGCGTCCACGACAAGATCCCCGCCGCGAGGAGGGCTAGCAGCAACCACCCCGTGCGGCGCCACAGCTCCCCCGGGGCGACGCGACCCTCTTGCGCGAGCTGATCGATGCCGCGCGCGATGAGAATAGGGAGCGCCGCGTCGAGCGCGGCGGTGAGCACGATCGCCAGCGCGACAACGAGCATGAGGAGTCCAAAAGGGCGGAAGTAGCGGAGGATGCGGCGCAGCAGCTGCGCGTCCGAGTAGGAGCGGTCGTAGGCCTCGGCCTCGAGCCCGTCCATCACGAAGCCCACGCGCTACCCCCTCTCCACGCGCGCCGCGCCGTGCGGCGCGCACGCAGGCTCGTCGTCGTAGCGCGCGAAGAGGCGCCGGTAGAGGCGGCTGCGCGCGAGCAGCGCCTCGTGCGTCCCCTGGTCGACGACCTCGCCCTGATGCAAGAGCACGATGAGGTCGGCGCGCCGGATCTGCGACAGGCGGTGCGTGATCAGCAGCGTCGTGCGCCCCTCTAGCACCCTGTCGATGGCCCGCTGGATCGCGTCCTCGGTAGCGCTGTCGACCGCGCTCGTGGCGTCGTCCAGGATGAGGATGCGCGGGTCGGTTAAAAGCGCCCGGGCGATCGCGAGGCGCTGCCGCTGCCCCCCCGAGAGCGTGACCCCGCGCTCACCGATCACCGTGTCGTAACCGTCGGTAAACCCCATGATGAAGTCGTGCGCTTGCGCCGCCTTGGCCGCCGCGACGACCGCCGGTTTCGTCGCCCGCTCGCCGAGCCCGAAGGCGATGTTCTCGGCGATGGTGCGCGAAAACAAAAACACGTCTTGCTCAATTACCGACACCTGCGAGCGCAGCGCCCCCAACTGCCACGCGCGCACGTCGACCCCGTCGATCAGGATGCGCCCCGCGGTGACGTCGTAGGCGCGGTTGATGAGCTTAGTCAGGGTGCTCTTGCCCGAACCGGTCTGCCCGACGATGGCGACCGTCGCGCCCGGTGCGGCGCGAAAGGAGACGTTGCGGAGGCTCGGCCGCTCCCCCGCCTCGTAGGCGAAGCTCACGCCGTCGAAAACGATCTCCCCGCGCATCGGGGCGCTGTAGCCGAGCGCGTTCTCATCGAGCTCGGTCTCCTCGCGGATCAGCTCCAAGATGCGCGCCGCCCCCGCCAACCCGAGCTGCACGAGCGAAAAGGTAAAGATGGAGATAAAGGCGGGGAAGCGCAGCGCCCCCATCAGCCCCATGTAGGCGACCAGTTCGCCCGTGGTGAGCTGCGCGCGCGAGAGCAGCACGAGGCCGTGCGCGAAGGCGCCGGTCAGCGCCACGCCGAGCAGCAGCAGCGGCAAGTAGCGCGCCTGCACCCGCCCCTGCGCGACGAAGGCGTCGCGGTAAGCGGACGCGTGACGCGCGAACTTCGCCTTTTCCTGCGCCTCCTGCGCCGTCCCCTTGACCACCTCGATCCCGGTGATCGTCTCGTTGAGCCCCGCGTTCATGGTGCCGAACGCGGTGCGCATGGCCGCCGAGACGGGGCTCAGCTGCCGCAGGTAGTGGCGCAGCGCCAACGCAAACGCCACGACGAAAAGGAGCGGCGCAAGGAGCAGCCGGGGGTCTAAAAAGGCGATGAAGACAAGCGGCACGACGAGCCCAAAGAGCGCCTCGGTGATGAGCGCCACCCCGGGGTTCATCATGGGGTTGAGCTGCCGCACGTCGCCGTTGGCCCGCGCCATGAGGTCCCCGACGCGCTGGCGGTTGTGAAACGTCTGGCTCTTACCGAGCAGGCTGACGTAGAGCTCATCCCTGGCGTCGCGCTCGAGGCGCTGCCCCAAGGTCTCGATGGAGAAGCTGTTGACGAGGTCTACCGCCCCGCGCACGAGCACCGCGCCGAGGATAGCGGCGGCGAGGAGCAGCAACCGGCGGGCGCTGGGGTCACCCCGGAGCACCTCATCGAACGCAAGCCCCGTGAGGCGCGGCACCGCCGAGACGAGCACGTTGGTGAGGAGCGCCGCACCGAGAAAGCTCGCCACGAGCCCCTTGTAGCGCCCCAGGTGCGACAGCACCCAACGCACCGGACTGCGGTGGTCGTAAGCGTAGCGGTCTACGCTAAACTCGCTGCGACTCGCCCGGGTGGGCGGGCTAACGGCCATCGGGGGTGCTCAGGGTGCCTTGCACGCTGTTACGCTCCCATAGACCGCTTGCAACAGTGCGGTTGTGTCGCATGTGTGGTCGCTCATACGCGCTCCCCTCGGCGACAGTGGGGAGCGGGCGAACGCCCGCCTTTCGCACAAGATCAGATGTAGACAAGACCACAGGCCTCCTTAACGCCCGCCCCAATGCCCCGCTCGTCTGACCGAGAAATGGTGGTGACCGAAAGACAGTGGCACGACCCCATCATGCAACACAACCCCATAACCGCCGCGCCGTCGACAACGAAGCTCTCCCCTCGTCGGTGCGCGGGGTCCCTCCAAGCGGGTCGGGACTGGCGACGAAACCCTGCGCCGCTCCGATACCTTAAATATTAAGTATCATGCCAGCGCGCCACCGCGTCTGTCAACCCCCACCGGACAGCTCACAACCCCTGACAGGGGACGCCCCTAAACACCGGGATACTTGGCCGTCGCCACCCAAAGGCGCGTCAGCCGGCACCCCCATAGGCAACCAGACGACTCCTGAGCCCCGCGGGGCTCAGGAGTCGCGTGACGTCTCGGCGGCGCTACGTTACTCGAAGCGGATGTTCATCTCGTCTTCAAGGCCAAAAGCGTGCATCTTGCTGGGGTTAGCGAGCAGCTCCACTTGGTCACCCGGGCTCACGCGCGCGTGCGCGTCGATACGCGCGACCAAGCTCTGGTCGCCGTCGACGGAGGTGATGATCTGCGTCTCGGCGCCCAAGGGCTCGACCACCTCGACGGTCGCCTTGATGACGTTGTCCTGTTCGGGGATGGCGTCGACGCCGCGCAGACCCAAGTCTTCGGGGCGGATCCCGAAGTAGACCTTTTGACCGTTGTGGCGCTGCAGCTTCTGCGCCAGCTCGGGGTCGGGGCGGACGCTAAAGCTCTGCGAGGTGATCTTACCGTCTTGCACGGTGCCGACGAGGAAATTCATGGCGGGCGAACCCATAAAGCCCCCCACGAACTTGTTGATGGGCTTTTCGTAGAGGTTAATAGGCGAGTCGACCTGTTGGATGACCCCGTCTTTCATCACCACGATGCGCGTTCCCATGGTCATCGCCTCGACCTGGTCGTGGGTAACGTAGACGGTCGTAACGCCCAAGCGGCGGTGCAGCTTGGTGATCGAGGCGCGCATCTCGACGCGCAGCTTGGCGTCGAGGTTAGACAGCGGTTCGTCCATCAAAAAGACCTTCGGCTCACGCACGATGGCGCGACCCAACGCGACGCGCTGCCGCTGCCCCCCCGAAAGCTCGCGCGGGCGGCGCTCTAAAAGGTGTTCGATCTGGAGGATCTTGGCCGCTTCGCGTACGCGCTGATCGATCTCCGCTTTGGGCGTTTTGCGCAGCCGGAGCCCGAACGACATGTTCTGGTAGACGTTCATGTGGGGGTACAGGGCGTAGTTCTGGAAGACCATGGCGATGTCGCGGTCTTTGGGCGGCACGTCGTTGACGACGCGGTCGCCGATGCGCAAGGTGCCCTCGCTGATCTCCTCGAGGCCGGCGATCATCCGGAGCGTCGTGGTCTTGCCGCACCCCGACGGGCCGACGAAGACCATGAACTCTTCATCCTTGATGTGAAGGTTAAAGTCCTTGACGACCGTGACCGGTCCGTAACGCTTGTAGATGCTGTCCAGCACGACCTCTGCCATAACTCCTCCAGTGGCGCGACATCCCAGGCGCGAACCGTCCCAGGCGCGGTGGTGTAACCCGTGTGAGCAGAGTTTAACACATGCCAGGGGGGGCGTAAAGCGACGCGCGGGGCCGAAGGCGGGCTGCATAAACCCCCTTGAGCCCTGCATCAAGTTCCATTTTTGCCGTTCTGATCGCGCTTTTTGCCGCGCGTGCTATCTTGAGGCCATGATCAGCATCCTGGGGATTCCGATGGATCTAGGTGCGGGGCGACGGGGCGTCGACATGGGCCCCTCGGCGATCCGGCTCGCGGGGCTCGAGGCCTCCTTAAGGCGCCTCGGCTACGAGGTCAAAGACTACGGCAACGTCGAGTCGCCCGTCGCCGAGTCCTTGGGCGGTACCCCCGAGGCCGAGCCCAACGGGCTCCTCTACGCCGACACCATCGCGGCCGCCTGCCGCGCCGCTTACGAGCGGCTGCGCGGACTCCCCGGAGGGTTCCCCATCGTTTTAGGCGGCGATCACTCGGTGTCGATGGGGAGCGTTGCGGGTGTCGCCCACGCTGCGGAGGGCGCCGGGCGCACGGGGCTCTTGTGGATCGACGCCCACGCCGACCTCAACACCCCGGCCACGAGCCCGAGCGGCAACATCCACGGGATGCCGGTCGCCCACCTTTTGGGGGAGGGTGACCCGCGGCTTTTGGGCATCTGGGGGGGCGGCGCCGTCATTCGCCCCGAAGACGTCGTCTTTATCGGGCTCCGCAGCGTCGACCCGGACGAGCGCAGCTTGATTCGCGAACGCGGGCTGCGCGTCTACACGATGAAAGAGATTGACCGGCGCGGGATCGCGCCGGTCGCCGAGGAGGCCCTGGCGCACCTCGCCCACGTGCCGCGGCTGCACGTTTCGTTCGACGCCGACGTCCTCGACCCGAGCATCGCGCCGGGGGTCGGCACGCCGGTGCCGGGGGGGCTCAGCTACCGCGAGGCGCACCTCTTGATGGAGCTCTTGGCGGACGCCGACGTCGTGACGAGCCTCGACCTCGTCGAGGTCAACCCCATCTTGGACGTGCGCAACGCGACCGCCCGCATCACCGTGGAGATGGCCGCGAGCCTCCTGGGTAAGGCGATCCTCTAGGGCTCCTCTAGGGCTCACGTGTGCGGCGCGCAGCGCGTGGCGCGCAGGGAAGGCCACGCGCTACACGCTGCGCGCCACGAGCGCGCTTAGGCTACCAACACACTTAAAATTTAAGGTATAGTGTCGCTATGACACTCAGCTCCCCTTTGCAAGGCACGTCGTCGAGAGCGGCGCGGCGCATATGAGCCCCGAAGTGGCCGTTTTGGTGCGGGCCGCCCTGGTGGCGCTCGCCGTCTTTGGGCTCGAGGCCCTCGGTAGCGCCCGCACGCGGCGCAGGGGCGCCCTCGCGGCGAAAACGAGGCCGCCCGCCTCACCCCCCCAAGCTCCGGGCCCTGCGCCCGCTATTGTGCGGCTCGCCCCCCGCCCTCGAGCGCCGCACCAGGGCGAAAAGGCGGCCTGACCCCCACCCGAACCCACCGAAGATGGGGGGGTAACATAGGGACATGGCCGACGCTCCTGAACGCTCCACCCCCCTAGCGGCGCCCGCGCACGGTGCGGACTGCGCTTGCCAACCCGTCAAGTTCGCGCACCTCCACCAGCACACGGCGTACAGCCTCCTGGACGGGGCGGCGCGGATCAAAGACCTCATGGCGTGGGTCAAGGAGGTCTCGCCGGAGAACCCCACGGTCGCCATGACCGACCACGGCAACATGCACGGCGCGGTGGAGTTTTACAAAACGGCGGAGAAGTTTGGCGTCAAACCCATCCTCGGTTTCGAGGCCTACGTCACGGCGGGGAGCCGCTTTGAAAAACGGCGCCCCGCCGGCGCCTCGAAGCTCGACGGCGGTTACTTTCACCTAACGCTCCTCGCCAAAAACTTTAAGGGCTACCAAAACCTCTGCAAGCTCAACTCGCGGGGGTGGCTCGAGGGCTTCTACATGAAGCCGCGCGTCGACCACGAGCTCCTGCGCGAGTACTCGGAAGGGGTCATCGCCCTCTCGGGGTGCTTGGGGGCGCAGCTCCCCAGGTACCTGCTCGACTTGGGCGAAGAGGCGGGCGAGGAGATCCTCAAACAGTACCTCGATATCTACGGCGACAACTTCTTTATCGAGCTGCAAAACCACGTCCCCGAAAACCCGAGCGAGATGACCGAAAGCCTGCGCGAACTCACCGAGCAGCAGACGCGCCTCAACCCGATGCTTAAAAGCCTCGCGCACAAGTACGGCCTCGGCATGGTCGCCACCAACGACGGGCACTACGTCAAGAAGGGGGACGCCAAAGCGCACGAGGCGCTCCTCGCCATTCAGACCAAGACGACGCTCTCGGACCCCAACCGCTTCCGCTTTCCCTGCGACGAGTTCTACGTCAAAACCCCCGAGGAGATGGCGCGGGCGATCCCCGAAAGCGAGTACGAGGGGGCGCTCTCGAATAGCGTCTTGGTGGCGGAGATGTGCAACGTGGAGCTGCCCATCGGCTCCAAACGGGTCTATCAGATGCCCGAACTGCCGGTACCGGCGGGTCGCACGCTCGCCGAACAGCTCCGCGTGCAGACCTATGAGGGGCTTTTGGCGCGCTACCCCGTCATCGACGAGGCGCTGCTCCGGCGTTACCTCGCCCTGTCGGAGGTAGCCCCCAAATTAGGGCCTCTAAACACGCTTGAAGAGGTGCTGAGCGGCCTCGCCACCGCCGGGGAGGTGTGTCAGCGGCGGGCGCGCGAGGAGGGCACCAAATACGTCTCTTACGCGCACCTCGAAAAGCTCAAGGCGCAAGGGGGGGTGAGCGAGGAGGCGCTCACCATCTTGGAGCGCGCCGAGTACGAGCTCGGCGTGATCATCGCCATGGGTTTCCCCGACTACTTTCTGATCGTCGCCGACTTTATCAACTGGGCCAAAAGCCAGGGGATCGCGGTCGGACCGGGGCGCGGGTCGGGGGCGGGGAGCCTCGTGGCGTACGCGACGCGCATCACCGACATCGACCCCTTGGCGTTCGACCTGCTCTTCGAGCGCTTTTTGAACCCCGACCGCGTCTCGATGCCCGACTTCGACGTCGACTTCTCCGACGCGCGGCGCATGGAGGTCGTCGATTACGTCCGGCGCAAGTACGGCGAGGAGAAAGTCGCGCAGATCGCCACGTTTGGGACGATGGCCTCCAAAGCGGCCGTGCGCGACGCCGCCAGGGTGCTCGAGGTCCCCTACGCCGACGCCGACGCCGTCTCTAAACTTATCCCCGTCGTCTTCGGACGTTCGACCCCCATCAAAAAGGCGCTCGAAGAGGTTTCCGAGATCCGCACCCTCTACGAGGGGGGCGCCAAGGAGTTCATGGACGTCGCCATGACCCTAGAGGGTTTGACGCGCCACGCCTCGGTCCACGCCGCGGGCGTGATCATCGCGCGCGAGCCCATCCAGGAGCTCGCGCCGGTCTTTCGCAGCGGCGACGGCCCGATCGTCTGCCAGTACGACATGGGTTCGGTCGAGGAGCTGGGCTTTCTCAAGATGGACTTTTTGGGGCTGCGCACGCTCACCTTTATCGAGACGGCGGTGCGCATCATCGAGGAGTCGCGCGGCGTCACCTTGGATCCCGACGCCTTCCCCCAGGGCGACCCGAAGACCTTTGAGCTGCTCTCGCGCGGCGAGGCGGCGGGGGTGTTTCAGTTCGAGTCGCCAGGGATGGTCGACACGCTTAAAAAGCTCCGTCCCAACCGGATCCAGGACCTGATCGCCGTCTCCGCGCTCTACCGCCCCGGCCCGATGGAAAACATCCCGACCTATATCCGGCGCCACCACGGGCTCGAGGAGGTCGACTACACCGCCCAGTTCCCCGTCGCGGGCGAGTATTTGGCCCCCATCTTGGAGGAGACCTACGGCATCCCGGTCTACCAGGAGCAGATCATGCAGATCGCCCAGGCGGTCGCCGGCTACACCTTGGGCGAAGCGGACCTCTTGCGCCGCGCGATGGGGAAGAAAAAGGTCGAGGAGATGCTTAAGCAGCGCGAGGTGTTCCTCGCGGGCGCGGCCAAAAAGGGCATCCCGGCGGCCGAGGCGAGCGCCATTTTCGACCTTTTAGAGAAGTTCGCCAACTACGGCTTTAACAAGTGCTTGGTGGGCGACACGCTCATTCCAAACGCAGAAACGGGCGAACTCGTAACGATAAGAGAGCTTCACGAGGCCGGGTTGCGCCCCACAGTCGTCAGCGTGTCGGCGCTCGAGCTGGTTCGGGCGCCCGTTGCGGAGACGCTCGAAAACGGCGTCAAACCGGTTTGGACGCTCGTGACGTCGCTCGGCAAGCGCATCACGGCGACCGGCAACCACCCCTTTTTGACGCTCGACGGCTGGAAAGACCTCAAAGATCTCCGCGTCGGCGACCGTATCGCTTCACCGGCGAAGCTGCCCGTGCAGGGCACCGAGCGTTGGGAGCCGCATCAGCTCGTGCTGCTCGGTTGGACGCTCTCCGAGGGCAACACGTGCCACCCTTGTGGGGTCTACCTCTACAGCCAAGACGACCAGGCGGTCGCCGACATGGTGGCAGCGGCGCAGCGCTTCAGCAACACCTGCCCGACCGTCACGCGTCGGCCGGAGCGCCAGAACACCTACGACGTCTATCTGGGTACGGGGCGGCGTGGCGCCTCCAGCGGGGGCCGCTCTGGCGCACGGTTGTGGCTCGAGTCGCTCGGGGTCGTGGGGCAAAGCGCTTCAGAGAAGCACTTTCCTAAAGCCGTCTTTTCGCTCACCAACAGCTGCCTCGCCATCCTCCTGGGACGTTACTGGTCGGGAGACGGCTTCGTGGCCGGCAACGGCAACGTCACACCTTACGCAGCGACCGCCTCGAAAAAGCTCGCCACGCAGCTGCAGCACCTTCTGTTGCGCTTGGGCGTGGTCAGCCGCGTGACCCAAAAGCACTTCGCCTATAAAGAGGGCCGCGTAGGCTACACCGTACACGTCGTCGGGCGGCGCAGCGTCGAGGCGTTTTTGGAGCACCTCGCCCCACACATCGTCGGTAAAGAGGCGCAGCTCGCCTGCTTGCGCGAGGTGCTCAAGCGCACCCCGCCAGCGTGTGAAAGCGTCGACACGTTACCCCCGGAGGTCAAAACGTGGGTGCAGGAGGCGCAGCGCGAAAGCGGCTTGACCTGGCGTGAGATTGAAGCGCGGAGCGGGGTCTGTACAAAGGAGTTCTACAGCTCTTTGGGGGCGCACAAAAAGGGGTTTCGGCGCGCCACCATCGGCAAGCTCGCCGCGTTTTTCGGCTCCGAAAAGCTTCTGCGCGCGTGCAGTGAGGACCTCTTCTGGGAGCGCGTCGAGCGCATCGAACCTGCAGGCGAAGCGATGACCTACGACCTCACCGTCGAGGGCACGCACAACTTCGTCGCGGGTGACCTCATCGTGCACAACTCGCACTCGGCCGCCTACGGCGCGCTCTCTTACCAGACTGCCTACTTAAAGGCGCACTACCCGGTCGAGTTCACCGCTGCGCTCCTCACCGTCGAACGCGGCGACTCGGACAAGGTCGCGCAGTACGTTACCGACGCGCGCAAGTTGGGCGTGCAGGTCCTGCCCCCCGACATCAACGAGTCGCGGAGCGACTTTACACCGGTCGGCGAGGTCGTGCGCTTCGGGCTCTACGGGATCAAAAACGTCGGCGACGGGGCGGTCGAGCACATCTTGGAGGTGCGCAAAGCGGGACCTTTTAAAGACCTCTTCGACTTCTGCAAACGGGTCGACTCGAGCCTCGTCAACAAGCGCGCGTTGGAGCACCTCGTCAAAGCGGGGGCGTTCGACAAACTCGGCGACCGCAGCGCGATGCTCGCCAACTTAGAGAGCGCCATGAAGTGGGGTGCGGCGCAGCGCGAGCAGGCGGCGGCCGGGCAGCTGTCGCTCTTCGGCGCCGAGGAGGTCAAACCGCCCGAGGTCAAGGTCGAAAAGCCCTACAGCACCCTCGAGCTGCTGCGCTTTGAAAAGGAGGCGCTGGGGCTCTACATCTCCGACCACCCCATGAACTCGTACCCGGGGCTCGCGCACGCGGCGAGCTGCACGGTCGCGGGGCTCGAGGCGTGCTACCGGGAGCTCGTCGCCGCCTCGCGGGGGGAGACGCGGCAGCGCCTGGTGCTCGCGGGCATCATGCAAAACGTCGTCAAAAAGGCCGCGCGTTCGGGCAACATGATGGCGTTTTTCGACCTCACCGACGAGACCGGCAGCAAGGAGGTGGTCGCTTTCGGGCGCACCTACGAGGAGGTCGCCGACAAGCTCCGGGAGGACGCGCCCGTGGTGCTCGTGGTCGAGGTCTCCGAACGCGAGGGGACGCTGCGGCTGATGGTCGACAAACTCATCCGCTGGGACATGCGGGAAAACCTCCCCGAGGTCGCGGTCGTCACGTTCGACCTCAGCGAGGTCGACGAGCCGCTCCTGACCGACTTTCGCAGCCGCGTCGACGAGCTTGCGGGCACCACCCCTTTGCAGCTCAAGGTGCGCGCCCCGTGGGGCACCGCGACCTATCAGACCGAGGGGCTACGCATCGACAGCGCGCGCCTTAAGGAGCTCGAGCACACCTGCCCCTGGCTCCGCGCGGACGTGACGTTAGACCGCGACGGGCTCCTGCGGGCGGCAGCCAACCGGGGGCGCTTCGGCAAACCCCAGGAGGCGGCGTTCCGCCCCGCCGAGGTGCCCTTTTAGGGGTCCGGTGTCGAGCCTGGGGCGCGCTGCGTGTCCGTATCCGTAGCCCCCACGCGCCACGGGCCACAACCCCGCGACTGCTCTGGTACCTGCAGCACCCGGTGAGGGCGCTCGAGGCTGCACACTTGAGGTATGGCTCCCTACCCCGCCAGAGGGCTGCGCCGCACCGTGCTCGCCGTCGCCCTGCTCAACCTCGCCTACTTCGGCCTCGAGTTCGGCGTCGCGCGGGCGATCGGCTCGGTTGCGCTCTTTGCCGACAGCATCGACTTTTTAGAGGACGGGTCGGTAAACCTGCTGATCCTCTTCGCGCTCGGTTGGAGCGCCCCCAACCGGGCGCGTTTGGGCGTGGGGCTCTCGCTGTTGCTGCTCGTCCCGGGGTTCGCCGCCCTCTGGACGGCGGGGAGCAAGCTCCTGCACCCCCTCCCCCCCGACCCGGCGCCGCTCTCGGCTGTGGGCCTAGGGGCGCTCGGGGTCAACCTGCTCTGCGCGTGGCTGCTGGTGCGCTACCGCGAGCACCGGGGCAGTCTGGTCCGCGCGGCGTTTTTGTCGGCGCGCAACGACGCGCTCGCCAACCTCGCCATCCTCGCCGCCGCACTTC
This sequence comes from Truepera radiovictrix DSM 17093, assembly GCF_000092425.1. Classification (NCBI taxonomy): domain Bacteria; kingdom Thermotogati; phylum Deinococcota; class Deinococci; order Trueperales; family Trueperaceae; genus Truepera; species Truepera radiovictrix. The sequence goes on from NC_014221.1 coordinate 2,571,581, forward strand.
TGACGCTCGCGACCCTCTCGGCGTGGCCCGACCTCGTCGTGGGGCTTGGGATTGCGGCGCTGAACGCCGGCGCGGCCGCCGAGGTCTACCGGGCAGCCCGCGCCGAACGGCACCCCGCCGCCCCGTAGCACCCTCCGTCACGAACCGCGATGCGGGGTCGTGCTGGGGTGAGGTTGGCGAGCCGCGCGCCAATCCGCTAGCAGCGGGGGTGGAGCCACACACCCCCGCGGCGCCCTCACGTCCCGTCACCGCTACGCCAACAGGGTGTCTGGGGGCGGAGGCAGATGAGAGACGTGTGTAAGACGTTGGCCACGTGAGCACCCAGGGGTTCGTTATACTGCCCCAATGGCAGATTACTACGAGCTTTTAGGGGTTTCTAGAACCGCGGACGCCGCCGAGATCAAGTCCGCTTACCGAAAGCTCGCGCTCAAGTATCACCCCGACCGCAACCCCGGCGACAAGACGGCCGAAGAGAGGTTTAAAAAACTCAACGAGGCCTACGCGGTGCTCTCCGACCCGGAAAAGCGCGCCCACTACGACCGCTACGGCACCGCCGAACCGGGCCCCGTGGCGGGCGACATCTTCGACATCTTCGCCTCGGTCTTTGGCGGCGGCGGGTTCGGGACGGGCTTCGGGACGCGCGTGCAGCGCGCGCAGCAGGGTGAGGACCTCGAGACCACCTTGACGATCACCCTCGAGCAGGCGCGCGCCGGGGCTGAGGTCCCCTTGGAGGTCGAGCACCTAGGGGTCTGCAGGCGCTGTGACGGCGCGCGCGCCGAACCGGGTTCGGGGGGGCGGCAGATCTGCCCCACGTGCCGCGGCGCCGGTCAGGTGCGGGCGCAGACGCAGTCGTTTTTCGGCACCGTGGTGACCAACCAACTCTGCGGGCAGTGCCGCGGCCTCGGCGAGGTGATCACCACCCCCTGCAGCGCGTGCCGGGGTGCGGGGCGCACGCGGGTGACGGAGACCGTGACGGTCAAGCTCCCGCGCGGTATCGACGGGGGGTACCGGCTGCGCATCCCGCGCGCGGGCAACGCCGGGCTCGACGGCGGCCCGGCGGGCGACCTGTACGTCTACATTCAGCTCGAGCCGCACCCGCACTTTTCCCGCGACGGCGACGATTTGCGCTACGAGCTCGCGGTCGGCATCGCCCAAGCCGCGCTCGGCTGCGCCTTCGAGGTGCCCACGATGGACGGCAGCGAGGTCATCCAGGTCCCCCCCGGCACCCAACCCGGCACCGAGTTCCGCCTCCGCGGGGAGGGGATGCCGCGGCTCCAGGGTCACGGCGTGGGCGACCTCATCGTCACCGTCCGGGTCGAGGTCCCGCAGAAGCTCTCGCCGCGCGCGCGCGAGCTGCTCGAGCACTACGCCGCCGAGGTGGGCGAGACCATCGAACCGCACGAGGGGTTGGGCGAACGGCTGCGCGGGCTTTTCCGTCGGCCCAAAGTCGAGCGCTAGACCCGTCCGGCCCGCCGCTGACGACCGGCGCCGTGTCCGGCACGCACGCTTTGGCACGCACGCTCGGTGGTGACCGTAAAGCGCGGGGGGCGCAGGCGACGCGCGCCTACATCCACCGCCGGCGCCGCTTGTACGCCTTGACCTCGCGAAACGACTTGCGCTCGCCGCCCCCCGTGGTTCCCATGTAGAACTCCTTAACGTCCGGGTTGTCGCGCAAGGCGGCGGCGCTCCCCTCGAGCACGATCCGCCCCCCCTCCATGATGTAGCCGTAGTCGGCGATAGAGAGCGCGACATTAGCGTTCTGCTCGACCACCACGACCGTCGTCCCGGCAGCGTTGATGGCCCTGATGCGCTCAAAGATGTCGCGCACCAACAGGGGCGCCAAACCGAGCGAGGGTTCGTCGAGCAAGAGCAGCTTGGGCCGCGCCATCAAGGCCCGCCCGATAGCGAGCATCTGCTGCTCACCCCCCGAGGTGTACCCCGCTTGGCGCTGCCGGAGGTCGTAGAGGCGCGGGAAGATCTCGTAGATCCCTTGCAGCTCGGCCCTGACGTCGGTGCCGGCGGGGCGGGTGATCGAACCGACGCGCAGGTTCTCCTCGACGGTGAGGTGCTTAAAGACGCGGCGCCCCTCGGGCACGCTGACGATGCCCAACTTGACGAGCGCGCGCCCCCCGAGGGCGTTTGTACGCCGCCCCTCGAAGGTGATGGTGCCCCCCTGCAGCGAGCCGTTTTCGGGCTTTAACAGGCCCGAGAGAGCGCGCAGCGTCGTCGTCTTGCCCGCCCCGTTGGTGCCGAGCAGCGCGACCACCTTGCCGCGCGGCACCGCGAACGAGACGCCGCGCAGCACCTGGACGATGTCGTGGTAGACGACCTCTAAGTTGTTGACCTCGAGCTGCAGCTCGCCGAGGTCGCTCGGGCGCACGGGGGCGCTGTGAGGGCCTGAGCTAGGCGCGTCCGCTTGGGTCATAGGTGTCCCGTCGGGCGGGTGTGGGGGCGCTAGGGCCCCCGGGCGCCCTAATCGCGAGGGTGAACCTGCGCGAAGGTCTCGGAGTTGTAGGGCTCGGTGATGGCGACAAACTCGCCCTCTTGCACCTGCAGCAGCCTGAGCGCGTCGACCCCGACCCGGTCGGTGTCGCTAAAGGAGATCGGCCCGACGGCGAAACCGGGGTCGAAGGCGCCGTCGGCGTCGTCGTTCATCGCGAGCAGCGCTTCGTACATCGTCGCCGAGGTCACCTCGTCGCCCCGCTCTAGCACCCGCCGCGCCGCCTCCGCGTAGATCGCGACTTGCATCAGACCGGTGGTGTAGTTTACGTCGGCGATCGTCGTTTCGGAGCGGCCGTAGCGCTCGCCGATCTCACGTTGCAGCGCCATACCGGGTGCGTCTTCGTCGCTGCGTACAAAGTACGAGGTCGCCCAGATGTACCCCTCGGCGGCGTCCCCCGCGAGGTCGGTGAGCGTCGCACCGCCCGTGTAGTGCGCGCCCATAAAGGTCATCGTGTCAAAGAGCCCCAACGCTTGTGCCGCGTTGAGCATCGCCGCTACGGGCGACTCGACCGTCTGCGCCAGGACGTACTGCACCCCCTGCGAGCTCCAGCGCTGGAGCATGGCGGTGTAGTCGGTCGCCTCGCCGTGCTCTTGCACGTCAATGATCTCGACGCCCAAAAGCTCCGCCGCCGCCCGCGCGTCGGTTACAGGGTCGCGACCGAACGGGCTCGGGTGGCTCAAGATCGCGATGCGCACCGGGTCCTCACCCTCGTGGTTGTCGGCGACGTACTCCATCAAGGCGAGCAGCTGCTCGCTATAGGTGGTGATCGGCAGGAAGTTGTACTCGTTGTCGGGCGGGTCGATGACCCCGATGTGGTAGCTCGCCGAGATAACCGGCATCTCCTCCTCGACGGCGTTGACTTTGAGCTGCAAGGTCGCGCCGGTCGAGTACGAGATAAAGGCGACCATCCCCTCGTCTAGGTAAGCTTCAAAGTTGCGCAGGGTGTTGTTGTTGTCATACGCGTCGTCGTTGATCAGGCAGCGCAGCGTCGCGCCGTCGGGCAGTAACCCCTCGTCGTTGACGTAGCGGCAGTAGTCGGTCACCCCCTCGAAGACGAAGCGGCCCGCGTCGCTCGTGGGCCCCGTCGCGGCCCCCGACCACCCGATGACGACCTCCTGCGCCGACGCGGCGCCCAAGAGAAGCGGCAGTAGCAGTGCAGCTCTTTTCATCTCTCCTCCTTCAAGCCTTTAGCGCGTGACAAGACGACCGGACATCCAACGAGCGGTAGCTATACCCTGTAGCTATACGTAGCTGTACCCTGGTCGAACCCCCTTTACCTGCAGCCCACGCTTAGGGCGCGGCGCCTGAGCACCGTTAAGCTGCCCTAGTAGCGAAACGGCCAGCGTTTGGCGTACTGCCGCAGCAGGCGCCACCAGTTGGCGAGCCCGCGCGGCTCGAAGATCAAAAAGAGCACGATGATAAGCCCGAAAACGGTCGGCCGCATCGCGGTCGCGACGTCGATCGTAGCGGGCATAAAGCCCCCGACAAAGCCGGCGAACGACTCCACCCAGGGATCCAAAAAGGTGAGGAAGGCGGGGCCGATGAGCGAGCCCACCATCGTCCCGAGGCCGCCGACGATCGCCATCGCGAGGAAGTTGATCGAGATGCCCAGGGTAAACGACTCGATGATCACCGAGCCGTCGTAAAGGGCCAAGAGCGCCCCCGCGACGCCCGCGTAAAAGCCGGCGATGGCAAAGGCCATGACCTTCGTGCGCCCCGGGTCGATCCCCATGGCGTCGGCAGCGCGGTCGTTGTCGCGCACCGCCACGAGCGCCCGGCCGAACTTGCTCCTCAAAAGGTTGCGCATCGCCACCGCGAGGATGATCACCACCACGAGCGCGAAGTAGTAGTAAAAGGGGCCGATAAGCGCCGAGCCGCGGATCTCCTCGCCGAAAAAGCTCACCCGGGGCACCCGGATGCTCCCCCCCTGGTTGAGCCAGGGGGTGTGCCCGACGCTCCAGGTAAAGATGACCTGAAAGGCGAGCGTGGCGATCGCCAGGTAGAGGTGCTTTAAGCGCAAGCTGGGCAGACCGACGAAAGCGCCGACCGCCGCCGCGACGGCGCCCCCCAACGGGAGGAGCAGCGCGGCGAACCAGAAGGGGATGGTGCTTTCAAAGCCCAACACGGGGCCCCCGACGTCGCGCGCCAACACCGCCGCGGTGTAGGCGCCGACCCCCATGAACGCCGCCTGACCGATCGAGATCTGCCCCGCGTAACCGGTGACGATGTTAAGCCCCATGACCGCGACCGTGTAGATGAGCGCGATGTCGAAGAGGCGAAAGAGCGAGCGCGTCATAAAGGGCGCCTGCGGAAGCCAGAAGAGCAGCGCCAGCAGCGCGATCAGCGAGGCGAGCTCGCTGTAAGAGGCGAAGATCGTCTGGTCCTCTTTGTAGGTGCGGCGGTAGTTGCCGGACTGAAACCAGCGGTTAACGGCCATGGGGGAGGGTCCTGTAGGGTTGCGAGCGAGGGCTTATAGCGTGCTCAGAGGTCCGGGGCCGGGGGGCCGTAGCCACTGCTGACTTCTGGCTTCTGGCTTCTGACTCCTGCCTACACACGCTCGATCTCCTCGGTGCCGAAAAGGCCGTGTGGTTTAATGAGCAGAATCAGCAGCAGCACGATAAAGGGAAACACCTCGCCGGTGCCGCCGCCGGGGACGTAGGTGTCTAGGTAGCCCGACGAGAGCTGTTCCAACACGCCGATCAAGATCCCTCCTACGACCGCGCCGGCGATCGAATCGAGGCCGCCCAAGATGACCGCCGGAAAGACGCGCAACCCCACGGCGGTCAGCCCCGAAAACTCGAGCCCGTAAAGCCCGCCGACGATAAACCCCGCCGCCGTCGCGCTGAGCCCCGCCGCCGCCCACGCGAGGCCGAACACCCGCTCGACCGAGACCCCGACGCTGAGGCTCGCGAGCTGATCGTCGGCGACCGCGCGCATGGCGATACCGAGCGTGCTGCGTTTAAAAAACCACATGAGCAGGGCGATAAAAACGAGCGTAAAAAGGATCGCCAGGGCCTGCTCCCAGCGCAAGATGAGCGTCCCACCGGCGACGTTAAAGCGCAGCGGCACCTGCGGCAAAAAGTTGGGGTAGCGCGCTGTAAGGGTGCCGAAGGGCGTAAAGTACACGAGGCCCGAGAGAAGGCTCGCTAGGCCGATCGTTACCATGATGACGCTGATGATCGGTTCGCCGACCATCGGCCGCAGAAAGAGCCGCTCGATACCGCGCCCTAAAAAGAACATCAGGGCGAGCGCGAGGGCGAGCGCCAGCCAGATGTTGAGCCCCGCCCACACGGTGAGGCCAAAGACCGCAAAGGCCCCGATGGCGATAAGCTCGCCGTGGGCGAAGTTGATCACCCGGCTCGACTTGTAGATGAGCACGAAGCCGAGGGCGGCGAGCGCGTAGATGCAGCCGACCGCTACGCCCGTCAGCAAAAGCTGCAGAAAGTAGATCACCCGCTCCTCCCAACCGCCTCGCGCGGCTCGAGGCTCCCCACCGCGCGCGGGGCGTAGACCGTCACTTCGGTCTCGAAGCGCACGCGCTGCCCGTCTTGGTAGCGAAACTCCGCGCTCACCGGTACCCGCGTCCGCGCCGGGTCGTACAGCGCCTCCAGGAGCGCTTTGTAACGCTCCGCGATCACCTTGCGCCGCACCTTGCCGGTGCGGGTCAGCTCCTCGTCGTCGGCGTCGAGGAGTTTGTAGAGGAGCACAAAGCGGTGCACGCGCTCCTCAGGGCGGAGCGTCTCGTTGGCCCGTTCGACCTCGCCGGTGATCAGCTCGCCCACGGCGGGGAGCTGCGAGAGGTCCATATAGGTGGTGTAGGAGATCCCCCGCTCTTCGGCCCAGGTGCCGACCGTGAGCGGATCGATGTTGATCATGGCGGTCAAAAACGGTTTGCCCCCTCCGTAGACCACCGCCTCCTTGATAAAGGGGCTGAACTTGAGTTTGTTCTCGACCGCCTGCGGCGAGAACATGTGCCCGCTCTCGGTGTGCATCACGTCGCTCACCCGGTCGATGATGACGAGGTGCCCGCGCTCGTCTAGGTAGCCCGCGTCCCCCGAGCGGAAAAAACCGTCTTCAGTGATGGTCTCCTCGAACGCTTCGGGGCGGCGGAAGTAGCCGTGGCAGACCCCGGCGCAGCGCGTGAGCACCTCCCCCGCTTCGGAGATGCGCACCTCGACCCCCGGCAGGGGCACCCCGACGGTGTCGGGGCGGATGTCGCCATCGGGTTGGACGTAGGCGAGCCCAGCCGTCTCGGTCTGGCCGTAGACCTGCTTGAGGTTGACCCCGATCCCCTGGAAAAAGGTGAAGGTGTCGGGGCCGAGCGCCGCCCCCCCCGTGTAGGCGCGGCGCAGGCGCAAAAACCCGAGCTGGTCTTTGAGCGGCCGGAAGAGCAGCGCGTGCGCCAAGCGGTAGGCGAGCGCGAGCCCCCAAGGCAGGCGCTCGCCGCGCATGCGGTAGGCCGCCGCGCGCTCGCCGACGCGCATGAGCCGCCGGTAGACCCAACGGTTGAGCGTGTACGACTCGCTGATCTTGACCCAGATGGCGGCTTGCACCCCCTCCCAGACGCGCGGCGCACCGAGCATCATGTGGGGGCCGATCTCCTTAAGGTCGCTCATCGCCGTCTCGCTGTCTTCGGGGAAGTTCACGACCATCCCCGTCAGCAAGGGGAGCGCAACGGCAAAGACCTGCTCGACGATCCAGGCAAAGGGCAGGTACGACACGTAGTCGTCGCCGGAGGCGATCGGGTCGACCTGGTGGAGCGCTGTGGCCATCGCGAGGTAGTTGCGGTGGCTGAGCATCGCCGCCTTCGGGCGGCCGGTGGTGCCCGAGGTCGTCGAGAGGTGGCAGATGTCGTCTGGGTTGCCCTGCGCGACGTGCGCGCGAAAGAGCTCGGGCTCGCGCGCGCCGAGCGCTTCGCCGAGCCTTAAGAGCTCGCTCCAGGTGATAAACCAGGGGTCTTCTAAGTAGGCGCGCATCCCGCGCGGGTCCTCGACGATGACCTTTTTAAGGTGCGGCAGGCGTTCGCGCAACCCGAGCACCTTGTCGACCTGCTCCTGGTCCTCGGCGAGCAACACGCTCGCTTCGGTGTAGCTGAGCAAATAGTCGACCTCGTCGGGGGAGCTCGAGGCGTAGATACCGACCGTCATCGCCCCTAGGCTCTGGGCGGCGAGCTCGAGCAGCAACCACTCGGGGATGTTGTCGGCGAGCACGGCGACGCGGTCGCCGGGCACCACGCCGAGCGACAGCAGCCCCAGCGCGGCGCGGCGCACCTCGCTTTCGACCTCCCCCCAGGTGCGCTCCTGCCACACCCCGAAGTGCTTGTGGCGCAGCGCTACGGCCTTCGGCGCGCGCGCCGCGCGCTCCAAAAGAAGCTGCGGCAGGGTTTTGTCGGGCGTTTTTTCGATCACCTCTACGCCCACGCGCGGTCCCCCCAACCGTTCTCCCCCACGTAAGCGGCGATGACCGCCGGGTCGGCGGCGACCTCCTGCGGCGTCCCGGCGGCGATGCGCTGGCCGAAGTCGAGCACCACGACCTGATCGCTAATGTCCATCACCACGCCGAGGTCGTGCTCGATCAACACCACCGTCACCCCCATCTCCGCCTGCACGTCGAGGATAAAGCGCACGATATCCTCCTTTTCGGCCAGCGTCATCCCCGCCATCGGCTCGTCAAGGAGGAGCAGCTTGGGTGCGAGCGTCAGGGCGCGCGCCATCTCGATCCGTTTGCGCACCCCGTAGGCGAGCTCGCCGACCACCGCCTTGCGAAAGGGCTGCAGCTCCATAAAGTCGATCACGCGCTCTACGTGGGCGCGGTTTTCGGCCTCTTGCTGGCTCGCCCGCCCGTAAAAGACGAGCGACGACCAGAAACCGTACGCGAGGTGGCGGTGGCGCGCGAGCATGAGGTTGTCGACGACCGACAACCCCGAAAAGAGCTCGATGTTCTGAAAGGCGCGCGCGATGCCGAGCTGCGAGACGCGGTGCGGTGGGGCGCCGCCGATCTCGACGCCTTCAAAGCGGATGCTCCCGGACTGCGCCCGGTAAAACCCCGAGATGCAGTTGAGCAAACTTGTTTTGCCCGCACCGTTGGGACCGATGATCGAGGTGATGCTCCCCGCTTCGACGGCTAACGACACCGATGTGAGGGCGTTGAGGCCGCCGAAGGTCAGCGTCAAGTTGTCCACCACGAGCTGCGACGACACGCCGATAAACCCTCCCTGGGTGGCTACCCCCCTTGAGCGTCCTCACGTTGTACAGGCCGTTATGGGGGCAGTATAGCAGCGCGCAGCGTCTTGTCAACCAGCATGCTGCGCCCTTGGGACACCGCCCAGAAGGGTTGACAAGGCCCCGCCGGGCTCTATAGAATCTCTTTCGGCCTCAGGCCTTTGGGGCACGCGGTGGGGTGTCGTCTAATGGTAGGACCGCGGATTTTGGTTCCGTTAATCGGGGTTCGAGTCCCTGCACCCCAGCCAAAAAGCGCTCAGCGTACGCTGAGCGCTTTTTTTGTCGGCCCGTCTTTTGTGAACCCGTCGCGGGCCTGACGAAAGCAGCTCCACGAAGGGCTACCGGTAGCCTCCGTACGGGCAGGGGTGGTTGGGACGAGCGCGTTTCCGCCACGCCTGCTGGGCTACCGCGCGCGAGACCGCGGCGGCCGCACCAGCTGGTGGTGTGCGACGAAGCGCGCGGCGCGCGGGTCGCTGAGGAGCGGGCGCCCCAGCTGCAACGAGAGCACCGCCGGTGCCGGGTTGCCCTCCAACACGTAAAACCCGCCGTCTGTCACCATGACGTCCCAACCGACGCAGCGCAAAAAGGGAAAGCGGCGCACGAGCGCTAGGAGCTGCCCGGTGATCGCCGACCAGTAGGGGACTTTAAGCCCCCGGATGGCCTTGCCCGTCTCGGGGTGCGCGTCGAAGTACACGGGGCGCCCCGCCGTCTGCTCGGGGTACCTGAGCGCCGCGCCGAGCGTTCCCGTCGCGACGTCTAAGGGGACGACGATCCCCCCGCGCGACCAGTTGTCGGTCGGGGCGCTCGAGCGCACCCCGAACTTGTGGTAGGCGGCGGCGATAAAGGGGGCGTCGTCGGCTGCGGGGTCTTGCAGGGTCACGACGCGGAGCGCGTTGCCCGCCTCCGGAAACACCTCCGTCGCGTAGGCGGCGGGTTGCAGCCAGGGGGTGACGAGGTAAGCGTCGAGGGTGCCGATAAGCGCTAGCGCCGCGGCCGGCGAGGTCGTCTCGCCGTTGACGACAAACCGCCCTCCGTCGGCGTGCAGGCGAAAGACCCCCTTGCCCTTGCTGCCGTAGATGGGCTTGAAGACGAGCGGCCGCTGCGCGCGCGCGAGGAGCCCCTGCGGGCTCAGCGCCTCGCCGCTCGGCGACACCACCCGCCCCTGCGCAATGAGCGCTAGGTTGGGCGGCACGCTCACGTGCGCCCCCAAAAAGCGCTCGAAGAGCAGCTTGTCGTTAAGCACGCCCATCGCAAGCGCCCCGTTGGTGCCCCGCAGCGCCCTAAACGCCGCGTCGGGGAGGTAGGCCGAACGGTCCGAAGCGCCGTGCGCGAGGGCGTAAAAGGTCTTCGAGCTCCGCTTGAAGCCGCCGCGCCAGCGCCATACGAGCGCCGCGCGAAGGCGGCTGAAAGGCCCCTCGGACGCCCCGCTCGAGGGGCCGGGGTTAGGGTGCGGGGGGGCGCTCGCGGGCGCACCGTGGGGCGCACCGTGGTAGGGCGCCCCCCCTACCGAGCGCCCCGCGGGGCGAGCGGAGGGCCGCGGCGACGGCCGCGGTGAGTTGGGCAGGTTTGGAGGGTTCATGTGCCTAGGGTAGCGGACCTAGCCTGCGCGCCGCGGCGCATCTGCACAGCGGCGCCCCCACACCCGAACGCTCGCGAGCGCCGCGCCCAACGCTCAAATCCGCCCCCGCCGGGGGTGGGGCGAGGGGGTACACAAGCCCCGGCGTACACCAGCGTTACGGCGTCGCGGGGTGCATAGGGGGTGCATGGGGGGCACAGCTACAGGGCTCCGATAGGCCAGCGCCGTGCGGCGCGGGACCAAGCGAGGGAGCGGGACCTGTTAGGCTAGAGCAACCCCCCACAGCGGGTGATCTCGCTTGTATCTCACGACCGCTATGTCGCTTATGACCGACACGCCCCCCGACGCGCCCCCCCTCGAGGCCGCCCTCGCCGCCTTTGCCGACGTGCTCGAGAAGGCCCGGGCCGACCCCGAGCTCGCCGCAGCGCTGCGGCGAGCAGCGCGCGCGCTGCTCGCCGCGCTCCCCGAGCCCCGTGAGGAGGCCCCGCAGGGCGACGAAGGGGACCCCTCACCGGCCGCGCCGCCGGCCACGGCGGACGAGGTCGCGGCGCTCGTCGCGACCTTCGCGCGCCGGGCGGCGCCCGAAGCTCCCGTGGCCCCCCAACCCTTGCCGCTCGAGGCGGTGCCCGCCCGCCTGCGCCTCAAAGCGCGCGCCTGTCGCTGGCTCCGCGAGCACGGCTTTACCAACGACGAGGAGGCTTTGCGAGCGCGCTACCGGCTGTTAGACGAGGGCCGCGCCGCGGGGTGCCACCTCTGGATGCTCGACCCGAACGTCGTCAACCCCTACGCCACCACCCCCTTGGAGACGCTCGCGGCGGCGTTTGACGCTGCCGCCCGCCTCCTCGAGGCGTGGCTGGCGTCGCCGCCGCCAGCGCCCGAAACCGAGCTGGCGCCGCTGCTCGACGAGGCGCAGGGCGCCCTGCGCGGGGCGGTCGCGGCGGTGCATACGCGCGAGGAGCTCTGGTTCGACGAGGACCAACGGGCGATCTTTGAAGACCTCAAGCGCTACGGCGCCGAGAGGCGGCTCTTTTTGCCCTACTTGAGCCTCAAGCGCCACCCCGACCCCGCGGCGAGCGCCGAGCGCTTGGCGCGGCTCGAGGCGCTCCTCGAGCGCTCGCGCGGCAGCGCCGCGCAGCTCAAAGAGCGGCAAAAGGCGCTTAACCGGCTCGCCTATCACGCGCGGCAGCTCGTCAAAGGCTCGCCGCAACCGGCGCACGAGTGGGCGCGCCTCGAGGAGGCGTTCGCGCGCCTTTTGGAGCTCGGCGTACCGGAGAGCGACCCCGCGCTGCGCGAGCACCTAGGGCCGCTCGCCCCGTTGCGCGCCGCCGCCCCCGCCGAACGGCTCGGGCGCGTGCTCGAGCTGTGCGCGGCGCCCAAACCCGCCCCAGCGCACACGGTACCCCCCCCGCCGCCACCCGACCCCCTGGTGGCGGAGGCCGCCGCGCTCCTCGCGGGGCGGACGCTCGTGCTGATCGGCGGCGAGCCGCGCCCCGAGGCCCGAGAGCAGCTCGAGGCCGCCCTCGGCTGCCGGGTGGACTGGCCGGACGCCCCCAAACACGCCAGCCCAGACCTCTTCAAGCCCGCGATCAGCCGCCAGGAGGTCGGCGCGGTGCTGCTCCTGATTCGCTGGAGCAGCCACGTCTTCGGCGAGCTCGAGCCGCTCTGCGCGGCGCACGGCAAACCGTTTGTGCGGGTGACCGGGGGCTACAACCCCAGGGCGCTCGCGCGGGCGATCCTCGAGCAAGCCGGCGAGCAGCTGCGCGCGCAGCGGGCCGCGGGAGCGCTGCCCAGAGCGTGACGCCGCCTCACGTTTCGCCCTCGGCGCGGCGTATGCGATACTGGCCGCATGCAGATCGGTTTGGTCTTAAGCGGCGGCGGCGCCCGCTGCTTCGCGCAGGTAGGGGCGCTTAGAGCCCTCGAGGAGCAAGGTGCCGAGGTGACCGCGATTGCGGGCAACTCGGCGGGGGCCATTATCGGCGCGTTCTACGCCGCGGGGCACCGCGCCGAAGCCATCGCCGAGATCCTCTGCAACGCCGACTACGGCGCCCTCTTGCGCGTCAAAGGCGGTGCGGGGCTCAGCGGACACGAAAACATCGCGGCGTTTTTGGCCGAGCACCTGCCGGAGACCTTCGACGCGCTCAAAGTCCCCCTCGCGGTTCCCGCTACCGACATTCAGAGCGCCGAGCAGGTGGTCTTTAGCGCCGGCCCCCTCGTCCCCGCCGTGTGCGCCAGCAACGCTTTTCCGGGGCTTTTCTTGCCCATCGAGCACGCCGGCCGCACGCTCGTCGACGGCGGGCTGCTCAACAACTTCCCCCTCGACCTCATCCGCCCCCTGACCTCGGCGCGGGTCGTCGCGCTCGACACCCGCCCCTCCCCTACCGCCCGCCTCGACCTCCCCGCCGAGGACGCGGGGCTGTGGGGGCGCCTCAAGGGCTCGTTCGACGGCCGCATCCCGATGATCGCGCGCGTGCTTGAAAAAGCCTACACGATCACCCAGTCGCGGCTCATCGAGCTGCTCGCCGCCATGCACCCCCCCGACCTGTGGATCAGACCGGCGCTCAGCGACGACTTCGACATCCAGGATTTCGGCCGCTTCGAGGAGGCTTACGAGCTCGGTTATGAGGCCGTGAGCCGCGCGGCGGACGAGCTCAAACGCGTCACGCGCGCGGTCACGTCCGCCGAAGACGCCTGACTCACGTCACCCCGCCAGCCGCCCGAAACGCCCGGTGCGCCCCGCTCCGCAGCAGCTCCTGCAGCGCCGCGACGGTCTGTTCAAGCTCCGCTTCGGTGTTGTAGAGCGCCACGGGCGCGAGCCGCAACAAGTTGGGTGCGCGGTAGTCGGGGATGATGTGGCGCGCGCGCAGCGCGAGGCTCAGCAGGTGCGCTTCGGGGTGCTCGAGCGCGACGTGCGCCCCCCGCGCGCGCGGGTCGCGCGGCGTCTTGACGGAACACTCCGGCAGGTGCGTATCGGCGAGCGCGATGAGGTAGTCCGTGAGCGCCAGAGACCGCTGCCGGACGTCCGCGATCGTCACCTCCTCGAAGACGCCCAGAGCGCCCTCGAGCCCTGCAAGCGCCAGGATGCTCGGCGTCCCCATCTGAAAGGCCCCCGCGCCGCGCGCCTTGCGAAAGGTGGGGGCCATCTCGAACTGCACCGCCTTGTCGCTCCCCCACCACCCCGGCAGCCCCGGCGCGCGCTCAAAGTGCCGTTCGTGGACGAAGAGCCCCCCCGGCGCCCCCGGCCCCGCGTTGAGGTACTTGTACGAGCACCACACCGCGAAGTCCACCCCGTCGTCATGAAAGTCGTGCGGTACCGCGCCGATGGAGTGCGCCGCGTCCCAACCGATGAGCACCCCCGCCTCGTGCGCGGCGCGCGTCAGCGCCGCGACGTCTAGCAGCTGCCCGCTCCGGTAGAGCACGGTCGGCAGCACGGCCACGGCGACGTCGGGCGTCAGGGCCGCCAGGAGGTCCTCTTCGTGCAGCGTGTGCCCGTCGCGCGAGGGCACGAGTTTAAGCTCGCCGCCCCCGCGCTCCGCCCACGCCGCGAGCGCGTAGAGGTCGCTGGGGAAGTCCAGCGCGGTCGCCAGCAGGTTGCGGCGCGCCCCCTCGGGGCGGTAGAAGGTCGCGAGCAGCGCGTGCAGGTTGCTCGTGATGCTGCCCGTGGCGATGACCTCGTCCGGACGCGCCCCCACGAGCTTGGCGAGCGCGGGCGAAAGGCGCTCGGCGAGACCAAACCACTCCTCCCAGGCGCTCACCGCCAGGTGCTGCCACCCCTTCAAGCGGCGCTCGATGGCCGCCTGCGCCCCGTAGCAGAGGGGTCCCAGCGAGTTGCCGTCTAGGTAGATGCCGCGCGGCAGCAAAAAGGCGTCGCGTTTCACGTCGGCCTAGGGCTTGCGCAGCACGGCCCGCACCGGCGAAGCGTCGGCCTCGGGGAGGTTGAGGGGCAAACAGAGGAGCTCGTAACGCCCCTCGTTCACACCCTGCAGGTTGAGCCCCTCGAGGATAAGCACGTCGCGCTCGGCACACGCCCGGTGCGCCGGGAGGTCCTTGCTGTTTAGCGCGTCCACACTCGGCGCGTCCGTACCGATGAGCCGCACCCCGCGGTCCGCCAGCAGGTGGATGACCTCGGGTGAAAAGGTGTGAAAGCGCTCCGGAAACGCCTCCCACACCTCGGGCTGACCGGTAAAGAAGAGCACCCGCTCGGGGAGCCTGGGAAAGGGCTCCAAAAGCCCCGCCTCGAGCCCCGCCAGGGCGTAGATCACCTGCGCGGGGCCGCTTAGCCGCTCGAGCGCCACCTCCCCCAGACGCACCCCGTCCTCGTCGTAGTGGTACGGCGCGTCGAGGTGCGTACCCACGTGCGTCGAGGTCGAGAGCGCCATGACGTTGACAGCGGCGCCCTCGGCGATCTTGGAGGTGGGCTCGAGCGTAAAGGGCGTGTCACCGGGCCAGTTGGGGTGCCCCCGATAGAGGGCGCGGGTAAGGTCGATCATGCGCTACTCTAACGCACCCGTCTGAAGCTTTAGAGCGCTCCAGAACCCGAAACCCTAGCGGCGAACCCCCCTCGTCCGGTTTCAATCCCCTGACGGGGCAGATCCTTTTGCAACCCGCATCCGAAACGTAACATGGCTTGCGGTTGACGAGGTTTTGTTTCAATCCCCTGACGGGGCAGATCCTTTTGCAACCACCGGCTACGACATGGGCACTTTTGAGTTCGGCGGCACCGGTTTCAATCCCCTGACGGGGCAGATCCTTTTGCAACAGGTTTTGACGCCGAGGGGAGCGTCCCCCAGACTCAGGCGGGTTTCAATCCCCTGACGGGGCAGATCCTTTTGCAACAGAGTCCTGGCACGCGCATGTCGAGCGCGCCGGTATCGAGTTTCAATCCCCTGACGGGGCAGATCCTTTTGCAACCGGGGGACATCTACCTCGTCGTACATGGGGCCGCATACTTGTTTCAATCCCCTGACGGGGCAGATCCTTTTGCAACACTCTTAAACATCCCGGCTGAGTTACGGGGTGTCGAGTTTCAATCCCCTGACGGGGCAGATCCTTTTGCAACTTGACGTTACTGACAACGAGTTCTACTCGGTGGACGAGAGGTTTCAATCCCCTGACGGGGCAGATCCTTTTGCAACCTGGGACTCAGGTCAAGTGGGTTGGGCGTACGTCACACGTGTTTCAATCCCCTGACGGGGCAGATCCTTTTGCAACTACTAGAAAGGAGCGGAGATGCAGTACGAGGACTGCGTTAAGTTTCAATCCCCTGACGGGGCAGATCCTTTTGCAACTCAACCCGAACGTGATCAGAGACGACCGGCGACGCTTCAGTTTCAATCCCCTGACGGGGCAGATCCTTTTGCAACCACAGACCCTAGGAAAGATAGGACTGCCTACGAGACGCTCCTGTTTCAATCCCCTGACGGGGCAGATCCTTTTGCAACCGCACCTCGAGCGCCGCAACCTCGACGCCGCCGGTACGCGTGTGTTTCAATCCCCTGACGGGGCAGATCCTTTTGCAACTCACAAGCATTTGGAGGGGAGAAATGATAGTTAATTTTAAAGTTTCAATCCCCTGACGGGGCAGATCCTTTTGCAACATGGCGAGTTTGTTGACCGTCTCCGTAAAACGTGAGATGTGTTTCAATCCCCTGACGGGGCAGATCCTTTTGCAACTCTACCCTCTGGAAGGGCCGTCTGGCAAGGGGTTTTCGAGGGGTCAATTTGCACCCTTCAAGTTATCCACAGCTTGGCCTGTGGATAACCCCAAAAGGACGAGGCGCGGGCTGTGGATAACTGCTAAAGATGACTGACAAACGCTGAAACGTTCTCGGTCGGCGCGGGTTGTCAAGGTGCGCGTCACGGTGGGGGCGTGACGGTATAAGGATAACATACGCTGCGGGGTTATGCAGCTGGGGAGGTGGGGTGGCGGGGTGGGCCGGTGCTGGGGTGCTCGCGAAAGCCGCAGCGCCGCGTCACCCGGGTGGGCAACGCGGCGCGCGGTGGGCGCGGGGGGGTTAAAAGGCCGCCCGTTCGACCACCGAGGCGAGGTCGCGGGCGACCTGTTCGATCACCACGGGGTCGCGCCCCTCGACCATGACCCGCACCAAAGGCTCGGTGCCGGAGGGGCGCAAATTGACGCGCCCCTCGCCGTTGAGGCGCGCTTTGGCGAGCTCGAGCGCGGCGACGACGTGGGTGTGCTCGGCGACCTTGGCCTTGGTCTCCGGCGCCACGCGGACGTTGAGGAGCGTCTGCGGGTACATGGTGATGGCGTCAAACCACGCTTCGAGCGGTTTCCCCGAAGCGCGCACCGCCGCGAGCGTCTGCAGGGCGCTCAAGATGCCGTCGCCGGTGGGGGCTTTGTCGAGAAAGAGCAGGTGCCCCGACTGCTCGCCGCCCAGGGTGAGGCCTTCGGCGCGGAGCATCGCGTGTACGTAGCGGTCGCCGACCGGCGCGCGGTGAAAGGCGACGCCGTGCGAGCGCAGAAAGTGCTCGAGCCCCAAGTTGCCCATCACCGTCGAGACGACCGCCCGTTCGCCGCGGTGCAGCGCGCAGATGGCGAGCATGTGGTCGCCCGTGACGAGGCGCCCGCGGCGGTCGACGAGGAGCGCGCGGTCGGCGTCGCCGTCGAAGGTGACGCCGAGGTCTAGGTTTTCGGCCGCGACGAAGCGCTGCAGCGCGGCGGGGTGGGTGGAGCCGCAGCGGGTGTTGATGTTGAGGCCGTCGGGTTCGGCGTGCAGGGTGCGCACGTCGGCGCCGAGCGCGCGAAAGACCTCCGGCGCGAGGCGGTAGGCGGCGCCGTGGGCGCAGTCGAGGGCGACCTTGAGGCCGCTCAGGTCGGGGCCGTGCGAGAGCAGAAAGTCGCGGTAGGGGTGCGACCCGTTGGTGGTAAAGGTGCTCGCCTCGCCGATCTCGGCGCCCGTGACCTCACCTAGCTCGTGCGTGCGCGCGAGCAGCGCCTCGATCTCGGCCTCGAGCGCGTCGGGGAGCTTTTCCCCCTCGCGGTTAAAGAACTTGATGCCGTTGTCGTCGAAGGGGTTGTGTGAGGCGCTGATCACCACGCCCGCGTCGGCTTGGAGCTCGCGGCAGAGAAACGACACCCCGGGGGTCGGCAGCACGCCGAGGTCGCGCACGTGCGCCCCCCTCGAGGTGAGGCCGGCGGCGAGCGCGAAGGCGAGCATCTGCCCTGAGCGCCGCGTGTCGCGGCCGAGAAGGAGGGTGGGCGCCCCCGAGCGGTCCGCGCGGCCGTGCTGCGCGAGCACCTCGGCGGCGGCGACGCCGACTTTAAAAGCGAACTCCGCGGTCATGGGGGGGCGACCGGCGACCCCACGGATGCCGTCGGTACCGAAATAGCGTCTCACCATACCGGGTATTGTAGCGTGAGAGAGCTTAAGGGAAGCTTAAGATGCACTTTATCTTGCCCCCGCTACTTGGCCCCTGACTACTTGGCCTCGAGCCAGTTGCGCCCCCGCCCGACCTCGGCAACTAGGGGTACGCGCATCGCAAAGGCCCCCTCCATGACCGCTTTGACCTCCGCCGCGACCGCCTCGGCGGCCCCCTCGGGCGCCTCGAGCACGAGCTCGTCGTGCACCTGCAAAAGCAGCTTCGCCCCGTGCGCTTTAAGGCGCGGCAAAAGCCTCACCATGGCGAGCTTGACGATGTCGGCCTGCGTCCCCTGGATGGGCATGTTGTAGGCGGTGCGCTCGGCGTACTCGCGGGCGTTGCGGTTGCTGCTCCTGATGTCGGGGATCGGGCGGCGGCGGCCGAAGAGCGTCTCGACGTAGCCCTTGTCGCGGGCGAAGGCGAGGGTCTCGTCGATGTAGGCGCGCACCTTCGGGTAGCCCTCGAAGTAGGAGCGGATAAAGGCGTCGGCTTCGGCGTAGGGGATGCTCAGCTCGCGCGCCAGGCGGTGCGCCGACATCCCGTAGAGGACACCGAAGTTGATCACTTTCGCGACGCGCCGCCCTTCCGGTGTGACCGCCTCGGGGGGGACGCCGAAGATCTGCGCGGCGGTGCGGCGGTGGATGTCCTCGCCGCGCCGGAAGGTCTCGACGAGCGCCTCCTCGCCGGTGATGTGCGCGAGGATGCGCAGCTCGATCTGCGAGTAGTCGGCCACGAGCAGCGTCGCGCCCTCGTCGGCGACGAAAGCGCGCCGGATCTCGCGCCCCACGGCGGTGCGCACGGGGATGTTCTGCAGGTTCGGGTTGGCGCTCGAGAGGCGCCCGGTGGCCGTGGCGGTCTGGTTGAAGGTGGTGTGGAGCCGCCCAGTGTGCGGGTTGATAAGCCGCGGCAAAGGGTCTAAGTAGGTGCTCTTGAGTTTCGCGAGCTCGCGGTACTCCAGGATAAGGGGCACCACGGGGTGCGCGTCTTTAAGGGGCTCTAGTGCGCTCACGGCGGTCGAGCGTTTGCCGGTGCTCGTCTTGCGGCCCGCTTGCAGCTCGAGCTTTTCAAAAAGGAGCTCGGCTAACTGGTCGCGCGAGTTGAGGTTGAGGTTCGGGTTGCCCGCGAGCTCGCGCACCTCGCGCTCGAGCGCGGCGAGCTTCTCGGCCAGGCTTTCTGACTGCGCCGCGAGGGCGGCGGTGTCGAGGCGGACGCCCGTGACCTCCATGTGCGCGAGCACCTCGGCCACGGGCCGCTCGATCTCCTCGTAGAGCCGCCGGAGCGCCCCCGCCAGCTTGGGGCGCAGGGTGCGGCTCAGCTCGGCGGTCGCGACCGCCCGCGCCACCGCCGTCGCCCCCCACGCGGGGGTGCCGTAGCGCCGCGTCAGGGTCTCGGGGTCGGCGGCGCTGGGGTCGAGCACGTAGGCCATCAAGAGCGGGTCGTCGCCCGGGCGGACCTCGAGGCCGCAGCGCTGCGCGTACACCGCCAGCGCCTTGGCGTCGGCCGCGTGCAGCACCTCCTCGCTGCGCAGCAGCTCGAGCGCGCGCTCCGGCGGCACCTCGGCGACCGCCCCGCCGGCGGCCACGGCGAGCTCCAACAGCTCCCCCGTCATGGGCGAGACGTCGGAGAGCACGAACCCGAGCGAACCGCCGAAAAAGAGGTCTTCGAGGCGCGCCGTCCGGTAGCTCTGGCGCGCCGCCGCCTCCGGCGCCCCCCCCTGGGCGGGGGTGAGCCCCAACTCGCGGATGATCGAGCCGAACTCGAGGCGCTCCAAAAGCTCGCGCAGCGCCTCGCGCTGCGGTTCGCGCTGCGCCCACACCTCGGGTGTGACCGTAAGGTCGGCGTCGGTGATGATGCGCGACAGCTCGCGTGAAAACTTCACGTCCTCCAGGCTGGCGCGCACCTTTTTCGCGGCGCTCTCGGGTTTCACCCGCTCCAGGTTCTCCAAGATGGCGTCGAGCGACCCGTAGTCTTGCAGCAGCTTGGCGGCGGTCTTGGGGCCGATGCCCTTGGCGCCGGGGATGTTGTCCGAGGCGTCGCCGGTGAGCGCGCGAAAGTCGACCCACTGATCGACGCGCACACCGAACTTTTCAAACACCTCGTCGGGGCCGAAGCGCTCGGCTTTGGCGAGCCCACGCACATAGACCCTGTCCGACACGAGCTGATAGGCGTCGCGGTCGGAGGTGACGATCTCGACGGTGTAGCCCTTTTCGGCGCAGCGCGCGGCGATGGTGCCGATGAGGTCGTCCGCCTCGAGCCCGGGCACCTCGATCCGGTAGAGCCCCAAAAGGTCGACGAGCTGCTTGATGATCCGGATCTGCTCCGGCAGGTCCTCGGGGGTGTCGCGCCGCCCCGCCT
The DNA here is from genome assembly GCF_000092425.1 of Truepera radiovictrix DSM 17093. Classification (NCBI taxonomy): domain Bacteria; kingdom Thermotogati; phylum Deinococcota; class Deinococci; order Trueperales; family Trueperaceae; genus Truepera; species Truepera radiovictrix. The sequence goes on from NC_014221.1 coordinate 2,591,613, forward strand.
TGTAGCCCTCGAACTGCTCGTGGCGAAAGCTCTTGGCGGGCGCGTCGAAGGTCACCACCGTCGCGTCGAACTCCCCCTCCTCGGCCAAGATGCGCAGCAGCGAGCGGAGAAAGCCGTAGATCGCGTTTGTCGGCTCGCCGCGCGAGTTGGAGAGCTCGCGAATGGCGTAGTAGGAGCGAAAGGCGAGCGCGTGCCCGTCGATGATGACGATCTTGTGCCCGTTCGTGGGGCGGCGCGCGTCGCCCGGGTCGTCCGTGGCGCCAAGGCCGAGCGCCCGCTGCGCGCTATCCGGCGGCGCCTCAGCCACGACGCGCGTCCTGCAAGGGGTTAGGCGTAAGCATACGCGAGTTTACCGCGCCGGGCGCCCACGGGCCGTCGGCGGCGGGGCGCGCCCCGAAGCGCTGGAGCACGCGGCGCTTTGTACCTCGCTCTGCTTTGTACCTCGCTCTATAGTGTTCGGCCGCTAAAGCGCCCCACAGTGGAGGGGCGGGACCGACCCACCTCGCGTCGTCCTGTGGACGCCGACACCCTTGCCCCCGGTGGATTGCCGTCGGTGCACGCGAGGCGGCTTCCGGTGGGGGGTCCCGCCCTTTTGCCCCGAGCCCGGAGTGGCGCTGACCCCGGCACGATGGGCGCCCGCACGCGTTGCTATAGTTGCCCCATGAAGCTCTTTTCCGCCCACGAGATGCGCGCCGCCGACCAGGCGGCCGCGGATGCGGGGATCCCGCTGCTTCTGCTGATGGAGGCGGCGGGGCGCGCGGTCGCGGACGCCGTCACCCGCCACTTTGCGCACCCCGAGGTGCTCGTCCTCTGCGGTGGGGGCAACAACGGCGGCGACGGCTACGTGGCGGCGCGGCACCTGCTCGCGTCGCGGCGCGTCAGCGTCCTCGAGCTCTCGAGCGCGCCGCGTTCGGACGACGCCCGCACGATGCGGCGGGCGCTCCTCGCGCACGGCCTCACGCCTCGGCCCCTGGAGGAGGCGGCGCTCACGCGCGCGCTCGAGGGGCGCCCCCTCGTCGTCGACGCGCTCTTTGGCAGCGGCTTGACGCGGCCGCTTGAGGGGGAGGTCGCGGCGGCCGTGGCGCGCGTCAACGCGAGCGGCTGCGAGGTCCTGAGCGTCGACGTGCCCTCGGGCGTCGCGTCGGACACGGGCGAGCTGCTCGGGCCGCACGTGCGGGCGACGCGCACGGTGCAGCTCGCTGGTGCCAAGGTCGCCAGCCTCTTTCACCCCGCCCGGGCCGCTTTCGGCGCGGCCGAGGTCGCCGACATCGGGATTCCCAAGGCGATCCTCGAGGCCCACGCCAGCGTCACGGTGCTCTCCCCCGATGGGGTTCGCGCCCATCTGCCGACGCGCGCCCCCGACACCCACAAGTACGAGGTCGGCACCCTGCTCGTCATCGCGGGCTCAGCGACCTACTTGGGCGCGGCCGAGATGGCCTGCCGCGCGGCGCTCCGCGCGGGGGCGGGGCTCGTGACGCTGGCCTCAGAGGGGAGCTTTCCGGGGACCTGGCCGGAGATCATCCACGAACGCCTGGCGTGGGACCACGACCCCTTGGGGACGCTCGCCGAACTCGGCGAGAACCGCGCGCAGGTGCGCCTGATCGGCCCCGGGCTCGACCGCCGCGCGGCGGCGGTGCTGCCGGCCCTTATCGGGCAGCGGCGCGTACCGACGGTGCTCGACGCGGGCGCCCTGGGGGGCGGCGACGCTTGGGAGCGCGCGGTGCGCGACCACGGCCGCTGCGTCCTCACCCCGCACCACGGCGAGGCGGCGAAGCTCCTCGAAACGTCCGCCAAGGCAGTTCGCACCGCACCCCTCGAGGCGGCCCGGACGCTCGCCGAGCGCACCGGCGCGGTGGTCGTCCTCAAGGGCGCGACCACGGTCGTCGCCGCCCCCGACGGGCGCACGGCCGCCCATGCGGGCGGGCACCCGGGGATGGCGACCGGCGGCACCGGCGACGTGCTGGCGGGCCTTTTGGGCGCCTGGTGCAGCGATGAGGGGGCGCTCTTCGAGCGCGCCTGCGCGGGCGTCGTCGCCCACGCCCGCGCGGGGGAGCGCGCGGGCGCGCGCTTCGGCGACGGGCTCATCGCCACCGATCTCATCGGCGCGTTTCCGGAGGCGTGGCGGGAGCTCCGTGAGGGCCGGTGAGCGTGGGGGTGAACGTGGGGGGCGACGTGGGGGGCGGTGAAGCGGAGGGCGCGAGGGTCCGCGTCCCCGCCACGAGCGCCAACCTGGGCCCCGGTTTCGACTGCTTGGGGCTGGCCGTGGGGCTCTACCTCGAGGTGCGCGCGCAGCTCGCCCCCTGCGACGCGTTTTTCTACCGCGGCCCAGGCAGCGTCCCGAGCCGCCCCGACAACCTCACCCACGAGGGGTTCCGGGCGGCCTACGCGGCGCTCGGCCGCCCCGCCCCGCGGGTCCGGTTCGAGGCGCACAACGAGATCCCGCTCGCGCGCGGCCTCGGGTCGTCGTCGGCGGCGCTCGTCGCGGGCGTCGCGCTCGCCGACCACTTTTCGGGGGGGGCGCTCGGGCGGGAGGGGGTCTTCGAGGTCGCTGCGGCGCTCGAGGGCCACCCCGACAACGTCGCGCCGGCGGTCTACGGCGGCTTTACCGTCTCCGCCAAGCGCGACGGCGACGGCTACCTCACCCAGGTGCTCGCTCTGCCCGCGCGCTGGCGGCTGCTCTTTGCCGTCCCCGACTTTGAGCTCTTGACCAGCGCGGCCCGCGCCGTGCTGCCCTCGCGCTACGGGCGCGACGACGCGGTCTTTACCGCGAGCCGCTGCGCCCTCTGGACGACCGCGGTAGCGCTCGACCGGCCCGAGCTCCTGGGGGTCGCCTCGCAAGACCGGCTGCACGAACCCTTTCGTGAACCCCTCATCCCGGGGCTCGCCGCCTGTCGCCGCGCGCTGCTTGGGGCGGGGGCGAGCGCGGCCTTTTTGTCCGGCGCGGGGCCGACGCTCGGGGTGATCTACGTCGAACGCCCCGGCGACGACGGGCTCGGCGAGCGCCTCAAGGGGCTCTTGCGGGCGTTCGCGGGGGCGGGGGAGGTGCTGGCGCTGCCGCCGAGCGCGGGCTACGTGATAGAGGCCGGTGGCTCGTAGCGCGTGGCCTGTGGTTCGTGGCGCGGTCAGTGGGGTTCGGCGTAGGGCGAGCGGCTCAAAGTCGGGGCCTTGGCGCCCCCCTCGGCGACCGTCTCGAGCGCCTCTAAGCCGAGCGCCAGCCCTGCGGTGATCACCAGGGCGTAGAGCGCGATGCTGAGCCCCGAAAAGACCGCCAGCCGGTAGCGGTCCATCCCGAGCCCGACGCCCGTGACCGCGAGCGCCCACACCCCGATGAGCGGGGTGGTCGCGAGCACGAGCCACATCCCGTAGCGGTCGGCGAGCGCGCGAAAGCGTTCGGAGGTGCGCGTCTGGAGCCAAGGGCCGACGCGCGGAAGCCGCCTCAAACGCTCGAAGGCGAGGACGATGAGGAGGATCGGGGTGAAGTTCCCGAGAGCCGCCCACAGGGTCGCCGAGGCGTAGTCGAGGCCGAGCGCCACGGCTGCGGGGATCGCCACGTAGAGCCCGAAAAAGGGCAGAAAGCCGGCCAGCCACGCCGTCGCGGCGCCGATCAGGTACGCCGTCACGGCCCCCTCCGCGGCGCCACGGGCGCGCATGGGCCCATCTTGGTTGGTGTCACGAATAACCTCACAGAGTCGTAGCGAGATTGCGGCCGTAGGGCGACGCCAGCGCCCGCCTAGAGGCGCGCACACGCCCCAGAGACGCCCCCCGGCTAGGTCTTGGTTCCTTTGACTCTACCATACGCTCTGCGGGCAAGAGCGGGGTGTAAAAACGCTCAAAGGGGCTTCATGTTCGCGCGTGGCCCGTGGCCTGTAGCTCGTGGTCCACACACGGGCCACAAGCCACGCGCAAGACGCGTCGGGGTCCCCCCCGCCACCCGACACCGCGGCTTACAGCAACCCCGCCCGCAGCACCTCGATAAACTGCTGCGCCGTGCGCCCAGAAAAGCCGTTGCCCCAGGCGGCAAAGCGCAGGGCCGCCTCGTCGCTGGCGGCGAGCTGCTCGCGCGCGGCGAGGGCGCGGACGATCTCCAGGTAGCGCCGCTGCGTGGCGTCGGGAAACGTGATCACGAGGCCGAAGCGGTCGGCCAGGGCCAAGCGTTCGTGCTGCGTGTCCCAGGCGTGCACGTCGTCGTCTAGGGGGTCGGGGCGGTCGGAGAAGCGCTCGCCGACAAGGTGGCGGCGGTTAGAGGTGGCGCACAAGAGGACGTTCTCGGGGCGCGCCGCGAGCGACCCCTCGAGGAGCGACTTGAGGGGGGCGTAGGCGGCGCTGCCCGCCTCGAACGCGAGGTCATCGGTAAAGAGCAGGTAGCGGTGCGGGCGCCCCCGCAGCACCTCGAGGATCGCCGGAAGGTCGCCGAGGCGCTCCGGCGGGACCTCGACGAGGCGCAGCCCCCGGTCGGCGTAACGCGGCCCCAAGCTCCTAGCAGCGGTCGACTTCCCCGACCCACGCGGCCCGTAGAGGAGGGTGTGCTGCGCCCCCGGCGCGCCCGAGACGAACGCCTCAATGTTGCGAAAAAGGCGTTCTAGCGCCCCCTCCAACCCCACGAGGCGCGCCGCGTCGGGTTGCGCGGGGTGGGAAATCCCCCGGACGCCCGCGGCGCTCCAGCGAAACGCAACGTAGCGCGCCAGCTCGCCCGCGCCGTGCGCGGCGTAGCGCCCGAGCAACCGCGTCAACAGCGCCGCGGCGCCCTCGCGCTGGAGCGCCGCGGCGAGCTCAGCGACGGGCGCGGCGGGGGGCGGGGCCAGGGGCGACAGCGGGGGCAAGGAGCGCCCCAGAGCGCTCTGGGCGTACGCGTGCCAGTCGCGGCGCACGAGCGGCAAGAGGGCCTCCAGGTCGGCGCGGCCCCCCCGAACGAGGCCCTCCGGGGGCGCCTCGGCGCGCTTTGAGAGCGGCGTCTCGAGGTAGAGGAGCGCCTCGGCGGCGGCGTCGGGGAGGCTGCGCGCGCCCGCTTCGCCGAGCGCGCGGTAGAGCTCACAGTAGGCCGCCTCGAGGCTGGTCGCGCACGCCTCGTGGCGCGCGAGCCGCCCGAGCGCGCGGCACCACGGCAGCTCGGCAAGGGCACCGAAGACGAACAGGTTCACCCCCCTACGATAAACCGGCGCGCACCCCCGAGCGCTACCGGCTCGCGTCGGGTGATAGCATAAACGCGTATGGCGGCGATCTACCAACGTGCAAGGCCGATCACGTTTGCTCAGGTGGTCGGTCAAGAACACGTCAAGGCGCCCCTGCAAGCGGCGCTCGCCAAAGGGCGCGTCGGTCACGCCTACCTCTTCTCCGGCCCGCGCGGCGTCGGCAAAACCACCACCGCGCGCCTGCTCGCCATGGCGGTCAACTGCGAAGGGGAGGACAGACCGTGCGGCGCGTGCGAGTCGTGCCTCTTGGTGCGGCGCGGCGCGCACCCCGACGTCACCGAACTCGACGCGGCCAGCAACAACTCGGTCGAAGACATCCGCGACCTGCGCGAAAAGGTGCGCCTCGCGTCGCTGCGCGGCGGGCGACGGGTGTGGGTGCTCGACGAAGCGCACATGCTCTCCAAGTCGGCCTCGAACGCGCTCTTAAAGACGCTCGAGGAGCCCCCCGAGGGGCTCGTCTTCATCCTCGCCACCACCGAGCCCGAAAAGCTCCCCCCGACGATCCTCTCGCGCACCCAGCACTTCCGCTTCCGCCGGCTTTCCGAAGCGGAGATCGCCAGCAAGCTGCGCGCGCTCTGCCACGAGGCGGGGGTGAGCGCCGAGGAGGGGGCGCTCGCGCTCGTCGCGCGCGCCGCCGACGGCGCCATGCGCGACGCCGAGTCGCTTCTAGAGCGGCTCCTCACCACGGGCGCGCCGATCACCCTGCAGGACGCCGAAGGGGCGCTCGGGCTGCCCCCGCAGGCGCGCCTCCAGGCGCTCGCGCGGCACCTCGCGGCGGGCGACTTGGCCTCGCTCTTCGCCGAAGCGAGCGCTCTTTACCGCGACGGCTTCGCCCCGCGCACCCTCGCCGAACGGCTCGCCGCCGAGCTGCGCGGGGCGCTCTACGCGCGCGTGGGGCTCGGCGGCGACTTCACCTTGGAGCTCGGTGAACGCGACCTCTTGCGCGCGCTCCACGCGCTCGACGACGAGATGGAGCGCTTCGTGCGCTACGACGACCTGTTCTCGCTCGAGGTCGCGCTCATCAAGACGCTCAACGCGCTCACGCACAACGTGCCCGCCGAAGCGGTCGCCGACGTCGCGCCGCAGCCGCCCGCCACGAGCGCTGAGACCCGCACTCCGGCGCCGGACACCCCGCCCTTTCGCGTAGGCCCGTCGGCCCAAACCCCAGCCGCGGCCGCCGCGCGCGCGCCCCTACCCGACTTCGACCCGACCGGCCGCCCCGCCCCCGTCCACCCGCGTTCATCCCAGGCGCCCGCGCCGACCGCCACGACGCCCGCCACGACACCCACAACGACATCCAGCGCCACGACACCCAGCGCCACGGCACCCGCCGCCGCGAGCGCCGGGGCGCCGCTGCGGTGGCGCGACGTCACCGCCAAAGCGGGGGTGCAGCTGCGCGCCTTTTTAAACGACGCGCGGGTCACCGTCGAAGACGGGCGCGTGCACCTGAAGTTCGCGCACGACTTTCACTACAAGGAGACGGTTAAACGCCAGGCGGAGCTCGCGGCGCTCGTCGCGCAGGTCTCGGGGCAGGCGCTCAGCCTCGAGCTCGAGAGCCCCAAGGGGGACCTTGTAAAAAAGCCCTAGCGGAGCGCCGCGAGGCCGCTCCGCGCCCCACCCCGCCAGAGCCCCCCGCCGAACCCGCCGCGCCGCGCGCCGCGGCGGCCCCACCGCCGCAGCCCGACCCGCCACCGGGCCCCGGCAGCGCGCCGCTCGTCCCGCCCCCCGGGGTGAGCGCGCTCGGCGCCGTCCGCCCCGAGCGCGCCGCGCGGGACGAAACGGCGCCGCTCGGCCCCGAAGCCCCGACACCCGCTGCGCCCCCCGACGACGCGAGCGCGTTCGCCGACGAGCTGCCACCCGACTTCTGGGAGGAGGTGCCGCTCCCCGACCCGCCGCAGCGCGCGCCCCAGGACGCCGCCCCCGCCGGAGCGGGCACCGACAGAGCGGCGCAGCACCCCGAGGACGACCCGCGGTTTCGGCTGCTCCAGTCGCTCTTCCCAGGGCGCCTCGTCGCGTGGCAGGCGCACGCGCCGCGCAGCGAGGAGGACGCGTACGGCGACGCGGCGTATCGTGACACCCCCGAGACCCTGCACGGCGACGCACACGACGGCTTGGAGGAGGGCGAAACGGTAGACTGAGGTATTAGGTCGCTAGCGCCCGCGTGAAGGGCGGGTGCCGCCCGACGGAGCCGTTGCGAAGCCGGGTCGACCCACACACAAGGAGACGCGCATGAACATGCAGAAGCTGATGAAAGAAGCCCAACGCGCCCAGCAGAAGATGCAGGAGGCGCAGGAGCGCCTCGCTACGCTCTCGGTCGAGGGGAGCGCTGGGGGCGGGCTCGTCACGGCGACCGCCAACGGCGAGGGGACCATCACCGCGATCAAGATCGACCCGAGCACGGTCGACCCGGACGACCTCGAGCTTTTAGAAGACCTCGTGATGGCCGCCGTCAACGACGCCCAGCGCAAGGCCAAAGAGCTGCAAGAGAGCGAGATGAGCGCGGCCATGGGCGGCCTCGGGGGCTTGGGCGGTCTGGGGGGGATGTTCTAAAGGCTCACCAGAAGTCAGGAGGCAGAAGTCAGCCATCTTCTGACGCCTGGCTTCTGACCCCTGACCCCTCCCTATGCGCTACCCCCCCGCTTTGACCCAACTCATCCGCGAGCTCGGCCGCCTCCCCGGGATCGGCCCCAAGAGCGCCCAGCGGCTCGCGTTTTACCTCTTTAACCAACCCGAAGAGGACGTTAAAAGCCTCGCCGAGGCGCTCCTCAACGCCAAGGGCAACCTGCGGCAGTGCGAGCGGTGCTTTAACATCACCGACCAGGAGGTGTGCAGCGTCTGCCGCGACCCGGGGCGTGAACAGGGTCTTATCTGCGTCGTCGAGGCGCCCGCCGACCTGCTCGCCATCGAGCGTAGCGGCGAGTATAGCGGGCTCTACCACGTGCTCCACGGGGCGCTCTCACCGATGAACGGCGTCGGGCCGGACCAGCTGACCATTCAACCGCTGCTCGCGCGCCTGGGCGGGGTGCGCGAGGTGATCCTCGCGACCGCCACGACCGTCGAGGGGGAGGCGACCGCGATGTACCTCGCGCGTCTTTTGGGTGAACTCAAGGTGCCGACCTCGCGGATCGCCTACGGGTTGCCGGTCGGCGGCGACCTCGAGTACGCCGACGAGGTCACCCTGGGCCGCGCCATCAGCAACCGGCGCCCACTCTAGGCCTGTAACCACATTGACAATCTCGAAGCGCTCTATATAATGGCAGCCCGGCTCTGCGCGCGCGGGGGCTGCTTGCGAGCCGTTTGTAAGCTGCGCGGGCGCGCCGCTCCGGCATGCTAGGCACACTGTCGTAAGGCGCCGCCGTCACCACCCGTCACGGCAGCCGCCGCGCAGCCTGTAAAGGAGGAACATGGGTAGGACGAGAGCAGAGACCGGGGGACGCCGGTTGGTGATCGTCGAGTCGCCGACCAAGGCCAAGACCATCCGGCGCTTTTTGCCCCCGTCTTACCGCGTCGAGGCGTCGATGGGGCACGTGCGCGACCTGCCGGCCTCGGCCGCCGAGATCCCCGCCGAGTACAAGAACCAACCGTGGGCGCGGCTCGGGATCGAGGTCGAACGCGACTTTCGCCCGCTCTACATCGTCCCCAGCAAAAAGAAGCGGGTCGTGAGCGAGCTGCGCGCCGCCCTTAAGGACGCCGACGAACTGCTGATCGCCACCGACGAGGACCGCGAGGGCGAGTCGATCGGTTGGCACCTTTTAGAGGTGCTTAAACCCAAGGTGCCGGTGCGCCGGATGGTGTTTCACGAGATCACCGAGGAGGCCATCCGGAACGCGCTGCAAAACACCCGCGACATCGACCGGCACCTCGTCGACGCGCAGGAGACGCGCCGGGTGCTCGACCGCCTGGTCGGCTACACCCTCTCGCCGCTGCTATGGAAGAAGATCGCCCCCAAGCTCTCGGCGGGCCGGGTGCAGAGCGTCGCGGTGCGGCTCATGGTGCTGCGCGAACGCGAGCGCATCCTCTTCGTACCGGCGAGCTACTGGGACCTCAAGGCGTCGCTCGCCAAAGCGGACGGCGCAGCGCAGGCCTTCGAGGCCGTGATGACGCACCACGGCGGCGTGCGGCTCGCCTCGGGCCGCGACTTCGACGACGCCACCGGAGAGCTCAAGGCGGGACTCACCCCCGGCAAAGACGTGCTGCTCTTGTCCGAAGCGCGCGCGCGCGAGCTCGCGTCGCGGCTCCGCACGGCCCCCTGGACGGTCAAAGAGGTCGAGACGCGCGACGGCAAACGCACCCCCGCCGCCCCCTTTACCACCTCGACTTTGCAGCAAGAGGCGAGCCGCAAGCTCGGGCTCTCGGCCAAAGAGACGATGCGCGTCGCCCAGGGGCTCTACGAAAACGGCTACATCACCTACATGCGCACCGACTCGACCAACCTCTCGCGCGAGGCGATCGAGGGGGCGCGGCGGGCGGTGCGGACGCGCTACGGCGCCGAGTACTTGAGCCCCGCCCCGCGCACCTACGCGAGCAAGGCCAAAAACGCTCAAGAGGCGCACGAGGCGATCCGGCCGGCCGGGAGCGAGATGAAAACGCAGGCCGAGCACGGGCTCTCGGGGGTCGAGGGGCGCCTGTATGACCTTATCTGGAAGCGCACCGTGGCGACGCAGATGGCCGACGCCAGGCTGCGCTTCGTCACCGCGCGCATCACCGTCGGGGAGGGCGAGGACGCGAGCGAGTTTCGCGCGTCGGG